>JBMNUU010000013.1:0-81709 GCA_050946435.1 Prevotella sp.
TTATTCTGGAGTAGTAGCTTGGATAATATATCTTCGATTCTTTTCATAATGACTGCAAAAGAACACATTTCATGCCACTTATTGCGAATTTCAGCGTGTTAATTTACACTAAATCCCACAGAACCATAACTTCTAATTTCAAGACAATGAGACACAACAATTTTGCCCATATTCTATTATGTGGTACGTTTATCATGGCCCTCGGAAGCTGTGCAGATGAAGACTTGGTTACACCGCAGGCAGAAGAAGAGACACAAGGCTACACTTATCAAATGGAAAGTTCGGTTGGCACTGCGGATAAGACGGGACAAAAAGGTACCCGCTCACTGGTGGAAGATGAGGCAAGCCACATTACGTCCACTTGGCAGGACGGAGACGAACTGATATTGTTCAATCAAAGTGATGGGGATAAGAGCACACAAAAGCAATACAACTATCTGAAAACAACAGCCAATGGCAAGGATGGCTTTTTCAATGGCACCATTACAAGCCTTAATCCGATTACCGTAAACGATAAATTGACATTCCTTTATCCTGCCAATGCTTTTAAACAGGAACCGGTGGCATATCCTGTTGAAAATTCTAAGTACACCGTTACCAATGAGTCGGATGGTTCTTCTACAACATTAGAGGGCTATCATCAAACGGAGACCATCAAGAAAACGGTAGAAATCGATTTGATGGTTCAAGATGGCACAGCCGAGACCATTGGCAAGAAGTTCGACTTCCAATGGGGAGCGGTCAATCCACAGAGCGTAGAGAATGGAAAAATCAAGGCTCATGCAGGAAAACTGCAGCGACTGGTGGCTTTCTGGGGACTGCGCTTTGCCGACCAAAACAGCAAAATATTGACCGACATCGACAAGGTGTACATTTCAAACGTAGTATCCACTAACATTTTGGACTTGACTACAGGCAAATTTGTCGGTACGGAGAAGGACGACTGGTCGTATGGCATGGAGTTGATAGCCAATCCCACGTCGAAGCTGACATCTGCCAATGGCAAATACACCTACGCGGCAATGCTTCCCGGCACCTATTATGATGTGAGCATCATTGTTTATATCGGCGACAAGATGTATAAGCGAACATTGCCTAAATGCACTTTCGAAGCTAATGGTATTTACAGAGATGACATTATTCAAATGGAAGTGGTGAATGAGGATGACGGCTATGTCGAGGTGCAAGGTACCAAGTGGGCTACCGGCAACTTAATTCACTATCAAGAGCCGGCAGGAGATAATTATTGGGGCATTGCACCCACCCAGTGGTGGATTGCTGATTATGCTTGCGACAACTCTGATCAGAAACGTCCTATGGGGTCTCAGTTCAGAAAGAACTACCAGATACGTGCAGAGAATCAGGATGTGTTCAGCTTTGGAAACATTGAGAATGCATTATCAACTGGTGACCATTATATTACCGCAACTAATAAAGATATCTCCGGGAGATTGTTCAAAACAGCTTTTGCGGATTTAACGAAAAATGAAACAACACTAAAATCAGAGGCAAAATGGGGCGATTTGGCCTATTATCATACAATGGATAAAAACCACGTTTATCGTCTGCCCAACAAAGACGAAATACAGAAGCTGTATGACAATGCTAATGTTTATCCGGGATATTGCACAACAGACAAAGGCAACAGAATATATGGTGTGTATTTCTACACCTGCAGACCTGGAGCCACGAGAATAAAAGGTATGCCTACTGGTGCCCGCCAGCTCTACAAGTACACTGACGTGACACCTTTGGTAAGGGCTCAAATCGGTTTGTTCCTGCCAATTACGGGTAAAAGGAATGTAGGAGGTAAGACTATTGGCTATCGGGACATGTCCCTCATACAAGGAACTTATGGACAGTATATGACTGGATATATGCCTGCTGCAGGAACTAACCGCTGCTTATTCGCTGGTACCTCAGAATGGAATCTTGGGCCGGGCTATCCTTCACAAGGCATCGCCATTCGCCCGGTACTAGACAGGGTTGAGCCGAATAATCCGGAAAACACCTTGCCGGAATCGATTCGTAATTTGAAATAAGCATAAACTTGCAGCTGTGAAAGGGAGCTACAGATGGCTGTCGTTCGCTGTTGACTACCAACCTCCAAGGGGCTACACGGCGGTAAGCTGGTGTAGTCCCTTGTTGTCATATTGTTGCCTGGGGGAATTCATATATAGGTAAGAAATTTAGAATGGGTCCGTAGGAGAAAGCTGGGAATGTTTGTGATTTAGTTTAACCTTATGGTGTAAATAATAGGGTGTTGATAATGATTTTAGTTGAATATTCGCGAAAATGTTATATGGTGCTGTGAATGACACTTGTTCCAGGGTGAAGATTTAAAACAATAGCGCGAAAGAAAAGGTCAAGTTTTCTAAGCACCGAAACAAACGTTTTATAAAAAGTTGGAGTAGCATTGTACTTGCTGGTTGTCTCTATATGACGTGACAATGTTGGCCTCGCTGCTAATTTAATGCCTTTTCGTTGCCGTAATCACGGAAAAAGCAGTAACTTTGCACAAATTGAATCAAATTAGAAATAATAAACATGGCACAAGATGATGTTTTCAAGAAGATAGTGAGCCATTGCAAGGAATATGGCTTTGTCTTCCCAAGTTCAGACGTTTACGACGGGCTTGCTGCTGTTTACGACTACGGTCAGAATGGCGTGGAGCTCAAGAATAATATCAAACAATATTGGTGGCAGTCTATGGTGCTGCTCCACGAGAACATTGTGGGCATTGATGCCAGCATATTCATGCATCCCACAGTGTGGAAGGCCAGCGGTCACCTCGATGCATTCAACGACCCGTTGATAGACAACCGTGACTCAAAGAAGCGCTATCGGGCCGATGTCCTGATTGAAGACCACATGGCCAAATATGAGGAGAAGATTAACAAGGAGGTGAAGAAAGCCGCCAAGAAGTTCGGCGACAGCTTCGACGAAGCTAAGTTCCGCGAGACTAATCCTCGCGTGCTCGCAAACCAGAAAAAATATGACGACCTGCACAAGCGCTATGCTGAGGCTATGCAAGAGCCCGATTTGGAGGCGTTGAAACAGATTATCGTAGACGAGGGCATCGTGGACCCTGTCAGTGGATCGAAAAACTGGACCGATGTGCGCCAGTTCAATCTGATGTTCTCCACCGAGGTAGGCTCGCTCTCGGATGCGACCAACAAGATATACCTCCGCCCGGAAACGGCTCAGGGCATTTTCGTGAATTATCTGAACGTGCAGAAAACCGGTCGCATGAAGCTGCCGTTTGGCATTGCCCAAATTGGTAAGGCCTTCCGCAATGAGATTGTGGCGCGTCAGTTTGTGTTCCGTATGCGTGAGTTTGAGCAGATGGAGATGCAGTTCTTCTGCCAGCCCGGCACCGAAATGAAATGGTTTGAATATTGGAAGAAGGTGCGTCTGGCCTGGCACGAGAGTCTGGGTATGGGTCCGGAGAATTATCGCTACCACGACCACGACAAGCTGGCCCACTATGCCAATGCCGCTACCGACATTGAGTTTAATATGCCGTTTGGCTTTAAGGAGGTGGAGGGCATCCATAGTCGCACTGACTACGATTTGTCGCAGCACGAGAAGTTCAGCGGTCGCAGTATCAAATATTTCGACCCCGAGACCGAGGAGAGCTATGTACCCTATGTTGTGGAAACCTCTATCGGCGTAGACCGTATGTTCCTTAGCGTGATGTGTCATGCCTATTGCGAGGAAGAGTTGGAAAATGGTGGCTCTCGCGTGGTGCTGAGACTGCCGGAGGCACTGGCGCCCGTGAAGTGTGCAGTGTTCCCGCTCGACAAGAATGACGGACTGCCGGAAATCGCCCACGATATCGTGAACGACCTGAAATTCCATTTCAACACGCATTATGGTGCGCCTAAAGACTCCATCGGCAAGCGCTATCGTCGCCAGGATGCCATTGGCACCCCGTTCTGTGTAACTGTAGACCACGATACGCCCAACGACCATAAAGTGACAATTCGTTTCCGCGACTCGATGGAGCAGGAGCGTGTAGACATTAAGGACCTGCGTTCTATTATCGAAGACCGCGTGAGTATCACCTCCACACTGAAAAAACTCGGCAAGGAAATAGAAGGCTGGGACAAGTAGGAGTAGACCAACGAATGTTGAAACGATAGAGACAACCGTCGCGCAACCGGTCGATGCGTCGCCCGGCATTGCCTTGTGACAAGTAGTGTTATTTTTATGAATCACATCCGAAATATGAATAAATCAGCCTTTGATATATTAAAAGGTATGGTGAGGCTCTTGCCTTTTTATCTTTTGCCCTTTATGCTTTTCACTTCCTGTTCGGAATCTTCCGATGAAGTGGAGGAATTTGCAGATTGGGAGAATTTCAACCAGAAAAAGTGGAACAGCATCTTTAGTCAGGCTCAAGAACGAGTTTCGGCAGGCGATACCTCTTGGAAGATTATCAGGAGTTGGAACTATGAGGACGCCCATCCTGCAGAAAATACGTCTAATATTGTTGTTCATGTGTTGAACGAAGGTACCGGGACAGGGTGCCCATTATATACCGATTCCGTGCTGGTACATTACACGGGCAGGCTGATGGAGTCGCCATCCTATCCTGATGGCTATCAGTTTGACTCCTCAATGGGCAGCAGCACCTCCACCGAGACAGCCGTGCCGGCTCAATTCCTGGTGAGTTCGCTTACCGATGGATTTGCCACTGCCGTGCAAAATATGCACATAGGCGACGAGTGGGAGGTGTATATCCCCTGGACATTAGGTTATGGGTCTGTCGGCACGACAATGATTCCGGCCTACTCCGTGCTTGTGTTCACCATCAAGCTCCAGGCCTACTATCGCGCCGGAGAGCCTGTTCCAGACTTTAAGGCCAAGGCCGGGTATTTCCAGCAAGAGGAATAAGACGCGAGCAGCCGATACCCAAGGTAGTGGTATGTCGGCCGTATCATGATAAAGGGACGCCCTGTTTTCCGTTTCGGAAGGCAGGGCGTTCCAGCGTTTGGGATGTTCTTCTATATAAAGGTATTTATTGGGGGGAGACGGCTCGTTGTCGTTAAACCGGCCATGTGTGCGCACACGATGATTGATGCAAGTCAAGAATTGTTCATTTTTAGGAGGAAAGTAGGGCCCAACCGTTGTGGAGTCTGATTAATAGTTCTATCTTTGCATCGTCAATCAGAAGAAATGCGACATGAGAATGTCGATAACGATATAAGACAGATAGTAGGAAAAAGTTGAGAGAAAACGTATCAGGTTAATCTGACAGTGTCGTAGAGATAAGCACGAAAGAGAGACACGATTTAAGGTATATAGTTTGATAGGTAAAAGATTGTTTGCAAGAGGATATGTTTGAAGATAAAAGAGAGTTATAATTTAAGGCGTAGGTTAGAACAATAGGTAGAACGAAGAGACCCGATAAATCGCATCGAAGACATGGGTCTGAAATGAAAGGAAAAGGTAGGAAGATTGATATTGATAATAGGATAACCATGTGAGCAGTATAGTCTGCCACATGCATGATGGAGGGAGGAGAAAAGTTGAGAGAAACGTCTCTTGCTTATAGAGAAAACAAGAAATAAGATTTATGTTTATGCGAGGCGATTCCGAGTATGGGGATCGCCTTTTATTGTGTGTTTTTTATTTTACTGATTACGAAATTTTATTTTGTCGATTACGGAAAACTGTGTAACTTTACACTTCCAAACAGATGATATGTTGAGCAATAAACGAAGCGAGGCTTTACTGGCCAAAATACGGGAGCAACTACCGCTCAGCGGCAGGGAAAAACTCAATTTGATTGTGGAATTGAGTATCCCTTCGATGCTGGCACAGATAACAACGGTGATGATGTTCTTCATAGATGCTTCGATGGTGGGACATCTTGGTGCGGCGGCTTCGGCGAGCATCGGTCTGGTTGAAACCACCACATGGCTGATGGGATCGGTGATGAGTGCGGCGAGTATCGGTTTTTCTGTTCAGGTGGCCCACTTCATAGGCGCCAACGACTTTTTCAGAGCTCGCCAGGTGTTTCGTCATGCTTTGATATGCGGCTTGGCTTTTTCGTTGCTGATTTGTGGCATAGGCGTGGCCATTCATAACGCGCTACCGTATTGGCTTGGCGGAGGAGCCGACATCGCCGATGATTCGTCGATCTATTTCCTAATATATTCGCTCACGCTTCCCGTTGTGTTGCTCTATCATCTGATGAGCGCAATGCAGAAGAGTTCTGGCGATATGCGTATTCCGAGTATGTTGAGCATTGTGCTGTGTATGTTGGACGTGCTATTCAACTATATTGGTATATATAGGCTCCATCTTGGCGTGATGGGGGCTGCTTTGGGCACGATGTGCGCCTATGTCGTCACGGTGTTGCCCATGGCATATATGGCGTTGTACAAGAATAAGATTTTGGCGCTGCGCCTTGACCGAGTGCGTTTTGTATGGACGTGGGACTATGTTCGCAATGCACTGAAAATTAGTTTGCCTATCGCCGTGCAGTCGGTCTTGATGAGTGGAGCTCAAGTGGTGAGCACCCTGATTGTAGCTCCTTTGGGAAATTTTGCTATTGCCGCCAACTCGTTTGCCATCACGGCCGAGAGTCTCTGTTATATGCCTGGCTACGGTATTGGTGATGCTGCGACGACACTGGTTGGGCAGACGCATGGGGCCGGTCGCAACGACTTGTGTAAGAGTTTTGCCCATCTGTCTATTGGTATCGGTATGCTTGTCATGGCATTCATGGGGGTGGTGATGTATGTTTTCGCTCCGGAGATGATAGGTTTCCTTTCTCCTGTGACAGAGATACGCGAATTGGGTTCGACCGTGTTGCGCATCGAAGCCTTTGCAGAGCCTTTCTTTGCTGCTTCGATAGTGAGCTACTGCGTGTGTGTTGGTGCCGGAGACACGTTGAAACCTGCTATGATGAATCTTTTTTCCATGTGGTGTGTCCGCCTCTCGCTGGCCTATTGGCTCTCTCAGGAGTATGGACTCAAAGGCGTGTGGTTTGCCATGGCTTGTGAGTTGACGTTCCGAGGAATCATCTTCTTGGTGCGCATTTGGCGTGGAAGTTGGATGAAATCGTTGAAGCCGGTAGTCGCGAGGTGATAATTTGTGTGGTTTGTGCCGAGGACGTAAGGTTCAAATTTAATGTCACTGTATTATCTTTTTTTGATGTCTTGAATGGCAAAGCAAGCCCCGTATGTGCTTGTGAGTTACAGTATTTTTGCGAGTTGATTGCCTGTGAATAGCCTTATGGACGGCTATGGTTTGCGTATATAGGGCTGGAAGTAGCGATCGTAGAATAATAGTTGCATTTTTATTTGAAATTATTTTTTAAAAAAGATTTCAAAAGTTTGCGTTATAACGAAAATTATACTATCTTTGCAAATGTTATCCTGAAAACAATCTTTTTACCTTAAAGGAAACTAATACCTATTGAAGATTTGAAGCGGTTGCCTGTGAAGGCCATCGCTTTTTTCTTTTATACCGTATATTGCTGTTTGTTTGCCGATAGGCAATATACGTTAAAATTAATGCTTTTTTCTATCCTTACGGTGTGGGTGAATATGCCGTGCCGTGTTGCCAGCTATTCTTTTTATAAATCACGACGGCAGGAGTGATAATTTATTCCGGCCATAGGACAGGGCCGAAATGACTTGTTTGGTATATCGAATTCGGCTATTTTTACTTTTTAGCACGTTTTTTTATAAAAAACTTTCTTTTTGTTTTGTTTTTAAGTAAAAATACGTACCTTTGCAAGCGTGTTCAGGAAATATTGAACGCAGAGTAAAAAGATTATTGGTCAACTTTTTAAATTAGTAAAGTTATGAAGGCGATAGAAGTCGTAGAGAAATTGCAGCAGCGTTTTCCCAATGAGCCTGAATATTTTCAGGCAGTGAAAGAAGTTCTCGAAACTATCGAGGACGAGTATAACAAGCACCCCGAATTCGACAAAGCCAACTTGGTTGAGCGTTTGTGTATTCCGGACCGTATCATCAAATTCCGTGTAAACTGGTTGGATGATAAGGGGAAGGTGCAGACCAATATGGGTTACCGCGTGCAGCATAATAATGCGATAGGTCCGTACAAGGGTGGAATCCGATTCCACGCCTCTGTGAACGAGAGCATTTTGAAGTTCTTGGCTTTTGAACAGACTTTCAAAAACTCCCTGACCACACTGCCTATGGGTGGAGCTAAGGGAGGCTCGGATTTCTCGCCTCGTGGCAAGTCTAACGCGGAGGTCATGCGCTTTTGTCAGGCTTTCATGCGCGAACTGTGGGCCTATATCGGTCCCGACTGCGACGTTCCTGCCGGTGATATTGGGGTTGGTGGCCGTGAAGTGGGCTATATGTTTGGACAATATAAAGCGCTGACCCACCAGTTTGTGGGCATCCTGACAGGAAAGGGACAGGAGTTTGGCGGCTCACGCATTCGGCCGGAAGCCACTGGATATGGAAATGTTTACTTCCTTGAAAATATGCTGAAGACCCGCAACATTGAGCTTAAAGGCAAGAAAGTGTTGGTTTCCGGAGCTGGAAATGTTGCCCAGTACACCATGCAAAAACTGATTCAGCTTGGAGCCATCCCTGTGACTTGCTCGGATTCAGACGGCTACATCTATGATCCAGAAGGTATCAATGAGGAGAAGCTCGCCTATATCATGGAACTAAAAAATATTGAGCGCGGTCGAATTAAAGAATATGTAGAAGAATATCCTCAGGCAAAATATGTGGCAGGAAAGAAGCCATGGTTTGAGAAAGCGGATATTGCAACACCCTGCGCTACGCAGAATGAATTGAACGAAGAAGCTGCTAAGGCATTGGTTGCAAATGGTGTGGTAGCTGTGAGCGAGGGAGCAAATATGCCGTCTACGCCCGAGGCCGTCAGAGTATTCCAGAAGGCTAAGATACTCTATTGTCCCGGTAAAGCCAGCAATGCGGGTGGCGTGTCGGTGTCTGGACTGGAAATGACGCAAAACTCAGAGCGCATCCATTGGAGTAGCGAGGAAGTGGATGCAAAACTGCATGGCATCATGAATGATATCCACGAGAACTGCGTGAAGTACGGTACGGAAGAAGACGGCTATATCAACTATGTGAAAGGAGCCAATGTGGCCGGATTCTTGAAAGTGGCCAAGGCAATGATGACGCAGGGAGTTATTTAATATAGAACAAGGGAGATATTTAAGATACAATAGACTTCTTAATTATAAGGGCCCGGACGACGCAATGTTGTCCGGGCCCTTTTTTGCAGTTTGCTCTTCTCATCTTAGTGAGAGGATTGATTGTTGAGCTCTATCCTCATATCCGTAATGCAATGTTGAATTACGAGATAAAATATTATGCATTGATGTTGGGCTCTTCAAGACCGAGTCCTTTCTTCTTGTCCACAACTTTGAGGATAATCCCAATGATGAGGGCAGCTACACCAAGACCGGCCAGCATGATGAGTGGGGCGGTGTAGTCCAGTTCGGTGGCATCGGTGACGCCGGGGTTTGTCTGGTCGAGTACCTTACCGATGAGCAGTGGGAAGAGCCAAAGACCGATGTTCTGAATCCAGAAAATCAAGGCATAAGCAGACCCGATGATTTTTGCATCCACAAGTTTTGGAACACTGGGCCAGAGTGAAGCCGGCACCAATGAGAATGATGAGCCTAAAACAAGAATGGTGACATAGGCCACAATGACACCGCCGACCTGGCTCCCCTTGAATAGAGGAAGGATGAAAGCAAAGGTCAAGTGGCAGGCGATGAGCAAGAGCGAGCCGAGCACCAACATAGATGCGGCCTTGCCCTTATGGTCTACATAGTTGCCGAGAATGGGGGTGATGCCCACTGCCAACAGGGGGAAGACGGCAAATACAGATTCGGCCGACTGGCGCATATAACCCATATAGCAGTAAACAATGAGAGAGAGGATTGACACGCAAAGCACGGTGTATTTCACTTTCTGGTTCTTCATGAAGTTGAACATGAAGGCTGTGATGGCCACCAAAAGCATGATGCAGTATTGGATGAGGGTCACAGTGGTGGAAGCCCAGAAGGAATCGGCGGGAACTTCCGTGAATGTAAGGTTGCACTGGAGCATGTTTACCGCATACTTCTGGAATGGGAAGATGGCAGAATAATAGAGTACGCAAAGCAGGGAGACGAGCCAGAATCCACCACTTGAAAGTATCTGGCCGAGGTCGCTGATTTTGAACGGATCGTCCTTCTCTTCGGCTTCGCCGGTCTGAGCATCCAGTTCCCGGTCCATAAAGAAGTAGACAATGAACATGATAAGTGCTATGCAAAGCAATATTACGCCAAATGCCACTGAACGGGAAACATCGACATTATCTCCAAATTTGGCAAAGAAAGGAGAGAAAATCATACAGGTGGCTACGCCGAGACGGGCCAGTGCCATCTCCGATCCCATGGCCAGCGCCATTTCGCGGCCCTTAAACCATTTCACAATACCTCGTGAAACAGTGATGCCGGCCATTTCTACACCGCAGCCGAAAACCATGAAACCGCAAGCTGCGACTTTGGCGGAGGCGGGCATTCCCTCGTAGAAGGGCGACACGCCAAGCTGTTCAAACACGGGAATATGGTTAAGATTATTGGTAAACCATAGCTCGATGCCACTTCCGATGAAGCTTTCGCTGACGGCATAATACTTCACAAGGGCACCGATGAGCATGACCGTGCCGGAAAGTACGGCCGTAAAGCGCACTCCCATCTTGTCGAGAATGATGCCGGCAAAGATGAGGAAGAACACGAATACGTTGAGGAAAGTCTCCGACCCTTGCATGGTACCGAAAGCCGTAGAATCCCATCCGCGCTCGGTGAGCATCAAATCCTTGATGGGAGAAAGAATATCCATGAAGATGTAGGCACAGAACATAGCCAGTGCCAGAAGCAACAATGCTGTCCAACGAATGGCAGCAGAGTCTCTAAGAGTTTGTTGAGCTTGAGTCGTCATAATATGTTTTATTGTTATTCTCTTTATTGTTGAGAGGGGTGTGGGGTGCTATGAGGGCGGCAGGAATGTTGTAAGAGCAAGACTTCGAGCCGCCATGATACGGCGGTTGTGGCCCGTAGGCTATTTCTTGAGCCAGCGGTCGAGCCAGTTGAAGAATGTGCGCTGCCACAGAATGCCATTCTGAGGTTTCAACACCCAATGGTTTTCATCAGGATAAATGAGCAATTCGGCAGGTATGCCACGCATACGGGCGGCATTGAAAGCACCGAAACCCTGGTTGGCATTGATGCGGTAATCCTTCTCGCCATGGATGCACAGGATGGGCGTGTCCCATTTGTCAACGAAGCGGTGAGGGCTGTTGGCATAAGTCTTTCTGGCTGCCTCGCTCTGATCCTTGTTCCAATAGGCGTCGTCGTACTCCCAGTTGGAAAACCAAGCCTCCTCGGTATCTGTGTACATGGACTCCAGATTGAAAGCGCCATCGTGCGCAATGAAACATTTGAAACGTTTGTCATGATGTCCGGCGAGATAGTAGACAGAGAATCCACCGAACGAAGCGCCTACAGCACCAAGCCGATCTTTGTCTACGTAAGGCAGATTGTTCGCAGCATCGTCAATGGCCGACAGATAGTCGTTCATACATTGTCCCGTCCAGTCCTGGCTCACGGCTTCGTTCCATTCGCTTCCAAAGCCGGGAAGACCACGTCGGTTGGGCGCCACGACTACATAACCATGCGCTGCCATGATGAACATATTCCAGCGATAACTCCAGAATTGGCTTACCGGACTTTGAGGTCCACCCTCACAGAACAACAGGGTGGGGTATTTCTTGTTAGCATCAAAATGAGGTGGCAGGACAATCCATACCAGCTCTTCTTTGCCGTCGGTGGTCTTCACCCAACGCTGTTGGATGGTGGGTCGGGCAAGTTGGTCAAGGATGTGCTTGTTTTCATTGGTAAGCTGTGCTACCTCCGATTTCTTCTCCTTTTTATTAGGTGTGAGTACGTAGAGGTCGTCGGGATGCAAGTAAGAATGGCGTGTGACCAGCAATTTCTTGGTATTCCCCATCATCTGCAGAGAGCCAAAGTCGTACCATCCGTCGGTAAGCTGCATCACCTCACCGCTTAAATTGGTTTGGTAAACCATTTCTACGCCGTGCCAAACACCGAGAAAATAAAGCGTTTTAGAGTCCGGTGCCCAGCAATAATCATCCACATTGGAGTCGAAACTCTCGGTAACGTATCTCTTTTCGCCCGTCGTGAGGTTGTAAATGCACAAGCGATTGCGGTCGCTCTCGTAGCCGTTGCGGGCCATACTTTGCCATGCGATGTATCGGCCGTCACCCGAAAATTTTGGGTTAACATCATATCCTACGTTCAAATCGCCCGGCTGATGGTTCACAGCTTGGTTACGCATACTCTTGGTCGGGTCAATTTGAGGCTCTTTGTAGTCCTGGGGCTTACAGAGGTTTTTTGTCTCCCGTGTTTCAATGTTGTACAGATATATATCCGCATCGGTTGATATGGCATAATCTACTCCTGTCTTCTTGCGTGAGGTATAGGCCACCTGCTTGGAATCTTTGCTCCAGTCGAGCTGTTCGATACCACCGAATGGCGCCATCGGACATTCGTAGGGCTCGCCTTCCATGATATCGACGCCTTCGGAAACAGTGTTCCCGTTCACCTCGGCTACAAAGGGATGAGGTATAGATTCTACGTAGTGGTCCCAGTGGCGATAGTTCAAATCGGTTACCAAGCGGCCTGTTGCCTTGGGCAAATCGGCTGGATTCTTTTTGATAGCTTCATGATATTCGATGCTCTTGATGAGCACCACATGCTTACCGTCGGGTGAGAATTTGAATCCCTCGATATCTGTTTTAGAGGAGGTGAGCTTCACGCGCTGGCTTCCATCAACATTCATTTTCCAGAGTTGCCCCTCCCTGAGAAAGGCAATCTTCTGTCCATTTTCTATCCATGCGGCATCGCTCTCACTTTTGGCATCAGTGGTGAGCTGCGTGGGAGTGGCCGCTTTCTTGCCGGTCTTGGTGGGTTGCACAAAGAGCATGGTGTGGCTCTTGTTCTCTTTTACGCTGTAATAGGACACCTGATAAACCACTTGTTTACCATCAGGCGAAGCTTGTGCGCCACCTATTCGGCCCATAGCCCAAAGAGCTTCGGGAGTCATGAGGTCGTTGGCAAGTGTAATATTGTTTTTCTGAATCATGGTCTGCGCGTTGGCTTGAGGCTGTCCCAAGAGTGTGGCGCCTAAAGCCAGGACTATTGCTTTATTCATTGTTGTTCGAGATTTTATAAGATTGACGAGAGGATTGATGAGACCGAAGAAATGTTATGGGAATGACAGGGTCTGAATTTATAAAAGAAGACCTACAGGTGTTCCAAACTTGTCGTTGTGAAACGCCTGTAGGTTCATACGATTTTGCCATCACCTTTTCCTCTTGTTGTTAAGGTCTTGCTGTTTTTTTCTCTGGGCTTCCATCTGCTGCTGTTGCATTTGCTGGAGAGCTTGCATACGGGCCATCATGCCCTTCATCTTCTGTGGATTGCTCTGATTCTCCTTGTAGCGTGCCTCGAGTATGGCGAGCAGCTTTTCCTCATTGGTTGTCTTGCGCAGCAAGAACATGATACCGGCCGACATGATGAGGGAAACAAAGTAGTAGAAGTTCAGTCCTGAAGAATAATCGTTGAATATGAAGAAGAACATCAGCGGCATGAGATACATCATCCATTGCATGACCTTCATCTGTTCAGCCTGCTGTCCCACCATCTGGTCTTTCTGCATCTGCATGGTAAACCAGCTGTAGATGATTTGCGCGGAGCAGAATAGTATACAGGTCAGAGAGATGTGGTCGCCTATGAGCCATATATTCTTGTTCCATTGGAAGATGGGGTCGTAGGTCGAGAGGTCTTTCATCCACAAGAAACTTTCCCCACGCAGCTGTATGGCGTTAGGCACAAAGTTGAACATGGCAATCCAGATAGGCATCTGAATGAGCATCGGCAGACATCCCGAGAGTGGCGATACCCCATATTTGGCATACTCCGACATCATGGCCTGTTGCTTCTGCATTTGGTCCTCGGGCTTGTCAAACTGTTTGGTGGCAGCGTCGAGTTTCGGTTTCAGCACACGCATTTTTGCCGAACTCATGTAGCTCTTCTTCACCATAGGATAGGTGATCGCCTTGAGCAGCAGGGTAATCAAGATGAGCACGACGCCCATTGGGAACCATTTGCTCAGCCAGTCGAACACATAGATGGTAAACCATCGGTTGATGATGCGGAATAACGGCCATCCCAAATACACCAAACGTTCCATCTGAAGGTCCTTGCCAAAGGTGCTTTGCTTTTCCACTCCTTGCAGCAGTCGGAAATCGTTTGGCCCGTAATAGAACTCAAGTTCGGTAGGAACTTTGCCGCTGGGGTCGAAGAATGTGCTTACATCGGCCTTATATTGTTTCAGATATCCGGATCCTTTCTTCTGAGGGATGGAGGTCATTTTGGCTGTTTTGCCAAAATCGGTTTTAGTAATCATCACCGAAGAGAAGAACTGATTTTTAAAGGCTACCCAGTCTATTTCCTTATCAATTTCCTCATCTATCTTTTCCTTGGAGGCATTGAGATAGTCGGTGCCGCCGTCGGTCTCATGATAGGTGAGCGTAGCGTATCGTGCTTCAAAAGAATACCCCTTCTCCTGCTGACGGGCCTTTTCCTGCCAGTTGATAGCCAGCTTGGAAGTGTTGGGATTGAAGAGCCCTTCCATGTTATGGGCCTGGAATTTCAAGTGAAGCAGATAGTCTTTGCCCAAGGTATAGGCCAGACTGATGGCCTTACCTGCGCCGGCCTGTGCCGTGAAGGTCACGGAAGTGTCGGTCACTTCCGTAGGTTCGAAGAACAGATCGGCCGTTGCGATGTTCATTTCTTTCGCAACAAGCGTATAGTTGATGCTCTGGTCTTCGCCTTGAAACAGTGTTATACCGTTGTCCTGGTTGATGTTATCCTTATAGTTTTTCACAACGGCTTTTTTCACTTGTGCGCCTTTGGTGGAGAAAGTGAGTTCCACCTTTTCGTTTTTCAGCACCACGTTTTCTTCCTGTCCCGACATCGCTGCATGAAACAGTGCGGTGGTGTCCTCCTGAATTTTCTGCCTGGCAGCCTGTGCACGCTTAAACGATGCGGCTTTGGCATCTTTTTCTGCTTTGGCACGGTTGACCTGTGCAATGGAATCTTTTACGAATTGGGCTCTCCGTTCTTCCTCTGAAGGCTGAGAGTACCAGCTGAATCCAATTAGGACAACTGCAATAAGTACAAAGCCTATGATTGAATTTTTATCCATAGTTGTTGTTAGCGAAGTTAACTCCTGATATTTTTTTATTTCTTTTGATTTTCAATAGCTGCTCTTACAAAATCCACGAACAAGGGATGCGGATTCAGTACTGTGCTTTGATATTCGGGGTGGAACTGTGTTCCGATATACCATTTGAGTCCGGGTATCTCCACAATCTCTATAAGATCACTCTCCGGATTGCGGCCAACGCACATCATGCCGTTGCGTTCAAATTCCTGCAGGTAATCGTTGTTAAACTCATAGCGGTGACGATGTCGTTCCTGTATGTGCTGTTGTTTGTAGATATCAAACACTTTCGAGTTTTGTCTGAGCACACATTCGTAGGTGCCGAGTCGCATTGTTCCTCCCATATTGGTGATGTTTTTCTGCTCCTCCATGATGTCAATCACGTTGTGCGGCGTTTTCTCGTCTATTTCACGGGAGTTGGCATCGGCATATCCCAACACGTTTCGAGCAAACTCTATAACCATCATCTGCATACCCAGGCAGATGCCGAATGTGGGAATGTTTTGTGTGCGCGTATAATGAGCGGCGATAACCTTGCCCTCAATGCCTCGTTGTCCAAATCCCGGACAGATCAGGATACCGTCTTGGCCGGCCAGTTTTTCCGCCACATTCTCCTCGGTGATATATTCGGAATTGATAAAGGTGATGACCGTCTTGCGGTCGTTGTATGTGCCCGCCTGCGACAGACTTTCGCGGATGCTCTTGTAGGCGTCCTGCAGGTCGTATTTGCCCACGATACCTATGTTCACAGTCTCGGTGGCTTCTTTCCTGCGTGTCAGGAAAGCACGCCAAGGGCCCAGGCTCGGTGTCTCGCCGATAGGCTCTCCCATCTTTCTCAAGATGGCCGTGTCGAGTCCCTGCTTCTGCATATTCACCGGCACCTCATAGATGCTGGGCAGGTCCTCGCTTTGGATGATGCAGTCTAAGTCGACGTTACAGAATGCGGCAACTTTCTTGCGTATCTGGTCAGAGAGATGCTTCTCCGTGCGCAGCACCAGGATGTCGGGCTGTATTCCCACGCTCTGCAATTCCTTTACGGAGTGCTGTGTCGGTTTGGTCTTCAGCTCGCCGGCAGCGCGGAGATAGGGCACATAAGTCAGATGCAGATTAATGGCGTTTTTGCCCAGCTCCCACTTCAGCTGGCGAATGGCCTCCATGAAAGGTGCGCTCTCAATGTCGCCAATAGTGCCGCCAATCTCCGTAATCACAAAATCGTAGTGGTATTTCTGCCCCAACAGCTTCACGTTGCGCTTTATCTCATTGGTGATGTGTGGCACCACTTGAATGGTCTTGCCTAGATAGTCACCCCGGCGTTCCTTGTCTATCACCGACTTGTAGATTCGGCCGGTTGTCAACGAGTTGGCTTTGGTGGTTTTTATGCCTGTGAACCGCTCATAGTGGCCAAGGTCCAGGTCGGTCTCCATCCCGTCTGAGGTAACGTAACATTCCCCGTGTTCATAGGGGTTGAGCGTGCCCGGGTCGATATTGATATAGGGGTCGAATTTCTGGATGGTGATGTTATAGCCTCTGGCCTGTAAGAGCTTCCCTACGGAAGACGATATGATTCCTTTGCCAAGCGAGGAAACCACGCCTCCCGTGACGAAGATATACTTTGTTTCTGCCACAATCGTAAATGTTAAAAATGAGTGATTTATAATTCGTTGCAAAGGTAGCATATTTTTGCGAGACGCACAACAAATCAAATTGAAACTTTTGAGAAGATATAACAAACGAATTAAAGAAAAAATGTTAACATGCCCATATTTCGTACAATAATTATTAACTTTGCAGACAGAATGAACATAGCCCTTTGGTTGAATCCAACAATGATACATCTATTTCGATGAATAAATATAGGTTTGTAAGCATATTCTTAACGGTTTTTTTGCTTTTCCCGTCACTGGCCCGGGGACAGCGTCATTATCAGCCAACTCGATATTCAACGCCCTTGCGCTCTCCGATAGCGAATTATCAGGACTCGTTGAAAGCCTTCGGAGACTCACTGTTTCGTGAGGATGTGCGTGTGCCCTCGACGCTCAGCAGTCAGGACGTGGCTCCATTGTTTCTGCCGCTCACATTTTACAAGCGCATCAGCCATAATGCCTTTGTCATGGACAAGACACTCTCGCCTCTCGACGAACAGCTGCTCAGCGTGTATCTGCATCGTCCGGACATGGTGCAGGCCACCCAGAGTGAGTTGGAAGCGGCCGGTCCCACGCTGGCTCCAAAAACCGTCACCGATGAACCTACGGCGCTGGTGCAGCAGCCGTCGGCCAAGGAGCCGGAAGCGCTGCCGGTGGATCTGGTCGTGCTGAAACCTAATTTCTGGAGTTATTCGGGCGATTATTACCTGCAGTTCATGCAAAACTATATCTCCGGCAACTGGCATAAGGGAGGAGAGAGCAATCAGTCTATGGAGGGCTATCTGTCTCTCAACGCCAATTATAACAACAAGTCGAAGTTCAAATGGGAAAACAGGTTGGAAATGAAACTGGGTTTCCAGACAACCAAAGGTGACACTTTGCACAAGTTCAGACCTTTCTCCGATATGTTGCGCTATACGGGAAAGATTGGACTGCAGGCTTCCAAACGCTGGTACTATACGCTTCAAGTGGTTGCGAATACGCAGTTCATGCGAAATTATGAGACCAACCGAGATCATGTGCTGTCCGACTTCGCCTCTCCGTTAAACCTCAACATATCGCTCGGTATGGACTACGAGGTGGACTGGTTTAAAGGGAAGTTGAGAGGAAAGATACACTTGGCTCCTTTGGCATACAACCTCAGATATGTGGGGCGTTTGGCGCTCTCGACACGTTACGGTCTTGAGGAGGGTAAGCATACGCTGCACGACTACGGATCTCAGATGACGGTAGATATGCGATGGAAATTCACCGACAACATCCTTTGGCAGACACGTCTTTACGGCTACACTACCTATGAACGTGCGGAAATTGAGTGGGAGAATACCTTCACGTTCCATTTCAACAAATATGTCTCTGCCAAAGTCTTTGTCTATCCGCGTTTCGACGATGCGACCAAGCGCGACGACCATCACGGATATTGGCAGTTTAAGGAGAATATCTCCTTGGGATTCTCGTATGAATTCTAACGTCGGCCGATGAAAACGCGACAGAATGCTCCGCTTAATATAGTTTGAAAAACAACAACAAATAGGCTCTCAGTTTTCTCTTATTTGAAGTCACCTGTCAGATGATTTGAAATAACGGAAAAACGAGGGTCTTTTGTAATTCGCTGAATATTAGGAATTTGTGTATTTGAGGACGCGAAGCATGACTCCGCAGTTTCAAATACGGTGACGATTGGGCCTTAACGGCAGTGCGACTAAAGCCTAACCGTGAGGCCGTTAAGGCTCATCGGGAAGACCGAATGGGCCTAACCGCAGTGCCGATAGATAGTAACCGCCGCTGGCGTATGATTTTGATGGTATGCCTTCTTTGACTTTTATTTGGAAAACAGAATGTTTCCCCTTGTAGAAGGCTGGTGGAAACTCCTGGATGTAATTATCAGATGGTGCGTTTTTTGGTGAAGAAATATTTACATATATTTAGGGCTTCACTCTTTTTTCCAATAATATTTATATGTAGAGATGTACGGGCCGTACATTTCTTAGGGTTCCTGCGTTCTTATCATTGAAATATTTGTTAGCAATTGTTTCATCAAATATTTCATGCCATAAGTCTATTATCTTCTGCCGGTGGCATTGGCAGAAGATGCTCTTATCATTTTTTCCACATTCCCCAGATTGCCGTCATTGTGGGCAGGGACGATGCCCATCAGTCTGCAGAGCAGCGGATACACGTTGATGTTTTCAAAATGTGGCAGCGCTATGTGTTTGAAGTCGGGACCAATGGCACGAAAAACGGCGTGCATTTCCTGCAAGGTCGGATCGTAGCCGTGTGTTCCGCCCGGGGTGATGGCATCGTCGTAGATCACATAACCGATGTCGGGACTAACGACAATGTCGCCCACACGGTTGTTGGAGCCATAGTGAAGATAGGCGGGGATGTCCTGCTTCCGCCATACATGGGCATGGTCGAGATGCTCCAACGCACGATAGACGGAGTCCCTAAATCCACTGCGGGTGTAGATGTTGCACGGCACACTGCCGCTGATGGCCGTCACCCACTCGGGTTTGAGCAGATGACTGACGCCAATCCTGTTGGGCCGTTCCACCCATGCCATGCCGTGATCCGACAAAACAATGAGGTTGACGGAGTCGGCATGGGGCAGTGTGCGTATGCCCTGATAGAGCGATTGCAGCAGCGAATCCACGGTGAGCACGGCCTCCCTGGTTTTCTTGTGTTGCGGGCCGTAGGTGTGCCCGTTGGCATCGGGCTGCTCCAGATAGGCCATGATGAGGTCCGGACGCTTTTTCTCCGGACGACGCAGTTCCGCCAATACGCCCTCGAGCCGCTTGGCCATAGTCAGCCTGGGCTTCTTGTCGTACATGAAAAACCGGTCGGGGTAGTGCCCGTTTACTTTCACGTCGGACCCCGGCCAATAGAACACCGCAACGCGTTTCCCCTGCCGGTGGGCTGTATTCCAGATGGGCTCTCCGCCGTAGAACATGGGATTCATCTTCTGTTTCGGTCGGCCTAATGAAAAAAGACTGTGTGTGCCCGGGTCGTAGAACTCGTTGGCCACGATGCCGTGATGGTCGGGATAGAGGCCCGTCGCCAAGGTGTAGTGGTTGGGAAAGGTCTTCGAAGGGTAGGAGGGAATGAGTCCCGAAGACACTCCCCGGGAAGCCATGAAGTCCATGAAGGGTGTGTCGTACCATTGCGGATAGTCCCAGCGGTAGCCATCCAGTGACACGACAACCGTGTAATGCCTGGCTGGCACGGATGTCGCCCTTGTCAGCAGGAGCAGGACCAACAGGAGCATTCTCATATTCTTGTTCATAGTTCTGATTTCGTGCAAAGGTAGCTTTTTTGCTCGGAATGGGAATGTTAACATTGGTTTTTCTTCGGAAAAAGCGTTATGATTGATATTGAATAAGGAATAAAGTTGGTAACTTTGCAATTCATGGATTCGAAAAAAGAAAGAGACTATGGAAGATAAAGATTTTACATATACGGATGAGCGCTTTGCCGACCTCCAGCTGCTGCGTTATCGGTTGGACGGATTCGACGACCTCACTCTGCAGCAGAAGAAATATGTCTACTATTTGTCGCAGGCCACATTGGCCGGTCGGGACATCACGATGGATCAGTTCGGCAAATACAACCTCACCATCCGCCGCGTCTTGGAAGCCCTTTATACAGACGAGCATGCGGATAAGGAGTGTGAGGATTTCAAGGCCATGACGGTGTATCTTAAACGTCTGTGGTTTTCCAACGGCATATACCATCACTACGGTTGCGAGAAGTTTGAACCCGGCTTTGACGAGCATTGGTTTCGCGACGCGGTGAACAAGCTGCCCCATGAGGCCCTGCCCGAGGGATACGACTCATGGGAGACTTGTCTCGAGACCATCTGTCCGGTGATGTTCGACCCGAGGGTGCTGCCCAAGCGAGTTAATCAGAACGACGGCGAAGACTTGGTACAGACATCGGCCTGCAACTTTTACGAGGGCGTGAGTCAGCAGGAAGCCGAAGAATTCTACGCACGGAAAAAAGATCCTGCCGCTGGCGACTGTCAGCCATCGTGGGGACTCAATTCCAAACTGGTGAAAAAAGACGGACAACTCGTGGAGCAGACCTATGCAACGGGCGGACTGTATGGCGAGGCGATAACCCAAGTGGTGTATTGGCTCGAAAAGGCAAAGGCGCAGGCCGAGAACGACCGACAGAAGAAAGTCATAGACCTGCTCGTGTCTTATTATAAGACCGGAGATTTAAGGACTTTCGACGATTATTCCATCGCCTGGCTGGAAGAACAGGAAGGGCAGGTGGATTTCATCAACGGCTTCATCGAGGTCTATGGCGACCCACTGGGGCTGAAAGGCTCCTGGGAGGGCATCGTGGAATATAAGGACAAGGAAGCCACGCGTCGTACACGGGCCATCTCCGAGAATGCACAGTGGTTTGAGGACCATTCGCCTGTGGACGAGCGATTCCGCAAACCGAAGGTAACGGGAGTGACGGCCAACGTGATCTGTGCGGCGATGTTGGGGGGCGATATGTATCCGTCGTCGGCCATCGGCATCAACCTGCCCAACGCCGACTGGATTCGTGCCCGATACGGGTCAAAGAGTATCACGATAGGCAACCTGACCGAAGCCTACAAGAAAGCCGCTCACGGCAATGGCTTCAACGAGGAATTTGTGATAGACGACGCGACACGCGCGTTGATAGATCAATACGGTGACCTCTGCGACGACCTGCACACGGATTTGCACGAGTGCCTGGGACATGGCAGCGGACAGCTGCTGCCCGGTGTGGACCCCGATGCGCTGCGGTCGTATGCCAGTACCAATGAGGAGGCGCGTGCCGACTTGTTTGGTCTGTATTATTTGGCGGACGCCAAGTTGCTGGAACTTGGGCTGGTGCCCGACGCTGAGGCCTACAAAAGCCAGTATTATCATTATATGATGAATGGCCTGATGACCCAGCTGGTACGCATCAAACCGGGGCATCAGATAGAGGAATCGCACATGCGCAATCGTGCACTGATAGCTCGGTGGTGCTTGGAAAACGGCAACGGGGTGGTAGAACTGGTCAGGCGAAGTGGAAAAACGTATGTGCGCATCAACGACTACGAAGCCTTGCGGACCTTGTTTGCCCGACTGCTCGCTGAGGTGCAGCGCATCAAGAGCGAGGGCGATTTTGAGGTAGCGAGACAACTCGTGGAAAGGTATGCAATAAAGGTGGATGCCGACTTGCACAAGGAAGTACTGGCCCGGTACAAACAGTTGGACATAGCCCCGTACAAGGGATTCATCAACCCAAGGATGAAACCGGTAATGGATGCCTCCGGGGAGATAAGAGACATTACCCTGGACTATACGGAAAGTTATGACCACCAGATGCTGCGATATTCTCGGGAGTTCGGATTGAATAGATGAAAAATGATGACTGAACAGACAAAAGAGGAAATAAAGAAAATTAAACAGAGCTTTCGGCTGATGATGAACGGTCCGGCGGCGCAATCGATGCGTGAGAAAGGACTGGACTATCATCTCAACTGGGGAGTCTCGTTTATGGACCTGAAAAAAATGGCCGAAGAAATAGGAAAGAACTACGACTTGGCCATTGAACTATGGAAAGAGGACATTCGTGAGTGCAAAATACTGGCCACCCTACTGATGCCGCCCGACAGAATACCTGTAGAGGTTGCGGGAATATGGATGGAACAGACGCGCTCGCAGGAAATGGCCGAGATGCAGGCCTTTAACCTATACCAATATGTACCCTATGCTCCGGCCCTTGCTTATAAATGGATGGCCTGCGACAACGAAGTCTACCAGATATGTGCGTATAACATTCTGAGCCGCCTTTTCATGAAAAAGCAGGAGCCCAACGAGCGTGGCATCCATGAATTTCTGGATCAGGCCATCACGGCCATACAGTCCGGCTCGCTTGGGGTGAGCCATGCGGCGATGAATGCCGTGATGCGTTTTTCAGAACTGGGCGTGATGTACGAGCGTGTGGCTCGGTCGGCGATGTCGAGAGCAGGACTCGGTTGGCTGTAGGTTTGATGGCGGGAGCATCGGCCCAAGGAAACCTCGGGACGAAATGAGAACAGAGCTGAGAGAGCAAGAGCATTGTAAAACTGCATATTATTTGACAAGGAAGTAAAACATTAAAATCAATGACAAAGATTAATATTTGGTTTGCCGCCATCGTATGTATGGTGGCAACGAGTTGCGGCGGCTTGGCAACGGGTGCCGCGGGTGGTGCTCCGTCTTCACAGACGTCGTCATCAACCAACAACGTATTTGGTGGCATTTCGGGTGCCATGAGCGATGGTGAGACCATCGCCAACGTGCTGAGCAGTGTGATAGGGATGGATAAAGTTTCCCAGACGCAGCTTCAAGGCACATGGAGATACGACGGGCCGGGATGTGGATTCACCTCAGAAAATGCCTTGGCCAAGGCCGGAGGCGAGGTGATGGCCACCCGGATAGAGGAAAAACTGGCCGTGCATTATGCGAAATTGGGGCTGAATGCTCAAAACACCTCTATCACCTTTGGCAAAAACGGGAGTTTCTCATCGAAGCTCGGCGGTAGGAGCTGGAATGGGAAATACACCTATGACGCCAAGACGGGGGCTGTGACCATGCAAGGTTTGGCGCTGAGTCTCAACGGATTCATCGTCCGCAACGGTAGGGGTATCAGTGTGTTGTTTGAATCAAAGAAGTTGTTGCCTTGGATTCGCACAATGTCCGCGCTGAGCGGAAACCAAACGTTGGAGGCCATCGGTGACATCAGCAAAAACTACGATGGGGTGAGGCTCGGGTTTGATATGGCGAAGTAGACTTAGCCGATGAAGACAGAACGAAGACAGACTAAGTTGTAAATAGTTTTAATTGGACTTTAGTATTTAAAAAGTTTCTTAAATCCTCGGGGTTGAGAAGCTTTTTTAATTATATTTAGGAAGTATGTTGCACCCCTCTAAAGATAAAATTGTATTTTTGCGCTTGAATTGAAACAAAGTAAAAAATATGACATTATGGCAGAATCTGTTGATATTAGAGAACTAAATATCAGGATAGAGCAGCAAAGCGGCTTTGTGACCAATCTGGTGACTGGAATGAACAAGGTCATTGTCGGCCAAAAGCATTTGGTGGATATGTTGCTCATCTCTCTTCTTAGCGACGGGCACATTCTCTTGGAAGGTGTTCCCGGATTGGCCAAGACTTTAGCCATCAAAACATTGGCCCAGTTGGTTGATGCCGATTTCAGTCGCATACAGTTTACGCCGGACTTGCTTCCCGCCGATGTTGTCGGCACGATGATTTACTCGCAGAAGGATGAGAACTTCCAGGTGAAGAAAGGTCCCGTGTTTGCCAATTTCGTGTTGGCAGATGAGATTAACCGTGCTCCGGCAAAGGTGCAGAGCGCATTGCTGGAGGCCATGCAGGAGCATCAGGTCACTATCGGTGAGCGTACGTTCAAGCTGCCCAAGCCGTTCTTGGTGATGGCAACGCAGAATCCTATCGAGCAGGAGGGTACCTATCAGTTGCCCGAGGCTCAGGTGGACCGTTTTATGCTGAAGGTGATAATCGATTATCCTACACTGGAGGAGGAGAAGCTCATCATTCGCGAGAATTTGCAGGAGAGTATGCCGGTGGTCACCCCTGTTACCTCGTCACAGGAAATCATCAATGCCCGTGAGGTGGTGGGGCAGGTTTATATCGACGATAAGATAGCACGCTATATTGCCGACATCGTGTTTGCCAGCCGTTACCCCGAGCGTTACGGACTTGCCGAATTGAAGGATTTGATTACTTTCGGGGGCAGTCCCCGTGCAAGTATCAATCTGGCAAAGGCTTCGCGGGCCTATGCGTTTATCAAGCATCGCGGATATGTGGTGCCCGAGGACGTGCGAGCCATTGTTCATGACGTGATGCGCCACCGCATCGGATTGAGCTATGAAGCAGAGGCCAGCAATGTGACCAGTGAGGAGATTGTGAGCAAGATCGTGAACAAGATAGAAGTGCCTTGATAGACGATTGAACAATAGGCATTGGAGGTTGGCGATTTGCAGCGTATGACGTAGCTTCTGATTGCTGACTTCTAAACCTAATTTGACACAGGATGGAAACAAGTGAGATTTTAAAAAAAGTAAGGAAAATTGAGATCAAGACCCGAGGGTTGAGTCGCAATATTTTCGCCGGACAATACCACTCTGCCTTTAAGGGCAGGGGAATGGCTTTCTCGGAAGTCAGGGAATACCAGTTTGGCGACGACGTTCGCGACATCGACTGGAATGTCACGGCTCGTTTCCACCATCCTTATGTGAAGGTTTTCGAGGAAGAGCGCGAACTCACGGTCATGCTCTTGGTTGACGTTTCGGGCTCTTTAGAGTTTGGAACGAGCTTGCAGATGAAGCGGGACTTGGCGGCCGAGATTGCCGCAACGATTGCATTTTCCGCCATCCAGAACAACGATAAGATAGGCGTAATCTTCTTCTCTGACAAGATAGAGAAGTATATTCCCCCCAAGAAGGGGCGCAAACATATACTCTATATCATTCGGGAGATATTGGGCTTCCAGCCCGAAAGCAACAAGACAGACATAGGGATGGCTACGGCTTTCTTGACCCGGGTGATGAAAAGACGGTGCACGTCGTTTATTATCAGCGACTTTTACGACCGTAAGGATTTCTCCAAAGAGATGGAGATAGCCAACCGTAAGCACGACTTGATGGCTATTCAAGTGTATGACCCTCGGGCGAGAATGTTGCCTAATGTGGGATTGATGAAGGTGCGCGATGCTGAGACGGGAAGAGAAATCGTGATAGACACCGCAAGTTCCAAACTTCGGAAGACTCATACACGATACTGGATGAAGCGGGAAGCCGCGCTGAAACAGATGTTTTCACGCAGTCAGGTCGATTGGACGGCCATTGCAACGAATGAGGATTTTGTCAAATCCCTGATGCTCTTATTTAAGAAAAGGGCATAGGAGAGGTCTTGATAAAGTAGGAAAAACAAATGAATAAAATCATACGCAACATATTGGTGTTACTGTTTGGATTCGCCATCCTGCCGGCCAAGGCTCAGGTGGTGGTGGAGCAGACGGTCGATTCCGTTGGCATTCTCATTGGTGAGCAGGCACATCTGAGACTGAAGGTGACCATGCCCAAGAATGCAAAACTGCAATGGCCGGAGCTGAAAGCGTCCCAATACGTTGTGCCGGGCGTGGAGGTGGTAAGCATGGCCGACGGGGATACCGTTGCCGCTGACAATCATCAGATCAGCGTGGACCGCGTTTACACCATTACGTCGTTTGATGAAAAACTGTATGCGATTCCCGCGTTGCCCGTGAAAGTAAACGGCAAGAGCTATAAAGGCGAGACAGCTGCCCTCAAGGTCATTACGATGGACGTGGACACTTTGCATCCCAACCAGTTCTTCCCACCGAAGGATGTGCAGAACAATCCTTTCCTATGGTCGGAATGGAGCCCCTTCTTCTGGTTGTCGTTATTGGTGTTGCTTTTGGGCTTGGTGGCTTATTATCTCATTGTCCGTTTGCGGGAGAACAAGCCGATCATCACCAGAATCCGCATCGTGAAGCACATACCTCCTCATCAGCGGGCATTGAATGCCATTGATAAAATCAAGGCAGAACACATGCAGACAAGCGAAGATCAGAAGACTTATTACACGCGACTTACGGATACACTGCGGCAATATATTCAGGAGCGCTTCGGCTTCAATGCTAGAGAGATGACTTCCTCGGAGATTATTGAGAACTTGCAGAGCATGGGCGACCGCAAGATGCTGGATGAATTGACGGAACTCTTCAACACGGCCGACCTTGTGAAGTTTGCCAAATATTCGACACTGATCAACGAAAACGACTTGAATCTCGTGAATGCCGTCAATTTCATAGACGGCACGAAGCTCGAAGGCCAGCCCACCGAGGAAAAGATAGTACCGAAGCTCTCGGAAGACGACAAACGCAAACAGCAGAGCCGCATCACCATTAAGGTGCTGCTTTGGACGCTCGGACTTTCCATAGCGGGGCTGTTGGCATACATTATATATAATGTGTACCTGCTGATGATATAATGTCGGCAGCTGAAATATCGGTTGCACAAATGAATTTGATGTAAATGGAATTTGCAAATAAGGAATATTTCTTACTGCTCTTGCTGCTCATACCCTACGTGTTGTGGTATTTCCTCTACCGTAGGCGCAATGAGCCGTCGATGCGAATGAGCGACACCTATGCCTACCTGAATGCACCGAAAAGCTGGCGGGTGAGGCTGATGTCGCTGCCGATGCTGTTGCGCTGCATTACGTTTGTCATGATCGTGTGTGCTCTGGCCCGCCCGCAAACCCATAATTCGTGGGACAACAAGACAGTAGAGGGTATCGACATCATGCTTGCAATGGACGTGTCGACCTCCATGTTGGCCGAAGATTTAACGCCCAATCGAATGGAAGCTGCCAAGGAAGTGGCTGCCGAATTCATATCCGGGCGTCCTAACGACAATATTGGATTGACTATTTTTGCAGGAGAATCCTTCACGCAGTGTCCTCTAACCGTTGATCATGGCTCCCTGCTCAATCTTTTGCAGAATGTGCGAACGGATATTGCGGCACGAGGATTGATACAAGATGGCACTGCGGTGGGAATGGGATTGACCAATGCCGTATCGCGTCTGAAAAGTTCAAAGGCGAAGAGCAAAGTAGTGATTCTGCTGACGGACGGCAGCAACAATATGGGTGATATTTCGCCGTTGACCGCTGCACAGATTGCTCATTCCATGGGAATCCGTGTCTATACCATTGGGGTAGGGACCAATAAAGTAGCCCGTTATCCTATGCCAGTAGCCGGAGGAGTGCAGTATGTGAATATCCCCGTGGAGATAGACACCAAAACGTTGAGTGATATTGCTGCTATCACGGAGGGCAATTTCTATCGTGCCACGAATAACAAGGAATTGAAACAAATTTATCGCGACATAGACAAATTGGAGAAAACCAAGATGAACGTCACGAAATTCTCCAAGCGATATGAGGCTTACCAGCCGTTCGCCCTTGCTGCCGTGATTTGCCTGTTGTTGGAATTGCTGCTTAGAAACACCATACTGCGTCGAATCCCCTGATAAGGAGCGATGCTGGTAAGAGATAAGCTGATAGAAAAAGAAGAAATGATATGCTGAGATTTGATGCTCCTATATATCTGTGGTTACTCCTGATTATCCCCGTCTTGGTGATGATTAGGATGCTTGTTAACCACCGGCAAAAAAATCGCTTAAAGAAGTTTGGCGATCCCCAGCTTCTGAAAGCGTTGATGCCCAATGTATCTAGATTTCGCCCATTGGTGAAGTTCGGTCTATTGTTGGGCGCTTTGGCGGTTCTTATTTTCATGTTGGCGCGTCCGCAGATGGGGACCAGGATTTCACACGAGAAGCGTAATGGTATCGAAGCCATCATCTGTATGGATATTTCAAACTCGATGAAGGCTGAAGACGTTGCTCCCAGCAGGTTGGACAAAAGCAAGATGCTCGTAGAGAATCTAACCGAGCACTTCACCAATGACAAACTGGGACTGGTGGTGTTTGCGGGCGATGCATTTGTACAGCTGCCCATCACGAGCGACTATGTGTCTGCCAAAATGTTCTTGCAGAACATAGACCCTTCACTCATTGCGACCCAAGGTACCGACATAGCGAGAGCCATCAAGTTAGGTATGCGCAGCTTCACCCAACAGGAAAAGATAGGGCGCGCCATTATCATCATTACCGATGGAGAAGATCATGAGGGTGGTGCCATGGAGGCGGCTCGCGAAGCACGGAAGAAAGGCATTAATGTCTTTATACTTGGAGTGGGCAGCACAAAGGGTGCGCCGATACCTGCCGGTGACGGAGGATATATGGCTGATGGCTCAGGGCAGACCGTGATGACGGCACTCAATGAGGAGATGTGCCGTGAGGTGGCCAAGGCCGGTAGTGGCACATACATCCATGTAGACAACACATCAGATGCCCAGGAGCAATTGAACGACGAACTGACGAAGTTGCAGAAGGGTGAAACCAGTTCTGTGATTTATAGTGAATATGACGAGCAGTTCCAGGCTTTCGGCATCCTTGCCATTCTTTTGCTCATCGCAGAAATATGTGTGTTAGAGGCAAGAAACCCGCTCTTGAAGAATGTGAGACTGTTTAAAAAGAAGTAAATGATTTCATGAAGATATTGAAACATATATTGTTGACGTTAGCCTTAGCGATGTGCTTCCAAACGATGGATGCGCAGACCGACAGGCAACATATCCGCAATGGCAACAAGCTCTATCGCGAACAGAACTATGCCAAAGCCGAAACCGAATACCGGAAGGCTTTGGGACGCAACAGCCGAAACGCCCAGGCGCAATACAATTTAGGTTGTGCCCTGATGCAGCAGCAGAAAGATTCGTCAGCTGTTGTGTATTTTGAGAATGCGGGAAAAAGCGAGACGGCTCACAAGCGCAAAGCAATGGCCTACCACAACATAGGAGTGATATGTCAGAAACATCAGCTTTACGGTGAAGCCATAGAAGCATACAAGGAGAGCCTGCGCAACAATCCGTCTGACCACGAGACTCGCTATAATCTGGCTTTATGCAAGCGACTGGCTAAGAATCAGCCGAAGAACAACGAGGATAAAAACAAAGACAAAGATAAAAATAACGGTAAAAACAAAAACAAGAACCAAAAAGATAATCAAAATCAGAAGCAAGATCCCAGTAAGGACAAGCAGCAGCCTAAAGACCAAATGAGCAAGGAAAATGCTGAGCAATTGCTCAACTATGCTGTCCAGAAGGAAAAAGCGACGCAGCAACGTTTGAAACAACAGCAGCAACAGCCGCAACATCGCCGCTTGCAGAAGAATTGGTAAATCAGAATAAATGACACGTAAAACATTACATATCTTCATTTTATGGTTATGTCTCCTATTCGGCACAACTGTAACACAGGCACAAATCTCGGTGTCCGTGCCCTCGCGTGTCGCTACCGGTGAGAATTTCCGGCTTTCATATACCATCAATACACAGGATGTTGAGGACTTCCGAGTCGGCAGCATCCCCAGTGGGTTGGAAGTAATAGCAGGGCCATACACCTCACAGCAGTCGAGTTATCAAATGGTGAACGGGCACACGAGCAGTTCGTCGTCTATCACGTTCACCTATACGCTCTACGCCGATAAGGCGGGTACATATACTATTCCTGCTGCCCACGCTAAGGTCAACGGGCAGGGAGCTTCATCGCGTCCGGTTAAGGTGACGGTGTCGGGGCAGGCTCGTACGAATGCAAACGGTGCTCCAAGGATGCATCAGGATGATGAGGATTTGGGACAAATGCGGAGTGCCGACTCCAGAATCTCCGGCAAGGACTTGTTCATTAAGGTCTCCGCCAACAAGCGCCGTGTGTACGAACAGGAACCTGTGCTCCTCACCTATAAAGTGTATACCCTTGTGGACCTTACGCAGCTTGAGGGTAAGATGCCCGACTTGACGGGTTTCCATACTCAGGAGGTGCCGCTGCCCCAACAGAAGAGCTTCAAGGTGGAGCGCGTGAATGGTCGCCCTTATCGCACGGTGACGTGGAGTCAATACGTGATGTTCCCTCAGATGACGGGGAAACTTGAGGTGCCGAGTATCACTTTCAAGGGTATTGTGGTGCAGCAAAATCGGGCAGTAGACCCATTCGAAGCCTTCTTCAACGGAGGCTCGGGATATATAGAGGTGAAAAGAAACATCCAGGCACCGGGACTGACCTTACAGGTCGACCCGCTTCCCGAAAAACCAGCCGGCTTTTCAGGAGGTGTGGGTAGGTTTAATATTTCGGCTCAGTTGAATAAAACGGAAGTAAAAGCGGGCGACCCCATCACTATGCGCATAGTCGTGGGAGGAGTAGGGAATCTGAAACTCATCAAACTTCCTGAGATCAAGTTCCCCAAGAACTTCGACCAATACGACCCCAAGATAACCGACAAGACCAAGCTCACCGCCAATGGAGTCGAAGGCAACATGGTCTACGACATCCTGTTTGTGCCTCGTTCGCAAGGCAAATATACCATTCCCGCTGTAGATTTCGTATATTTTGACGTGCAGTCGAAGGGTTACAAGACCATCAAGACCAAGCCCATTAACATTACGGTGAAAAAAGGCAACGGAAAGAATACCAGTGCAAACTATGAGACTCCGAAAGACAACGACATTCGCAATATCAAATCGGGAAAGGTGAGTCGCTATGGCTCCGACAGACAGTTTGTCGGCAGCACCGGCTACTGGATTGGCCTGTTGCTTCCGCTGTTGACTTTCGTCCTCTTGTTGATCATCTTCCGCAAGCGTGCTATAGAACACGCCGATATGATCAATGTGCGCAGGAAGAAGGCGGACAAGATAGCTCGCAGACGATTGAAGAGGGCCTACCAGCTGATGCAGCAGGGCAAGGGCGAAGAATTTTATGACGAAGTGTTGCGTGCGCTGTGGGATTATGCAGGTTACAAACTTAATATGCCTGCGGAGAAGCTCTCTCGAGAGAATATTTCGGAGACTTTCTCGATGCACGAAGTTCGTCAGGAAACCATCGACAAGTTCCTGTTCGCACTCGACACCTGCGAGTTTGAACGCTATGCCCCGGGCGATGTTGCCGGCAACATGGAGAAGACCTATTCCACTGCTGCAGCCGTGATAAGTGAGATAGAAGAAGTAATGAAAAAGAAGCATAAACTATGATACGATACCGAATACAGATAGGAAACATTCCCGTTTGGCGGATATTCCTACTATTATATTTGTTGCTTTCCATGCCCTTTGCTTCTTTTGCAGTAACCAAGCAAGAGGCCGATGCGGCCTATAAGAAAGGCGATTACCAACAAGCTATCGTCGATTACCGCAACATATTGAAGCATCAGCGGTCGGCCGATGTATATTATAATCTGGGCAATGCCTATTATCGCTCAGACAGCATCACGATGGCCATCTTGGCTTATGAGCGCGCCTTGCTTTTGTCGCCGGGCGACAATGATATCCGTTACAACTTGCAGTTTGCACGTTCCAAGACGATAGATAAACTCGCTCCCGAGAGCGAAGTGGTGTTTAATACGTGGTATCGCAGCGTTGTCAATTTCACCAGTGCCAATATTTGGGCTGTTGTCAGCGTTGTTTCGATAATCTTCGCCTTGATACTCATGCTTGTCTACCTCTTTGTGCCAAAGCTTGTATGGCGCAAGGTGGGCTTCTTTGGAGCCTCACTGTTCATCATTGTCTTCGGATTTTCAACTTTGTTCGCATGGTCTCAGCACAATGCCATGACTAATCGTAACGGAGCAATCATCATCGTGCCTTCCGTGAAAGTAAAGAAGACCCCAGTGAAGAATGGCGAAGATGCGTTCATCCTCCACGAAGGCACTCGGGTGGAAGTTACCGACAACACCCTTCCTCAGTGGAAAGGAGTACGCCTGTCCGATGGCAGGGAAGGGTGGATTCCGGCATCCCGGCTGGAGATGATTTAATCTGAATAACAGTCAACGATGACAATAGAAAGTCTGATAGAAATAGACCAGGACCTCTTGATGTGGTTTAACAACAGCGATTCCTTGTTCCTTGACCGTCTCATGGAGATGTTCACGTGGGGTTTCACATGGACTCCTCTGTATCTGGCTTTGTTCTATCTCGTGGTGAAAAATAACGAGACCATGCTGCAGATAGCCCTGGTCGTTGGCTCGGTTGCGCTTTGCATTATTCTTGCCGATGGCTTGGCCGACGGCATTGTCAAACCTCTGGTGGCCCGTCCCCGTCCGGCTATGGACCCCTATATCAAATATATGGTCGATGTTGTGGACGGTCATCGTGGCTCCGGTTACAGTTTTTTTTCCGCTCATGCTGCCAACACCATGTCATTGGCCGTTTTTTTCAGTCTGCTGGTGCGCAATCGGTTGTTCAACACGGTGATGGTGCTATGGTCGCTACTCAACTGCTGGACACGTCTTTATCTGGGGCTGCATTATCCTTCCGACATCCTTTGCGGCATGCTCTGGGGGGCTATAGCCGGTTGCATCGCCTATTTGGTCTTTTATAAGATATATTTCAAGATAAGTCCAAAAATCAATTATATCTCCTCGCAATACACCAGTACGGGCTATGCCACCGTTGACATTGACGTTGTGATGTTGGCCCTGGCAGCCATCTTGACTGCAGTCACATTGCTTTCATTATTTGTGTATTGACGACGACAACCAAGCATTCAATTTTGAATCATGGATACAAAACACATTCACATTTCAGATTTCAATTATGAACTTGCCGACGATCGCATTGCCAAGTTCCCCCTGGCCCAGCGCGACCACAGCAAACTCTTAATTTACGATAAGGGCAACGTCACTGACGACATCTTTTATAATCTTCCCAATCATCTGCCGCAGGGCGCACTGATGGTGTATAACAACACCCGAGTGATTCAGGCCCGTATGCATTTCCGCAAAGAGACCGGAGCGCTCATCGAGGTGTTTCTCATGGAGCCGGCCCAACCTGCCGACTACGAGCAGATGTTTCAGTCCACCGAAAAATGCAGTTGGCTCTGCATGGTGGGAAACTTGAAGAAATGGAAAGAGGGTGCGCTAAAACGTGACTTCGAGATTAAGGGTCAGAAACTCACGCTCACGGCTACAATGAATCGTGACAAGACCACCGAGAAGAGCGGTGGCACCAATTATTGGGTAGACTTTCAGTGGAACAACCGTCAGGTCAACTTTGCCGACATCTTGGAGACCGTCGGAGAACTGCCCATTCCTCCCTATCTCAACAGAGAAACGCAGGAGAGCGACAAGACCACCTACCAGACGGTCTATTCTAAAATCAAGGGCAGCGTTGCCGCACCGACCGCAGGATTACATTTTACGGACGAGGTGTTGAAAGCTATCGACGCAAGAGGCATAACGCGCGACGAGGTTACGCTTCATGTAGGCGCAGGAACGTTTCGGCCCGTGAAATCGGAAACGATCGACGAGCATAACATGCACACCGAATACGTTGTGATCCATCGTCATACGCTCGAGCGTCTGCTCAAGCATGATTGTCGGGCCATTGCCGTCGGTACTACGAGTGTGCGTACCCTTGAGAGCCTTTACTATATGGGCGTGAAGCTGGTCACACATCCGGATCTGTCTGAGGGCGATTTGCATGTAGACCAGTGGGAACCCTACGACCTGCCCCACGATGCTGATGGATTGGTGTTGGTCGATGGTAAGCCCGTCACAGTCATGACCGCTATCCGGAATCTGCTGGACTATCTCGACCGTGATCATCTCGACACACTGCATACCAGTACGCAGATTATCATTGCGCCGGGTTATACCTACAAGATTGTGAAGATGCTCATCACAAACTTCCATCAGCCCCAGAGCACGCTGCTCCTGCTGGTCAGTGCCTTTCTCAACGGCGACTGGCGCAAGGTCTACGACTATGCGCTCAGCCACGAATTCCGTTTCCTGAGCTATGGCGACTCGAGTCTGCTGATTCCATAGTTTGATCAACAGCAGGCCAGGCTGAAGCCAGATGTACGCTCCATAAATAGCGGACGCTACGTAAACTTCGTAGCATATTCTCGTAAAGTCAGAAGGCACTCTCCTTAGCAGAACATCTTTTCCCATCAAATATAAATGTACGCAAAATGAAAATAGGTGATAAAGTAAGTTTCCTCAATGAAGTCGGCGGTGGAACTATAGCTGGCTTTCAGGGAAAGAATATTGTTTTGGTAGAGGATGAGGACGGATTCCAAATCCCGGTAAAAATGAGTGAGGTGGTTGTGAGTCAATCTATCGACTACAACACGTCAAACATTGTTCAAGGGAAACTCTCCAAGACGGGTAAACGCCCGGCTAACGCTTTCGACGACACAGGCGGACGGTCTGTCAGCGCCATGCTGCGCGACGGGCAGGACGAAGAAGTGGATATGTCGGTTGAGGATATGGTCGATGACAGCAAGGAGGTGACGTTCCGTGCCAAGCCACAGGAACGCGAAGGCGGAGACCGATTGTCGGCCTATCTTGCGTTTGTGCCCATTGGTGACAGGGAAGCCCTTAACCCGCGCTATGAGTTGTACTTCGTCAACGACAGCAATTACACCATGAGATTTGTCTTCTCTGTGGCCGACGGTGAGCAGTGGACGCTGAAGGCAGAAGGCGAAATAGAGCCAAACACCAAGACGTTTGTAGAGGAGCTTACCCGAGAAGAGGCCGCACAGCTTGGACGAGTGGCCGTGCAGCTTATGGCATATAAGCGTGACGGCACCTTTGAAATCAAGCCCACCGTAGACACCATTCTTCGTATTGATGCCGTGAAATTCCATAAACTTAACACCTTCCGGGCCAATCCTTTCTTCGACGAGCGCTCCTTGTTGTACACCATAGTGGAAAACGACAAGACCGAGCATCCTCGTGACATCAATGCCGAAGAGTTGAAGCTCGGAATGTTCAAAGATGCTGCATCGGAAAAAACAGTTGAAGAGCCTCTCTCCAATTACGACCGTACTCGGCTTGTCGGCCGATATGCGGACAATCAGCGCAAGGGCAATAAGAAAAACTCGCCCTATATGCATCATCACGGATTAGACGATGCGGTGGTGGTGGATCTTCATGCCGGACAGATACTCGACTCCATCGAAGGAATGAAGCGTGGCGAGATACTGGAATATCAGTTGAAAGTCTTTCGGGAAACGCTGGACAAGTTGGCTTCCAAGAAAGGACAAAAGGTGGTGTTTATCCACGGAAAAGGTGAGGGCGTGCTTCGCAATGCCCTTATCAAGGAACTAAAATACAAATACAAATCGTATACCTATCAAGATGCTTCGTTTCAGGAGTATGGATATGGGGCCACAATGGTGGTTATCAGATAGACCGTTTGCGGCTACTATCTAACGGCGGTGCGGTTGAGCTTTAACCGCGACGCCGTTAAGGCTCAACCGCATTGCCGCTAAGGCCTAACCGCACCGCGAAAGGGCTTTAACCGCACCCCCCACGAGAAGACGGAGCTTCACGAAGCGGATGACAGGTAGTAGACATGGGGCTCGACAGCGAGTGTCCCGATGTCGTTACACAGCAATAATACAACAATATGAACTACGGATTTATTAAGGTGGCCAGTGCCGTGCCAACTGTTCAGGTGGCCGACTGCCGACAAAATGTGTTGGAGATGGAATCGCTTATTGCTCAGGCCGAGGGCAAGGGCGCAGAGATTATCGTTTTCCCGGAATTGTGCATTACGGGCTATACCTGCCAGGATTTGTTTCGTCAGCAGCTTTTGCTCGATGCCACCGAACATGGCATGATGCATTTGCTGGACTTCACCCGGAAGCTCGATATCATTTCCATCGTGGGGCTTCCCATTGCGGTGGGCAACGGGCTGCTCAACTGTGCTGCGGTGATTCAGAAAGGTAGCATATTGGGTGTTGTCCCCAAAACCTATCTACCCAACGGCGGTGGGTCTTACGAAAAACGGTGGTTTGTCTCGTCACAGGAACTCCAGCCCACCACACTGCGCTTTGCGGGATGCACTGTTCGCCTATCCTCCGATCCACAGCTCTTCCGCACGTGCAATGGCGTCGCGTTTGGCGTAGAACTCGGTGAGGACGTGTGGTCACCCACACCGCCAAGCACCGATTTGGCCTTGGCCGGAGCCGATCTTATCTTCAATCTTTCCGCTACCAACGAAATTTTGGGCAGGTATGCTTGCTTGAAAACACGGATTGCAGAGCATAGCGCCCGCACCATAACCGGATATGTGTATAGTGGTGCCGGATATGGCGAGAGTACGCAGGATGTGGTCTATGGCGGTCATGCGTTGATTTATGAAAACGGGATATTGCTGGCACAGGGTGAAAGATTTTCTCTTGCCGACCAAATGCAATTTGCGCAGATCGACGTGGAGCGCCTACGCAGTGAACGCCGGAACAACACGATGTTTTTGGATGCCCGACGCGTGATAGAAGGAGCAGAAATTAAGGTAACAGATGCTGAAAGCATACAACCGCGCGACTTTGTTTTGGAGCGCTCTGTAGACCCCATGCCCTTCATTCCCGGTAAGGACGATATGCAGGAGTCGTGTGACGAGATTTTCAACATCCAGGTCATGGGACTTGCCAGACGGCTCGAACATACCCATGCCAAGACGGCAATCGTAGGCGTGAGCGGTGGATTGGATTCCACGATGGCGTTGCTGGTGTGTGTAAAAACATTCGACAAGCTCGGCAGAGACCGCAAGGATATTCTGGGAGTGACGATGCCGGGATTTGGCACGACCGACCGTACCTATGCCAATGCTTTGTCTCTGATGGAGAGTCTGGGTGTCACCACACGTGAGATAAAAATCGGCAAGAGTGTTTTGCAGCATTTTGAAGATATTGGCCATGATGCCGATGACCATGATGTGACTTACGAAAATGCGCAAGCCCGTGAGCGCACGCAGATTCTGATGGACCTTGCCAACGAACTGAATGGTATGGTTATTGGCACGGGTGACCTTTCGGAGCTGGCCCTGGGATGGGCTACCTACAACGGAGACCACATGTCGATGTATGGCGTCAACGCCTCTGTGCCCAAAACACTGATGCAGCATTTGGTGAGGGTTGTGGCTCGAAACATGGATGAGCCGACCAGCAAGACATTGCTCGACATTGTCGATACGCCCATTTCTCCGGAACTCACACCGGCCGATGAGCACGGCAACATCAATCAAAAAACGGAGGACCTGGTCGGTCCGTACGAGTTGCACGACTTCTTCCTATATTATTTCTTACGCTATGGCTTCGGTCCGCGCAAGATATTCCTGCTGGCGCAGCGGGCCTTTGGCGGCATCCCGACCGATGAAGAAAAGGGAAGACATTATGACGATGAAACCATCCTCCATTGGCTACAGATTTTCTGCCGTCGGTTTTTTAGTCAGCAGTTCAAGCGTTCGTGTCTGCCCGACGGCCCCAAGACGGGTGTTGTCGGTCTGAGTTCCAGGGGCGATTGGCGTATGCCTTCCGATGCGGTCGCCGCGCTTTGGCTTCGTGAGGTGGAGTCGCTGGGTAAGAGGGATGCTGCCCAAAATCAATGAGGCGAAAGTCGCCTGCCGTAGAGGCAGGAATGTGTAATGCAAAACTCCCCATGACGGTCTATCTGTCATGGGGAGTTTTGCGTTATGGTGTTAAGAGGTGAAGCCGTTTACTTGACAAACTTCTTGCCACCTCTGATGTATACGCCGTGTGGGAGTGACGAGACAGAGGTGCCCACAAACCGTCCGTCGATGGTATATATTCTTTTGTTATCGACAATGGTCGGCACGTCGCGTATGCCGGTAAGGTTTTTTAAGAAATCGAATGAGACGGAGCCATCCATGTACCTGATGTTGTACAAGGGAGTATCGTTTGCATCGGTCCACCATTTGGCATTGGGCAGTCCATTGCTCTGTACGAACGTAGAGTCCACGTTAGTGTCGGTTGCTCGGAATAGATCACCGTTGACCTGCTGTTGATATTCGGCTAATGTCAATTCTTGAATATTGTAGCTTGAGACGAGTTTGCCATCAGCGGGTATCACGGTCATTCTTGGGTGACTCACCTCATTGTTGACACCGTTAGAAGAAAGGCTGAACTTGTTGGCGTCGTAGTCGACATGATAAATCAGCAGTCCGCTGGTTTCCGGGTTATAGTCTTTGGTTCTAGCGATGCGCTGATTCCAGCCTTTGTCTTCGAAATGCTGCAATACAAAATACTCGTTGCTATTGTTGGGATTTACAATTTTTACGGCGTTGGTGCCACCGGATACCTTCCCGTCGAGTTGATATTGTTTGGCTTCGGTGATGGCAGGGATGTGATCCCAGCCCATCGCTTCGCGCTCCCAGGCTGTGTAACTGACAGGACAATATCCGTTGCTGATATATTCTCCGTTGTCCATCAGGTCCCAATCCTCCATGCCAAGGTTATCATGGGGAGTAGTTGTCCATGCGGTTGGGTAGAAGTCAGGAAGACCCAAACAATGTGAGAATTCGTGACAGAACAGTCCGATACCATTGATTCTTTTTTCTTTGGGCGCACTCTCATTGCCTATCAACTCGTTGCTGATACCGCCTTGGCTTATGCCTTTACCATCAAACCTGGCATTCAAGAGCGTCGAATTGGAAAAACGTTTGGGCCACATCGTCTCTGCTGAGGCACCGCTACTTTGACCGTATCCGGCATAGATGATGTAAACAAGGTCTATGTTGCCGTCGCCGTCCTGATCGTATTTGCTGAAATCCAGCGAATTGTCCATGGCCTTGCAGGCGTCCAGGAGCAGTTCGTTGTATTTTTCACCGCCTCCATTGGGGTCTGTACCGCCATAATAAGCCATGTTTTGGGGCAGGGTCACAGGACCGTATATGTCGAATTGGGGACTGAATTTGCCATTGCTTTGGGCCATGAAATATTGCTTGACACTGCCATAGTTCATGTGCTCGTAAGTGCCCAGATCCTCAGGTTGACCTTCTGTGGCATTGAGATATTGGTCGAAGGAAGCCCTCGGATCCTTGACGGAGAACGGCAAATCCTTGTATTGTGCCAAAATTACGACAACTTTAGGTGAGCCCTCGTGTGGGAACAGACTGTGGGAAGGGGCAATCGGCTCCCGATGTATGCCTTTGGCATTGAGCGTTTGTTGTGCTTGGGCAAAGAAAGTCTCCTTGTCTACATCTATCTTTGTGAAGTCGTTGCCATGACGTTCGAGGATGTTGCCTTCCATGTCGGTATACCATGAAAAATAATCGTCACCGTGCAGACGGACAACGATGGTGTCGCCGTTGCTTTGGACAAAGGTCATCGGGTAGGGCCATGCCTTATGGGCCTGCATGGTGCAGACGGAAAGCAGGACAAAGCCCAGAGTGAGTAATATTTTCTTCATTGTTCTGTTTGGATTTATTTCTGATTCAAAAATTTATTCGGAAAAGTCGGAACTTCGATGATTAAAAAAATACTGGCCCTTGTGCCTGGTTTGTCTTCCATATTCTATAGCGTGGCGTGGGCAGTGATGATAACAGGCGAAGCAGCTGAGACAAGTCCCATTGTGCTTCCATTGAGGCTCATGTCCTGCACCTCCTTCTATATTGTATACCGGACAAACTTGAGCGCAAATGCCACATTTGATGCATTTGTCGCTGTCGACATGGAAAGGTTTGTCGGTGATGAGGTGTCTTGTGAAGTAGCCTCCGATGAGTCTGGAGTTTATGCGGGGCCACCTGCCAATGTGAGGCAACGCCCTAACTTTGCGCCTGTTGAGTATATCCTGTGTGTATATGCTTAGGTCTTTGGCGGCCTCTGCACATTTCTTCTTTTCGTTTTCAGGGTTGTCCACGTCCATGAACGGAAGTCCTACATACGATTCGGGCATCTTTAGGGAGAAAGCGGCATCAAGCTTTATGCCTTTGCGGGCAAGGTCTTGCTCGAATATATCTATTGTTTCGCCTATGGTGTCACCGGCTGTACATAGTGCATAGGTGTAATGACCGCCAGCATTGAGTTGTAGCTGACGGACGAATTTGCGCACGATGCCGGGGGGTCGCCAGCCATGCACGGGGAAGCAGAATCCTATTCTCTCATCCTCCTGAAGGTCATAGACAAAGGGGCCGTCTATGTGTTCAGGTATGTAGATAAGCTTTTCTCCCGTTGCTTCAGCGAGCTGTGCAGCGGCCCATTGCGTGTTCCCCGTTCCTGAAAAATAGCAAATCATTGCCCAAAATTACAAAAAATAAAGTAATTGACCGCTTATATTAACATAAAAAGGAGATTCATCCACCGTTCTTGATGTTTGTGCAACAGCCGTTTATCATGTTTCTGATCTGTGCGATGCGAGCCTTCTCGTCTGGTCTGTAGCACTGATAATACACCAGGGCGCTTTGCAGATTGTCGAGCGCGTCTATCCATTCGTGTCGGTAGACGTGTATGAAGCCAATCCGATAGTAGGCGTCCGGTTTCTCGTTGTCTCGGCAGAGTTTGAGCATTTCGTTGTAGAGGGGTAGGGCCTGACCGAACTGTCGTAGGTTGAAATGGCTTTCAGCATCTGCATAATAGTAAAAAGAGCGTTCCTGTGGAGCGAAGGCCTTGAGCTGAGGAATGACCGAGTCGAGGTATTCGGTGGCTTGGGCGTATTCCCATTCATAGTAATAGCACACGCCGATATAAGCCCTGATGCGTGGATTCAGTCGATATTTCCGGTCAAGTTTCTGCAGGATGAGTAAGGCTTCATGGTATTTCTCGCTTTGGAAATATTCGAGGGCCATCCCCAGACGCTCGCCGTCTGAGGTTTGCGCCATGCCTTTGCTGCATGGCAACAGCAGCAGAAAAACCACTGCGACAATATAGTGTGTCCATCGCGTTGCCCTCATGTGCTGGAATAATGGGAATTATTTGATATAGAATTCGATGAGTTCCCGGGTTGCCTTCCGGCAGGCGGGACAAAACTCGGGAATCTCGTTGGTGCGCATCCGACAGTCTTCATAGCCCCGGTACACGCCTTTGAGTTTGTAGCCTGCACCTTCTATAAGACCGGCCTTGGGATCTTTCCCAATCAGGTCCTCCCACTTACCGTGAAAGTCTACCTTAGTGGTGATGTTCTTTTCCCAGGGCTCTACGTCGAGCGGATACATATCGATTTGCTCCTCTTCATAGGCGTATTCATCGGCCAGCCCTGCAAAGCTATGCCCGAATTCGTGCACCACGACGGGCTGAGACCAATGGTTGTGTGTTGTTGTCAGGATGTATGAATTGAGTATTCCGCCTCCACCATAGCGATCGGAATTGACCAGCACGAGTATGTGTTCATACGGCGTTCCGGCCAGGAGGTCGTGCATGTCTTTCAGATGTGATGTGGTGAGATAGCGTTCGCTGTAATTTGTGTCCCAATGAGCATGGAGAGCCGTGTTTTTCCAGACCCCTTTGCCGGGCTCGCTGGCACCGCTTTCCTTAGAAACAGACTTTACGGCAATGATGTTGAAGTAGTCGCGCAACTGCTTATAGGGCTCATGGGCGAAGAGAGCCGCCATTGCCTTTTTAGCGTCTTCGATGAAGGTCCCCATCTCTTCTGGTCGATATCCCTCCGCCAAATAGGCCAGATGGATGCAGTTGGCGGTGTCTTTGGCGGTTTGGAGCGTTTCAAACGGAGTGACGTCGTTGTAGCCGATGGGGCGGATGAGAATGTCGCTGGGAACTACTTGATGGGTTTCGCTGGCACACACCTCGCGCCGATTGTTGCGCAATTCCAGAGTGATATCGGCAGTGTCTTTGGGCATGGGCACCAGGAAAACGTTTTCAAACGACTTTTGGGTATGTCTTGCTTCCGGCTCTTGTTGCCATTCTTGAAAGAGCGTGGAGAATGAATTTCGATAAATCACCGCTTGGGTCTTGTGGTCGCGAACGATAATCTGTCCGTTCCCCTCTACGGGAATGTCGGCCAGTCGCTTGCGTTTGCCATACCATCGGGGCTCTACCAACAGCTCGTCTAACGCAATATGTTGGGTGTCGTGGGTGCCGGAGAAGATATAGTCTATCCTCAACGTCTTGTCTTGAAAATATTGGTTGAAATCTTGCCCTATGGCGGCGTTCCCTGCAAAGAGCAGGAAAATCATGGTCGATAATGTCTTTTTCATTGGGATGGATTGGTTTTCGGGGAAGAATTTTTCGTAATCTGGGGGAATCGGGCAGACAAAGTGGGGAATCTGTTGTCTGCCATTTGTGCAGTCGCCATATTGACAGGGAGAGCATTAGATAATGTTTGGGTTACGTCTCCTATGCTTTCGGCTTCTCAACGTCGGTATTTTTGCTATATCAATAGACTTTGAGCCGTTCGCCCACTCTGATTTGATGGTCCGGCGACAGCTTGTTCTTCTTATACAAACTCTTGAGTCTGATTCCGTAGCGTTGAGCGATGGTGTACATACTTTCGCCCGGCTGTACGATGTGTGGCTTATTTTTAAAGGCCTTGGAAGCCCGCTTCCGTTTCTTTTTCAAATAAACGATTTCGCCGGCATGAAGCACATCGTGGTAGTTGCGCTCGTTATATTTTGCAATTCTTCTTCCCGAAAGTTCGGTTTCTTTGCCGATGGCTTTGAAGGTATCACCTTCTCGGGCCATCATATAATAGTTCTTGTTGTAAATCCGGATGGGATGTAATAGTTGGCCTTGCCGCACAGGTTGAGCTGACCCCGAACGTTTAGCCATGAAATGGTCGTAGTCTTTTGCGCGGTCGTAGAGGTAGAGTTTGTACTGCTCTATGATGTCGATGAGCTTATAGGCATACCTGGGATTGGTGGCATAGCCACAAGCTTTGAGTCCATGCGCCCATCCTCTGTAGTCGGTGATGCTCAGCGAAAACAGCCGAGAATAGCGTCGACTCTGCGTGAGAAACTTGCTATGGTCTTCATAGCTCTCTCTGGGGTTGTCGTAAGCTCGGAAACATTCACCGATGGCATCATCGTTGTATGTCATGCTACGCCCCGTCCACCCGTGACATTTAATGCCAAAATGGTTATTGCCCCTTGTGGCAAGAAGGCTTCTTCCTGCTGCGCTCTCAAATACTCCTTGTGCCAGGGTGATGCTGGCCGGGATGTGATAGCGCAGCATCTGTTCGATGGCCAGGTCTTTATATTGGTCGAAATAGGTTTGGTATTGTTTCGACCAAGGCATCTGCGCCTTGGCCGTGAGGCTTACGCATGCAATGGAGAGACAACACAAAAGATATTTCAATTTATACATAGAGAGTGGATTTCAAGGAAAATAAGTCAAAACGGAGATGGGATGTTGCCGTAGCTAAGCTATCCGGCTACGGCAAATATCGGGTTATCCGTTCATGGATAGCAGGAACTCTGAGTTGTCGCGAGTTTGCTGCATCCGACCATGAATAGAATTCATTGCCTCGATGGGGTTCATATCGGAGATATATTTGCGCAGAATCCACATGCGGTCGAGCGTGGTCTTGTCTTGCAACAGGTCGTCGCGACGGGTACTTGAGGCAATCAGGTTTACGGCCGGGAATATGCGCTTGTTGCTGAGTGAGCGGTCAAGCTGCAGTTCCATGTTTCCCGTACCCTTGAATTCCTCGAAGATCACTTCGTCCATCTTGCTGCCGGTGTCAATGAGTGCCGTAGCGATGATAGTGAGCGAGCCGCCGTTTTCTATATTTCGTGCAGCACCGAAGAAGCGTTTAGGCTTTTGCAGGGCATTGGCGTCGACACCTCCCGTGAGCACCTTGCCACTGGCTGGCGACACCGTGTTGTAGGCGCGGGCCAGACGGGTGATGGAGTCAAGGAAGATGACTACGTCGTGTCCACATTCCACCATGCGTTTGGCTTTTTCCAAAACGATGCCTGCTATCTTCACATGGCGCTCGGCCGGCTCATCAAAAGTTGAGGCGATGACCTCAGCGTCTACAGTGCGGGCCATGTCGGTCACTTCCTCGGGACGCTCATCGATGAGCAGCATCATGAGGTAGGCCTCAGGATGATTGGCTGCAATGGCGTTGGCAATATTCTTCATCAAGATAGTCTTACCCGTTTTGGGCTGAGCCACAATCAGTGCGCGCTGTCCTTTACCAATAGGAGAGAACAGGTCGACAATGCGGGTGGACATATTGGTTGTCTTGGGGTCTTTGCACAGCGTGTACTTCTCGTCCGGGAAAAGTGGGGTGAGGTGTTCAAAAGGTATTCGGTCACGAATTTCCGAAGGGGTGCGTCCGTTTATCTTGTCAATGCTTGTCAGGGGGAAGTATTTTTCGCCTTCGCGTGGAGGTCTGACGTGGCACATCACCACATCACCGGTTTTCAGATTATAATGTTTGATCTGCTGGGCTGCCACATAAACATCATCGGGTGATGACAAATAGTTGTAGTCGCTGGAACGTAGGAAACCATAACCGTCGGGCATAATCTCCAACACTCCATTGGCCTCGATAATGTCATTGAAATCATAAGTTGCCTGATTGTTTGTAGGCTGTTGAGCAGGTTGCTGATAGGAATTGGCATTAGAAGACTGTGAGAAAGGTGTGATGGGATTATCGAACATGTCATAGTTCGGCACCATGCCGTGATCTTCAATAGGCAGATCCACCGTGATGATGAAATCGGTCCCGTCGCCCGGGTCGCCTTCCCACACGCCGTTGTCAAATTCCTGTTCACGGTTGTTCTCCGTGTTTTCGTTGTGTGCATTTATTTTAGCTTGCAGTTTGGCAATCAGCTTCTCGTTATTGTTGCCTTCCTTGTCCTTATCTTTTGCCGCGAACACAGCCTCGGGAATGTCCGCCGTTTCTTCTTCCGTGGCGTCTTCCGCATCTTTTTCTTCCGGCTCTGCTGTTTTGTCGTTGGCAGGCTCTGCCTTGTCCTCCTCCTGCTGGTTATCTATATTTTTCTTCAGCATTTCTATTTCGGTCATGAGTTGTTTTTCTTGTTTCGTTCTCGGACCACGATGTGTGGGTATGGCCTCCAGTTCGGCCTCGAGCTTTTTCAACTTCTTCTCGACATCATCGTCTGTATCAGCTTCGGCCTTCATTTCGGCTTTGCTCTTGAATAGTTGCGGTTGGGCGTTGCCAGTCTTAGCATTCTTGGTATCAAAGTTTTCGCCTTCCTTGCCGTTTACCGAATATACGTGGTCGGGCTCGTTTCTTGTGATGCGAGTCCGCTTATGTTTGGTCGTTGCCGATGCTTTTTGATTGACTTGGTCATCGGCTTGTTTGTCGAGAATAGCGTATATGAGTTGTTCGGGATCATTGAATTCCTGAGGGTTAACGCCAAGGTTATGTGCAATATCCCCCAATGAAGAGATACTTTTGGATAATAATTCCTCTTTGCTATACATTGTGTTGTATGGTAAAATTGTTAAAATGGGGAGTGTGCTTCAAAGTAGAAGCATCGTATTGAAATGTGGTGCAAAGGTAATAAAATATGTTGAATAGTGAAATATATCCTTAAATTAATGCATGGTATTAACATATATTAAACACCGATGCGGTTTAGCGGACTCCATAAGCAATAGCGAATGCTCATTCTTTACACTTATCCTGTAGATGCACCACGAATAACGGAGGGCAGCGCTTGCGTGTCGCCTCTCGCTTTAAATATACTACATATTTATAGATAAACCTGCATTTATTCAAGAAAAGTATTATCTTTGCAGCATCATTAAATAGTAACGGAGATGAATTTGAAAGTACGCTTAGCGTTGATGAACTTCCTGGAGTTCGCAGCATGGGGTGCATACCTCACGTGTATGGGCAACTACCTCGGCACTGCCGGATTGGGAACACAGATTCCCTGGTTTTACGCCATTCAGGGCATAGTCTCTATCTTCATGCCTACGCTGATAGGCATCATAGTCGATAAATACATCCAGCCGCAGCGTATGCTTGGCATCTGCCATTTACTGGCCGGTATCTTTATGATGGCATGCTGGTATATGGGCTTTCGCACGGGGCTGGGCAATGAGATACAAAGCAAGGGCCTGTTCATTACACTCTACACACTGAGCGTTGCTTTTTATATGCCGACCATAGCACTTTCAAATACTACGGCTTTCTCCATATTAAAAAACAATCACTACGACACCGTCAAAGACTTCCCTCCTATCCGTGTATTTGGGACGGTGGGCTTTATTTTGACGATGTGGTTTGTCAATTGTGCTGTGTGGGATGATGGTGCGTTTTCATTTACTTTTGCGGAGAATAACCATAAGTTCCAGTACACTTATATGCAGTTCTTTGTTTCGGGAGTTGTCAGTTTCATCCTGTTTCTCTATAGTTTCACCTTGCCGGAGTGCGGGCGTGAGCCGAAGCAGGAGAGCAAATCTCTGGCCGAAACGTTTGGCCTCAATGCCTTTAAGCTGTTTAAGCGGAAGCGCATGGCACTGTTCTTGATATTCTCTGCCTTATTGGGCATGTCATTACAGGTCACAAACAGCTTTGCGGGACCGTTTATCACCAGTTTCAGAGGAAGTCCCGACCCGGTTATCGCCAGTTCGTTTGCCGCTAACAACGCAACGCTGCTCACCTCCATTTCCCAGGTGAGTGAGGCGCTTTGCATCCTTCTCATCCCCTTTTTCCTAAAGCGATACGGCATTAAGGGCGTGACGCTTATTGCCATGTTCGCATGGGTGTTCCGCTTTGGTTTGTTCGGTGTGGGCAGTCCCACGATGCCGGGTGTGCTGCTGTTCATTCTCTCATGTATAATATATGGTGTAGCATTCGACTTCTTTAATGTTGCCGGTGGTATCTTTGTGGATTCAGAATGCGACCCCTCCATCAAGGCTTCTGCACAAGGCTTATTCATGTTGATGACCAACGGAATTGGAGCGACGGTGGGAACACTGGCTGCCGGTGCTGTTGTGAATCACTTTTGCACGTGGGGCGAGAACGGCTATCTCACGGGCGCGTGGACCACGTGTTGGTTTATATTCGCCTCGTTCGCCTTGGTCGTTGGCATAGCTTTTGCCTTGCTATATCGTGAGAAGAAAAATCCTGTTGTTGAATGATACCCAGAATAAGATTAAAATTTAAAAGCGTTTCAGAAATAGTCGGTTCAGAAGATATCGGCCTGCTGGTCCTTACAGACACTGCTGAGCAGCGCCAGGTAGCCGTGCCGTGCGACAAGCACACACTCAATGAGTTCGGCTTGCGTATGGACCGCAGTCCTTTGGTAGACAAATTGCTGCCGGAGGTGCTGTGGAATGTGCTGCAATGGCAGACCGATGTACGTCTTGAGGTACATATAGACACGTTGCGTGAGGGTAAATACCAAGCCGTATTGAGCAATGAGGAGACTTTGGATATGGTCCCCATCATTGCTACCGATGGCATCTTGCTGTCTTATGTCACTCGTGGTGACATCCCCATCATGATGGCCGAATCGCTCTTCATGCGCCAAAGCACAGTGTATGACAGTGAGGCTGTAGGGGTTTCGCTGCCCGTCAATACGATCAGTGACGATATGCTTCAGAACGCGTTGGACAATGCTATCAAGAATGAAAACTATGAGATGGCTTCTCATCTGCGTGATGAAATCAAACGACGCAAGAAGACTTCGGCTGACGATGAGTCTACAGGAGAACAGCAATGAAAGAAGTGAGGTTTTTCTATGTGCCCCAAGCTCGGCAGGCAACGGAGCTGCCTGAGGACGAGTCTCGCCACGCCCTGCGTGTGTTGCGTCTGCAGGGAGGCGACGACATTTATCTGATGGACGGCGAAGGCACTTTTTATCGGGCCATGGTGACGCTGGCTGCAGGCAAACATTGCGGATACCGCATTGAGGAAACGCTGCCGCAGGAGAAGACTTGGAACGGGCGAATCCATTTGGCCATAGCGCCTACAAAGATGATTGACCGTATCGAGTGGATGCTCGAAAAGGCGACCGAGATAGGTTTTGATGAGGCCACGATGCTGCACTGCCGTTTTTCCGAACGTAAACATGTGCGCATAGACCGCCTCGACAAAATTGTGATTTCAGCCATGAAGCAGAGCCGAAAGGCCTGGAAGCCAGTCGTGAACGACTTGACCAAGTTTAAGGAATTTGTCGAGCGGCCCTGTGAAGGCAGGAAATTTATCTGCCATTGTTACAACGAAATAGAACAAGCCGACCTTTATACCGAATTGCAGAGCATGTCTGGCGACGAGCCAGTAACTGTCCTCGTAGGCCCCGAGGGTGATTTCTCCACAGACGAGGTGCGGTTGGCCATGGCAAATGGTTACGAGAGCGTAACCCTCGGCCATAGTCGGTTGCGCACCGAGACGGCCGGTCTCATGGCTGTGACAATGGCCCATTTATCAAAGAGGAAATCATGAAAAAGATTGTTTATTGCATTGTGGCACTGCTCATGGCAGTGCTGTCTTCGTGCTCCGATACCGATTATCTGAACGCGGTGCCTGCAGAAAGCAGACTGCTGATGGGCATGAATCCCGCCAAGTTGAGTGGGACGGGTAATCAGTTATTACTCAAAACATTGCTTCATTTGTCCAATCTGGACAATACCGGACTGGACTTGTCATCCCAAGTGTATTTCTTTGAAGACGCGCAAGGCAATTTAGGACTTTGCGCGAAGGTTTCCAACCGGAACAAATTGGACGAAACCCTGAAAAGAGCCGGGCAGAAACTATCTTCTAAAAAAGGTTTCGACTTTGTGGCATTACCCAACAACTGGGTTGCGGGATGGTCGGACAAGGCGGCTCTGCTCATGGGCCCCGTCCTGCCGGATGCGCGTGAATCGTTGACGGGCACGATGGCCCGATATCTTGCAGCCAACGAGGAAGACGGCATCGTGGGCACGCCTATGTATGCCAAGCTCGACTCCATTAGCGCCCCGATATCACTCGTATGCGAGGCCGAGGCCCTACCGGAACAACTTGTTGCCCCCTTTACGCTCGGCGCACCCAAAGATGCTGATGCGTCGCAGATTATGATTGCTGCGGAGATGCAGGTAGAGAACGGGTATCTGATGATTAACGGTGAGACGTTCTCTTTCAAACAGAAACTGAACAAGGCCTTGAAAAAAGCTACCGACGTCTATCGCCCGATTGAGGGCAGGTATGCGGCGTCGATGGGAGAAGCAGATGCCGCAGGTTTGTTTCTCAATGTTGACGGCAGACAATTCATTGAGTTATTGCGCCAAAACAGCGCCTTACGGGCCATGCTGGCTGGTATCAATACCGCTATCGACATGGACAATATCATCAAGAGCATCGATGGAGACATGGCGCTGATTATGCCTGCACTGGGTACGGGACAATCCCAGATGATGATGGCGGCCAAGCTGAAGCACGCCGACTGGCTTGCCGATGTCGACTATTGGAAGCGGAGCGTACCGGCCGGAGGACACATCGGAGATTGGGGACGTGACTGCTATTATTATTCCGGAGACAATACCACCTATTTCTTTGGGGTTACCAGCGACTGGCAGTATATGAGCGGTAGCAGCAGGGAGGCCGCCCTGAGAAGCATCCACCCCGCCATCAACCCGGTAAGCGAGTTTGTGCAAGACAAGATAAAAGGGGAGAAATTGGTGATGGTCGTCAATTTTTCGGCGCTGAATGGAAGTAAGGCTGAATCGTTGTTGGCACTGTTGCAGCCGCTGTTTGGCAATCTCAACGCCATAGTTTATACTTTGAAATAGGTCTATGAACACAATTCGTATGGCTTCCGTCTTGCCGTCGGTGTTTGCTCACACCGACCTGCACTCGGAGGTGTGGCGACAAGATGTTACCTTCGAGAAAGGCCACCTATATCTTGTTGAGGCGGATTCGGGAAAAGGGAAAAGCACTTTCTGCAGCTATATATTGGGTTATCGGCACGATTACAGTGGACAGGTGCTGTTCGACGACCGCGGCACGCGCGACTTCGGGGTGCACGACTGGGTGGAGATGCGCCGGGTGCATATCAGCGCGCTCTTTCAGGAGCTGCGGTTGTTTCCCGAACTCACGGCCATGGAGAATGTGCAAATTAAGAACAAACTTACCAACTTCAAGACCGAGAAGGAAATCAAAATGTGGTTTGAAAGGCTCGGCATCGGCGACAAATGCGATACTCAAATCGGGCGGATGTCATTCGGACAACAGCAGCGTGTGGCTCTGATGCGGGCACTGGTGCAACCCTTCGATTTTATTTTGGCCGACGAGCCCATCTCTCATCTCGACGACGCCAACGCTAAAATCATGGGCGACATCATGATAGGGGAGGCCCGGGCACAAGGAGCAGGCGTTATTGTGACGAGCATAGGCAAGCATGTCGAGTTAAACTACGATAAAACATTCATGCTATGAGTTTGGTTTGGAAACTGCTAAGACAGCACATCAGCGTGCCCCAGTTTGCAGGTTTTGCACTGGCCAATCTCTTCGGAATGTGCATCGTGTTGTCGGGCTATCAGTTTTATAATGATGTGATGCCCGTTTTCACGGCCGAAGATTCGTTCATGAAGACCGACTACGTGATTCTGAGCAAGAAAATCGGCACGGGGAATACGTTTTCCAGGCGTTCCAACTCGTTTGACAACGCTGAAATCAACGACCTTGCCGCACAGCCCTTCGCCACCAAAGTGGGTCGGTTTACATCGACAGAATACAAGGTCGATGCCCGTATCGGCGTGAACGGAACGAAAGTGCTAAACACAGAACTCTTCTTCGAGAGCATCCCCGATGAGTTTGTGGATGTGCCCACAGCAGATTGGACGTATAAGCCCGGGGATAAGCGGGTGCCTATCATCCTACCCCGCAACTATCTGACCATGTACAATTTTGGCTTTGCCCGGAGCCATGCTTTGCCCAAAATCAGTGAAGGACTGGTGGGCCTGATAGACGTCGATATGTTTATTCAGGGCAATGGGCGCAAAGAATCTTTCAAAGGCAAAGTCATAGGCTTTTCCAATCGGCTGAGCTCTGTGCTCATACCGCAGACCTTCATGGACTGGAGCAATGCAAATTTTGCGCCCGATGCTCATTCGGATGCCACTCGACTGGTGATGCAGTCGGACAATCCTGCCGATGAAAACGTCACGAAATACCTCAAGAAGAAAGGCTACGAGGTGGAGGACGGACAGCTGAAAGCCGAGAAGACGACTCGTTTTCTCAGGATGATGGTGATGCTGGTTATGGTGGTGGGCCTGATTATTTCGGCCCTCAGTTTCTATATTCTCATGCTGAGCATCTATCTGCTGGTGCAGAAAAACGCAGCCAAATTGGAGAACTTGCTGCTGATGGGGTATAGTCCGGGCAGGGTAGCCCGCCCTTATCAGCTATTGACCATTGGGCTCAACGTTGTGGTGCTGCTCATTGCGTGGGCTGTGGTTTTCCTCCTCCGGAGCTATTATATGAATATCATCGAAACCCTTTTTCCCGATGTGGAGGGTGGCTCGATGTGGCCTGCCGTATTGCTCGGCATCGTGTTGTTCGCCTTGGTGAGCCTGTGCAACGGGATGGCAATACGCCATAAAATCATGAAGATTTGGAAACGTCGGGATTAAACAATATATCAACCCTGTTGGGTTGTAATTACGGAATATGAAGAAAAACGTCAAGAAAACAGTAAATAAGGGGATGCCTCGCCAAGAGGGCCTTTACAGTCATTATGTGGTGAGCGAGGAGGCCCAATTGCTCGATTGGCTCTTGGCCAATCTGAGTGGGAGCCGCTCAAAGATAAAGGCGACGCTTCAGGGGCGTGGCATCAAGGTGAACGGGAAAGTGGTGACACGCTATGATTACCCGTTGAAGCCCGGCATGAGCATAGCTGTTAGCAAGACCAAGCGCAACTACACTCTCAAAAACCGATATGTGAAATTGGTTTATGAAGACGACTATCTCGTCGTGGTGGAAAAGCAGCCGGGCATACTCTCCATGGCCACCAAGCACAACTCGCTGAACGTTAAGGCCGTGCTCGACGAATATTTCCATGCGAGCAAGCAAAACTGTCAGGCGCACGTGGTACATCGGCTCGACCGCGACACGAGTGGGCTCCTGATTTATGCCAAGGACAAGAAAACGGCACTGTCGATGGAGAATGATTGGCGCCATACGGTGTACGATCGCCGTTATGTTGCGGTGTTGTCCGGCCCTGTGGAGTCCGACGAGGGAACGATTGCCAACTGGCTGAAAGACAGTAAGCTATATATTACTTACAGCAGTCCTGTGGATAATGGCGGGAAATATGCCGTGACCCATTTCCATGTGCTCGATCGTACCCCCAACCATTCTCTGGTGGAGTTTAAACTCGAGACAGGACGCAAAAATCAAATTCGTGTTCATGCGGCAGACATGGGCCATCCCGTGTGTGGCGACTGGAAATACGGCAATGGGGACAACCCGATAGACAGGCTGTGCCTTCACGCCTGGGTGCTTTGTTTCTACCATCCGGTGACCCACCGCCCCATGGAATTCCAAACACAGATACCTCATTCGTTTACAGCATTGTTCAAATAACAAGTTAATGTCCTTATGGATTTAAATTTTTCTTATTATCTCTTTGTGCTGATAGCCGTTATTGTCGGTGTGATTATCGTTAAGAAAGTAACGGGCTGTCTTTTCCGTCTCATCTGGATCTCGGTCATTGTGGCGGCATTGGTATATATTTACCTCACTTATTTCCAATAAACCGGGATGGCGGTATGATGGTTTTCAGGCCGTATCAACGTGGTGATGACAAGTGGAGAAGGATAACAGATGGGCATGGCCCCGTGTTTTTGTTATGAAAATTGGCCTGTAAACGTGTGCTAATTTTTTGTTGTTTTAGCGCAGAAAACACCGTCTTCCCATGTTCTTTTCATGCTGATGACTCTGGGAAATCCGAGTCGTCTTGCCGTTACAGCCTAATCGCGTCACCGTTAGGGCCCCGTCGCGTGGCGGTTAGGCCTCCGTCGGCCTGTCGTCACGCCCTTTTCGTGTTGCGGATAGATAGCAACGGGAAAGCCGTTCCGGCCATCGATGGTGACCGGAAAGTTAAATATTAACCTAACATATTGAGTCACAGCCAGTTGCTTAAACGACCCATATTTCGCGTATTTGGCATGGCTGCTTTTTGATTTTCAAATACGCGCAGCATAAGAAGGCTTTTGTCGTGATATTTTATCCTTCTACACATGGGGATAACATTGTGGAATAAAAGAGCGTAAAATTCCTTATTATATATCACTTTGATATATTTATTTTTGTTATCTTTGTGACATAATCTTTACTTAGTGGGGAACTTGCATCCTTTTCAGAGAAACCGTATAAGAATACCGGGTAACTCATCACTGATGAGACCAAAGGACAATGCTGTCTGCATGGTTAAATTCTGATGATAACCGATCTGTTTTCCGGGACATTTGCGATGAAGATCATTAAATATTAATCACAAATATATTTATATATTATGAAAACAATAAAATCTTTTACTGCTGCAGTGTTATTCCTGACATTCCTGCCATTTATGACAGCACAAGCTCAGCAGCATGAGCCCCTATCATGTGTCGACCCCACGATAGGTGGGGTAGGCGTGTTGCTCCAACCTACACGCCCTACGACCCATCTTCCTAATGAGATGATGCGGTTCACTCCGGATCGTGCCGATATGCTCGACGATCAGATCAAGGATTACCCGTTGATGATGACTTCCCACCGCAAGAACTGGATCTTCTCTTTCTTGCCTTTTGCTGACGATGGGAAGATGGTGTGGGACCGTCGCCAGGTCTACGACAATGAGGATGCTTTACCTTATTTTTGGCACGACGATCTTGAAGGATGTACCTTTGACCTTGCTCCTTCACGCAAGAGTGCTATTATCCGTATGAATTTTGAAGACGGGCGTGGTCTCCTCCGCTTTGGCATCCGCAATGGAAACGGCTCTTATAACCTGAAGAGTCCGACGGTGATCACAGGTCGTGAGAATTTTGAGGGCATGACGGCTTATCTCTATGCTGTGCTTGACCACCCTGCCACAGACCCACAATGGCGCAACGACAATAAGAATTTATGCCTGCGCGTCAGTGCCCCGACAGTCATGATGCGCTATGCCATAAGTTATATCAGTGAGGAACAGGCCCGTGCCAATCTGGAACGTGAGATAGCCACATTCAACTTCGATAAGGTTTATGCCGAAGCAAAGGGCGTCTGGCAGAAGGCACTATCACAGATTGCTGTTTCAGGTGGCACGGATAAGCATGCCCGCATTTTCTACACCGCCTTCTACCGCTGCTTTGAACGGATGGTAGATATTAACGAGTATGGACGCTATTATAGTGGCTATGACCATAAGGTGCATAAGCAGAAAGAGCCGTTCTTTGTCGACAATTGGATATGGGACCAGTATATTGCCCTTGAGCCTTTGCATACGATTCTCAATCCGGTGAAGGAGACGGCGAAGATTAACTCTTATATCGATATGTATCGCCAGAGTGGCGTGTTGCCTTCTTTCGCATTGGTATGGGGTGAGAGCCTCGATATGATGGGTAATTTTGAAACGGTATGGATGCACGATGCCTGGCAAAAAGGGTTGCGGTTTGATTTGAAGACGGCCTACGAAGGTGCTCGGGCCAATTCGTTGGAAAGGACGCTGTTGCCTTGGCGCAGCGGACCGCAAACCTCTCTGGACAAATTCTATAATGCCCATGGTTACTATCCTGCACTGTGGCCCGGTGAGAAAGAAACCGTGAAAGAGGTAGACTCTGTGTGGGAGAGACGCCAGGCCGTGTCCGTCACTACGGCGTTTAGTTATGCCGACTGGAGTTTGGCAGAAATGGCGCGCACTCTTGGCAAGAAAGATGATGAGAAACTTTTCAGAAAGCGTGCTGTCAACTATCGTAATGTCTACCGCCCTGATAAAAAAATGTTCTGGCCGAAGGACAAAGACGGCAAATGGATTGAAGGTGTCGACCCACGCTATATGGACCGTGCCTACTTCACGGAGAACAATGCATACACTTTCCAGTGGGACGTGAAGCATGATTTGCAAGGACTTTTTGATCTCATGGGCGGCCGCGAAAAGGCTGAGCAGAATCTTGATGAACTTTTCCGCATCCCATTAGGCATGAGCAAATACAATTTCTGGCGTTTGCTCCCTGATGCTACCGGCATGATTGGACAATATGCTGTAGGCAATGAGCCCGGTTTCCACATCCCATACATCTATAACTATCTCGGAGCACCGTGGAAAACGCAAAAGCGTATTCATCATGTGATTGATAGCTATTTCTCTGACGACTATTTCGGTATTCCGGGCGATGAAGATGGCGGTGGCATGTCGGCTTTTGTGGTATTTTCCATGATGGGCTTCTTCCCTGTTACCCCCGGTGTTCCGGCCTATGCCATTGGTTCTCCTTTCTTTGAGTCAAGTACCATCACATTGCCCTCAGGAAAAACGTTTACGGTCAAAGCACATGACTTTTCTGAAGGTAACAAGTATATACAACGAGCTCTGCTCAATGGGAAAGAGCTTTCTCGCAGTTGGTTCTCTCATGACGAGCTCATTCAGGGTGGCACCCTCGAACTCTTTATGGGATCGAAACCTAATAAAGCTTGGGCAGCTTCGGAAAGCGCTCTTCCTCCTTCGTCAGTGGAGTAGTTTTTGATGCTTGTTTTCTTCCCGATTGCAGCTATGGCTGTTGAGGGTCTGATTAGCTGGCGTGAGTATGCTCACCGGTACTCACGCCAGCTTTACTTAAATCTATGAACTGTATATTGGTTAAAACAGAAAAGGAATGATGAAACTGAGACATATTATTTTCGGTGTTTTGGCAGCTTCTGTGCTGCCCTTACAGGCACAGCTTCCCTATCAGAATCCGTCGCTCTCTGCATACGAGCGGGCTAAGGATCTTTGCAGTCGCCTCACGCTGGAAGAGAAGTCGTTGATCATGTGTAACAATTCGCCGGCTATCCCCCGATTGGGTATACCGCAATTTGAATGGTGGAGTGAGACGCTGCATGGCGTTGCCAGAAATGGCACGGCCACGGTCTTCCCGCAGTCCATTGGTATGGCTGCCAGTTGGGATGATAACCTGCTCTTGAAGGTTTTTCACGCATGCATGAAAGAGGCACGTGCCAAGAACAACATTGCACGTCATCATGGTGAAATCAAGCTGTATCAAGGCTTGTCTTTCTGGACGCCTAATATCAATATTTTTCGTGACCCACGATGGGGCCGCGGGCAGGAGACCTACGGTGAGGACCCTTACCTTACTTCACGCATGGGCGTTGCTGTGGTGAAAGGACTGCAAGGCGAGCCTAAGACGGGAAAATACTCCCCTTTGCTGGCCTGTGCCAAGCACTTTGCCGTTCATTCCGGACCGGAGTGGAGTCGGCATACCTTTAATATAGAGGATTTGCCGGAACGTGATCTTTGGGAAACCTATCTGCCGGCTTTTAAGTCACTGGTGCAGCAAGGTAACGTAAGGGAGGTGATGTGTGCCTATCAGCGCTTTGACGGCCAACCTTGTTGCGGAAATAACCGTTTGCTACAGCAGATTCTACGTGACGAATGGGGGTTCGACGGATTGGTGGTGTCCGATTGTGGCGCAATCTCCGATTTTTGGGAGAAAGGCCGTCATGGGGTCGATGCCGATGCGGCGTCAGCATCAGCACATGCCGTTCGCTCTGGCACTGATGTAGAGTGTGGTAGCAATTACAAATCGTTGCCAGAAGCTGTAAAGGCTGGTAAAATTGCCGAGACAACCATTGATACCAGTGTTATTCGTCTGCTTCAAGCCCGCTTTGAGCTGGGCGATTTCGATGATGAGGAGCTTGTGCCATGGAAGCGTATCGGTCCCGAGGTGATAGCTTCTGAGGAGCATCGCAGTCTTGCCCTTGATATGGCGCACGAATCCATGACTTTGCTGCAAAACAAGAACAATATTCTTCCATTAAGCAAAAATGCGAACATTGCCGTTATGGGGCCCAATGCCAATGACTCCGTAATGTTGTGGGGCAACTACAATGGTTTCCCTTTGTCTACTGTCACTTTGCTTCAGGGTATACAGGCCAAAGCTGCGAATGTGACCTATATTCCCGGTGCCGGCTATACTCGCAATGAGCCGACCACGGCTGTGTCTGTAGCACAAAAGGCTAAAGATGCTGATGTCGTCATCTTCTGTGGTGGTCTCTCTCCACGACTGGAGGGTGAGGAGATGAAGGTGTCGGAGCCCGGCTTTAAGGGTGGCGACCGTACTACGATAGAGCTCCCACAGAGTCAGCGCGATGTCATCAAAGAGTTACATCGTATGGGTAAGCGCGTCATCTTTATTAATCTTTCTGGCAGCGCCATCGCTATGGAACTCGAAACGCGTCATGCCGATGCTATTCTTCAGGCCTGGTATCCGGGCGAGGCTGCCGGTACCGCTGTCGCTGATGTGATTTTTGGTGACTATAATCCATCCGGACGCCTACCGATAACATTCTATGCAAGCGACAAGGACTTGCCTGATTTCGAGAACTACAGTATGCAGGGTAGGACCTATCGTTACTTCGAAGGCAAGGCACTCTTTCCTTTTGGCTACGGATTGAGTTATACTACTTTTAGGGTTGATAAACCGAGCTATAAGCAAGGCAAACTTTCTGTCACGGTTGCCAACACCGGAAAGCGTGATGGCGATGAAGTCGTTCAGGTTTATGTTCGTAATCCTCGTGATGTAAACGGTCCGAAGAAAACACTTCGTGATTTCCGGCGCATCCATCTCAAGGCTGGCGAGTCTAAAGATATAGAGTTTGATTTAACCCACGATAGTTTCGAACTATGGGATAGTGGCACGAATACCATGCGTTTCGTGCCGGGCAGTTATCAGATTATGGTCGGAACGAGTTCTGCTGACAATGATTTGAAGAGTATAGTTGCGAATATAAACTGATAATAGAAAAGGAGTATGCTGATATAAAATGGCATACTCCTTTCATTTATACTACCCTTTAGCCGATTAAGACATTATCGTTATTAATGTCCTAAGCATGGACAGTACTTTTCATCATTTTCTTCCACTTGATATAACCGAAGATGGCAATAATGGTGTACAGGCCGTAGAGAGAAGCTTTGAAGGGAATGCCTTTATAGAAATAAAGCACACAAGTCACCACATCGACCACGATCCAAATGAGCCATTGCTCTAGATATTTGCGTGCCAGAGCCCATATCCCCACAAAACTCAAGGCTGTTGTGAAGGAGTCGGCTATGGGAACGGTGGAGCCAACTTGGACAAGCCAGTACCACAACACGCCCCAAATGGCCAGTGTGCCCACCACCCAGGGAAGGATGAGGCTCTGCTTGAAGTGGGTAACGGGCAGGTCTTCGCCGCTTTTTTGGTTGTGCTTTTTGCCAAATTTCCATACTATAAAACCATAGATGGTCATGCCTATATAGTAGAATTCCATGCCACAGTCTGCATAGAGCCCCTTGTCGTAATAAAGGATAATGTCGAGCAACTGCATGACAAAGCCGACAAACCACAGCCATATCGAAGCCTTATACTCCAAGAGAATATAGGCCAGGCCAAGTAGGGTGGTGATAATGTCCAAGGGATTTAATTCAAAATTCATAATCCTTTTTTAATTCACAATTCACAAATTACAATTCATAATTGGCTGCGCGGTGTAATTCATAATATAAAATTGCAAACATAAACTTTCACTTTATGATACAAATATAGACTTGCACGGCGCAGCCAATTGTGAATTTTGAATTATCAAAATTTTAGTTTAATACATCCCATAGCGGTAAAACCGGCCATTGGAATGTATCCCAACTGATAATACCGGTTGTTTTCGGGGTAATCGTCGCCTACGATAGCTGAGTAGGCCCAGGCGCTCGAAGCGTAGTGACGATCGAAGATGTTGTTCAGGTTGAGCCCGACAACAACTTCCTTGAGCCCCGCAAACTTCTTGGCAACGTTCCATGTGTAGTCCAGCTTCACATTGGTTTGGGAATAGCTGGGCAGTGAACGGTCTTTGTTCTCGGTATTGTCGATATACTGACGGCTCACGAAGTTGGTGTGCCACACGGCTTGGAAGCCGGCATAATGGAAGTTGAGAAATCCGTTGAGGATGGCCGATGGAGAGAATGCGAGGGTGGAACTGTTGTAATGTACAGTGGTGGGATCCATTTCTTTCCAGTCTTTATTATAGGTTTCTACCACCTCATCGAAGTCCTTAATCTTGTTTTCAGAGAGCGCGGCGTTTCCGGCAATGGTGAGCCATTGGAGCGGACTCCAGTCGGCCGACAGTTCAACGCCCATGCGATAGCTCTTGTCGATGTTTACGGTGAGGTTTTCACCAATGTCACTTTGGGCTCCGGTCTGCACAAATTGGTCTTTGTAGTCCATGTAGTAGAAATTGGCTCCGGCGTGCCAGTTGGTGCCGCTATAGTTGTATCCCCATTCAAAGTCGAGCAGATGTTCTGCCTCGGGGGCGGGATAAGAGCCGTTATCGGTAAAGTTGTTGCGTTCAGGCTCGCGGCTGGCATAGGCAACGGAGAAGTAGGCATGGTGTCCGTTCTGATGGAAGCTCAAACCAGCCTTGGGGTTGAAGAAGTTGTAATTTTTGTCGATGGTCAGCCCCTGATTACTGTAGGAGCCGTCATTGTTTTTGTAGAACTTGTCGTTGATACCGTCGGTTTTATATTTCACGTGACGATATTGCAGGTCGGCAAAGGCGTCCCAGTTGCCGGTGATGTGGTAGGTCCCCTTCACATAGGCCGAGTAGTCGTATTTGTCGGCATCGGAGTCGTAGTATTTCCCATTTTTCCAAGGAGCGATGAAGCTGACCTTTCCTTCGTTCTGTCCCACATTGGAGATATAGTCCAAGTAGCCGTAGTGATTGCCGTGGAACTGCTGAAGATTCAGTCCGGCAATGGCGTCCCAATGTTCGTCTGTGTAGTTGGCGTTGTAAACCACGCCGTAGGTGTGCTGTGTCAGGCCCTTGCGGCGTACAAAGTCGGCCTTCTCCACGATCGGCTCATACGGAGGTTCAATGATGGTGTTGGAGGGAATGACGACCATACCGAACTTCTTGAACTTGTTGTTTGGACGAAATTCCTTATAGTAGCCATGCCCATAGGTATAGTGCAGGGCGATATTATGGGTCCAATGGGCAGACGGATGCCACGTGCCGGAGAGGATGTTGTGGTTTTGTACGAAGTTGTCGGTGGTCTTTGACCATAGTGTGCCGTCGTCCATCTTGTATCGGTTTATAGTCCATCCTCCATTCCAGTCAGGGTCGAAGCCCTCATACAGGATGTTGTATCTGCCCAATCCAGCATCGTACATATCTTTGTAAGTCTTGATGCCGTCGTAGCTGTTCATGCTATAATCGTTGTTGCCGGCGGTTACCCCGCTCCATGCCTGTCCGGTGTGTTCATAGTTGCCCACGTTCTTATAGCTCACCTTGAAATTGTCGCCCAGCCACGTGAGACCACCGTAGTAAGATCCCGAGTTGCCGCTGGTACCGTGTAGAAAGCCGTCGGTGCCCGTGTGATGGTAGGCGCCATCGACAATCAGATGATTCCAAAGCAGACCCGTGGAGAAGTTGGCGCCGGCGTTGTATGTGTTGTAACTGCCGTATGAGCCGGTTACCTCAAGGCTTGGGGTCTCGCTCGGCGCCATCATGCTGAGAGAGATAGACCCGCCGAAAGCTCCATCGCCGTTGGTGGAGGTGCCGATGCCTCGCTGTATCTGGGCCGAGCCTAAAAGCGCGGCATAGGAATTCATATTGGCCCAGAACACGGTTTGGTCTTCAGGCGAGTTGAGTGCCACTCCGTCGAGCGTTACGTTGATGCGACTGCCCGCCGCACCGCGTATACGCATATAGGTGGTACCTGTGCCCAATCCGTTCTCGCTCCAGGCTAAGATACCGGGCGTATTGGCAAAGAGAAAGGGCAGTTCCTGGCCAGTATGAGAAAAATTTTCCAGCTGTTTCTTATTAATGTTAGCTACTGCAAATGGCGCGTTTTGACGAGCCCGGACCGCTTTGACGGTTACTTCTTGCAATTCGGCAAGTTTGAGTGAATCGTCATCTGACGGCTCTGCATAAACAGGCGCTGCAACGAGTGTGGCGAGCGCCAGTGAAGAAGTCCATAATAGTCTATTCATGGATACCTTACTGTTTTTTTAATAAATTAAAAGGGATTTATCCTGCCTACGCCGGCATTATCCGGATCAGGTCATTGGGTATATTCTCAGCCGCCCAATCGGGTCGGCACCCCTTAGATAACATTCTGTTATCCGGGTGCAAAGTTACGCAATAAAGGTGAAAACGATAAGGAAAAGACAAAGAAAAAGAGAAATAGTGTGATAAATGGTTCTGTAGGAAAAATATGGGGAGATACATTTTGCTGTGAAAAATTAGAAATGGTCAATTATATTAACAAATAGCCCCTTCAAATTCGTTTATTTAAAAACAAGTTTGCCTTCGTCCAAAATACGTAAAATATGCGATAGTTTATAAATGCTTGACAATCAAAGCTTTTGGACGAATAGTATTTTTCTCCCATTTTTATGGCCTGTGATTGAGTATCTAATGGCATGACGAGAAGGCTTCAACCGCAGTGTGATAGGACCTTTTCCGTATGGCCGATAAGGCCTAATCATGTTACGAGAAGATACTAACCGCAGTGGCCTCGCGCATTTTGGGAATGTTTGGTCCGATTATGACGAGAAAAGATAGCCCTTTTTTCTCTGGATGTCTGAAAAATAATGCTCAAAAAATGGTAATTACATTTTACCATTTTAGAGAGGACACTTGCTCAAAATCCGGATTTGTAGACAACTTTACCGGATTCAAGAAGCGTCTGGGCGCAGTAAAAGCTGACACGTATGAACTTTATTTCCCACATCATATCTCCATGTTCTCAATCACATTTGTGGTTGTATGGTTACAATCATAGGAACGTACGGTGTTCTTAGAAAAAGCCTACTAAGCCTGACAAATTCTTATTTGCGAGAAGGATTGCCGTATGAAACAAACATCCCGATGCCTCGGGGGCACCGGGATGTGACGAAGTCGGCAGTCAGTGTCGGCTGCACTTAATTTCAGAGTCGGCTCTACTGTTTTTTAGAGCCGTCTGCCCTTATTTGTTAATGTTGCAGGGAGACCAGGGCTTCAGCTCTTTGAAGAAGTCGTGCCCCTTATCGTCTACAAGGATGAAGGCAGGGAAGTTTTCAACAGTAATCTTCCAAATGGCCTCCATGCCGAGTTCCGGATATTCAATACATTCGATACTCTTGATGCTATCCTTGGAAAGTACGGCAGCCACGCCACCGATAGTGCCCAGATAGAATCCGCCGTGCTTTTTGCAGGCGTCGGTCACCACTTGCGTACGGTTGCCTTTTGCAATCATCACAAGCGAGCCTCCGTGTTCCTGGAATTCGTCAACATAGGGATCCATACGATTGGCAGTAGTGGGACCCATTGAGCCGCAGGGAAGTCCCTTCGGGGTCTTTGCCGGTCCGGCGTAGAGTACTGGATAATCCTTAAAATACTGTGGCAAGTCTTCACCGGCATCAAGGCGTGCCTTGAGCTTGGCGTGGGCGATGTCACGAGCTACGATAATTGTTCCCTTGAGGCTGACACGTGTGGATACGGGATATTTGGTGAGCTCGGCACGCACATGGTCAATTCCTTTGTCGAGATCAATCTCTATGCCGTTGCCGCCTTCGCCCGGTTTGCGGTATTCTTCGGGGATGAGTTCAGAGGGATTAGCGTCCATCTTCTCCAACCAGATACCGTCCTTGTTGATTTTGGCCTTAATATTGCGGTCGGCCGAGCAGCTCACGCCCAGACCGATGGGGCAGCTGGCTCCGTGACGGGGCAGGCGGATGATACGGATATCATGAGCCAGATATTTGCCTCCAAACTGGGCGCCAAGTCCAATTTTCTGTGCCTCGACCAGCAGTTTCTTCTCTAACTCGATGTCGCGGAAGGCTCGTCCGGTCTCGTCTCCTGTGGTGGGCAGACTGTCATAGTATTTGATGGAGCCCAGCTTTACGGTGAGCAGATTCTTCTCTGCGGATGTTCCTCCGATGACAAAACATATATGGTAGGGTGGGCAGGCAGCCGTTCCGAGACTCTTCATCTTTTCAATGAGGAAAGGCATCAGGGTCTTCTCGTTTTGAATGGTAGCTTTGGTCATGGGGTAGAAGTAGGTCTTGTTGGCCGACCCTCCACCTTTGGCAACCATCACGAACCTGTATTCAGCTCCTTCTGTGGCTTCAATGTCAATCTGAGCAGGCAGGTTGCAGCGGGTGTTCACCTCCTCATACATCGTGAGGGGAGCATTCTGAGAGTAGCGCAGATTGTCTTCTGTGAATGTGTTGAACACCCCTTGGCTCAGAGCTTTCTCGTCTTCAAAGTCAGTCCAAACCCGTTGTCCTTTCTCTCCATGGATGATGGCGGTACCGGTGTCTTGGCAGAAAGGCAGTACGCCCTTGCAGGCTGTGTCGGCATTCCGAAGGAATTGCAGGGCCACATATTTATCGTTTTCGGTAGCTTCGGGGTCTTTGAGGATTTTAGCTACCTGTTCGTTGTGCTCGCGACGGAGCATAAACTCCACGTCGTGGAAAGCCTGTTGGGCCAGCAAGGTGAGTGCTTCAGGGGTGACTTTCAGGATTTCCTTCCCTTCAAATTCGGCGGTGCTCACACCCTCTTTGCTGAGCAGTCGATACTCCGTTTTGTCTTCGCCCAGTTGAAACATGGGCGCATACTTGAATTCTACTGGTTTTGCCATAATAATGTTCCTATATTTATTAATGTTCTGTAATTTTAGTAGCCAAATATTTCCTTGGTGGTCACATGGCGGACAGGCGCAATTCCTTCCAGCGCCTTGAGGTCGAGGTTCTTCGCGTCGCCCAGAATGAGATATTTATAAGGTCTGTTTGCGATGCGGTCAGTGGCGAATTTTACGAGGTCGGACAGTTTGAGCTGTGGCAGTTGCTCGTAGATATTTCGATTGATGTCGTACTCCAAGCCCCGGTCTTGGGCTTTCATGTAGGCCTCGAGTATCCCGAATCGGGTGGTGCGCTTGGTAGCCAGACTCTTTAGTAGACTCTCCTTGGCCAGGTCGAAGGCCGCTTGTCGTTGAGGCATATTGTTCAAAAGATGGTTAAATTCACCGATGCAGTCCATCATTTTGTCGCTTTGCGTGATGATGTAGGTGTAGAAATCTTCGTTGTCTTTCGTCCGTTTGGGCTCATTGTATCGAGCTGCTGCGGAGTAGGCAAGGCCACGCGCTTCTCGCAATTCTTGGAAGACGACAGCATTCATTCCACCACCGAAGTACTCGTTGAACAATGCGTTGATCGCGGCATTGGCGGGCGTCCATCTGTGGTTGTTATTGTGATACTGCATCATGTAGATGTTTTTGGCATCATAAGGAGCCAACAATATCTCTGTCTTTGGCGTGGGTTGCGTCTTGTATTCCACAGAGGTCAGCGCATCGGTGGCTGCGACCTTCTTTCTGGGATAGGTCTTCTGAACGAGTGAGGTAAGTTTTGCCTCCGACGTGGGACCATAATACATGATGGTCATCGTGTTGAGATGGCGCACGTTTCTCAAGGTCTGCAGCAGTTGGTTGCCATCGGCATGCTTAAGCTGGTCGGCAGTCATGGCGTTGAGTGTAGGGCTGGAGGCACCATAGATGCCATAGTTTTGCAGGGCGGAGAAGTTAGCCCTTTGATTCTGTTTCCGGTCTTCACGCTCTTTCAATATAAGGCTCACCACATTGTTGTATTCCTCTTTTCCCATCTGTGCATTCTCGATGAGATTTGTGAATAGCTTCAAGGCTTCAGGCATATTCTCATTGAGTCCGCTAAGAGAGAATCGTGTGTGGTTGCTTGCTACGCGCACATTAAAGTCACACGCAAGGTTGTAGAAAGCCTTTTTCACGTCGTTAGCCGTCATGTTGGCCGTCCCAGCATAGTCTAATAGCGACTGCGCTATGTCAAGACGGTTGTCGGTTTCGTGACCAATAGGAAAGTCGAATTCCAAATTAAACAGGTCATCGTCGGTGTTTTGCTTGTATAGCAACTTGGTGTTGGCGTCGATGTTGGCTTTGGTCAAATCCTCATCGAAGTCCACAAAGCGAGGTGCTATAGGTGCGGCATGGGTGTCGACGATTTCTTTTAAGAATTCGCTCTGCTTGTCGTTGTTTGTAGGAATTGGTGTGATGGCGGGCTTATCAATCTTTTTAATGCTTGTGTCAACTCCCTGCTTCTTATAAACAATCACATAGTTGTCGCCCAAATGACGGTTGGCAAAGGCTACGATTTGCTCTTTGGTCATTGCCGAAATGCGGTCTAAGGCGTGCACTTGGTCTTCCCATTTCTGATCATTGATAAAAGCATTGACGAATTTATCCGCACGGAATTCGTTGCTTTGTAACGACCGATAGTAATTCAGCTTCATGTTGTTGATCACAGCACGCAGCAGGGTTTCGTCAAACTCTCCCTTCTTCAATTTATCGATTTCCGCAATCAGCATATCCTTTACGGTTTCGAGAGTTTGTCCTTGTTTGGGCACTCCCTCCAAAACCAATTGCCCATAGTCGTGCAGTCCTTCATAGAAGGCACCCGACTCTTGTACTTTCATGGGCAGATTCAGGTTGACGTCAAAGAGTCCGGCCTTACCGTTTTGCAGCATATCTGCAATCATGCGGAGCGTATCTGCCTGATAGCTGGCAGCCCCTTCCGTTCGCCATCCGAGTATCACGTATCCGGCTTCCTGCCCGACAACCGTTGTGTCTATAGGTGTTGTGAGGGCAGGCATGGGAGCATACTCCGGGCGAGAGAGCGTGGTGTTTTTCTGCCAATCGCCAAAATATTTGTCTATGATAGACACCACCTGTTCGGGGTCGAAGTCTCCGGCCATGCAGATGGCTACATTGTTGGGGACGTAATAACGGTTGAAATAGTTTTTGATGTTGACAATCGACGGATTTTTGAGGTGCTCCTGCGTTCCGATGGTGGTTTGTGTGCCATAGGGATGCGTGGGATAGAGCTTCTTGTTGAGAGCTGCCCATGCCTTGCGCCCGTCATTGGTCAAACCTATGTTGTACTCCTCGTACACAGCCTCCAGCTCGGTGTGAAATCCGCGAATCACCATGTTCTTGAAACGGTCGGCTTGAATTTTAGCCCAAGTTTCGATTTCGTTTGCCGGAATATCCTCAACATAGCAGGTCACATCGTTCGATGTGTAGGCATTGCTTCCCTCTGAGCCGATGAAAGCCATGAGCTTGTCATACTCGTTGGGGATATTGTATTGAGCAGCCAACTGCGAAATAGAGTCTATCTCGTGATAGGCTTTTTTCCTGACTTCGGGGTCTGTCAGCTGCCGATAGGCTTCATATCTATTCTGAATGGAGTCGAGCAGGGAAGCCTCGGCCTCTATGTTGCTCGAGCCGAAATGGGTCGTGCCCTTAAACATGAGGTGCTCCAGATAATGGGCCAAGCCTGTGGTTTCGGCAGGATCGTTGCGAGACCCTGTGTGCACGGCAATATAGGTCTGTAAGCGTGGCTTTTCCTTGTTGACTGATAGGTATATCTTCAGTCCGTTGTCGAGCGTGTATATCCGAGTTTGCATGGGGTCTCCCTCGACGCTGTCATAATGGTAGGCCTGTGCCGAGACGGTCCCAATGAAAGCTGTGGCCAATGTTGCCAGGATGTATCTAATGCTCATTATACCTTATTTTAAATACTTATACATAGACGTATGTCCCAATGTTTAGTCCTCGTAGTCTCCTTCATGGTCAAGACTGTTGACGAAATTATCAAAGACTTTTTGTTCCACGTCTCCCATTCTGAATTCCTTTTCCGCATCTTTGCGTATCTCGGCAATCCAAGCGCGACGTGCTGCTACATAATCCTGCCTTATTTTCTCGGCACTTTCCTCGGTCAGTTCGGTCAGTCCGTAGTAATCGAGCATAAGCTGATAGGTCCATGCCCACTGATATTCGCGATAGTGGTCGTTGATATCCTCAAATCGTTGTATAATCTTGTCAACGGTATCGAGTGTGCCGTTTTTGATATCCTCTACCATGCGTTGCTCTTCCGAGTCGGGCAGCAGCAATCCTGCCAGGTCGTTCCAATCGCCCAGTCCGATTTTGGTGGTGGGTGGGACGATGCTGTGATAGTGCTTGCGAACGCGTTTCAAGACAGCTCCCATATAAATGCGGAGCGCAATATCGTAGTATTTGATGCCCTTTTTCAGGGATGAGGCATTGATGACATACTCGTGGAAGTTGTAGCTTGACACATCTTCGCCCGACGCATTGCGCAATTTTTCGAGGATTTTCTTGCCCTTGATAATTTCACCCACGGAGAAAGGAGAGAGCCAGTCGAGATTGACGATGCTCTTTTGCGCGCTTTTCGGCCGAAGGTCTCGTTTGGGCCATTTCTGGATGTCTCGATACAGACCGACGGTGGTGATGTTGCGTCCCGGCGACAAATACATCTTATCGCCGTAGGCGGAGAGATAGGAGAAAGGCAGGTTGCGGGTGTCGGGATGGTGCATCAGTTTGCCGAAGCACACGCTGAACGTACCAATAGTAGCAGGCATAAGCACGTAGGCGCCGCTTGCCGTTTTCGTACCACGCTCCAAAATTCCCCAGTGCATGGGCCCCATCTTGTAGGCATGGTTGGAGAAGTTGGTGGCGGAGCCGGCATTGTAGAAGCTGAACATACTGCCGATAAGCAACGAGCTCTTGTGGTGGCTGGCAGAGAAAGGACCGCAGAAGGCGGCACAGGCTTCACCGTTGCTCATGTAGCAATTGGCAAAGAAGATGCTGGCCGAGGCCGTGAATCCGTTGCTGATATGGCAGGCTTCACCCACAAAGCAGTCCTGCATTTTCACCGAGTTGATGATGGACGAGCCGTCGCATATAATGGAGTTCTCACAAATCACTCCTGTTCCTATATAGACGTTGGCGTTGGGCGAACTCATGATAGTGGTGTCGCTCAATCGGGAAGCCCCGTTTATTTCGCAGTCATCATGAATCACCGTATTAGTAATTTCCTTGGTGTTTACTATCTTTACCCGGTTGCCGATCGTGCCTCTGTCCGGACTGGTCGTTGCGATTTCCTCGCGAATGATTCGCCGGATATTCTCCTTGAGTTCCTTATCTTGGAAATGCTTCACCATGAAAGCCGCAAACTGACTGTTGAGTTCTGTGAAGAAGATTACGTTTCCTTCGCCCACCTCATTGAGCACGGAAATCAGGTTGCCCTCACCGTAGGTAGCACCTTCGGTGGTTTCTATGGTCGATATGTTGGATAGGTGGCAGTCGTCACCGATGGTGTAATTGTTGATATAGCTTCCGATGTTCTCGATGAGGCAGTTGTCGCCGATGGTTACATTTCGCAGCGTGGCATTGTTGATACCCGAATGTTTCACGAAGCCTTTGGTCACTTCCACGTTTTTTTCGAATGCGCCGATGTTTACTTCACCATAGAGCATGACGCGGTGCATATATTTGGGTTTGAAATCGTCGGAAACGTTAATACTGTTCCAATCCTCAGCCCAGCAGTTGCGGTCTTCGAGAGTGACAATCTCTTCTTCAGTCAGTTTTCTGTATTCCATAAATTATGATTTGCAATGACCATTTCCACGACCTCTGCGATAGGGTGACTTCGGGCTGAGAGCTTTGCCGAGGCGTCGAGCTTTCAAATCGGGTCGGGCTTTGTCGATAATTGAATGTTTCTCTGTTTGGGAGTGTAGGAAAATAAATACTAATCCTCTATAGGATAGAGGAAATCGTTGTAGGGATATTTCTGCACATGCAACTCGCGGACTTTCCGGTAAAGCATGTCCCTGAACTCATCGATATTCTCTTTTTTCTTTGCGGATATAAAGAGGCAATTCTCATTGAGTTTGGCCATCCATGTATGCTGAAGTTCATCGAGTGTAATGTTTTCTTTGGTCTCGGGAGTAAGGTCGTCCGGCTCTTTCTCGGTCCAATGATAGTTGTCTATCTTGTTGAAAACAATCATCTGCGGCTTGTCGGCGCATCCCAGGTCCTTCAGCGTTGTGTTCACGACGCTGATCTGCTCCTCGAAATCGGGATGAGAGATGTCCACCACGTGCAGCAGCATATCGGCCTCGCGCACTTCATCGAGCGTCGACTTGAAAGAGTCTATTAAGTCTGTGGGAAGTTTCCGGATAAACCCCACTGTGTCAGCCAAGAGGAATGGAAGGTTTTTCACCACGACCTTGCGCACGGTTGTGTCGAGCGTGGCAAACAGCTTATTCTCTGCAAACACGTCGCTTTTGGCCATGAGATTCATAATTGTGGACTTGCCGACATTGGTATAGCCTACCAAGGCCACGCGAATGAGACGCCCTCGGTTTTTCCGTTGTGTCGTCTTCTGCTTGTCAATATCCACGAGACGCTGCTTCAACAGGGTAATCCGTTTCAAAATAATGCGGCGGTCCATCTCAAGCTGGGTCTCACCCGGTCCGCGCAGTCCTACGGAGCCTTTGCCGCCCGCTCCTGACCCGCCGGCCTGACGTTCGAGGTGGGTCCACAGTCGTTGCAGTCGGGGCAGCATATATCTGTATTGCGCCAGCTCCACTTGTGTCTTGGCGCTGGCCGTTTTGGCGCGCATAGCGAAAATATCAAGAATCAGAGAGGTACGGTCCAGTATTTTCACCTTCAGCTCTTTCTCGATGTTGCGTATCTGTTTCGCCGAAAGCTCATCATCAAAGATAACCATGCCGACCTCTCGCTCGTTATCTTCCTCGTCTTTGATATATTGCTTTATTTCCTCAAGTTTTCCTTTCCCCACATAGGTTGTCTGGTTGGCACCTCCGATCTTCTGCGTAAATCTTTTTATAGTTACGGCACCGGCTGTGTCTGCTAAAAACTCGAGTTCGTCAAGATACTCCTTGGTTTTGGCTTCGTCTTGCTGAGGAGTGATAAGTCCTACAAGCACGGCCGTTTCTGCCTTGACCTCGGAAATCACAAATTCTTTCATTTATAACCTTTTAATATTATTGCAAAGATACAGAAAAGATTGGAAACTACCATTTCATACCCTATGTTTTTAACACAAGCTGTTGTGTCGTTTTTATAATTTTGCATCCCTTTCGCTGAGACGAATATCAAAAAACGACTGAAATCGAGTAGTCGCATATTTTATCACGTAAATATGAAAAGTGCTGTCAGATAGTGATTTTGAAGGCACGTTCTGGCGACTTTGAAGACATACTTTGCGCTGATTCGGCTTATCTTCTGTTAGTTCACGTGTAAAATTGAATTACCAATTTTCAAGTGTTGTTTTTCGAGTCATCTGGACAAAAAAGAGCTATGTTCAGGTCGTCATGATCGGATTAAAAAACGCGAAAAAAGCAAGGACGTTGCGATTGATATCTTACGGCGACATGGTAAGGCCTTAGCGGCTGTGCGGAAGAAGCCTTTTCGCCTTGCGTTTAAGCCCCTTTCGCACTGCCAATACATACCCAACCGCAGGTGCAGAAATCGTGCTCGTAGGGCTGCTTTTATGCAATATGTTGATTATCAGATAGCTACAAACTCTTGCAAAATTTGCGTATTTCGGACAGAAGCAAAGCAATTCTTAAATAGGCGAAGCATAACGAGGTATTTGTAAATAAAAATCGGAATTCTCCATACTTTTACTTCTATCTCCTGCCAATTGGTAATGGTTTGGTGGTGATAGGGCATAAACCATTAAAACACAGGATGGCACTGTAAACGTTTACGTTGATTTTTGACTAAAAAGGATGCTCATATTTGACACCAATCAATTTTATACTTACCTTTGCGTCAGCATCATACAATAATACACAATTGATTTCTAAGATTAAAACTACATAAAGACAAATTGCTAAAACATTCGAGAAGAAGAAGAATCGTCTGGACGTGATGTCTGGACGATTTTGTTTTGTATTGCCCCAACTTAATATTGGTGTGCTCGCCCGTCTTGCATACGACTTGAGGATAGGGTGCGAGATTTGACCGAAACGTAACAGATGGGACGTAAACGTATGGTAGGCCCGCGTGCGGAAATGCTGGTTATTTTGTGTTTTGTTATTGTATCGGTCATGGAAAAACGTGAAAATGTTTGCCGAAAGGATAGGTATGTGGCAAAGGTAAAACCCGCTAAAGTTTCTAAATTAAGCAAATATTTTCGATTTGAAAGCTTGTGGTATCCGAAAAAACTTTGTACTTTTACACTTTGAAAGCCACCCTAAAACGCGTCAGAACGCAAATAAATGGCTTTAAATCGAATTTTCAGTAAAAAAATATAAATTTTAAATGGACGAAAATCAGACAATTGACCAGGATAGAATCCTGAAAATCAACATTGAGGAAGAAATGAAGTCTTCCTACATCGACTATTCCATGTCGGTGATTGTTGCCCGTGCACTGCCTGATGTGCGAGATGGATTCAAACCTGTACACCGCCGTATTCTTTACGGAATGCTCGGTTTGGGTAATACCAGTGACAAACCTTATAAGAAATGTGCGCGCGTGGTGGGAGAAGTGCTTGGAAAATATCATCCTCACGGCGATAGCTCAGTATATGGTGCACTGGTGCGAATGGGCCAGGACTGGAATATGCGTTATAAGCTTGTTGACGGTCAGGGAAACTTTGGTAGTGTAGACGGCGACTCGCCTGCTGCCATGCGTTACACCGAGTGCCGCCTTTCGAAGATGGGCGAGCACATCATGGACGATATCGACAAGGATACGGTGGACATGGTCAATAACTTTGATGACACGTTGAGAGAGCCTGCCGTGATGCCAACCAGAATACCCAACCTGCTGGTGAACGGCGGTAATGGTATTGCTGTGGGAATGGCCACCAATATGCCTACACATAACTTGGGCGAGGTGATCGACGGTTGCTGTGCGTTTATCGACAACCCGGACATCGACACTGAGGGCCTGATGGAATATATTCCTGCGCCGGATTTCCCAACGGGTGCATATATATATGGTATACAAGGCGTAAAAGATGCCTATAATACCGGACGTGGACGTGTGGTGATGCGGGCCAAGGCAGAGATAGAAAGCGACGAGAATCACGACAGAATCGTGGTGACCGAAATCCCTTATGGGGTAAACAAGCAGCAGCTTATTGAATATATAGCTGACCTCGTGAAGGAAGGAAGGCTCGAAGGAATCTCCAATGTGAACGACGAGACCGGCCGTCAGGGCATGCGCATCGTGGTCGACGTGAAACGTGATGCCAATGCGCGCGTGATACTGAACAAACTGTTCAAGATGACCGCGCTGCAGAGTTCGTTCTCCGTGAACAATATTGCGTTGATACCGAACAAGAACGATCATTCACTGCTTCGACCGAAGTTGCTGACGCTGCGCGAGTGTATCAGCTATTTCATAGAGCATCGTCATGAAGTGACCATTCGCCGCACACAGTTTGACTTGAAGAAAGCACAGGAGCGCGCCCATGTGTTGGAAGGTCTGATTATTGCTTGCGACAATATTGATGAGGTGGTGCATATCATTCGTGGTAGCAAGACTCCTGCGGAGGCACAGGCCAATCTGGAGAAACGCTTTGAGCTGGACAATATCCAGTCGAAAGCTATCGTGGATATGCGCTTGTCACAGCTCACCGGTCTCCGTATGGACCAGCTCCATTCGGAATATGAAGATTTGATGAAATTGATAGACGAGTTGCAGTCGATTCTTGACGACCCCGAAAAGTGCAAGCAGGTGATGAAGACCGAGCTTCAAGAGGTGAAAGAGAAATATGGTGACGAGCGCCGTACCAAGATTATCCTCGATGAGCATGAATTCAATGCTGAGGACTTCTATCCTAACGACCCGGTGGTAATCACAGTGAGCCATTTGGGCTATATCAAGCGTACTCCGCTGAGCGATTTCCGTGAGCAGGCGCGGGGTGGAGTAGGGTCTAAGGGCGCTCATACGCGAGATAAAGACTTCACCGAATATATTTATCCGGCAACGATGCATCAGATTATGATGTTCTTCACCAAGAAGGGACGTTGCTACTGGCTGCATTGCTACGACATTCCAGAGGGCGATAAGACCTCTAAGGGACGTGCCATCCAGAACTTGCTCAACATCGATCCCGACGACGCTGTCAATGCATTCCTGCGTTTGCGTGGTCGCGGATTCGAGGACGAGGAGTTTGTAGACAGTCACTATGTGGTGTTTGCAACAAAGAACGGTACGGTGAAGAAGACTTCTCTGAGGGAATATTCCCGTCCGCGTGCCAATGGTGTCATTGCAATCAACATCGTTGAAGGCGATGAGGTGGTAGATGTTCGCCTGACCAATGGAAGCAACGAATTGATCATGGCTGACCGCAATGGTCGTGCCGTCCGCTTTGATGAAAGCGCCATCCGCCCGATGGGCCGTGTGGCAACCGGTGTTCGCGGAATGCGTATCGACGATGATGATGCCGTGGTTGGTATGATTGTGGTGAACGATGCGGAATCCGAGACAGTGATGGTCGTTAGTGAAGAAGGCTACGGCAAGCGTTCGGATGTAGAAGAATATCGCAAGACCAATCGCGGAGGAAAGGGCGTCAAGACGATGGCCATTACCGAGAAGACTGGTCGTTTGGTGGCTATCAAGAACGTAACCGATGCCAACGACTTGATGATTATCAACAAGAGTGGTATTGTTATCCGTCTGGCGGTAGCCGAGGTGCGTGTCATGGGACGTGCAACCCAGGGCGTACGACTGATCAACCTCACCAAGAAGAACGACACGATTGCAAGTGTCTGCAAGGTGATGTCGTCGGAGTTGGAGGCCTCATTAGAGGAGGAAAACACGCAGAACGTAGAAGAAAGCAAAGGAAAATTCGATGATTCGACCAAAGCCGTGGAAGCTACGGATGGGGACGAAGATACCGATTCACCTGCTGATGCGGACGAGATCATAGACTTTGAAAAGTAACAACAAGCTTCCGTTGTGCGTCTATATAATAAAAATAATGAACTAAGAATTATAACATCAAAATTGGAAGACTATGAAAAAATTAATGATTGCGGCTATGATGATGTTCAGTACATCTGCTGTTTTCGCTGGGGACAGCGATGCCCTGAAATCCATCACTAAGTCAAAAGTATATGCAGAGGCTGTTCAATTGTTGAAGACCAATTTGAATCAATTGGCAGACAATAAGGAGAAAGCCAAGGCATATGAACATGTTACCAAGCTTGCCTTGGAAAAATTTGACAAGGAAAATGCTGTTCAGGCTGCCAATATGCAGGCTCAGATTACCAAGACGGCCGAAGAAGCCTATGATACTCTTGGATTCTATCAGGCAGCATACGATGCAACTATGAACGGTCTGGAATGTATCAAATACGATGCAATGCCTGATGCAAAGGGCAAGGTGAAGCCTAAATATACAGATAAAATAGCGCCGCTGATTTCAAACGCACGTATGCAACTGGTCACCGCCGGTAACTATTTCGCCCAGAAGGGTGATGAAGCAAATGTGCTAAAGTATTGGGGTACGTTCCTCGATACAGATAACAATCCTGCGTTCGAAGCATCCAAAGAGCAGGAAGCTCAGTTCCTTGGACAGGTAGCTTACTATACTGCCCAATACGCCAACCAAGCTAAGCAGTATGACCGTGCGATAAAATATGCGGATATTGCTATGCAGGATGCTGAAATGAAAAAGCAAGCAGAGACTTTGAAGTATGCGATCGCACAGTCCAACCTGAAAACTCATGCTGACTCGCTGAAGTTTGTTGGCGAAGTTAAGACGCTCTATGAAAAGGAACCGGACAATGAGATGGTTTTCGGCACATTGTGCAATATGTACACTGGCCTGGGGATGACATCCGAACTGGATGCACTGATTGCTGATAAGCTTGCAAAGGACCCTAACAACTTTACGGCTTGGGCATTGAAAGGACAGACCTTGCTGAACCGAAACTCTACGTCTCAAACTCCTAATTGGGACGAGTGTATCGATGCTTTCAAGAAGGCTATCGACATTGACGGCTCAAATCCTGTTGTGCTGACCTATCTCGGTTTCTCCATCAACGCTAAGGCTTCTCAAATTGAGAACGACCGTGCAGCACAAAAGGAGCTGTATCAGGAGTCGATGGGGTATTTGGAAAAGGCTAAGGAGCTGGATCCTAACCGTGAAAAAGCCAATTGGGCTTACCCGTTGTACCAGTGCTATTACCTGATTTATGCAGCCAATGACCCCCGTACCTTGGAAATGGAAAAATTGCTGAAACAATAAATATAAAATAATGACAGCCCCATTTTCAACGACGTTGTTAATGGGGCTGTTCTTAATGCTATAGGGCAAAGCCCTCTTGTGATGCGGCCAGTGAGGGCACATCATGCTTTCAACCCAGCAAAACGAATGAGAGGGTGTTGCTTTAATATTACTCCATAATTGGTTTGCAGATACGGTCAAGGTACGCTTCGGGAAGGAGATAATATTGCTTACAATTTATAAAGGAGTGGAGGAGATATCAAAGAAATTCTCAGAAGATGGCAGAGAATTGCTCAGAAGATACTAAATAAGTCCTAAGAAGACACCAAAGAAATCATAGGAAGATGTCAAGGATGTTATAAGAAGATGTCAGGGAGGCTATAAGATGAAAAGAAGGATAATACACATTCTCATATTGTTTCTAATCTGTTGTAGTGCTTTTCCCCAGAAGAAGGAAATCTCTGCAGCCCGAGATTGGGTGAAAAAAGGTAATAATCTCGCTAGGGCTGAGCAGTCTATGATGAAACTTCTGGAAGATTCCACTAATCGTGACAATAAGAAAATATGGAGCGTCCTGTTTGAAAGTTTGCGCAAGCAGTATGAGCAGGGTAACGAGAAATTGTATCTGAAACAGCAGTATGATACGGTATCACTGTTCAATATTGCTTCACGGATGTTTGATGTGATGCAGAGATATGATTCCATTGACGTGATGCCCGACAAGAAAGGACGCATCAGGCCTGAATATCGCAAGACTAATTCGGAACTGCTAAACACCTTACGGCCAAATCTCTACAATGGAGGCCTGTTCCTGATACGCAAACAAAAGTATGCCGAAGCCTACAAAATGTTCGATCAATATATTGGAACCGCTACTCAACCCCTGTTTCAGGCGTACCATTATGCGATGAAAGACAAGGCCATGCCGGAAGCGGCTTATTGGGCTATGTATTGTGCCTATAAAATGAAAGATACGGCGAAGGTGATGCAACATTCTTCGCTGGCACTGCAAGATACACTTCACCATGAGTTGACTTTGCAATATTTGTCTGAAACCTATTTGCTAAAGGGAGACACGGCAGCATACATCAAGACCTTGAAAGATGGTTTCGAGCTGTATCCTTCAACGCCTTTCTTCTATTCTCACCTTGTTGATTATTATTCCCAACAAAGAAAATGGGAAAAGGCTTTGACCCTAACCAACGAGGCTTTGGCTTCAGATAGTACGAAAATGGTGTATCATGTCACCAAGAGTTCGCTGCTGCTGAATCTTGGAAATTATAAGGAAAGTTTTGCAATCAGTGACTCTTTATTGCAGGTAAACGACAGCTTACCGGAAGCCTATCTTAATGCAGGGCTTGCGAAATATAACGAAGGAGTTACTCTGAACAAATCCGGCAATCAAAGTGCGAAGAACAAAAAGGCAATCAATAATCTTTATCGTGAGGCCATGCCCTATCTGGAAACTTATCGCAAGATGCGTGAGGACAGGATAGACACATGGGGATTGCCCCTTTACACTATCTATTTGAATTTGAATATGGGTAAGAAGTTTGACGAAATTGACAAACTTATGAAGAAATAAAACGCCCCTTATATAAAACTAAGCTGTTCCAGTCTTGCGCGCATTTCAGCCGCAAGACTTTTTCGTATGGCTATGATCAGTTCGCAGTCCTCCTGAAAATGTTGTGCGACGATGCGCGCATCCATATCTTTGACCAGCCTCATCACATTGTTCATCATGGGATATGAGAATGTGAACTTGATTTGTTCTTCGACCAATCGTTCCTCCACCACACAATGTTGGATGGCATCTGCGGCTGCCGTTCGGTAGGCCACAATGAGCCCTCCCGTACCGAGATTCACTCCGCCATAATAGCGTATAACGCAAACAACAATGTCGGTGAGTTCCTTGGAGTTTATTTGTCCAAGGATAGGTTTGCCCGCTGTCGAGGAGGGCTCACCGTCATCGTTGGCCCGATAAGTTGTCCTGTCGGCGCCGAGCATATAGGCATAGCAGCAGTGGCGGGCATCATAGTATTTCCTGCGATAGCCTTCCACGATTTCCATAGCCTCTTCCGGCGTCTCCACATGATGTGCAAAGGCGAGGAACTTACTCCGCTTTTCGGTGTAATATCCCTCGCCTGTGCCTGTGATGGTTTTGTAACTGTCTTCCATTCAAACTGTCAGCGGTGCTTTCCGCTAACCATACGTTTAATCCTCCAGCTTGTGGATAATGAGACCCGAGCGCAGTTTGGGCTCAAACCATGTAGCCTTTGGTGGCATGATCTTGCCGGAGTCGGCAATGTTCATAATCTGATTCATCGAAACAGGATAGAGTGCCAGTGCCCACCGCATTTCGCCACTGTCTACCCTTCGTTTCAGCTCTTTAAGCCCGCGAAGTCCGCCTACAAAGTCGATGCGCTTGTCCGAGCGGAGGTCTTTGATGCCCATCAGTTTGTCGAGAATCAGACGGCTTGAGATGTCTACGTCGAGAACGCCGATGGGATCATTGTCATCGTAGGTCCCGGGTTTGGCAACCAGACTGTACCAGTTGTTGTCCAGATACAGGGAGAACTCGTGAAGCTTCTTAGGTCTATATTCATCTTCTCCCTTCTTCTCTATGGTAAAGTCCTGCTCTAAGGCCTTGAGGAACTCCTCTGCGCTCATGCCGTTAAGGTCTTTCACTACGCGGTTGTAGTCCAAAATCGTAAGCTGACTGGCCTGGAAACATACGGCCATGAAATAGTTATATTCTTCCTTGCCGTTGTGTTTGGGATTTTGCCGTGCCTTTTCAGCTCCCACAAGTGCTGCTGCTGCCGACCTATGGTGCCCGTCGGCGATATATAGGCTTGGCATCTTGGCGAATTCTTCGGTGATGGTTTTGATGTCTTTGCTGTCAGAAATTACCCATAGCTGATGCTGAAAACCGTCGACCGGAGCAATGAAATCGTATTCCGGTTCTTGCTCTGCATATCGCATAATCAATTCGTTGAGCACTTCGTTGTCCGGATAAGCGAAGAATACCGGCTCAATGTTGGCATTGCACACACGGACGTGTTTCATGCGGTCTTCCTCCTTGTCGTGCCGTGTGAGCTCGTGTTTTTTGATAACACCCGTCAGATAATCCTGCACATAGGCTCCCACGACCAAGCCGTATTGCGTCTTGCCGTTCATGGTTTGTGCATAGATGTAGTAGTGTTCATCCTTGTCTTGCACGAGCCATCCGTTTTCCTGGAACTTCTTGAAGTTTTCGGCAGCACTTTGATACACTCTGGTGTCGTATTCCGATGTGCCCGGCTCAAAATTTATTTCGGGTTTGATGATGTGATAAAGCGATTTCTCGTTGTCGCCAGCCTCAGCACGAGCTTCCTCTGAGTCGAGAACGTCGTAGGGGCGAGACTCCACCTGCTCAACAAGTTCCCTGGGTGGGCGGACACCCTTGAATGGTTTTACTGTAGCCATAGTTTGATTATTGGATTTATAAGAATGACAGGCCTTTAGTGAGATAAAGTCATACATGATGTATGTTTTCGGACCAAAGAACCTGTTATCATGAGATAGTCCCACTCCCGCGGAGACTTGTGCAATGTGCGGGAGCGGGTAATGGTTGCTGTTATTTGTTCACCTGGAAGTGAGTGTCACCCTCCTTAAAGAACGCATTGATCTGTTTGGCGGCGGCGATGCCTGCATTGATGTTGGCTTCAGCGGTCTGAGCTCCCATCTTTTTGGGTGTAGAGAAATAGCGTCCCTCAAACTTCTGGAACTCAGCATCGGCATCGGGTTTGATGTCGGTGATGTATTTTAGGTCTTCGCGATCAGCCAGCAGCTTCAGCAGTTCCGGCTCGTTGATGACTTCCTTGCGCGCCGTGTTGATGAGGATTCCTCCCCCTACCATCAGGTTAACAAGCTCATAGTTGATGCTTTGCTTGGTCTCAGGCGTTGCAGGGATATGGAGACTAACGATGTCGCAGTTCTTAAACAAGTCTTCGCGGCTGGACACGGCATGAACGCCGGCTTTCTCGATGACTTCTTTCGGACAGTATTCATCGTAGGCATATACCTGCATACCGAATCCCTTTGCCACACGGGCAACATTGCGTCCTACGTTTCCAAAAGCCAATATACCCAGTTTCTTGTCTTTAAGCTCTGTGCCGGCTTTCCCGTTGTAGAAGTTGCGTACAACGTATACCAAGAGTCCGAACACCAGCTCGGCAACAGCATTTGAATTCTGTCCCGGTGTGTTTTCCACCACAATGTTTTTCTGTTTGGCGTATGCGGTATCGATGGAATCATAGCCTGCACCGGCACGTACAACAATTTTCAGCTTCTTGGCGGCATCCAGCACCTCAGAAGTAATCTTGTCTGAACGCACAATCATAGCGTCTGCATCTGTCACGGCATCCAATAACTGCTGCTTGTCGGTGTATTTTTCCAACATCACGACTTGGTGTCCATCCTTTTCAGCTTCTTTTTTTATGCTTTCAACAGCCATTTTTGCAAAAGGCTTTTCTGTAGCGACGAGTATTTTCATAGTTTTGTTGTTTACTTGTTAGGTATGTTATAAATAGGTGATCCCTCCCCTAAGAGGAAGGGACCATCGGGGTTAATGTTGAGCCTCAAAATCCTTCATGGTCTTTACAAGCTCGTTCACGCCCTCTAAGGTTTGCGCGTTGTAACAGCTTGCACGGAATCCGCCTACCGAGCGGTGTCCCTTGATACCCACCATGCCGCGTTCTGTGGCAAAGTCGAGGAATGGTTTTTCCAGTTCCTTGTATTCCTCATTCATGACGAAGCAGATGTTCATCAGTGAGCGGTCGACATCTGCCACCGTACCGTGGAACAGTCTGTTGCGGTCAATTTCGGTATAAACAATCTCAGCACGCTCCTGGGCACGGCGGTCCATTTCTTTCACTCCGCCCTGAGCCTTCACCCATCGCATGGTTTCCATCAGCGAATAGATGGGGACAACGGGTGGCGTGTTGAACATGGAGCCCTTGTCGACGTGGGTGCGATAGTTCAGCATGGTGGGCAGTTCGCGTGGAGCCTTGTCGAGCATATCCTCTTTGACAATGATGACGGTGACACCTGCCATGGCCATGTTTTTCTGAGCGCCGGCATAAATTGCGGTATATTTGGAAACATCAACCGGGCGACTCATAATGTCAGACGACATATCAGCAATCAATGGTACGGGCGAATCGGGGTCTTCTCGGGTCTCCGTGCCGTAGATGGTGTTGTTGGCCGTGAAGTGCAGATAGTCCAAATCTGTGGGGATTTTAAAGTCGTGGGGCAAACAAGTGTAGTTCTTGTCGGCAGAAGAAGCAACCTCCACAACCTCTCCGTACAACTTAGCCTCTTTCATGGCCTTCTTAGCCCACGAGCCTGTATTGAGGTATCCGGCCTTCTTGATGAGAAAGTTTGCTGGTATCTGGGTGAACTGCATCGAGGCCCCACCACCGAGGAACAAGACGGAGTATCCTTCCGGGATATCGAGCAATTCCTTGATCAAGGACGTTGCCTCGTCAACCACCGGCTGGAAATCTTTGGCGCGATGGCTGATTTCCATGATTGATAGACCGGACCCGTTGAAATCCAAAATCTGCTTTGCGGTGTTTTCAATCACTTCGCGGGGAAGCATCGAAGGACCAGCATTAAAGTTGTACTTCTTCATACTTGTTCAATATTTTTAAATGGTTAATTCCTGTTTTTCTTCAAGTTGTCTATTTGCAAACTTAGAGTTTTTATTTTATATATACAAATAAATTGGCAAATATTTATGCTGAAAAAGCATGGGCTGTTTACTCGCTGTATAGTTTGTGTATGGTGATGCGGCAATACGGTTATACTTTGCTGTTCTCATCGTGTTATCATGCGGGGCTAAAAGCTCTGATTTTTCATATTTCGACTGGGGATTATCCACGTTTTTTCATGCGTAAACACGTGCCTTCTGTATATCGGTTAATCCCTCAAATTCGCAGCGAATCCGTTTGCTCGAACCAATTTAATTGTTACGCGTGCGTGAGGCATCAGATTGAGGCCAATGATGCCTTAGTAATGCCATTATAGACAGAATTGCCCATATACAAATA
>JBMNUU010000014.1:0-74984 GCA_050946435.1 Prevotella sp.
ATCTAATATTTGAGCGGGCAAAACAAGAGTTGCCAAGGTACGTAACATGTTTTCTTCCATGATACGAAGGTCGGAATTGTTGAGATAAATAACAAATTATTCCCCATTAAATTTCTACTGAGCCTGCTTGACCCAACGGTTGGATTTGCTCAATCCCAAAAGTGAATCCTAAAGTTCAAACAGGTCGTGACTGCGATATTGTGAGTAGTATTTCATCTCAATTCTTGAATGTTTTAACATCCAAAGGTAGTCATTTTGGGCGAATTGACCAAACCTTACACAACATAAATAGTTAATTATCAGAAAGTTAAAGTTAATTAGCAGACCCTATTTATAGGGATAAGTTATGAGCCAATTTGATTTTATTAAATCATCAAGCGTCACATGAATTCTTTGTAACACAGCATCATAATTATATTTTTTGTCGTTTCCAATATATTTGCATCAAAAACAAATAACATGAGAGGAGCCCTATCTCCATTTGTATGGATTCTTAATCTCTGTTCATAAGTATCCCGAATTTCTAAAGCAGTCTTATTGTAACTACGAGGAGCCACTTTAAAAATATTTGGTGAACTTAACACGTTGTAATTGGGGACAAACGTTGTGTCAGGATAGTTTATAGTGGCGGATAAATACACCCATTGGTCGGAATTATTATAGAACGTTACAGTATAATGGTGCATATCATCCTCTGTGTACCTGCAGCTTGAAAGCGTGCAGCAACAAATGAACAATATTGTAATTAATGCTTTCATAATTATTGTTTTAGCTCCAAAATGTCAATTATACCAGGTATTATTAATGATGGTCCAAATATATAGTCAGCCCAACCTAAAGATAGTCTTCCTGCTTTCAATGCTTGCTGATTAACGTCAGAATTCAAACTATATTCCCAGTTAAATCCAATAATAGGATTAGAAGTCGACTTCCATTCTGTATGTAATAATCTTCCACTGTCATCTATAATATTAAAGTCACGGACGTGTTTAGAAAAGTATTTAAAAGCCCTTATATTGGCATCTTGCTCTGCTGCATGATATGAATGATTTTTATCTGCCCATGCATCACCCAAACTTGGCAATGCAACTCTTTGGAGATAGAACAGACCCATACTCTGACTCTGAAGATAATGGCCATACTCATGTTGGAACAAACTATTGCCTGGATCTGCATGCAAACCTCTTTGTCCATTGATATAGCTCCCTAAAGTGAAAGCTCCCCAATGGTCTTTATAGAATTCAATCGCAGTTGCTCCACCATAATCAGACACATTACGAACACCGTAAAAAGTATTCTGCACATTTCCAATAAACTCTCCTAAAAATGTCAGAGGGGCTTCCCATGTAAGTCGTGAAACAGTTTGCTTAAAATTACCTTTAAATAACCCCGATTCTATTTTAAAAGCCATAGCAGTGGAATGCCAGTTACTTTTATTTGACCATGCGTTAAATCCCTGACTCCAAACTTTTACAAAAGAATTTACGACAAAATCTTTTGCAGCATTTAGTATTGTAAAAAGGGAGAATTTCCCAGTTTTATCAGTATAACGTAATGGATTATTAATACAGTAACTATACCGGTTAACCAAGGTCTGTGCCGTGCGGTTTGTCCGGAAAATCTCCACACCTACAATTCTTTTCGGGTCGTATTTTCCGCCAAAACCTTGTGTAAGCCCCGCCCCGCTACCCTGATTTTGCTACAAAAAGGAATCAGCATACTCCGATCTTTGAACGCATAAAAAAAAATGTCGCTATGGATAAGCAGAAAGTAAATACAACATCTTCGATGAACAGAAAAGGATATAGCTCCTCCTCTCATTACCGCATAAATTCGTTGGTTGAAGAAAGTGAGCGTTTGGTGGCTACCAAGTTCGTGCAGTGGGACGTTGAGCCATTGGAGAGCCTTTCAGGCAGCAAGGTGTATCTCCTGCGTGCAAAACTCAATCGTGGCGAACGAATGAGTCGTGAGGAAAAGGACTGGCTCTGTGAAGCGGTGAATAGTAACACCTACTTTCGCACAGCCGTACCCTTGATGGGCTACCGCTTTGACTTCCTCGATGTGCTGAAGAAATACCTTGTCAATCAGTACGGACATTGGGCGGAGTATTACGCACCCGACAGAACGAGCCTAAGAAAACACCTCTGCGGACGCATCAATCAAATAGTGGAAATTCCCAAGTATTAACAACCTCAATACATATACGACTATGAAAGGAACAGAGCAATTCACCCGAACAATAGCGGAGTACCTTAACCAGCGTGCAGCGACAGACCCCTTGTTTGCCCCCAACCTCCGAAAGCCCAACAAGAGCATCGAGGAGTGTGTCACCTACATTTTGAACGAAGTGCAGAAAAGCGGTTGCAACGGCTTAGCCGATGAGGAAATCTACTCTATGGCGGTACACTACTACGACGAGGACGACATCGAGGTGGGCAAGGCGACCGCCTGCAACGTGGTGGTCAATTATGTGGTGGAACTCACCGAGGAGGAGAAAGCCGAAGCACGGCAGGAAGCCCTCAAGCAGTACCAGCGTGAGGAACTCGCCAAATTGCAGAAGCGAAACGAGCGACCCAAGAAAAGCGAGCCGACAATCCCTCAAACCCAACCCACACCCTTTGATACCCTTGCCTTATGAAACCGAGAAACAAGTTCGAGAAAGCCGTATTGGAGCAGAGCATGAGACTGCGCCCGATAACGAAAGCACAGCAAGCATGGGCATTCCGTGAGTGCATAGACCACTTTGCCTACCGCCTGCCCAAAGGTCGCACCACTTGTATGGATTGCGGGCATACGTGGAGTATGGACGAACCGACCGAGACTTGCACCTGCCCTCATTGTGGGGCAAGGTTGCAGGTCAAGGAGACCCGTCAAAGGAAAATGCAGCAGAAGCAGTACTTCACCCTACTCACCGCTTGCGGAGCGTACCAAGTGTTGCGGATGTATTTGTTGGTCGTGGGTATGGAGAAAGGGTGCAAGGCTCAATCGCACATCATCGAGATTGGGCAGTATTGGTGGAACGCACAAGGACGGCAGGCGGTGGTGGCGGTACAGCGCACTTTCGGGCATTACATCGACACGTTCAGTTTTTGTTCCCCGATGGCAATTCGCAACGACAACGAAGCCTACCTACACGTTGCCCATGCACAGATTTACCCGAAGTTTAAGACAACGGACACGTTGCGGAGAAATGGGTTCAAAGGCAACTTCCACCGCATCGCCCACACCACGCTTATTCCCGCACTCCTTTCCGACAGCCGTGCGGAGACGCTGATGAAAGCGGGACGATTTGAGGAGTTGCGCTATTTCCTCTCACGGAACGGCGGACTTGACCTCTATTGGGACGCCTACAAGTTGGCATTGCGCCACAACTACATCGCACCCGACATCGCCCTTTGGTGCTACTACGTGGATATGCTCGGCAGATTGGACAAGGACATCCACAACCCTAAGTTCCTTTGCCCCTCTGACCTCAGAGCCGAACACGACCGCAGACAAGCCGAACTCCGCAGACTGCGTGAGCGTGAGGAGACGGAGCGAAAAAGGCAAAAGGCAATGGCGGACGAAAAGCGTTTCCGTGAACTCAAAGCCAAGCTCTTCGGCATCCGCTTCACGGACGGCACCATCCAAGTACGCACATTGGAGAGCGTGGCGGAGTATCTCAGCGAGGGCACGGCAATGCACCACTGCGTTTTCGCCAACGAGTACTACCTCAAGGAAGACTCCCTTATCCTCTCCGCCACCATCGAGGGCAGGCGCATAGAGACCATCGAGGTGTCACTGAAAACAATGGAAGTGGTGCAGAGCCGTGGCGTATGCAACCAAAATACAGAATATCACGAGCAAATCGTCAACCTTGTCAATCGTCACAGCCAATTGATAAGGCAGAAAATGAAAGCAACGGCTTAAACACCCTTCCATAAAACAAAAGCCCCCGAGAGCCAGCCGATAGACGGCAAAACTTTCGGGGGCTTCTTTTCTTTGTCTTTGCAACGAGCAGGCGACCAAAAGAAAAGAAGAAAAAGAAAGTCGCAGGAAATGGCATTTCAATCGTATCGGGGAATATAGGAATAGGGCAACCTTCAATTGCCTGCGTTTGACCCAACCGCACAACACTTTGTTAAAAGACGGCAACTCCGAAGTATTTATGAGTATCTCCGAACCATTATCCGACAACGCCTGACGCAAAGCCCCTGAAGCTCTATTCGGTCGGGCAAAGGTATGGCGGTTGCCGTTTATTCCTCTTAAAGGTCAAGCCCTGCGGATAAAGCGAAAAATCTCCACCCCGGGGCTTTTGTTTCACACCTCTGTACCTGCTCTTTTCATTCTTTTGGCGGTCGTATTTTTCGCCCCAACCTTTCGAGGAACAGGCGAACCGCCAAAGGAAAAGCCCGAACGAATACGGCATACTCAGGCTCTTTGGACGCAAAAGCGGTGAAGCGGACACTCAATCGGATAATCTTACGAACTATCCGGTATTCTGTCGTTCAATAGAAAGAACGAACTGACGCTCTTTCTAACAACCGAGCGGTCAGACGAACGATTTCTCGACATATCGAACAATCGATATGTCGAACTCTCGAATTGTCGAGCGTTATCCTCTTCCGTTTTTCGCGGATATGGAATGAGCCGGCACCTCATCTCATTACCGCAATAAGGCTGCTTTTTCCTTTGCCTGCCTGCCTTTTCCCTGCATCTCCCCACCGCTTGGCACTATGCGCCCATCCGTTTACTTTTGCGCTCGAAATAAGTGGCAACGGACTGTTTCTTAGTGCGTTTGCCGAATAATAACAATGTAATTCAAACCAAAGAAAAGCAATGAAACTGATTATCATCGACCGCAAGGCGTGGGAGCGACTCCGCTCCGACTTTGCAGGCTTCATCCACCGAATAGAGCAACTCATCGGCAATCCGCCCGAGACGGACAAGTGGCTCGACAACGAAGCCGTATGCCGCAGGCTGGGCATCAGCAAGCGTACCCTCCAAACGTACAGAGACTCGGGCAAAATCCCTTTCTCCATGATTGGACACAAGTGTTATTACAAAGAGCGAGACATCGCAGAGCTACTCAATGCAGGGAATGAATGAACTCAAACAGAGACTACACTATGACAGAGAATGAAATCATTACGCAGGAAGACCCTCAGATGCGGATGTTTGCACAGTTGATGGAGGGTGTAATTAAGAAATTGGAGCGTTACTGCGCTTCCGTCCGACCCACATTGGACGGAGAGGTTTACCTCACGGGCGAGGAAGTATGCAAGTTGCTGCGACTAAGCACACGCACCTTGCAGGAGTACCGCACCGGAGGCACGCTTGCCTACCACAAAATCGGAGGCAAGATACTCTACCGGCAGAGCGACCTGCAAGCCCTGCTCGAAAGGCATTACAACCCAATACCAAACAAGCACGGCTGACAAGGCAAAATGGGTCGCAAGAAATTATAACCTAATTCAAGAGCACAGTCAAAATAAGGTAAGTCAGGAAGTCAAAAGGTCAGGAAGTTAGTTTTAACTCAACTCAAAATTGACTTACCGACCAAACTTCAGACTTAGCTCAGCCGACAAGTCAATAAGTCGATTAGTTGAGATGTCGACAAGTCGAGATATCGATAAGTCGAGATGTCGATAAATCTTGACTTTGTAATAAAATATCAGCGAGTAATATCAACTACAAAAGTATCATTTCTTGATATTGGCAAGGTGTGTCTTTGTGACACAAACTGCCGTTTGTCCGACAAAGCCCCTTGCCCCCATAGGGGATTAAATCACTCCGAAGTCGTGATTAGAAACTGAAAAAAAAGAAGCAAATGGCAAGCGATAAATCAAAGAAAAGAGTACCGAAAAAGTATGGCGATATGCCCGACAAGTGGGATGATTGGCACGTCCGACTGCCCGACCCGAAAGAGCAGCTGCGGGTGATTAACCTCTATCACAAGTCGGGGGCGAAGTCCAAGTCCGAGTTTGTGCGTGCAAGGCTGTTGGGGGAGCACTTCAAAGTGATAACGGTGGATAAGTCCGCCGTGGAGTATTACCGCAAGCTCTCCGAACTCACTGCTGAAGTCCATAGGATTGGCGTGAACTATAATCAAGTGGTAGGCTTAATGCACCTTTATACGATAGAGAAAAGTCTAAAGGATTCGTTGCAGGAACTTATCCGTTTGACGCAAAAACTCACCGCCTTGCAAGAGCAGACGGTGAGCTTGACCATCGATTATCGAAAGAGGGAGGATAAATGTCCTACTCCTTTATAATCCACCGAGCATTTTTTCAGGAGGTTGCCCAATGAACTTCTTTCTCTCATATTCCATATTTATTGAATCTTTTCAGGCAAAGACAACACCTCATAGAAAAGTCAGCTATGGATTCTAACTACAATTTGAGACCTTTGAAAAAAGGGCTCAATTTGCTTCATTATCTGTAGATTCGTTTGTTTTATTTTGCCACTCATTGGCAATATTACTCCAGTCGATTTTACGCTCTTTAGATCCAGTCCAAACATTCCAATAATCGGGATCGTTAGATTGTGGACGCTGCTCATCTCGTAATGTTCGCATCTTTACCATAATAGGCAATTCTGATGCCCAACCTAGTAGGACAGCATATTGCGAGGGGAGTGATGGCATTTCACGGAGAATTCCTCTCATATTGTCAGGCAATAAACGGTGAATTAATTCTTGATCCTTATCATTTGATATACGGTGTAGTAGGAACGAATTGCATTGAGACAAAACTGTCGGCGATAGCTCAGATGGTCTTTGCGATGACAAGACGAGTCCCAATCCGAACTTTCGTCCCTCTCTTGCTATTTTCTCAAATATTTTGCAGCATTGAATGGTTGGTCCTATATTTTCTGCATCATCATTGTATCGCTTGACAAAATAGTGAGCCTCTTCCATAACCAGCACTGTTGGCAAACATTGCTTATTCAGTTTGAGATAACGTTGCTGTGTTTCAAATATCATACGAGCTATAACTGCTGTAATGATACTTGTAACATCTGATGGAAGTAGAGATAAATCAATAATTGTTAGAGACTCCTCACCGTTAGCTCCAATATAATCATCTAACCAGTCACTTAATTCTAGAGTATTGTTATCAATAACTTTCTTGACACGTACATCTGTCAGTAATGTTTTGATACGAGGCATTAGAGTCACAATATAGTCTGTTGTTTTTAAGATTTCCGCGTTGGCTTCTATGGAACGTACAAAATTGTCACCAGTGAATGGGATAGGACTATCCTCATCTGTAGGCAAAAACTCCTCTTCTTGACCGCCAGCTTTAGAGAAAACCTGATTCAACAGATCAATTAGCTCTTTAATTTCATCTCTTGAATAGGTATAGTCAATGTATCCATCTCCAGAACGCTTCTGCTGAAAGTCTGTCATCTTCTCATTGAGCGCATTAATTGCCTCTTTTAAATCATTTGAAAACTCGTCCTCGATACTAAATCCTTTACCCCACTTCATCAAAGATGGATGAAATCCATAAGCTCGTTTTTTAACAAAGGGACTTCCCTCCTTTACTTCAATTTGGAGAGCTTGAATGATCACTTGAGTATAGTTTGCCAGCTCTCGTTCTTTTGTCTGCCTCTCGAAGATATTACCACTTCTTACCGATTTTAGGGCATGGACAATGGTTGTTCTATGTGTTTTTGGCGATGCTTTGGTGAACCCACACCACTCGTCTGTATTCCAGAACCACAGCGGAACTTCAAGTTGCTTTTCACTCCCCTCTACATTAACCGTATAGATATTTGCGTTCGATTTATCCGCAAAGGCTTTACTATACTCCCCGTTCGGGTCTAATACAATAAAGCGACTATTTACTTTCCCTTCCTTATCAACAAGTTTCTCTCGAGCACTTTCAATAGACCATCGTATCAATCCTGCCACAGAACAAGATTTTCCACTACCTGTATTTCCGAGTACTGCAAGATGCCTTCCAAATAAACGATCAGGATCAACCATCACCTTGGCATTCCCTACTAATGGACTATTGCCTATATAAACTCTTCTATTATCTCCAGACTCTATGATGGAGCGGAGTTGTTCATCTGTGGGTAATATCACTATGTCTCCTACAGATGGAAAAGCCTCAAGACCTCGCTTAAACTTATAACCAGCCTCAATAGAACGAAGAGTTCCCACAGGTTGAAGCTCCATTTTCCTTAGAGGAAAAGGCAAATCAATCAAACCAAAATCTTGAAAACCTCTCCGCTTAGGGTAAGGAGAGCGTTGGATAGTGATCCATGACACCTGTCCAACTATAAAACCGAGGTCAACAGGTATCATAACATAGCCATTGATACGAGGAAAGTTTCGAGGTGTTCCTGTATTTAATGCAACACTTTCTGGAGATTCTATGTCAAGCTGTACTTCTATCCTATCTGGGGATACATATTCTACTGTACCTATGCGAAGTGAGGCAAGATATTCGATGGGTGTTGTAGCCATAAACTATGCAATTAAGACTCTAAATTAATTTGAGTTTCTGCCTTTGCAATAGGCACCGATTGTGTAGCTGTCGTCTGCTTGCCTAAACTCGAAGCCCCCATACGATGCTGTAACAACTCAGCCATTCTAATCGTAGCTCTGTCAATGGCAGATTTAGGTAGGTAGTCATTTGTCAAATTGGTAATATCTCCCAAATTCTTCCCCATCAATATTGACATCTGATCCTTCTGTGCACTCTCCGAATAAAATTTTAAGATGCGACCTATTGGATCATTATATGAGATAATGACCAGGTGGGTTGAAGGTATTGTGAGCATATCTTGGATAACTCTATTGATATGCTCGTCCGCAAATCCGTAGCCATAACTAACCAAAGTACTATTAGGTCTGCAAATGGAGGCAGCAAAGTCTCGGAACAATTCCACATATGGGTATTCTGCTGTTTCACGATCCTTAGCGGAGTTTGGATAAATCATCAATTTCAAAGCGTCTGCTCCATACAAGCCTGGTGCCCGCAAATAGGGTTCAATACTATCTGCACCAAATGGAAGTCCTATACGGCGTATCTCTACTCCATTCTGCACCCAATCAACAGATCCATGAAGTTTTGTTAGACGTGCAACACCTTCCAAATAACGGGGTTCTCCTCTAATACCGGGGGGATTGTAGTGAATGTCAAGATTGAGTCTCGAAGAGCGGAATATAGGCATTATAGTCCCTACGAACCTATCCATAAGGTGGATTCCAGCCAACTCTGCTCCCATTTCTATTAGGCGGTCATAGTTGGTCGTGAAGATGTTTAGTCTTTCTTTATTTCCTGTACGACTTGCAAAACTTAGCAGGAAATTAACCAGTATTAAGTAGGCTTTCTCTCGCTTATCCCGATTAGTTATTACTCCCTCTTTTTTAGGTTTATTATTTTGGAGAGCTAATTCGTTTTCTGACTCATCTTTAGTGGGTTCTTCCTTGGAAGTTGCTATTTTATTCTCAGACTCTAATATGGACTTTGCAAAATTTGAAATGATTGAATTTAGTTCCTGCTCTAATTGTGTAGCCTTGTCATTATCTTGAAGGATTTTTAATCCTCGGAGTAAATCGTTGGCTGCCCTTATTTGATCCTCAATATTACCATCCTCTCGTCCACTAGCTTGTGCTGATTCCCGAGCCGCAGATTCAATCTGATCTTTGTAGTTGGAAAATGTAGTCCCACCCATTGTGGTGCCAGAACCTGCTCCTGCTAAGAAGCTGATAGCATTTGTTATGCCAGATCCGCACAAAAGAGATAAGTGCTCTGACTGAAAAAGAGATGTTAGCCAAGGCTCTATACGTGAGCGAAAAACATTATTATTCAAAACACTATTCTCGTCATCGGGTAACCAACTACAATCCTCCGTATTAATCACTTTTCCATCTTGACCAACAAGAATCAGTTCACGGTCATCTCTTGTCTTAATCACATTGCCACCATTCTTTATGACCTCATGCAAATTTATATCCTGTTTCATATTCATTATAAGCAAAGCTAATGGTCTGCACAAAAGTTTTTTTTGATTGTAAAAGAAAAATACTATAAGCATTTCCAATATCTATTCCTACTCCCTTTCGCATGTCTTAAAGTGTTCTACTTGCTCCATCACTTGCTCAAACACTTCTCCGTTATATTGTGGCGGATAGCCATTGGCACGCAGGCAAAAGAAAATGCGTTGGTTCAGGTCGGCACGTATCTTACTATTGTTAAGCCAATCAGTGAATGACGACTGGACATCAATAAGCACTTTGATCTTCTTTGCCAGCGTTTTGCATTTGTCGTTTACAACCAATGCTCCCACCTTTTTGTCTGTGCCGTACTCAAAGTTGTATTTGTCTCTGAGGTGCATTAAAATATCATAGAAAGCTTTTTCCTCAAAGGTTAATCCAAGATTGCGAAAGCTCTCTTTGTCTTCTCCTAACTCCTGAAGTAAATCCAATGCCTGTTTAGTGGCTTCGTCGATAATGGCTGAAACGGCTTCGTTTTGCGTCAGAGAGGCTTCATCTGCAGATAACGCCTCTCTTCGCTTGTGGTATTCATCAAGCGTTTTTTGGAGTAATTCTTCGAACTTTTCTGCAGCGATTTTGTTCGTATTCTTGTATTCCTTAATGGTTTTACGCAACAATTTGACGAGGAGTTCCAATCTTGTGGCTGGTAGTTTTATTCCGCGGAGTCGCTCGGTGAACTCCGGGCTGAATATCTGCTCCTCCACGTCGGTGTCTAAGATGCTCACCACCTTTTGCACGCGCAGCGCATCCTGCACCATCTTTTCCACCGCGCGGTTCATGCTCTCCACGTCGTGCCGCTCGCCTGATGTCTTGCGGACGTAAGACGCCACAGCCATATAGCATTGCGATAATGACAACTCTTCATAACTCAGCACATCCGACGGCTGACAGATGTCATAGGCCGTGCGCAACCGCTTCACATGAGCGAGGAAGAATGTTTTAGCGTTTACCTTTTGAGGAAGCCCCTTACCATGCTCCACATGAAGCATCTCACTCGCCGACATCACGTACTCGGCCGTAGCAGAGAGACACTCCAGACGAGCTAAGGGCTGTGTCTCTTTATCTGTGAAAGGAGAGAGGTCAAAACCGGTGAATATTTGCCGGAGGATGTCCAATTCAATACGCAATGCGGATAAGGCCTGTGCCACGTCATCTTCACTCGGCCCAAAGTCATCGCCGCCAAACCGACGCATGGCTTCCATCATATTCTTGTGGATGCCTATATAGTCAATCACGTAACCATACTCCTTACCCTTGTATTTCCGGTTCACGCGGCTGATGGTCTGTACCAAGGTGTGTTTCTGCAAAGGCTTGTCGTTATAGAGGTACGTCAGACTGTCCACATCAAAGCCGGTGGTCCACATATCTACTACAATAACGATGCGGAAGTTGCTGTTTTCGTCTTTAAAAGCATCGTCCAACAGCTTTGCACGTTTTTTGTCTCCTAAATAGTTCCACATCTCCTCCGGATCATTGGCGTTGCGGGTAGCCACCATGGCTATAGCGGGCATGGGAGCAAGTTTTTGTAACTCTTCTTTCGTCAGTCTGCTGTCGTCGGTCGATTTGCGCGCTATAAACCAATCGGGACGCTGTTCTTTGAATTTCTGCAATAGTCGGTATGCAATCTGTCTTTTGCTACTCACAATCATGGCCTTCTGCACCACGTTGGGTTTGTTGTTGCAGGCGGTCTCGTAGTGGTGGATAATGTCTGCAGCCAAGCGTTCTAACCGTTCGTCATCGCCTAAGATTACTTCCATGGCACTCATCGCTTTCTTGCTTCGCTCCACGTCTTCCTCGGTGGCTCCTTCCTCCGCGCATTGTGCGTAATAAGCGTCTATCTGCTTCACTTTCTCTGCATCAAGTGTTACCTTGGCTATGCGAGGAATGTACTTGATGTCTAATGTGATGTTATCTGCCACAGCTTGTTGCATGGTATAGCTGTCCACCAGTTCGCCGAAGACCTGGATGGTGTCGTCAATAGGCGTACCGGTAAACCCCACGAAAGTGGCATTGGGAAAGGCGATCCGCAACAATTCCGCGTATGGCTTGGTAACGAAAGCGCCTATTTTATCGCCCTCTTTCTTTACCTTGAGTTGCGTATTGAGGCGCACTTGGGTGCGGTGCGCCTCGTCGGAGAAGCAGATGATGTTATGTCGGTCGTTGAGCAACCCCATCTCCTCACAGAATTTCTGCACGGTACAGATAAAGAAGCCACCCGATTGTCGTGCACTCATTTCCCCTTTAAGTGCTTCCCTGGTCGGAATGACTTGCACCGCACCCACAGACAGATACTCCTCGGATCTCGTGAAAAGTTTTCCTGCCTGATTCTGTAAATCGTCACGATCCACAATCATCACGATGGTGGGGGAACCCAATTCCGGACAACGCAGGGAGAGTTGGCGTGCCAAGAACATCATCGTATAGGTCTTGCCACAGCCCGTAGCTCCGAAATAAGTACCGCCCTTGCGGTCATCCCTATTATAAGCTGTTAATACATGATCACGCAACAGGCGCGTAGCAAAGAATTGTGGGTAGCGACACACCACTTCCTCCTCCCTGTCTGATTTGGCATCGGGGAAATAGACGTAATCACGTACAATCTCCAAGAATCGGGTGGGCTCGTACACGCCTTTTACTATGGTTCGTACTTGGTCCAGTCCCTGCTGTGCTGCGGGGTCTTCGTTTCGTACTTTCTTCCAAGCGTAGTAATGCTGATATGGCGAGTAGGTGGTACCCAAGCGGGTGTTATTGCGGGTGGAGTCACTGATGCACGACAGCACGCAGTATCGCAGCAGGTGGGGTATGTCCCTCTTGTAGCGTGTGTGTATTTGCTCGTAGGCATCGGCTATGGTAGCCGCGGTGTCGGCGGGGTTCTTCAGTTCAAAGATACAGAGCGGTATGCCATTGACAAAGAGCAGCACATCGGGGATGCGCACATCCATCCCTTGCCCGTAACCCACCTCGAATTGGTTCACCACCCGGAAGGTATTGTGCTCCGCCGTTTCAAAATCGATGTAGGCTATATCGAAAGCCTTGCCGTCATCGTGGCGCACATAGCGGTAGCCGTCACGCACAAGTTTGTAGGTGTTGCGCAACTGCTCGAAATGGGTCTGCCCGCCTATGTGGCGAAGATGGTTGATAATCTCTTCCCCGTCCTCTGCTTTCAACTCTGGATATTGTGCTTGCAAATAGGCCATAAGGTCGTCCATAAGCAATACTTCGCGGTTTTGCCGGTGCAACTTGCTACCGTGCGTGCATTGCCACGCCGTACTGTTGGTCAGCAGGGCTATGAGGGCTTCTTCGTATTCGCTTTCGTAGAATTTCATAATGTTATTTTAGGTTTGACATGTACCCGATTTGGGGTTTTCGGATACATATCGGCATTAACGTGTACCCGATTTGTTAACTTTGGGTACATACTCGGTACTCCGATTAAACTTCTTCTGCCTAAAAGATCCATTTTCTTATTCTTGAACTGATTCTATACTTTCGGTTGAATCATAGTCATCAATGGGGCGATGGAGGAATAAATCCATCAGTTTGGTATTGATGTAATAATTGCTCCGACCTAACTTGAGCTTCTGAAGCAATCCTGCTTTCACTATTTTGTCCAAGTATTTGGTTGCTGTCTTCCGCTGCACCATCATGTCTTTTTGCATATATTCTATCTTGGTGTATGGATGGAAAAATAAGTTATTCAGCAATTCGTGCTTATATTGCTGCCCGAATATGGGGCACAAAATGCTCTTGTATTCGGTCATAAGGGCAGAAATATGCTTTACAAGCCCAATGGTTTGGGATGCCGTCTCTTCAATTCCTCTAAGCATAAATAGAATCCAATTCTCCCATTCGCTGAAATTGTCGCTGTTTTTGTCTCTTATAAGTTGAATGAGACGGTAATACTCTCCCTTGTTGTGCGTGATGTACCTACTCAAATACAGTATGGGCAAGTCAAGCAATTCGTTGATGATCAGATAGAGAATTATCAATATTCTGCCGGTTCTTCCATTTCCGTCGTAAAATGGGTGGATACTTTCAAATTGATGATGAATGATGGCCAGCTTGATTAACGGATCCACGTCATGCATCTTGCTATCATTGATGTATCGCTCCAGATTTGCCATGAGCCGCACAATCTCATCATGGTTTTGTGGTGGCGTATAAACCACTTCTCCGGTTGATGATTTCAACACTGTTCCGGGCACTTTTCTAAATCCCGCACTATTGTGCTCAAGTGCCTCTTGTATGGCAATAATGTCATTGAGAGCAAGAATCTTGTTCTTTCGGGCAAGGCTGAAGCCAACTGACATTGCTTCTCGATACCGTAGTACCTCTTTGGCGGCGGCATTGCTAATCTGTCCTTCAATATTCAGATCAGCCTTGTACAGATCGTCAGAAGTCGTTACAATGTTTTCCACAGCTGAGCTGTCCATGGCTTCTTGTAATACTAAAGTATTGATAAGTATGTTCTCATCGGGAATGGTCAGGGCTATTCCCTTTAACTCGGCCAATCTGCGATTTGCGATATTGACCTGTTTTAATACGGCTTTTGTTTCAAAATCGTATGCAAGAGGCAACTCCGGTATATCGTAATGCTTGTTCATATCTGTTTCGTAGCTAACTGTTTATGGCTTTTTGCACCAGTGCGGGGCAGAGCGTCCGCAGTTCGTCGCGTGCCGCTTCGGCTATCCGCCGCGCCTCTTCCATGCAGTGATACACATTGACGATGGACTGCTGCACCTCGAGTGGGGGCAGGGGGATGCGAATGTCGCAAAACCTGTCCCAATCAAGATTTGAACGAATACTGCCATCGCTTAAAAACCAGCCATAACGATCCATTTCATCTCTGCTGAAGTAAATGAAAACGTATTCGGGGAGAAGCTTGGTAATATCTTTTACATTGAATGTTGTGTATGCAGGAGAGACGATTATTGGACTTTCTTCTCGATACAAGCCCAAGCGTATGCATTCATCCCTCCCTGTTTGCATGCCGCTGAAAACAAAGAAGCCTTTTCTTACGATTTTGTATTTCGTATTATCTAATCCGTTGGTATCAGCCACGGTCGGCATGAATGTCTTGTCTTTGTTCAAACCATAGAATGGGTATTTAATCCCTTCACTGTTTCTCTCGTCGCAAGGTTCGATGCAATCCCCGAGTCGTACCCATTTCGTTTTATTTGCAGTCATAGCCGAGTTGTTGGAGTGCTTGGCGGAGGTTTTTGCCGTTTTCCGCTTGACTGCGGAGGAGGTTGCCCACGGTTGTTGCCGCTCGGCTCAGCACTTGTTCGTAATCTATATTGCTGTCTCGGTCTACAAATTCGATGTAGCGACTGGGTACGAGCGAGAAGTCGTTTGCCCTTAGTTCGTCGATACCCACTGAGCGATAGATCTCGGGTTCGGCAAAGTTCTTGCCATCGGTACCCTCGCTCTGCCACTGGAAATAGATCTCCGAGGCACGTTTTATTTGCTCTTCAGAGAGTTTTACTTTCTTTTTCTGTTCGCCTTTGACCGCATTTTCCGTCCATTGGCGCAGGTCCATAAAAAGCACTTCGCCTTGTCGTGGTCGGAGCTTACGGTCGTGCCACAGACCGCCGCACTTGTTCTGGTTGAGAATCCAGAGGGTAACGGAAATATCGGTTGTGTAGAAGAGTTCACGGGGGAGTACTATTATCGCCTCTACCTTGTCATTTTCGATGAGTTTCTGACGAATCTCCGCAGCATCCGCATCCCCCAGCGCCCCATTAGCCAAGAGGAATCCTGCCACTCCCCGTTCGGGACGGAGTTTGGAGAGCATGTGGAGAATCCATGCGTAGTTGGCATTACCCTCGGGCGGTATACCGTAGTCTGCCCAGCGTGCATCGTGGCTGAGCGTGGGATCGTACCACTTCTTGAGGTTAAAGGGTGGATTGGCCATCACGTAGTCGAACACCAGTCCTCGGTGCATATCGTTGGTAAAGGTGGAGGCGTTCTTCTCGCCCAAGTGGTGCGAGATGCCGCGCATGGCGAGGTTCATCTTGGCCAGACGGTAGGTGGCGGGGTCTTGTTCCTGTCCATAGACATTCACCTGCATAATGTCGCCCTGCTTCTGCTCCACATATTTGGCGCACTGCACAAACATGCCACCCGACCCGCAGCAAGGATCGTAGAGCGTGCCGTCAAACGGCTCTATGAAGGCCGCTATCAGCTCCACTATGTCGTGGGGCGTATAAAACTCCCCCTCCTCCTTGGTGGCGTTGATGGCGAACGACTTGAGGAAGTATTCATACACACGACCGATGAGATCTCTTTCGGTGCCGAACGTCTTGTGAGAAATCTTATTCACCTCGTCCACCACCTTCTTAATCACGTTGGCTTCCAAGTTAATGCTGCTGAACAACCCTAATCGTACACATCCTTTCAATGTTCCGCCACTCTCCTCGAGTGCTTGTAGGCCATCGTCCAATGCACCATTGAGTTTGGTGGCGGGTGTGAGCATGAGCGTGTCCCAGCGTGCCTGTTTAGGAACAAAGGCTATCCCACTGTACATGCCTGGCTGGTCGAGGAAGGATTGTATGTCGTCTTCGTCGGTCATGCCGTTGTCCACGCATTTTTGGCGCAACTCGCGTTGCTCGTCCTCAAACTTCTCACCGATAAATCGCAGGAAAACAAGCGTAAGCAGGAGATCGCGCTTGTCGTTGAGCGAAGCGTTGCTGCGCAAGTATTCACGACAGTTGAATAGTATGGTCTCGAGGGTGAGCGCAGCCACTTCTGTAAGTTTCTTCTTCTTAGCCATAGTCGGTAGCTTATATAACTTTATCTTTTATGGGGGTAATGAGCATTCTCACATCTATATCCAATACTCTGGCAATCTCCATAAGGTTCTCCAGCGAGGGTTGTATCTTATTGGAGCACCATCGCGAAACCGTATTTTCTGATTTTCCGAGTTGCTCCGCCAACCATTTACTTGTGCGCTGTTTTTCGACAAGCACAACTTTCAGTCTATTGATTGCATTCATATGGTGATTTGACAACAAATTAATGGTTCTAATACTCATGCAAAGATATCCTTTTTGTTTTGAATAAACGAAGAAACAAGAAGAAATTTTAAGTCTTCAGCTGAAGAATGAAAAATCTCCACGGAGAAATGATTTTATTATTTCAGAATCGCTGATTGACTATTCCATGAAAACGAGTTGACATTTCCGTAAGGAAAAAATAGGCTTCCCGTGAAGGATGGTTGCTTCAACAGGCTCAATATGGAGTTGGGGTTCGCAACTTCGATGCTTTTTGAGTTTCTCTATTTTTTTTCTGCGTATTTCTTACGACTGCACAACGGAATTAGTTACCTTTGTGCCATCAAACAAGGGTTCTTTGAAGTTGTGCAAAACAAGGAGGGTGAAAGAGCTTCGCTCGTTTCTTATTCGTTCACCTTTTTGTTCTTCATCTTTTCAAACTTCTATTAGTCAAGCGTTTACTTCTCAGAAACTGATTTTATGCGGAGATCTGCGATTTCCGTACCGCCAAGGATATCGGTATCGACCGCCCCGAGAAGAACGAAATACTACACAACATACCACCGACACCCGAACAGGAGGAGTTCATCGGTAAGTTGATGGAGTTTGCCAAGAGCGGAGATGCCACGCTTTTGGGATGTGCACCGCTGAATGAGCGTGAGGAAAAGGCGAAGATGCTCATCGCCACGAACTACGCCCGCAAAATGAGCTTGGATCTACGCATGATAGATTTGGAAGGGTACTCGGATCATATTGACAACAAGGCGAGCCATTGTGCCAAACTTCTCAATGACTACTATCGGAAGTATGATGCACAGAAAGGGACGCAGTTCGTATTCTCTGATTTGGGTACTTACAAGCCCGAAGAATGGAATGTGTATTCGGAGATAAAGCGTAAGTTGGTGGAAGACTACCATATCCCGTCCCACGAGATACACTTCATTCAGGAATGCAAAAACGAGAAGGCAAAGAAGGCGATGGTGGATGCCATGAACAAGGGAGACATCCGTATCATTTTCGGCTCGACCTCCATGCTCGGGACGGGCGTGAACGCCCAGCAGCGTGCCGTGGCTATTCATCACCTTGACACACCTTGGCGACCCTCCGACTTGGAACAACGCAACGGGCGGGCTATCCGCAAGGGAAACCTTATTGCCAAGGAATTTGCGGACAACAAGGTCGATGTGATTATCTATGCCGTGGAGCGTTCGTTGGACAGCTACAAGTTCAACCTCCTGCACAACAAGCAGCTTTTCATCAACCAGCTCAAGACCAACACGCTCGGCAGTCGTACCATCGGTGAGGGTTCAATGGATGAAGACAGCGGCATGAACTTCTCCGAGTACGTGGCTGTGCTTTCGGGCAACACCGATCTTTTGGAGAAAGCGAAGTTGGACAAGAAGATTGCCACCCTGGAATCGGAGCGGAAGAACTTCCTACGAGAGCGTGATGCGGCCACGGGCAAGCTGGCTGAGATTGACAGTTCCGTCTCTTTCCACTCTGACAAGATTAAGGAAGCCAAGGCGGACTTGGCTTGCTATGAACAATGTGTGGAACGTGATGACGATGGTAATCCCATCAATAAACTTACAATAAAGGGCGTGGAGGGCAGTACAGATGTTAAGGTCATCACCGCCCGCCTACATGAGATTGACGAGAAGGCACGCACCAAGGGAGAGTACAACAGAATCGGTGAAGTGTACGGCTTCTCGATTATGGTCAAGACGGAGAGTTCCTCGCAGAACCTCTTTGACCTTTCGGTGAACCGCTTCTTTGTCAAGGGACAAGAGAGCATCTACTACACCTACAACAACGGCAAGTTGGCCTCCGATCCGAAACTAGCCTGCCAGAACTTTTTGGGTGCCTTGGAACGCATTCCGAAGGTCATCGAGTCGCACGAAAAGGAGATGGCGAAAGTCGCAGCCAACAAAGACGTTTACACCGCCATTGCCAACGGCTCTTGGAAGAAGGAAGACGAACTCCGCTCGCTCAAAGCCGAAGCCGCCGAGTTGGACCGAAAGATTGCCCTCACGCTTGCTCCGCCGGATGAAGAGGAAGAAGAGAAAGAAAAGGTTGTCCTAGGGACACAAGAGGACATGAACATAAAAGAGTCTTTTCAAACAACGAAGAATTCTCTCAATAACGCCGTGTCTCCACAAACTATTTCCCCAATGAATAGGAACAGGCAGGAGGCGTCTAATGAAAAACATCAACCAGCCATCTCAAGACCAAAAAGGAAAAGGTAGCAATCTGGGTAAGTAGGGGTATGAATCCGAATATTATCGATTATATTATTGTCTTTTATCTGCAAAATAGAAAAAATCGTAGATATGGTTCACTTTTTCCGCTTTGGACTCTTTTTTGTCGAAATAAAAGGGTAACTTTGCACAAACAAAATAGGAGAATGAAGTTATGATAGCATCGTTTACAGTGGAGAACTATCTCTCGATACTTTCTCCAGTAACCTTCAGTTTCGAACCGACTGGTGACAAATTTCTTGCGGACGAGTATACCCATACCGTAAAGGAGGGGGTGAATTTATTAAAAGTAGGAATCATCTATGGCGCAAACGCTACCGGCAAAACAAATTTATTGCAGGCGTTAAATGCCTTAAGAAATATATTGTGCTTGCCGACTGAAGACAAGACTCGACCATTGGATATTATTCCATTCTTGTTAGACGAAGAGTCTCGCACCCATCCAACCCGCTTTGAGTTATCGTTCTATATTGAATCTGAGAAATACTTGTTGCAATTGGAGGCAGACAACAAGCGAATATATTTGGAAAAACTACAATACTATCCATCAAGCAAGGCAGCTCTTCTTTATGAGCGTAGACATGATGAACAATCGGATGTCGTGGTTATTAACTGGGGCAACTACTTGGGGCTTGGCAAAAAGAGTTGCCAAGCAATAGAGGGCAATACGATTGGAAATATGTCAGTTTTAGCGGCATGGAGCAAGAGCAATGTGGAAACATCCCGATTGAATGCTGTTTATCAATATTTTTCAGAGCATTTTTTTCCGCCCATGTCTGGAGCCGCTTCGTTGGCATCATACACGAAAGATGCCTTGAGCAACGATGACGGTGGTGCTATAACCGCATTTGTCCGTAAGTTTTTAAAGGCTTCCGACTTCAATATTTCGGACATAGAGATAGAAGACGAGGAGATACATTTGGATGAGACTCTTAGCTCTTTCATTACGGCCCTTCCTATTTCCGAGAATATGAAAATGGAATGGCTCAAGGATGGTGTGATACGGAAGGAACAATTTGTTTTCAGTCATACAACATCCAAAGGAGCTTACAAGCTTCCGGAGCAGTTGGAATCAGCAGGAACACTCCAGATGTTAGCTTTATCTGTCTTGTTATACAAAGTTCTGCATCAGGAAAGCATTATTATCATAGACGAAATCGAATCCAGCCTGCACTATGAGCTATTATCCTATTTCCTGCGTACCTTTTTGGCCAGCAGTGAAGTGGCTTCTCAGATGTTACTCACAACACACGATTTGAATCTTCTGAATGAGGATTTTGTACGTAGAGATACCGTTTGGTTCACACAAAAGAATGAGAATGCCACAACGAGGCTCACTCGTCTTTCTGATTACGGATTACACAAAAACGTTTCTCCCTACAATGCTTACAAGCAGAACAAATTGGCTCCACTGCCATTCTTGGGTTCTCAGTATATAGATATAAATGAGAATTGAGCTATGGCAAAGAAAAGTATTGCAATTATAGGAGAGGGAGAAACAGAGTGGTTCTACTTTGAGTCAATGCGCATACTCAAACGATATTCTTACCAGCTTAAACCGACATTCCCCAAGCACTCAGACTGGAGATATATCTTTGAGCAGGCAAGACAATGTGTCAGTGATGGATATGATAAGGTTTTTTGTCTGATCGATATGGATGTGATGCACAGTAAGCCAAATGAGATGAAGTCTTATCAAAAAGAGAAGAAAATGATTCAGAACGAGAAGATTGTCGTCTTTGAAACCAATCCCTGCACGGAATTTTGGTTCCTCTTGCATTTTCTTCCCACATTGTCCACCAAGAACTACCGAAACTGTGACGAAGTTGTGTTGGATTTACGCAAATATTTGCCTGGTTATGAAAAGAGCAAGAAGTATTTTAAAAGAACAAACCTATATCAGCACCTAACCTTCCATGGAGATCTTCACAAAGCGATTCAATTTGCAGATAAGCTGTACAAAATCGCCCAAGACACTCCAGAAGACATTCACTCATATACGCAAATCCATAAAATTCTAATCGAACTAGACAGCTTGGAGAGCAACCGTAAATAATAAGAGACCTTTTTAAAAGTCTCGATAAAGAAAGCAATCAAGGAATCTAAATTTAAATCCCTTGATTTATTATAAAAAAGAATAGGAGTTTGATACGGAACTTATTCCACTTTCCACAAAACAAAACTATCCCATTTTTCAGGAAATCTTATATCCTTGAAAGTAAGTAATCTTGGCTTATTCTTTAGTAAGCAAAACAAATCCTCCTTAAAGGAACTATCTGGACTTATGATTTGGAGTAAGTACAGAATCACTGAAATGTAGACAACCGAAATAAGTTAAAGCAATTCGAGTTCTCAGAGCCACCTCTATTTTCTCAATTGCATTGAATAACAACGATCTAAGCCTTCTGTTGAAGCAATATAAGTCAATAACATCTTCAAAGGTAATATCGTCTCTTAAAAAGATATGGTCTTCTCCTTCTCTGTTTTCCTGGATAGGATAAGTATATGCACGTAATCCGTAGTAACTGATATTGTGGAGATATTCCTTCGCTTTTTCTTCATCGGAAATAAGAAGACTCCTTTCCCGAAAACGATTAATCTGTTCCGTTGTTTTAATCGGTTTCTTTTCGTACTTCATACAATCATCTTCCTATATATACTCGAAGACCTCCCCGGGTGCGCTGTTCTGATGGGAAGCGTGGAAGGTCATATTGACTGCGAAGATAGTGAGTTATTTGAATCTGTTAAGTATTTTACCTAAATTTCTTCTGAAATTATTTTGGAACGCTCATTTTATGCCTCCTTTTACTCTAACGATATTCCTCCCGTTTTCTCAGCATTTCGTCTATCTCCTCACGCAAGAAAAGCAAACGTCCATTGGCTTTGAGATAGGGGATTTTGCCCGCCCACACCCAGTTGTAGATGGTCTTCTGTTCCACCTTCAGAATTTTGGCGACCTCGATAACGTCCAAGTACACCGGTTTTAATGGAGGATGCACGGTGGTATCAATCTCTTGGTCTCGCAGAACGAGTAAGCGATCGAGCTTCTCCTCCACTGACGTCAATTTATCGAGCAGACGCTTGTGCCACAACTCTTCGGAATAAAGGTCTAAGTACGGCATTGTTCTCCTTTTTGATAGTTCCCGGCTTCATCCTGTTGCAGGATACGTTGCTCTCTCATGTAGGCAATGTACTTCTTGGCGGTTCTGTCCTTTATCTCTAACTCCCGCATCAGAATATCGCACAACTCTTGGTAGGAGTGCCTGTAGCAGTTCCTGAAGACTTCCCGGATAACGGCTGTCAGCTCTTCGGTCTTACGCTTCTCCTTATCCTCCTTGGACTTTTCTCCTCGATAGACGTGTCGACCCAACGACTTGTCCCAGCCGAAAAGCATCATTGGAACATCCAGCGGACTGCCGTCCCGAACTTTCAATGCCTTGACCACCGAGTATTCGGGGTTGTCGTCTTTCTCTATCGAAAGAATGCCAGCCGCCTTGCGTTGCAATTCCGACCCAATGTGACCCCGGAGTTTAATCCCGTTCGGCACAAAGTGCAAGACGCAGACGATGCAAGTGTTATAGATGCCTGCCAGTCGATAGAGTTCATCCACGATAGAGACACTCTCCGTCTCGTCATTGGCGGAGCGTATTAAGTCAGCAATACCGTCAATGACCACCACATGGATGCCCCCGTGCTTGTGATAAAACAGATCCATGCTCTCGCGAATCAGTTTCAAGCGGTCTTTGCGGGATAGCGAAGCGAGGTACAAGGAGTGATAGAACTTGGGCATCTCGGTCAGTAATGCCCTTGCCAGCGTCTTGCCCATATTCTTGTGCAACTGCGCTTCGGATTGTTCCGTGTCGTAGTGCAGAACTGCCAACCCTTTTGGGTTGGCGGTAATCTCCAATCCCAAGGTTTGCTTTGCGTCCAAACGTAATGTTGCCAATGTCCCCGAGAGTATGGCTCCGACGTAGTTGCTCTTGCCCGTCCCCTCGCCACCCGTAATGCAGAAAAGATTGTCCTGCGTGCCAAGTGGAACATCATTCACAGACACCACTGCTTTTGACATATCCGGCGGATTGTCGTAGTCGATCTCACAAGAACGAAGCAGCATCATCGTCTGGCTATATAGGTCGGAGAACATTTTGGAGAGCAGCTCTTTTAGTTCTTTTGCCCCGTTGCCCAAGGCAAAGAAATCGGAAACATCCTTTTCGGTCTTGGTTCCGCTTAGTGGTAGCGTGAGATTCAAGACTTTGTACTCTGCCAGCAGTTCTGCTTGCCTATGGGCTTCACGAACTCCGGTCTCATCGGAATCATACAGTAAAATGATATGCCGGAAGCGAAGTGTCAGACCCTTAATGAGGCTTGCCGGTATCTGAGCGGTCTCGCTGTTAAAGCAGATGGCGTTGAATCCGTGGGCGGATAGAGACATGACATCTTTCTCTCCGCCCGTGATGAAAAGGACATCCCCTTTTGCCGGCAATTGTTCCAACCCGAAGATGTAGTCTATGGGCTTTTCGCCTCCATAGAGAAATCTCAATTTACTCTTGGGTCGATAGAGTTTCACAAATTCGCCTATGGAATAACAAAACATGGGTTCACCCACCATTGAGGAGAGGACGAATGGTTTTCCCTCTTTATTTTTCGATTCATATCGATGCACCGCCTTTACATAATACAGTTCCAATGTTTTTGAAATGATGCCGTAGCGTTTCCAAAATGCAAGTTCCTCAAAAGTGAACGGATGTTCATATAGGCGGAAGGATTTATTGATTTCTTCGTCACAGACTTTTTGCATGCAGGTCTTTTCCCTAAACACCGTAGCAGGACGGCTGTATGGTGTCATTTTTCGCTCCATAACCTTTTCATCTTCTACTCGAACGCTCAGATTCAGATCTCGCACAATGCTTGCCAGCACCTTTCTGAACTCAGAACGCACATCAAGTCCCAATATGACTGATGCAAACCAAAAACAATCTCCGGAATAGACTGCATTCCCAAAATCCTTCATCCGATAGCAGTCGCTCTTGGTGTCAAAGTATATGTTGCAAGATGCTCTCTTGTCATCGTACAGAGGATTGCGAAAATTACGCTTGGGGACGAAGTCAATAGGCATATAGAAGCAGAATACCTCCAATCCTCGGTTTGTTTTCTGCAAGATTTCTTCCTTCAAACTCATAATTCCTCGAATAAGGTTTGCTCTTCGTTTCCCATATACCCCTTTAGAACTCCGTCCTTATAGGCATTCAGTCGTTACAAGGCCTCCATACGCCTAAATCCTTTGAAAGTTGCCCGCCCTGATTTAACCGCAATGTACAGCCCCTTGAAAGGATACAGCACATGATTGCAAGAAACATAGCGGAATGGCACTGCGTTCGCATCTCGCCATCTGGCAAGCGATGCTTTTGAAATTCCCAAAAGTCGAAGGACATCGGTGGTATTTAACTCGATTCTCTCTTCCAATACATAGTAGTCCCTCTTCAATTCCATAATAAACTCAGAAACCTGGCGGACTTCTTCCCTCAAAGCACGCACTTCGTCAAGCAAGGTTCCACCATTATACGTTTCCATAGTGTTCTTTGAGTTTACACAACAGTTCGATAAGTGAGTCACAGATTTTGTCTAAATCGGATTTACCCATTTCCTGTTTAATACGATGCATGAAGAGTTCAACATGGATAGGCAGATTCTCCGTATTAAAATGATTGATCCGTTGCAATATCTCCAACAAGTCTTTCTCCTTGATGACGTGACATCTGCTACTCCAATGCTCTTTGACATCTACAATGGCATCGAGTATTTCTTTGGGGATATGCATAATCAATGTCTCCATTCCAAATGCGTTCGCACACTTTACATAGGTGCTGATACGAAAGTCCGTTCCAAGCTTACAGATTTTTATAAAGTTGGAATGATCCATACCACATTCAAATGCAACCTGCTTGACATTATCGCAGGATGTGAGTAAAACATCAAGAGTAGGATGTACGATGTACAAGTGACGTTCGTTTTGCGGTTTGTTTTGTCGTTCTTTTCCCATACTTTTAGCCAGAATAAATATGTGCAAAGGTTTTTAGATTACAGTTATTACAAGAATGTTTGAATACCTTTATATGGTATTCTTCTACCATACAAAGTAACCTTGACACACTCAGATTCGGTTATGTTTCTTACCTGATTATGTAAGAGTTCGGCTTAGTTGGAAGAAGATGCGTTACACTTCTTATGGTATCAGATAGGAAGAAAGACACCGTGCACTGAAAAGTGTAGCCGGAAAATTCACAGAAGATTTATTCCCAAAGATTTGGAAGATGTTCGTTTTAATCGTACCTTTGAACCCAAGAAATACAAGCGTGTGTTTCTAACAACAGTGCCTATGAGTACTCTCAAAATACTCTCCTATGGCTACAATTTAGAATAAAGAACTCATAATCAATTATGACATAAGGAGTTAGAGAATTACGTACGTAACCCTCTCTCTCCGCAGAATGGCTTCAAAAGGTCTTCACAAGGGTCTTCAGATAAGCCTTCAAAAATTAGCTAATCGTTGTAAAATCAAGGTTTTACAACGATTTCTCTTTGTATATAGCCTTACCGCCTGACGGCATATCCCTATGTTTTGATAGTCATCTTTCGGTCAATTTCTGCTACAGAAACTGCTACACAAAAATTGTAGCAATGACGGGATTTTGAATGCCTTGTGCCAAGAAGAGCGCATCGCCTCGTATTCGGCACAGGTGACGGTGAAGAGTTCGGGAAGCTCCACATGGAAAGCCACAGTGATGTCGGCAGCCTTACTGACGATACAACCCTTCTCGATGGCGAGCAGGGGGAACTTCGATTCCAAGGTCGTCATCTTGCTTATATTTCTCATTTCTTCTTTCTTTTGGGTTGAAGGTTACGGAAAAGGTGAAAGACCGTGCGGCGGTTCAAAAGGTAGCGTGGGTGCATATGCACCGCGCCCCGCTTCATCAGTCCGTACTGCCCGTACTTGCGGTTCATGGCGAACGTTTGCCACACCACTACGGTGGCACCCGGTACGCCTATGCCCAAGCAGACAATCTGACTGACTCCGCAGAGGTAGAGCACGACCACGAGGATGAAGGCGGCCAGCAATCCTCCCGCAAACAGAAAGAGATACTGTGCCTTCAAGCCCTTGAACTCTACCGTCCGGCCTACACCTTTATTGATTTCCCAGTTTGCCATCTCTTAAAGGAAGAAGGAACGCAGGATGGTGGCAGCCACGATGAGGAAGATGCACGCACCGAACCAGGAGGCTGCGGTCTTGCTCGTATCGGGGTCACCACTTGAGAACTTATTATAGACCTTGATTCCTCCAATCAAGCCCACTACGGCTCCGATGGCATAAATCAATTTGGTACTGGGATCAAAATAACTGGTCACCATCTTCGTGGCTTCGTTGATGCCCGCCATGCCGTTATCCTGCGCGTATGCTCCTATGGTGGCGACAGCCATCAGGAGCAGCATCATTGTGATTTTCTTTTTGTTATTCATTTCTCTTTATATTTTAAGTTGTTAAACAAATTGTCTTCTTTTTAGGGTGAAAGTGGTAAGGGGTGGCTCGGTTTTATCGTATGACAGATATAGGGTTGATTGTTTTACTTTTGAGCCACCCCCGCATCACTTTACACTTCTACAATATGAATATGAACATTGGTTTTACAGATAATATGACAGTGGACGATCACCCATATCGTCAGCTTCCGTCATCATATTGTCAGAAGAGTTCTTTCTGGAGGCGTCGAAAGTGGACAGTTCATCTGTCTGCTCTTCTCTTTCCTCTACTCTTCGGATTTTATCCAGCAATATGGACTGCTCACCTTGCATCTTGGCGACATACTCCTTGTTTTTCTCCATAAAGTCAGTGCCTTTAAGTTGCCCGACAATTTCCTTGACTTCGGCATCATCTACCTCTTCGCTGTTCTTACGTCAATTTCTCATGCGACCTAAGTCACGTGCGAGGATAGATTGACTGGATACCTCGCCATCCTCAGATGCGGACTCAATGGGCAGACTCAGCTCCTCGCGAGCAACCTCGTTTTCATCCTCTCTTTCCATCTCGTAGCTAACCTCCATCTCGTTGTCCTCTTCTTTCTGAGGCTCGGTATTCTCGGAGGTTTCCGGTGCAAAATTATTGATATTCTGCTCTAGATTTTCAGATGATGAAGTAGAGGGAAGTTGTGGGATAATCGGGGAAACAGAACGGCTTTTGCCAATCAGCACAAATTCTGTTTGTCCTGCATTATGCTGGTCCTGCTTTTCCTGCTTTGTTTTCTCTCCTTCAACCTCTGTGTCCCTACCTTTCTTGCTGCTTTTCTGGATGATGAAGTCATGCGGAGAAACATACTGCATATAGAAGTACAGTATGCCGAGCAACAGCCATACGGCTATGAGCAGCAGTATAAATGAGAAAAGTATCGTCTCCATCATAAGTTCAATGTATTATCCACAAGAATGAGGGCGGACGCATCTATGGCATCACATTCATTGATGATGAAGAGGGAATTGCAGTCAATGGTTCCCGATTGGGTAAAGGATATTCTGCCAATGTATTTAATGCGTATCTATCCAATTCAACACACAATCCATTCTTGGATGAAATGCTGTATGGCAATCCTTCAGAACACTTGGAGCAGACAGCTACAAGTCAATATTTGCACTCAAATACAGAGGAAAGCGATAATCTTGTTGAGGAACTCATCGAGGATATGGTGGACGGATCTTTCACATCTACAGGCAACAATGACTGAAAGGAAGCGGCATGGCAGCGTAAGCTCCGTAAACAGAGTAAGGTAAATCTCAAACGGAGAAAAAGATAAACAAGATACTTCAAACAAGCATTTGAACAGCATTCAAACAACATTCAAATAGTTTTCAAATAAAAAGTTAAAAGTATGGCACAGGAAGATGATTTAAGGGCATTACGTAAGGTCATGGACTTTATGCGGGGAATATCCGTGATATTCCTCCTCATTAACTGTTATTGGTTTTGCTACGAGGCGTTCCATACATGGCACTTCACGCTCGGCATTGTGGATAAGATACTGATGAACTTTCAGCGAACTACGGGATTGTTTTCATCCATCCTCTGGACGAAATTCTTTTGTGTGGTTTTTCTTGCACTATCCTGTCTTGGGACGAAAGAAGTGAAAGAGGAGAAAATCACATGGCCAAAGATTTGGACGGTGCTTTTCTCAGGCTTCGTCTTTTTCTTTCTCAACTGGTGGCTGCTGGCATTGCCCATCGGTAAGGTCGGGGCAGCTTCGCTCTATATCTTCACACTATCCGTGGGCTATGTCTGTCTGCTGACGGGTGGAGTTTGGATGAGCCGACTGCTCAAAAACAATCTCATGGACGATGTTTTCAATACGGAGAACGAGAGTTTTATGCAGGAGACAAGACTGATGGAATATGAATACTCGGTCAATCTTCCTACACGATTCTACTACAAAAAGAAGTGGAACAATGGCTGGATAAACGTTGTCAATCCATTCCGTGCCTCAATGGTGCTCGGTACACCCGATCTTACGCTATCGTGAACAACTACATCAAGCAGCAGATTGAGAAAGGCTTTGCGATGTATATCTACGACTACAAGTTCCCAGACCTTTCCGAGATTGCCTACAATCACCTGCTTCATCATTTGGATGCCTACAAGGTGAAACCGCAGTTCTTTGTAATCAACTTTGACGACCCACGCAGGTCTCACCGTTGCAATCCCATCAATCCTGCCTTTATGACGGATATATCGGATGCCTACGAGAGTGCCTATACCATCATGCTTAACCTCAACCGTTCGTGGATTCAGAAGCAGGGTGATTTCTTTGTAGAGTCACCGATTATCTTGCTGGCCGCCATTATATGGTTTCTGAAAATCTATGAGAATGGTAAAGATTGCACATTCCCTCACGCCATAGAGTTCCTTAATCGTCCCTACGCACAGATATTCCCGATACTCACTTCTTACGATGAGCTTGCCAACTATCTTTCGCCCTTTATGGATGCCTGGGAGGGCGGCGCACAGGACCAGTTGCAGGAACAGATTGCCAGTGCCAAGATACCGCTTTCACGCATGATATCACCAGCCCTCTATTGGGTAATGACAGGAGATGATTTCTCACTCAGCATCAATAATCCCAATGAGCCGAAAGTGCTTGTTGTGGGCAACAATCCCGACCGCCAGAATATCTATTCGGCTGCACTCGGACTTTACAACAGCCGTATCGTGAAGCTCATCAATAAGAAGAAGCAGCTCAAATCCTCGGTGATTATTGACGAGTTGCCGACGATTTACTTTCGTGGATTGGACAATCTGATTGCCACTGCACGAAGCAATAAGGTAGCTGTGTGCCTAGGCTTTCAGGATTTCTCACAGCTTACCCGTGATTATGGGGATAAGGAGAGCTAGGTAATTCAGAACACTGTAGGTAACGTGTTCTCCGGGCAAGTAGTAGGAGAAACAGCCAAGACACTTTCCGAACGCTTTGGCAAGGTTCTCCAGCAACGGCAGTCTATGACCATTAACCGCAATGACAAGTCCACCTCTATCTCCACACAGATGGACAGCCTTATTCCTGCTTCCAAGATCAGCAACCTCACACAAGGTATGTTCGTGGGTGCCGTGTCTGACAACTTCGACGAGCGAATTGAGCAGAAGATTTTCCACGCTGAGATTGTGGTGGATAGTAGCAAAATATCTGCTGAGATGAAAGCCTACCAACCCATACCCGTTATAGCGGACTTTATAAACGAAGATGGCTCCGATAATCTCAAAGAAACTATTGAAGCCAACTATAAGTGTGTTAAAGAAGATGTGTTATCTCTTGTGAAAAATGAAACAGAGCGTATTAAGTCAGACCCTAAATTGGCACATCTTTTAAAAGAATAATTCTCAAATTTGACATATAAGATTTACATATCTAGCATATATCAAGTTGTACTGCCTTTGGGGAAATATTCGCTGAGCAATCAACCTATATTAGTAGAAGTCGCTTCAATAAATATGTTGTAGAATACTTTTCCCTTCAGAATCAGGGTAAGGCATGAAACATACAACGAATAATAGTGCTAAGACTATGATAACTATTATAATTGTTCCCCATCGTAACAAAGGTGAAGGTATTTCGCCTAAGAGATTACGAACCTTTTCAGAACGTAATTCATTTTTTATATCCTTATCCATCCTTTATCCTTGTTTATTTTAAAATCGCACTTTCACTATCTTTATGTTCATAATCGGGCGTTTTTGTTGTCTTCTTGCCATAGTCAAAAGTATAAACGATTTTCACAGTTGCGTACTGGTTGTAACTGTGACTTTGATTTGTTTGCTTGAAGGAATAATATGAAGATGACAACTCATCCACTATATTATTCTTCATCATGAATAAATTGTTTGCATTAGCTTCTACAGCCCAATTCCCATGATTCAACATTGCCGACAGTTGATATTGCCAATAAGTCTTCCTACTAATTTGGCTATCTATTAAATCACGGGACGGTGTCGCCAAAGATACACCGAAAGAAAAATCCTGAATATAATAGTTTACCATGGCAGATCCTGAGATTGAGGACAAGCTACGATGTTCAGTCTCTCCCCGCACCAAATGTCCAATCCATTGACCGGATAATTTCATATTGAGTGAACCGGAAGGTTTATAGGTCATAGATATATCTGCACTGGGCCGATGATAGATACAACCATCTCTAAAAGTGCTGATGAGGTGTCCGTCCCGTATGTAGTAATCCGAAATAATTGAATGATTTTGGTAGAAGTATGACACTCCTGTTTGTAAAGCGAATTTATTAAGATTCAATGTATGACTTAATCGTGGGTTCAAAAGAATTGAATTGTCCATATCCGGGTTACCTTTAAGAATAATGATAGGATCAATCTGTTGTTCGACATTGTTAATAGTATTAATCCTCGGATAAGTATTTCCCAAAGCAAATGTAAATTGAAGTTGCTGTACTTTATCTATCTTATATGCTGCTCTTGCCTGAAGTCTTGGCGTAAGGTGATTGATAGACTCCATCCCCTTTAAACGATATGTAAGAAAAGATAATCCAGGGTTGATATCAAAGAAAAATCTTCCTAAACGCTGGGAATAGTCAGCAAAAAGGATTGTTTCCGAAGAATGCAAATTTTGATTATATGTCGAAGTCCCCGTGTATTCCGAATCACTATTTCTCATGAATTCGAATAAGCTGAAAGCCAATCTGTTCCTATGACTGAACGCCATTGAATAGTTAGCATTCGCTTTGACGTAATAATAATCTTCTTTGACAAGTGAATGAAATGACTCATCATCCTCATTATAAAAACGGTTATAGTCGTTCCGAGAATAATATCCATCAAATACATAATCCAATGACTTTGTTTCGGAAAAAGTGTGCAGTCCGTAGAAATAAACACTCGGACGATAAGATTTGTTTCTACTATTAATATTCAAAATACTGCCATCCTTGACAGATGCTTTTGTTTGGCAATAGTCCGTCATTCCATTATTAACGTTGTTTCTTATGTCATTCCATGCCATACCACCTCGAAGCATCCAAATATAATTTTTCCCCCGGTTGCTTATTGAGGCCTGCACATATTCTTCCGTATGCCTATTCCCGGCATTATTATAAAACTGTTGTCTATTCACCTGATAATCCGGGAAATTAAAAACCTCATTCTCGTTCATTGATGATTTGGGATTTTCCAATGAATATCCCGCCCAAATATTCAGACTTTTGGTTCCTGTGACAAATTTTGAAACAAGATTATAATCACCATTAAGATATCCTGCACCCTGAGACGCATCGAGTTGTGTGTAGCCACCATTGTTGAGTGGCTTCATTACAATATTTATAGCGTATGCGTCTTTAGCATATTTACCGGTCGGCACATCAAAAAATTCCACACGAGCAATATCCTTCGGTCTCAATGACTGTACCTCTCGGAAATCGACTTTGCGTCCATCAATGTAGAGAGTTGCAGCCCCGGATGGAGTTGTTACACTTCCTGTCGAACGTCCAACGGACACTCCTGGGATCATGAGATTATTCAACAGGTCATAACCAGTCACAGCATGTTTACGCTGCTCTTTTGTAGGAATTGCAAGAATATGATCATGCTCACGGGTAAGATAAGATGCCTTGACAACTACTTCATCAAGTTCTTTGGCCTGAATCGAAGTTTTTGTAGTATCAGGTTTCTGTGCATATGATACTTTTAGGCATAATCCCATCATAATGACGAATAATGCTTTCATCTATTGAATTATTTGGTTATCTTTATACTTATAATCAATATGCCTTTTGAGCTTGTTGATAATACCTTCTCTTTTTGCTTTGCAAAAACTTTCCTGCCCATCTTTTTGGTATATTCTTTTATATGGACATCCTCCTTCACATATAGGGAAACAGGAACAGTTCTCACAATTACCGTCTGACAGAGGATCGTTTTCCAATAGATATTTCAATAACAGTTCATGAGACAACGATACTTCTTTAACTGTCCCTATTGTTTTTTCCTTGATGCCAAGGACAGTAATAATAGCCAATGAGGGCTGCAAAACTAATATTTGGCTCTTTGTACTATACAATATGCAATGTTGATAAACATTATTTACGAGGATAAGATAATATCCAATTCAAATTCCTTAAATCCTCAATATTCACATCTATCCTTTGCAACACAGCATTATAATCATATCTTTTGTTCGTTTCCAATATGTTAGCATCAAAAACAAATAACATCAGAGTGTCCATCTTTCCATTTTCATGGATTCTCAGTGTCTTTTCATAACAATCGCGAACTTCTAATGCAGTCTTATTGTAACCGTGCGGAGCTATTTTATAGATATCAGGTAAACCTAACACATGGTAATTGGGAACATTGACTGTATCAGGATAATCCAGAGAAGGGGATATATAAACCTCTTTATCGGAATTGTTATAGAATGTTATAGTATAATGGCAAAAATCGCCATCGTGCTTGCAGCTTGAAAATATACAGCAACACATAAGCACTATTGTAGTTAATGTTTTCATATTTATTGCTTTAGTTGGAAAATATCTATTATGCCTGGTATTAGAAGTGATGGTCCGAACACATAGTCAGCCCATCCCAATGAAAGACTTCCTGCACTTAGTGCTTTCTGATTTTTGTCACTATTAATACCGTAATGCCAGTCATATCCTAAAATGGTACTGTCCTAAAAAGTGTGTAAGCTATCTTTTCTTTTCATCTCTTTGTACATCTTTCATCTTGACATTCCAGTTATTAAATTGATATAATTTTCTGCTATATTTTGTCTTTGTTTCCTCCATCGCCACAGCTGCCAGCAGAAAACAACTGATTTTTCCGATGGCATTGATGTTCTCATATTGACCGTTCTTTTGTATTTCCTGTTGAGCCTTTCAATCCAATTGGTTGTATAAATGCTTCTTTGCACCAGTGCGGGGAAGTCTATGTAGGTAAAGTAGGCGATATTTCTTTGTGCCTTGTATTTTTTCAAGGATGAATACTTCTTTTCCCATTGGGTTACAAAGTTAATGAAACTCTCATATCCATCCAAGGATTTCTTCTGTTTATCTTGCCAAGGCAAAGAGTTCTTTGAGTTCCCGCGATATAGCGGGCTTGTCCTTATGAGAGACACTGTTGAGAATTTTCCACTTGAGATGAGTTACGCAGAATTGGTGTGCAGCTCCGGGAAAGGCGGCACAGACTGCATTCTCTATTCCTTGAAGTGCATCAGAGAATATCAAATCGATCTGCTGCACGCCCCTTTCTTTCAACGCCTCAAGTTCCTCCTTCCAACAAAGGGCGCCCTCGGTGGGATGGTTGACAACGGTGAGGACTTCCCGACTCCCATCCTCCAACACGCCTAACATCGTATAATAAGCCTCTTTGGAAACCTCCCTGTCTCTGTGTGTGGCAATAAAAGTCGCGTCGATATAGACAGCCAAATAATGAGAATAAAGATGGCGGGAGAGCCATACTTCCACATCCTCGCGACAACTGTTGGCAAGGTGCGAGACTTGTTGCTTGCTGTAGGTGCGACCATAGATACAAGTGGAGATCTCGCCAATTTGCTCTGTAGTGAGACCCTTAGTATAGAGGAGATTGAACAACTTGGCGCGCTCCTCGCTCTCACTACGTATCACGCCTAAAAGAACCGGATAGAAATTGCCATTTCTACTGCGGGGAATGCGAAGAGAAAACTCAAAGCCGTTACTATACCAACGACGAGGACGAAAACCGTTGCACCGGCTCACCAGTAGTCACCTTTATGAACAGATCACGTTCATGAAGCATCAATGAATTCATGATTAGGGACTGAAGAGTAACAAAACCTTCACTGCTACTTGTGTAGTTGGAAATAATTTCCGAAAATTGTGTCTGTGTAAGTTCCATGTTTTATAATTTTGTTAGTTTTATTTTTTCAAATACAAAGATAAGAAAAATATGGGCTTACACACTTTTTTAGGATAGTACCTATCGAAATGTTGAACTCACTTTCGACCACGTCAATCATTTCATTGTAGACTTCAGCGCAGAGCTTTTGATAGGCCAACTACAGATTGACTTTTGTCAATTCCGACTTTAGGCGCTCGATTTCTTTGTCGTCAGCGATGGACCCGGAGTCTGGAGAAGTTGATGTACGTGTATTGTTCTTTTCCATTTTAAAATTGCCATTAGGGGTTTCACCGGCAAAGTTATCAACCATTTGTGAATTTGGGTTTTACTAACACATATTTTGACGAAATCACACGAAACGAAAGACCTTGGCGATGCAATTTCAACGCGAGTTCGATTTTTGATCTTGTAATGTACAATCTCATATGTTTGTTATTTATGAGTCAACTTTTTTCAGGCTAATACAGTTTTCTATAAAGGTTTGTATTCCACGAAAGCCTCCATTGCCTCGTAACATGCCAGCCCTAACTTGTCATATAGCTTTGCAGTGCCACGGTTACGGTCTTCGGCGCGTTGCCAAAAAAGTCGCTCGTCGTTCCCCAGAAACGGAGCACTCTCCATTTGAGACTGATGCTTCAAGATAGCATTCCGCTTGTTCCGCAGCTCTTCCGGGCTCATGGGCACGCACATCTCTATGTTTTCCATTTCCCATTCGGCCCATGCGCCTCTATACATCCAGATGCGGCAGTCCTTGAGCCATTCGGCCTTATTGGTCTTTTCCAAGTCGATGGCTGCCAACACCGCATCGGTGCATTTTCTGTGAGTACCGTGGGGGTCAGCCAAATCACCGGCAACATAAATCTGATGCGGCTTGACGGTTTGTAACAACTGTCTTACGATTTCTACGTCCTTTTCGGTCATTGGCAGCTTCTCAATCTTGCCACTCTCGTAAAACGGCAGGTTGAGGAAATGGACATGATCCAGCGGAATCTTGTTATAGGCGCATGCAATTCGAGCCTCGCCACGCCGGATGAGTGCCTTGATATCCAACACATCACGGCTGTCGGTTTCACCTTCCTTTTTCGACAAGATGAATTCCCTGATTTCGTCAATTTTGTCCGATGTAGTTTTGTCGTTAATGTTTGCAAACAGTTTATTGAAGCCTTTGACAAAGTGTGTGAATCTTGCCACCTCTTCATCGCCTACGGCAATGTTTCCACTTGTCTCGTAAGCAATATGCACGTCATGATTCTGATTCACCAGACGCTGGATAGTTCCACCCATGGAGATAACGTCGTCATCGGGATGGGGAGAGAACACGATAACACGCTTGGGATATGGAATGGCTCTTTCCGGACGATAGGTGTCGTCAGCGTTTGGCTTTCCACCCGGCCATCCAGTGATGGTGTGCTGCAGGTCGTTGAATATCTTGATATTAGCATTGTATGCCGAGCCGTACAAGGCAAGAAGCTCACTGAGTCCGTTCTCGTTATAGTCCTTGTTAGTAAGTTTCAAGATAGGCTTTTGCGTGATGCCGCAGAGCCATATCAGCGCTGACCTTACCAACTTATCCGTCCAGTGGCACGATGTCACCAACCATGGCAACTTGATACGAGTGAGCTGTGCGGCGGCCGGCAAGTCTATGACCAACCTGACATGGTTGTGAGTCTGCAAGAACGAGGCCGGCACAGCCTCCGTCATCTTTCCCTCGGTTATCTCTCGAATAATCATGGATTTCTCATCTCCCCAAGCGGCAATATAGATGTCTCGAGCTTTCAAAATAGTGGCCATACCCATCGTGATACAGCATGGTGGCACCTGCTCTCCGTTATTTCCAAAACTCCTACCCATCTCAGCTCTCGACAATGTGTCGGTAAGAATTATACGTGAGATGGACGCCAAACTTGAGCCAGGCTCGTTAGCTGCAATGTTTCCTACTCGCCCAATACCGAAAAGGGCGATATCGATACCACCTAATTTTTGGATCTTCTCCTCATATTGTCTACAATAGTCGGAAACCGAATCCTGACTTATCGTGCCGTCTAAGGAGAAGATGTTCTGCTTTTCAATGTCTATCCGGTCAAGGAAAACTCTTTTGAGTTGGGAGATGCAGGTGCAGGTGCTCTCAGGCATGAGCGGATAGTATTCGTAACCATTAAACACAATGACATTACTGAAACTTAGCCCGTTCTGATGACGACGGATGAGTTCTTCATAAATTGGTATCAGTGATGTACCGGTGCCCAAAGCCATGACACAAGGCTTCCCTTCCTGCTCCTTGGCGCGGATAATCTTTTCGATCCCGTCGGCGATGGAACTTGCGCCATCGCTAATAGATGCGAAAACATCGGTTGGGATGCGCTCCATGCGGGTAATTTGTGAACGGTCAAGTATATTCTTAAATTGATACAAGTCCTGGGGAACCTTGTTGAAAACTATCTGAGAACTTAGATTTAATCTTATCATGTTTGCGTGTTTTAATTATTTCTTTAAGTTGCAGGATCCCCTTACAAGGAACTGCATTCAATATCTTTAAAATACTTGTAAGTGCTGACTTTCAGTTCTTCCACGGCACTCTCCTCCGTCACGATGATTCCGTGGGGATGGGTTTGCAGCACACTGATAGGGCACTGCTGGGTAACCGGTCCTTCCACGGCAGCTTTCAGTGCGAATGCTTTGGCATGCCCGTTGCAGAGGATAAGTACTTCCTTGGCATCCATCACGGTTCCCACTCCCACCGTCAAGGCCTTGCCCGGCACTTCTGTGGAGTTGTTGTTAAAGAATCGTGAATTGGCAATCAGGGTGTCAGTCGTCAAAACCTTTATTCTTGTGCGTGAGGTCAGCGACGAGAAAGGCTCGTTAAAAGCGATGTGACCATCTGGACCGATTCCGCCGATGAAGAGGTCGATGCCTCCACATGCCTTGATTTTCTCCTCATATTCCTGACATTCCTTTTCAAGGTCGGGGGCATTCCCGTTCAATATGTTGATGTTTTCTTCCGGACAATCAATGTGGTCGAAAAGAAGGTTCTTCATAATAGAGTGATAGCTCTGGGGGTGGGATTCCGGCAAGCCTACATATTCATCCATGTTAAAGGTTTTTACATACTTGAAGGAAACCCGGCCATTCCGTACAGCTTCTATAATCTCGGCATACATTCCCTCTGGGGTTGAACCGGTAGGTAGTCCAAGCACAAAGGGTTTTTCTTTTGTAGGGTGGGATGAATTAATTTTGTCAATAACGTGGTTGGCTGCCCATTTGGACATTGCTTCGTAGTTCGAATTGATAATGACCCTCATAATACTAAAAATTTATTATAAATAAAATCATTTTCTACTTATTGGCAAAATTAATTCATTACATACTAAATTCTGCCAACTGTTGGTTAGTCCTACTTTTATGATACGTGAAAATAGATTCTCACCTAATGTATATGCGTTAAAATAACATAAAAATCCTTTTTCACAGATAAAAACAGGCTTCTTTATTAAAAGAAGCCCCTCTCTCTGCCTTTCACATGATTTATCACTTCTGCTCTCATTTATAAATCTTTTAGGCTAAATTGACTCGTCATATAAAATTCCAGCACCTTCATTTCGGAAGCAGTCTTGTTAAATAATTCGTTAACTGGATTTTCTCGTAGGGAGGAGGTAGATAATCTTCATAGGCAGCCATCCTAATTCCTTTAGGATAATACTTTAAGGAAACGTCTGCATAGTTAGTGTCTCTTGGAAAAAAGAAGGACATCAACTCGCAAAATGAGCTATGGGTTACAAAAATCCCCAACCGATTTGTGGACGGTTGGGGATAAAGTTGGCATAAAAGACCAGGACCATTTTTCTGCCACGACTATTTATCCACGTTTTGCTTAATCTCTCCGTTGCCGGGATTGGAAATAACCTCCAGGGGGAATGGCATGATCCAGAGGTGAGACTGAGGATTCAGTGTGTAAGTCTTTCCCTCAATGACACGGGGAAACTCGCGGGCATACTCCGGATCTTGGTTCAGACGCCTATAGTCGCAAAAGATGACCTGGGTTTGGATGTATTCGCTCTCTTTGTCGCGGATAATCTTCTCCACTGCCTCTTTCGTTGTAGTGGCTGTCCAGTCCTTATAATATTCCGGAAGGATGCGCGTCTTTCTCACCTTGTTTACCAAATCCATAGCTTTTTTGATGTTTTCCGCACCACCCTTACGAGCCAGACACTCTGCCTTGATGTAATACATTTCTGGCGAACGCATTCCCCCTTTGTTCTGCTCCAAGGCATAAATACCCGCGTAATAGTGGATACCCGAAGCCGAAAAACGCGATTTCCAGTGAGTGAGCAGACGAGCGTCACCAGGCTCAAACCGGGCCGCACGCTCGGGCGTGATAGCATAAGAGACATTGCTTAAGCCGCTCCATCCTGATGTCGATGAGCCGTAGCCGTAGATATAGTTTTCCACGTTGTCGGTCTCAGGATTGGACGATACGCCCGTTTTGTAGTTTTTGGGATTGTCATAGCGTTCCTTGTCAGCCTCATAAAATTCCACCCAGTTAAACAACTTGTCGTTTTGCTCTAAGGCCAACGAGGCATTTTTCAGCGCATTGTCATAATCTCCCATAGACAGATAGACGCGCGCCAGCATGCCGTATCCCAGTGCACGATTGGGATGCAATATCGTCTCGGCATGCACAGGAAGATCTTCACCGGCAGCTTTATTCAGGTCGTCGAGTATAAACTCATACATTTTCTGCAAAGTGACCTGAGGTGACGGAGCCTCCACGGAGGCAGAAGTGACCATCGGCACCGACAGCTTGTCTTTTGTTGCCTCACTGTACTGGTCGGCATAGAAATTAGTCAAATAAAAATAGTGCATCGCCCTGAGCACGCGCGCCTGAGCTATCAACTGACGTCGTTGTGCCTCGGTACATTCCTCGGCATCTGGAACTTCCTCAATGATAAGATTCCAGGCAAATAATCCCTCGTAGGCGCTGTAGTAAGGATTCTTGTCGTTTCCACTCATCACGTCGATTCTATTCACTGTCTCATCGGCATAATAGTTGGCTCGCGTAAGCGACTGACTACTCACCGTCGAAGGTACCTTAAACATGTCTCCTACCAGCACTGCAAGTGGGTCTGGGTCGAAGTAGTGATAAGAGAAGTTATTACGAATAAAGGCGTTGTAGTCTTCCCAAGTCTGTGGAATTTTCTGTCCCTTAGGCACATCGTCCAAATAGCTGTCGCATGCAGCCAATATCATGACAGCCGCAAATAAAAGCAAGCTGTTTATCTTTGTTATAATTTGTCTTTTCATATCCTTCATCCATTAAAAATTCAAATACAATCCCCATACGTAATTTGGCTTTATCTTGCCTCCGAGGTCATAGTGGGCCTTGCTGTCGAAAGCGATAGTAGCCACATTCTCCACATTAAATTGCAGGCGTGCGCTCGAAAGGAAGACTTTCTTACACCACTGTGTCGGCACCCTATAAGCCAGAGAAAGATTCCTCACTCTAATATTCGATGCGTTGTAAACGAAGAGGTCGGAATAACGATAGAGCTCTGTGCGGTGGGTGTTGAAATTCTCTGTGTCGTTAGAGAAGAGTAGTCGAGGCACATCAGTCATGCTGCCCGGCTCCTTCCAGCGGTTCACAATATCCTTAGCTGTGGGCACAATACGTCCGTTGGCCATATTGATGCTCGGAATGTTGCTTGCGCGCAATTTGTGTCCGGCATTCAGGATAAACATGGCAGAAAATTCGAAGTCTTTATAACGTAACACATTAGTGAGTGTAGCACTGTGTACCGGGATGGTTGTGCCACAATATGCCAACGCATGATAGTCGCGCGTGGGCCCGTCAGTAATGTTACCATCCGCATCATACACCTGAGGATCTCCTTTCTCGTTCAGCCCCGCCCACTTATAGGCAAAGATCGAATAGAGCGGCTTGTCGACCATGGGGTAGCTTGTCGGCAGGGTGACACGACTGTTCCACAGAGATGGTTCGACGCTGATTTTCTTTACTTTGTTACGATTAAACGAATACAACAACGAGGCGTTCCAACTGAAATCCTTATTGCGCATCACCAAGCCGTTTAACGTGATTTCCACACCGTGGTTGACCATCTTGCCATTGTTGGTCATCAGTGGAGTGTACCCGAATCCCTGTGTCGGGCTTCCGTTGATAGCCGCCAAGAGATCTACGCTATTCTTGTTGTAATACTCTATGCTACCGGATAAGCGATTGCGGAACAACGAGAAGTCCACACCCACGTTCACGGTTGTGGTTTTCTCCCAACGAATGTCCTTGTTTGGTGGCGTTTGTACAGCTCCGGCCATGCCGTCGACAAGGTTGGAGGGATAATAGGCAGCAATGAGATAGGGCGCCGTGTTGCGGCCGATGTTACCGCCGATACCATACGACGTACGCAGCTTCAGCATATTGATCCAAGGCACATTGAAAAAATCTTCCTTATAGATATTCCAACTTCCGCCGACCGACCATAGAGGCTTGTTCTGATATTTTGAATTGGTACCCCACAGATTGGATCGATCCCAGCGGATGCTTCCGGAAACTACATACCTGTCGTCGTAAGTATAAGAAGCATTGGAATAGAATGAAACGAAGCGGTTAAGTAGCTCACGAGAAGAAGCGATGCTGTTCTGGTCCAGTTGCGCTGCTCCCAGTAGTCCCGAGAAATAAGCCAAGTCTCTGACATTGAAGTTTTGCCAGGTCATAAGCGAAGGGTCATATCCGTAGACAGTGTTCTCATCAAAATTAATTAGCGAGTGGCGAATCTCCTGACCCAAGATCCACACTACATTATGTATATTATCGAAGGTCTTGTCAAAATTCAGCTGCTGGCGGAAATTGTAGCTACGCTTCTTGTTGTTCAGTGTATAAAACGAGTTTCCGTCCGGAAGGTTGTATTCGAGTCCGTTACCATAAGCGGCTTTGCTTGTAAAATCATTGATACGCGTGCGCATATAGTTAGACTCTTTTTCGTTCAGAGACTCATAATCCGAGTTGCTTGTCTCGTATTGGAACATCACATTATAATTCAGCCATGACGTAATATCAAAATTCAACTTCGCAAACGCACGGGTTTCGAAGGTTTTATTCTTGCTAAGGGCATAGTTCAACTCGTCCATTGGCACAAGATCTTCTGAATACAAGCCATATTGCTGTATCATGTCACGACGCTCCTTATCGATCTGTGAAGGTGCAACGAAATAGGTTCCATCAGCATTGACCAACGGGTCGTAGGGCATAAATGAGAAACCTGGTGCCAGCAGGTTGTAAGCTTGGTTGTGTTCCCTACCATATTTTAAATAGACACCGACATCAAACTTCAGCCATTTAGTCAGATTGAGCGAGTTGGTGATATTGACTCCCAGCTTCCAGTCATCGTGGTTAACATCCTCATAGTCATTATTCCAATAGGTTGTGGAGAAATTAAAGCTGTTACGCCCTGTGGTTTTCGCCACTCTAAGGTTGTGTTGCTGGTAGAATGGATTACGTTTGCCGTATTTTTCGGCTTGGTCATAATATTGATAACCGAGTGCGGCCAGGCGATCGAGCGTCTCGTTGCCCTCGCTCATGCTGATTTTCCCGGTGTACATATCCAACAGCGTGTTGACACCCAGACTGGGGTATGCACCATTTTCACGCAGATCGGCTGCCTGTGTCTCTGCAGCTTCAGGCGTATTGAGCGCCGAAGCTGCCCATTCACGCTCCATGGCGATAACATCTGCAGCATCGGTGAAATTTTTCTTATAGAAAGAATAGGGATGTACCGTAAACGTAGACGAGAAATTAACTTCCGTCTTTCCCTCTTCTGCTTTCTTTGTCGTGATCACTATCACGCCATTGGCAGCCCGGGCACCATAGATGGAAGCAGCGGCGGCATCTTTCAGCACCGTAATGCTCTCAATGTCCTCCGGGTTCAGATCAGGCATACTCTCCTCGGTCCGGCCAATTCTGTCCAAGGTTGTGTTCTCCACAGGAAACCCGTCTATCACCACCATTGGGTTGGCTACAGCATTCATGGTGGTGACACCACGAATTTGCCCATCCACATATCCGGCAATCTGTCCCTCGAGTATGGAAGACAGATTATCCATGCGCTTGATCTCTAATTTGTCTGCAGTCACTTTAGAAAATGCTCCGGTGGACCGTTCCCTCGATAGGGTTTGATATCCGGTGACCATCACTTCGTCGAGCAACTCGGTATTTGCTTCCAGCTGCACGACAACCTCTTTCTGGCCTGCCTTCACCGTCACTTCTTTGGGGTGCATGCTGACATACGAAATTACAAGCGTTTGGCCACTGCGCACACTCATTCTGAAGCGTCCATCTACATCTGTCACAGTTCCTTTCTTTGTTCCCTTTACAAATATAGTAGCCCCAATCAGTGGCTCGTCGTTGATGTCGGTTACCAATCCGGATATAGGCATCTCGTCGTCTTGTTGACTTGTCGACAAAGATGCTGTGCTATTTTCTGCTGCCGATATATAGGTCATCGGCCCAAACAATATGATACAAAGGAGTATTCCAAAGAAAGAGTCCTTCCCTATTCTATACCTCTTTGAATCTGAAGTTTTATTTCTCATAAAATTATAAGGATTTATTTAGTTACTGCGTTTGTTTAACAATTCGTCCAATTGAGCTGCTGTTTTCGGATCAGAAGGCCGACTCATGTCTGCCGAAATGATTTTCCCCTCTTTGTCCAAAAGGATAAAACGAGGGATTCCATTTATCATATATTGCTTCATGAACGTGTCATCAGTGTCAAAGTGTAATTGCACTCCCGTCATTCCGCTTTTTACTTTCTTTTCCCATGTCTGCCGATTGGCGTCACACGATATACTCACGAAATAGATATCTTTTCCGTTATATTTGGTCTCCAGTTTTCGCAAATAGGGAATTTCGCGTTGGCAGGGTCCGCACCAGGTTGCCCAAATATCTATGTAAACATACTTTCCCTTGAAATCGGCAAGGGTGTACGATTTCCCCGACAAATCTGTGCACTTAAAGTCGGGAGAGGGCTTTCCAGCTGACAGTTTTTCCCAACGACTACACAGCGTCTCGAATTTTCTCACCAGCTGCGGTGTCTTCACATACCGATGAAAAGCTTCCCGATAGGCATCGGTCCCGTCAATTCCATTCTTTTCGATGTAAGCATATACACTCTTGTTGATGAGCAGTTCCCTGATGAGAGGCTCAGTGACATCTGATTCCACATACTGAATCAGACCATCCAAATATTTCATATCCGGATACTGTTTTTTCACCATTATGTTCGCAGCCTCAGTAAAAAACGTGCGAAATTCGTTGAATTGCAACAATGAGGCATCCATTGCCATTAATTCTTCCAGTTTGTTCCAATAGTCCGCCGATGCCACATATGTAGAATCTTTGGCAATGCGCTTATGGAAATAAGGATAGGAGGGCATCATAGCACAAGTGAAATAGGTCAGACGTTTCGTCTCCAATCGGTTAAATGATTCCGGGAATCCGGCCTTGTCCAACTCGCGCAAGTTTGCATTCAAGATACTGTCCATCTTCAGCAGAAATGTCTTTTCATCCAATCCCGCATCATTAATTTTGATGGCTTTCAAGCGTCCATTGTTTAGATAGGTATTAATCTGAGAACCGGTGCCGGTAATAACCGCACTTTCTCCGAAACTATCACTCTCAAAAGCAATGTTCATATTAGTTTCAGGAGTGAGAAAGAGCGTGCGACTTGCATAATGATAGCTTAGCTCGGCATAGACAGGCTCTGAAACATCAATCGTCAACAGCCCCTTGCCGGACGTATCTATTGAAATCGGAAGTTCTCTTCCATCGGGCAAATAGAGTTTTGCCGGCTGCCCATCCAGATCGCCACTGATACTCAAAGCAATTTGAGCAGCGTTGCTGCCAAGTGGAAAGAGCAAACTGATGAAAATGAGAATTTTTGTTGTTAGTTGCTTCATAAAATGCATTTTAAATATTTTATCACAAAAATACGAAAACAAATTAAAAAAAAGCATATTAATGGGAAAAATGATATACGAATGGATCAAAAAATAAATAATGTGGAGCACATCAGCAAGTGGAAAATAAGCTTCGTAGGAAAAAGAGAGGAGAAATTTTGCTATGTTATTAAGTTTAACCCATTAGCGAAAATAAATGGTCAATTATATTAACAAATAGTCCTCTAAAATTCGTTTATTAAAAAATAAGTTTGCTTTCGTCCGAAATACGTAAAATATACGGCAGTTTGTAAATAGCTGACAATCAGGACTTTTAAAAAAGTGATCATTCTTCTCCTATTTTGCCGCCTGCGGTTGAGTATCTAATGGCATGATGAGAAGGCTTCAACCATAGTGCGATTAGGCTTTTTTCGCACGGTCGGTAAGGCCTAACCATGACATGAGAAGATAACAACCGCTACAACCTTATGTTTATTGGGAACGCTCGACCCGATGATGACGAGAAAAGATAGTCCTTTTTTCTCCAGATGCTTCAAAAATTATGTTCAAAAAATGGTAATTTTTTTGTAAACTTTTTGAGCCCATTATAAATTTTCTCATCTTCTCAAAAAAAATAAGAACTCTCTGAGGATTTATGTTGGTAAATTTATAAATTTGCATTGTGTTATCGTAGAAACACAAAACATATAAGAAGAAGCGTTAGGCCTTACACCTGTTCGGCTTGGAACTTGAGAAATATAAAAGAACAAACACAGAGTTGCATAGTGATACTCACACATAGATGTGGGCTATTATTTATACATTCGGTCGTTAATATTACTCAGGAGATTGGGTCGAAAGTGTAGACATAGTCAGTTCCACACTTCTTTATATCTAAACAATTGAAAGCCAAGAGGGGCTGTGAAGGCAAATAAAAAGAGCTATGGAAATAGTAAAAATTAAAAATCTGATTCTCTCAGGTTTGGTTGTGGTAACGCTGTCTTCTTGCTACAGTGCAACTACCTGTGTAGGTACATTAAAGGCTGACGACCCTGCGGTAGAAGTCAACTCCGTAAAGAACCATCACTTTCTTTATGGTCTAATCGATGGTGGAAATACAAAACTTGAAGGCTCTAAGTATATCGGAGAACGCAAGAACTACAAGGTGAAGAAAAGTACCACTTTCGTGGATGGACTCCTCGAGGCCATAACCTTCGGTATCTATTCTCCTACAACCACGGCATATTACTTGCCTGTTGAAGATGTTTCCAAATAAGATAGGAATGATTTTGCACTTCTAAAGGATTGGAAGAGAAGGCTGTTCTTTTCCAAAAGATATCAATGTCAGATAAATTTAAAATCCATTGGCCATAAAAGCAATATGGCTGTTGCAGACATAAACACTTAAACAAATATTCGTGAGTATCAGTTTCAATATTGGGACTGATACTTTTATTTTATCTATCTATTCTAAACTTGTACAATAATATATTTAACAGTAACGTTATATCATTATATCGTTTGTTTATGAAAAAAGCAATTGTCTTAATCGCCCTTGTTTTGAGCACTGTAGGAACCATGGCTCAAGGCCATACCGGAGTTTTCTCTGTTGTCCCACGCATCGGGGCCACATTTTCTAACATTACTAAAGAATCTGTAGGTTTCGGCACGTCGTCAGAACTTCAAAAAGGGAAAACACAGGTTGGCCTTATTGCCGGTGCAGGCTTGCAATACCAGGCGCTCCCAGTACTCGGAGTGTCCATAGGAACTTACTATCAGCGCATGGGCTGTACCTATGACGACACCGACCTGTCACAAGCTGATGCCGGAGAATACACGGTCTATCAGCGCTGTCACACCTATTTAGACTATCTTAGCGTTCCACTCATGGGACATATCTATGTGGCTAAGAACTTTGCCATCAATGCCGGTGTTCAGGCATCCTTCTTACTCAGCAATAAAATACGGGCCGATATAATGCATGTCACCATCGGAAACGATGGAAGCTACACCTATCGGGACGAGTCGGAAAAGCTGGATGAAGAAAACAAATACATCCGTAAGTTCGACCTCAGCATACCCGTAGGCGTTTCTTATGAATATGAAAATGTGGTGCTGGATATCCGTTATCAAATTGGTTTGTCGAAACTGTATAAATCCCTCCTCGACAATGGCAGCAAAAACAAAGCTGTAGTCTTCTCGGCCGGCTATAAATTCGACCTTGGCAGCATTTAGATGGCCATACTTGATCAGCTTCGATGTGCGTTTAACGTAGTTTATTCGTCTGTTTCGGGATAGACCATATTTTCGGGCTTTATTTGCTCGAGCACTTCTACTACATACTTACGCGCTTCCCATTTGGCCATAGGTAAGTCATGGAGCAAGTAATTGCCACAGTCGCGGGGTAAAGCTCCGGGGACATCGCCCTCAAAGTTTATGACAAAACGGAAGGCTCTAATCATCAAGTCGACGATATCTTTCGGCTCCAAGTCTCCCCGCATTAGTAGATAGTTCCCAGTCAGGCAGCCCATTGGCCCCCAATAAATAATGCGGTCTTTCCATTCCGCATCGTTCCTGAGAAAGGTTGCCACCAGATGCTCCATCGTGTGAATGGCTCCGTTGTGTAGGGCCGGTTCCCGATTGGGTTCCTTCATGCGAATGTCGAAAGTGGTGACCACCTCGCCTCCAACCTGATCTTTACGAGATACATAGATTCCACGAAGCAATTTGTCGTGATTTATGGTGAATGATGGGATTTTGTTCATAGTGTTTGCTTTTCTTAGTTATATGATTTCTTTTAAAAAAGATTTCGTTATCTCAAAACTGCCTTCTGCCATACGGCTCCAGAAGTCAAAATATTGTGCCGCCTTATCATCTTTCAAGGGAACATCACTAATAATACGGAAAGAAACAAATGGCGTTTGGTAGATATGACACGTCTGAGCTATCGAGCAGCTCTCCATGTCCACAGCAGCTGTCTCGGGAAAGTGCTTCAGTATTTCCAGCATCTTTTCTCTGCTATCCACAAACCATTCTCCGCTGACGGTCAGTCCGCTTTTCACTTTAAACCTTGAAGTCTCTTTGTTCAGATGCAAAGCTTTCTCCACCAATTCTACAGGAGATTTGAATCGGGAAGGCATACCCATAATCTGGCCGTATTCCACCTCTGCTCCACAGTAGGCATCATGATATGCACACTCTGTCGCCACCACAACATCCAGAGGATTCAATTCTGCATCTGCCCCTCCGGCAACTCCCGTGGAAATCACCAGGTCGGGATGATAACCGTCTATCATCTCTACCGCGCCAATAGTAGAATTGACCTTTCCAATACCACATTGCTGTATGATGATTTCCACATCATTCATGCGACCAATCACAAAGTCTTTGAAATTGTGGCGTTCTGTCTGTGCTTCTTCAAGTAATGTCTTTAGTTGCACAAACTCTTTATCCATCGCAACTATTATTCCTATTCGCTTCATGCTGCAAAGTTACAAAATTCGAAGTATATTGCACCTTTTAACTTTTAACTTTTAACTTTTAAGCAAAAAATACATACCTTTGTCCAAGATAATATAAACGTTTATAGCTGATATATGGAAAGTTTGAAGAAATGTCTACCAGACCTTCTGGCAGTCTTGCTTTTTGTCGTAATTTCCTTTGCCTATTTTACTCCTGCCGTTTTCGAAGGGCGCATCCTCTATCGCCATGACTCATCGGCCGGACGAGGTGCAGGACAAGAAGCCAAGGAATATATGGAAAAGACGGGCGAGCGCACCCGATGGACCAACTCCACCTTTAGCGGAATGCCTACCTACCAGACCTCACCATCATACAACAGCACAGACTTGCTGAATCATGCTTCCAATGTTTATCATCTGGGACTGCCGGAGAACGTGTGGTATGTATTCGCCTATTTGCTAGGCTTTTACATATTGCTTCGCGCCTTCAATTTCCGTCAGTATTTGGCTGTCTTAGGCTCAGTCATCTGGGCTTTCTCAAGTTATTTCTTCATCATTATTGCCGCCGGTCACATCTGGAAAGTTATGGCCCTGGCTTATCTGCCACCAATGATAGGCGGATTGGCATTGGCCTATCGAGGCAAATACCTGTGGGGATTCATCGTTACAGCTATATTCACTGCTTTTGAAGTGAAAGCCAACCACGTACAGATGACCTATTATTACTTGTTCATCATTCTCTTTATGGTATTAGCTTGGCTTGCCAAATCCATCCATGAGAAGAAGATGGCGCAATTCTGGAAAGCTTCTCTCGTAGCGGTTGCAGCAGCAGCCATAGGCATCTGTATCAATCTGTCCAATCTTTATCACACATGGCAATACTCTCAAGAAAGTATGCGTGGCAAGAGCGAATTGGTTAAGAAAAATTCAGCCAATCAAACCAACAGTGGACTCGACCGAGACTATATTACCCAATGGAGCTATGGTATTAGTGAAACATGGACCCTACTCGTACCCAATACTAAGGGTGGTGCCAGTGTGCCCTTGGCACGAAATGCCAAAGCCATGGAAAAGGCAGACCCCAATTTCATGCAGATATACCAGCAATTGGGACAATACTGGGGCGAACAGCCGGGCACAAGTGGCCCCGTGTATGTAGGAGCTTTTGTGTTAATGCTCTTCATTTTGGGACTATTCATTGTCAAAGGGCCCATGAAGTGGGCACTGCTTGCAGCAACAATTCTTTCCATCCTGCTGTCATGGGGTAGAAATTTCATGGGCTTTACAAACTTCTTCCTTGACTACATTCCAATGTATGCCAAGTTTCGGACAGTGGCATCCATATTGGTCATTGCCGAATTCTGTATTCCATTGTTGGCTGTCATGACCTTGAAAAAGATAGTAGTTACTCCGGGAATACTCACTAAAAACATGAAGTGGGTCTATGTGAGTTTTGGCCTTACGGGTGGCATCGCCCTACTCTTCTACCTGGCTCCCACGCTTTTCTTTTCCGACTTTATTTCCAGCGCGGAAAACCAAGCTCTCTCACAAATCCCCCAAGAATACCTTAATCCGCTTAAAGGTAATCTCGTAGATATTCGCAAAGCCATCTTCACCGCCGATGCCCTACGGTCGTTTGGCATTGTGCTTGTAGGCTCTCTACTCTTATTACTCTATAAAGCCAAGAAACTTAATGCCAAATTCATGGTGGGCTGCATCACCATACTATGTCTCATTGATATGTGGCAGGTAAACAAGCGCTATCTCAACGACGAAATGTTTGTAGAAAAGAGTATTCGCGAAACACCACAACCGATGACGGCAACCGATCGACAGATTCTCATGGACAAGGCCTTGAACTATCGCGTTCTTAATCTGGCTTCCAATACGTTCAATGAGAACGAGACCTCATACTACCACAAAAGTATAGGTGGCTATCATGCTGCCAAGCTGCGCCGATATCAGGAGATGATAGATGCATACATTGCCCCGGAAATGCAAAAGATGTTACCCGCCATAGCCAATGCAGAAGGAGACATGACCAAGGTGGACGGCGACTCCATCTATCCCGTACTCAATATGCTCAACACCAAATACATAATTATGGGACTGCAGAATGGACAGACGGTGCCTATCCAAAATCCGTATGCAGCCGGTAACGCATGGTTTGTAGATAAAATCAGTTATGTAGACAATGCCAATGAGGAGATAGAATTCGTGGGTAAAATCAATTTGAAACATGAAGCCGTTGCCGATAGGAAATTTGAGCCACAACTGGGCGAAGCCATATCTCAGGGCAGCACGGCTATAGCCATTCTAAAGACCTACAAGCCAAATGCACTTACTTATGAGATAAACTCTGACAAGGGAGGCATACTTGTTTTCTCCGAAATATATTATCCGGGATGGACAGCTACTGTGGATGGCCAGCCGGTTGAGCTTGGTCGTGTGAATTACATTCTTAGAGCAATGAATGTTAAGCCCGGTAAACATGAGGTGGCCTTGAGTTTCCATCCCAGTTCCATTCGCACAACTGAGTCTATAGCCTACGCTTCGTATGGTGTTCTGTTTGTTTTAATAGCCTTAGGACTGTTCTTCGAATGGAAGAAACGGAAAGAGTCCGTTAAGCCGAATGCATAGTGCTTTCCTGATTTGAAGGCTTCAAACATGGAGTGATCACTAAATATAAAGATTAAGATACTGTTCTTAGCTCGGTAATTTACGATACAAAAAACTTAAAATGGATTTTCGTACGATAGTAGACATCAAACCATCTCCTTGGAAAATAGAGCCGTGTGAGCGCATGCTCTTTGTAGGCTCATGCTTTGCCGATAATATGGGGAAACGGTTTCAGGTTGAGAAATTTCGTGCAATGGTAAATCCTTATGGCGTGATGTATAATCCGGCAAGTATCCTTCATACCGTACAACGCCTATTGGAAGACAATAGTATGCCTTTCGAGCCAAATAAAGGGGGGACTGTTGTATTTACCCTCGGCACCAATCATGTGTATATACTCAAGGAAACCGGCGAAATTGTGGACAACTGTCGAAAACGCCCACAACGTTTATTTGAGGAGAGAGAACTATCCATAGACCAGTGTGCCCATTATCTAGAGCAGGCTGTCAACCTTATCCATTCTCGTTTCCCACTCGTTCGCTTTATCCTCACAGTTAGCCCCATCCGCTATCGCAAGTATGGCTATCATGGCAGTCGGTTGTCAAAAGCAACGCTGTTGTTGGCTATAGAAAAAGTCATGAGCAACACCGAAGTCTCCTATTTCCCATCTTACGAAATTATGAACGATGAACTTCGCGATTATCGATTCTACAAAGAGGATATGCTCCATCCCTCCGATCAAGCCGTAGATTACATCTACCAACGCATGGCTGAAACTTTCTTCTCATCTTCTACTTTTGATTTTCTCAAAGCGTGGAAGCCTATCCGTGAGGCCCTCGCCCACCGACCTTTCAATCCTGAAGGCGAGGAATACAAGGCATTCTTGGCCAAAGCGAAAGAACGCGAGATAGCTCTTTTGCAACCGTATATAGAGAAATAAGTCGAATAATTGATTTTTCCTTTTACTTACGTATCAGCATCTTTACTGACATCCTGTCCTCCGCACATGGCGTTTCATACCATACGTGAAAATATTAAAATGTGGAACGCCTTGATTAGACAGATAAACCCCAAGCAATATCAGCGCAGAACCGATATAGGCCAATATGGTCATGGGCTCGTCGAGGACCAAAGCGGAAAACACTACCGTCGAAACAGGATTAAGATAGATATAATTGCTTGCTTTCAGCGCTCCCAATCGTTTGCTCACCCAGCTCCACAGCACAAAACAGCCAAAACTCGCTACAAAGCCCAGGAACAGCAAGTTTCCCCATACGGCTGGTTTTAGGAAACCTTCTAATGGAAATTGCCAGGGACGTATTAAGAACATTGGTAGCACGGTAAGCAATCCATAAAAAAATACCTTTCGCGTTACAAACACCACATTATAGCCTGCCATTTTGCGCAACAACAAGCTATACACTGCCCAGCAGAGAGCTGCACTCAGCGCCAGCATATCGCCTAAGGGATTGAGTTTGAGCATAAACTGACCATTAAACACGACCAGTGCGACTCCTAAGGTCGCCGCTATAGCTCCCAAAACAAGCCCCTTGTTAGCTGTTACACTTTTGAGGAAAACCAGGGCGAGAAGCGTTGTTAGCAATGGCGCTGTACAAACAATAAACGAAACATTGTTCACATAGTCTATCCTCACAGCTTCATTTTCTGTCACGAAATACAACGAGCCTCCTGTCATACCCAACAATACAAATAGCAGTTCATCCTTTAGGCTATTCGCCCATAGGCGATGTGGCGATATTGTCCAGATACACAGATATGAGAAAAGAAAGCGCAAGGCAAATATTTCGTGCGCTGCAAGTCCATGCATAAGCAGAACTTTAGAGTTTACAAAAGTACAGCCCCATATCAAGACAACTATCATTGCCAATAAATGATAGTAAATCTGCCCATTCGGTCTACCCATCTTTTTCTTTTATCCTAAAAACGCTTTGGATCTCTTCAATTCTTTGGCCTCTTTGCCCGAAATATGTTCTATGGTAAATTCTATCATTACCATATGGTCAAAGCCCTTGGCTATTTCATGCTTCGCAGCTTCTATATCAACAGGATTGAATCGTTCGCACAGCTTGCGTATAGCCATCATCTTTTCTGCGTTGTCCTCTATTAAACGCACCTTTCCAAAACATATCACACTCTTGTAATAGGTAGTAAATTCCTCCGGCTTCACATCGTCCTCAGCTATCACCGTATATGTAGCCTTGTCACAATTGCGAATAGCGTCCACTTTGTGTCCTTGTATTGCCGAGTGGAAATACAGCTTACCGTCATAATAAGCATGACTCATAGGCACCCCATAAGGATAGCCTTCATCACCAAGCACAGATAAGACTCCGGCTGTGGCCGATGTCAATATCTTCTTACTTACTTCCTCCGAAAGCATCTGATGCTTACGTCGCATAGGTCTAAAATTACTCATATCTCAAAATTTACATATTGTCAGTGTCAATGCTATGATTTGATAATGCAGAAGCATAAGTATGATACCACTATTTAGAATCATAAAGTCTATTATGCCGTGATAGTAGCAACAATGTGTCGCTGACCACCATGTTCCCTAAATTCGCACAGATATATGCCCTGCCATGTACCCAAAGCCAAATGGCCATCTATAATTGGAATATTGAGCGATACTCCCACCATTGTACTTTTGGCGTGGGCACTCATATCCGTGGGACCTTCATCCTGATGCCAATAGCTTGGGTCTCCATCGGGAACAAGCCTTTCCAGAATACCCTTCAAGTCGTGACGCACGTCCGGATCACAATTTTCATTAATGGTCAATCCACAACTTGTATGCTGCACGAAAAGATTGAGTATGCCCGTTTTAGGAAATTTCGGCAACTGTTGCATCACTTCTCTCGTCACTAAATGAAATCCTCTTGGAAAAGGTCCAAGCACAAAAGTCACTTGTTCTACCATGATTCTGTTTTTCTATCAATCGTCACATTTATCTTTCATAAACACTATAAGATCTTCTCTAAATCAGCAATGACTAATCGGTTTCTTGTTCTTTCTTACTTGGGGGCAACAACAAATTGAGCACCACTCCAACCAGCGCGCTCAGTCCAATGCCACTGATAGCAAAACTTCCCCATGACAGAACGGCACCGCCAATACCCATTGTCAGTGTCACGGATATAATAATGGTGTTTCGAGTCACATTCATGTTCACTTTGTTGTGTACCAGATTTTGGATACCCACACTTGCAATCGTACCAAAGAGCAGCAGCATGATGCCACCCAAAACCGCAGAGGGAATGCTCTGCAAGAGTGCAGAGAGTTTACCGATAATTGAGAAAACGATAGCAGTAGCTGCTGAAATACGGATAACCTGGGGATTGGTCACCTTGGTGATACTCATAGCCCCCGTCACCTCAGAATAGGTAGTTACCGGAGGACCGCCCAAAAAGCTGGCTGCCAAACAAGCCAAGCCATCTCCAAGCATGGTGCGGTGTAGTCCGGGATCGGCCACAAAATCCTTATCGGCTACTGCTCCAACCACATACACATCACCAATATGTTCTATTACCGGTGCAATAGCCACAGGAATCATATACAAGAAAGGTTCCCACGCGAAGGCAGGCATGTGGAAATTGACGATAGAAGGGGGAAGTGCAAACCAGGGTGCTGCCTTTACAGCTGTAAGGTCCACCTCTCCTAAGGCCAGCGCAACCAGATATCCCACAATGATGCCACATATAATCGGTACCAATTTGATGAGACCACGTCCAAGCGATAAAATCACAATGGCTGTTATCAAGGAGACAAAGGCAAGCGCCCAATTGGCTTTAGCCATATCTACAGCCGATGTGGAAAGTGATAAGCCAATGAGAATGATAACCGGGCCAATAACTACAGGTGGAAAAAGTTTGTCTAAAAGTTTTTTGCCCTGCCATTTAATCAATGCAGACATCAGAAAATAAACCAATGCCACTCCAGTGATGCCAGCCAATGTCCCGGGCATTCCCCACTGCTTGCTGGCTGCAATAATAGGCGCGATAAAGGCAAAACTGCTGCCTAAAAAGATAGGTACCTTACCTTTGGTGATAAAATGGAAGATGAAAGTTCCTATACCGGCGGTCATCAGTGCCGTTGCCGGATCGAGCCCTACCAGCAAAGGCACAATCACTGTAGAGCCGAAGGCAATGAAGAGGAACTGTACGCCCAATATTGTCTTCTTGAATGGTGAAAGATTTTTGTCGTTCATAACATATTGGTAAATTGATGATGTCTCGGGGTAACCTCAAAGTATATATTATCCCGGTATGGGCAAATCATCAGCATGCAAAGGTAAAAAGATTTCTTCAGAAAGCAATATCTGCACTCCCCTTTTGTGAATAAGAATATTATATTTTGATTAGTCTCGAGTCTTTCCGCATACCGTTTAACCGACCGATTACCACTCCAACAGTATAATTCCGTACCTTCACCCAATATCAAGACATAGGAAATACTATTAAACTGAAAGAAAATTATATTCAGAATCTTGTAGCTGTGTCATAATAACTTAACAATCACATGAATGGAATTTATTACTATAATTTAATAGAAAAGTAGCACGCTCTGTATAGCAATTTTTGTATCTTTGCACTTATATAAGAGGTAAAAGGATGGCATTATGAATGGTCTGACAAATATATGGAATAAGCTTACAAGTCACTATAAAACTACCAAAGACGTCGCACTCGTGTTGAGCGGGGGCGGTGCAAGAGGATGGGCTCATATCGGAGCTATCGAATCAATTATCGAACATGGCTATAACATCACATCTGTGGCCGGCACATCCATGGGAGCATTGGTAGGTGGCGTGTATGCTGCAGGCAAGATGGAAGGACTGAAAAAAATTGCCCAAAAGCTGACACGGATACGTATGCTCCGGATCATGGGATTTTCTCCCAGATTGGACCACATTATTGATGACGACCGAGTGATGGAACTGCTCGATGGGCTCATCGGCAATATCAATATTGAAGACCTTCCCATTCCCTACTGCTGTTCAGCATCAGATCTTGTAAGTGGTGAAGAGAAAGTGTTTCGGAAGGGCAGCCTTAAAATGGCCATACGCGCGTCAATCTCCATTCCCATACTGTTCAAGCCCGTATGCATAGACAACCATGTTTATGTAGACGGAAGCATACACAACTCACTTCCCCTCAACCAAGTGGAAAGGAAAAAGGGTGACTTGCTTTTTGCTGTAAATGTAAGCAGTCCGGACAAAAATGCTGATACAACTTTCCTGAAGAAATACCAAGCTCCCAAAACCCAAAGCAAAAAAACTTTATGGCGAAACGGCATGTTTCATAAGCCCGACCCTTCTTCAAACTTCATGAACATCGCCATGCGTGTGACCAAATTGAGCATTCAAAACAACACACAAATGTCCATGCGCCTTACCCCACCCGATATCTGCGTAGACATTTCAATGGATGAGTTCAACCTTTTCGATTTTGACAAGGCTACCAAATTAATCAGCTACGGCCATCAAAAAATGGATGAGGCCTTACAAAGTAGATAATTTGAAATTAGATAGTTACGCTACACACAAATTATCATACTTCATCCTCCCTCAACATCTCTACAAGTCGAGCCATCTGATTTGGTATTCGTATTTGCTGAGGACATTTGGGAAGACACGTTTCACAATCCACACATTCGATGGCACGTCCTGCCTCCGGAATTGCTGCCATATATTTGGCTTCGAATGCCTTTTTCTTTTCTGCATAGTCAGGGGCAGTCTTGTCCGTTGGTAATGATTTGTTGTTTACCGCTTCATTGTATACGGCAAAATTATCGGGTATGGCTACACCATACGGGCAGGGAAGACAATAATGGCAGTTGGTACATGGAATCACAGGAATTCCAGCCATTTGGTCTGCAACGTTTGCCATGAAGTCATTTTCTTGTGGCGTGCATGGTTCCAGCGGAGAGAACGTCCTTACATTTTCCTGCAACACATCCATCGTAGTCATACCACTCAAGGTCACCAATATATTAGGATGAGACCCCACCCATCTGAAAGCCCATGATGCCGGAGTGGCATTCGGGCGTCTTGCCTCGAAGTCCCGTTTGATATCGTCGGGCACTTTAGCCAATCGCCCACCGAGCAAAGGCTCCATGACTATACATTGCAATCCGGACTTTTCGCATTTATTGTACAAATACTCTGCATCAGCGTCAATCTTCTGGCCCCGTTTGGCATGACGCCAATCGATATAGTTCATTTCTATTTGAACAAAAGTTAGCCCATACTTTTCTCTATGGTCAACAAGCCAGTCAAACACCTCGACATTCCCATGATATGAGAAACCTAAATTCCTAATGCGTCCGGCATCTCGCTCTTTACACAAGAAGTCCAACAGCCCATTATCTATGAAGCGTTTTCGAAACAGCCCCATACCATCACCGCCACCTACAGAATGAAGCAGATAATAATCAAAATAATCGGTTTTCAGCAATTTGAACGAGTTTTCATACATTTCTTTAGAGGCCTCGAAACTCGGGTCTCCAAAATTAGACATCTTAGTGGCCAGGTAGTATGATTTGCGGTCGTGACGACTCAATGCTATTCCGGTAGCTTCTTGTGATCCCTGATAGGCAGGGGCAGTATCAAAATAGTTGATGCCATGAGCAATGGCATAGTCAACTTCTTGATTCACCATCTCCTGGTCAATCCGTCCGTTTTTCTTGGGCAGACGCATCATACCATATCCCAAGAGAGAAACTTTGTCCTTGGTATAATGATTGGTGCGATAAGTCATATTACCCATCTTCTGATTGTAGTAATTGACATTGGTAGGTACAAAACGTTTTTTCGGGTCAGCAATACTTGACAAAGGCCCCATACTCAATAGAGCAGCCGAGCCCATACCCAATCCTAATCGTTTCAGGAATTCGCGGCGAGTGAGATTGTTGTTACTTTCGTTCATTTACTTTTTGTGTTGATAGGTTTATGTTGATGTGTTATATATTTGCAAATATAACTATTTATCTGAAATCTTCAACAAGTATTACATGTAAAAATATGTTAATATAAACAAAGATACCATTGTTCCTAATATCCTGTAATTCAACTTATTATTTGAATGATTATAGACATTGGCGCTGGCTTGGGGAAACCACCCGACCTGGAAATTTGTTAATATCTACTAAATACAGCATAATTCTATCGTTATAAGTATCATATGTTGCAGTTTTTTAGTAATTTTGCAGCTGATTTACTCCGTGGAGGCTCAAAAAGAAACGACGAATGTTGTTCGCCTTGCGGAAAAACCCGTTTATATTAATAAAATGTACGCAATTGTAGAAATTAACGGTCAGCAGTTTAAAGCCGAGCAGGGCAAGAAGCTCTTCGTACATCACATCAAGGATGTAGAAGCCGGAAAGACTGTTGAGTTCGACAAAGTGCTGCTCGTAGACAATGACGGTGCAGTGACAGTCGGCGCACCCAAAGTAGAAGGTGCAAAAGTTGTAGTAGAAGTAGTGAATCCACTTGTAAAGGGTGACAAGGTCATCGTTTTCAAGATGAAGCGTCGCAAGGACTATCGCAAGAAGAATGGTCATCGCGCTCAGTTCACAGAAGTAGAAGTTAAACAAGTAATCGCTTAAATCAGGAGGTATTCATTATGGCACATAAGAAAGGTGTAGGTAGTTCTAAGAACGGACGTGAATCAGCTTCACAGAGATTAGGCGTAAAGATTTGGGGTGGTCAGAAAATTATTGCCGGCAACATCATCGTTCGCCAGCGTGGTAACAAGCACTACCCCGGAGAGAATGTTGGTCAGGGCAAAGACGACACATTGTATGCATTGACCGATGGTATAGTATACTTCCATAAGGGAGCACGCGATAGGAGTACCGTTTCTGTACTCTCTCCAGAGGCTTACGCTGACAAGACAAAGAAAGCTGAAGCTTAAAAGTTAACAACTTATTCCAAACAAACATAGAAGCCTGTTCCCTGGGGAGCAGGCTTTCTACTTATATATAAAAATCATGTAGTAGGGATGTATGGCTCATTTGTCCGCTAATCGTCTGACCAGTCTGACCAGTCTGCCAGGTTCGACCTGTCCGACTTGTCCGATATCATCATCATTCCACCTGCTGCATACCCCAAGCAAGTTTCTACCGAGCCATAATTTTCTTTACAAACACTTCTTTATATTTCGCATATTCTGAAATTATCCTGTACTTGTTTGAAATTCGCAAAATTGACGATTATTTGTAGTTGGTTGATAATCAGTACGTTTTATAAACAAGTCATTACTCCCCCTATTTTATTGCCTGCGATTGGATATCGAACGGCAGTGCGAGAAAGCTTTAACCACAATGCGGTTGAGCCGCTTCCGTGTGGCGGTTAAGTTCCAATCACACTGCGGTTAACTTTTAAACGCACTGCCCTTGTCTTTTTAGCATTGTTCTGACCGATTATCATGACTGAAACATAGTTCTTTTTGCGCTGGATGCTCTCGGTAATATTTACCTAAAAATGTTCATTATATTTTACATTCATGAGAAATCATGACAGGCCGAAGTAAAAGTATCGGAAGATATGCATCTGATGTTAGACAAATTGTTTGGTAAACTCGGATAAATAAACTAACTTTGTTATAAGCAAAATCACATATAACAACTCCAAACCATGGCATCTAATAATAAGCCTCTTACCGTATATAAAGCAAGTGCAGGAAGTGGAAAAACCTTCACGCTGACCGTGGAATATATTAAGCTGCTCGTACAAGAGCCGCAGAACTATCGCTATATCCTTGCAGTGACTTTTACCAATAAGGCTACCGAAGAGATGAAAATGCGTATATTGAGCCAACTCTACGGCATATCCAACGAGCTGCCCGATTCAGAGGCTTATATGGAACGTATGCGGGAGGCTTTCCCAAATAGGACGGATGAGAATATACGAAACAGAGCCAAAGAAGCATTGGAGCTTATTCTGCACCACTATCACTATTTCCGTGTAGAGACCATCGACAGTTTTTTCCAAAGCATCTTGCGTAATCTTGCACGTGAACTTGGACTTACAGCCAACCTTCAAGTGGGGCTTAACGATGCCGAAGTGGAATCGCAGGCTGTAGACAACATCATCGAAAGCATAGAACAAGACAACGACCCATTGCTCTCATGGATTATGGATTTTGTCAAAGAAAAGGTAGACGATGAGAAAAACTGGAACGTCATTGGCCAGATTAAGGAGTTTGGTAAAAATATTTTCAAAGACTTTTACAAGGACCACCAACAGGAACTGCGGCGCATCATGAACGATGCCGACTTCTTCAAGGAATACAGTTCAAAACTCAGGGCGATGAAAAAGAAAGCCAATGAAACCATGGCGGCCTTTGCCAAAGAATATCAAGACATAGCAGAAAGATACCAACTGGAGGATGCCCATTTCAGCAGGGGAAATCAGAATGCGCCCGGCTATTTCGCAAAATTGGCATCGGGAGATTTCGCAAAAGACGATTTTCCTTCCAAGACTATGCTCAAAGCTTGTATCGACCCTACGACGATGGTTAGGAAAGCCGATATCGACACTGTGGAAGCACAAATTATCATCGACAAGGTTGGTCCACTGCTTGAGCGTGCCGAAGAAGAACGTAAGAAAATGTGCATCATCGTTAATTCCATAGACTTGACGCTGCGAAATCTTCATGAACTCCGGCTGCTTGGACGTATTGAGCAAGAAGTCAGCAACATCAATACCAACACCAACAACTATCCGTTAAGCAACACCCAAAAACTGTTGAGCAGTCTCATTGACAAGCAAGACTCACCCTTCATCTATGAAAAGACGGGAGCACAGCTTCGATATATCATGATTGACGAGTTTCAAGACACAAGTACCGTGCAATGGGATAATTTTAAAGTATTGTTAGACGACTGTCTGGCGCATAACAACGGGTCGCTGATTGTGGGAGACGTGAAGCAAAGTATCTATCGGTGGCGGAATGGAGACTGGCGACTCCTGCAAAATCTGACTCCGGAAAACGACAATCGCATACAAATCAAGCCACTCGATACCAACTATCGTTCCAGACGGAATATCATACGATTTAACAACACATTCTTCAAATTGGGTGCAAAAATCACCTCTGACGAAGCGCTAAGTACGTTGCAAGCCTATGATGCACCAGTATATTTACTCCAGGAGGCTCTTGATATACGTCGGGCCTATGAAGATGTGACCCAGAAAATATCACCTAAACACCTCAACGAGAAGGAAAGCAAAGCTGGAATGGTAAGAATAAAGCTGCTGCCGAGAAACGATTACGAGAACAACGTAATCACGGAGGTGCAGTACATCTTAGAATATCTGCTGTCTTCAGGTATTCCGTCAAAGAAAATAGCCGTCCTCGTGAGAAAAAACACCGACATCCAATTGCTGGCCAACTATTTCCAGCAAAATCACATCACGGTGAATGGCGAACAGCAAATGATAAGCATGGTATCCGACGAAGCCTTTCGGCTTGACGCCTCACTGGCCGTATGCACCATCGTAAGAGCTATGTACCTACTCGTTCACCCCGATGATAATTTGGTAACAGCAGCATTGGTAAAAGTCTACCAAAAAATATGCAGCAAGGAAAACTCTTTTGACGACAGTCGTCTCTTTGTTGATAATGACGACCTGCGTACCCTCCTGCCGATAGAAATGACGGAGCAGAGCGAGAGACTTCTATCCACCCCACTTGTCGATATGGCGGAACAGCTCTATCATATTTTCAAACTGGATAAACTCGATGGCCAAAGTGCCTATGTGTGCGCTTTCTTCGACCAGCTTTCCATTTTCATGCACAATCATATTGTCACTGTGGAGGAATTCATAAAAGAATGGGAAAATACCATAGCAAAGAAAGCCATACATAGCGATGAAGTGAATGGTATCAGACTATTGACTATACATAAAAGTAAGGGATTGGAATTCGACAATGTGATAATCCCCTACTGTGATTGGGATATGGAAAAGCAAGGAGAAGTGATTTGGATGAAGCCCCAAGAAGAGCCCTATAATGAGCTTCCGGTTGTTCCGATAAACCTATCTTCCAAAAAGTTACAGGAATCCATATATGACGAGGAATACCAGAGTGAGCATCTTAAAAACTATGTAGATAATTTGAACTTGCTCTATGTGGCTTTCACGCGTGCCGGCAATAATCTCTTTATTATAGGCAGGAACGAATATGCCAAATATCCCTCCACACTCATCAAGCAGGTCATAGACTATCGTGGTACTGATTCGGATTATACGGGTGACGTCGGTCAGGCACCAGACGTGTCCTTACTCGACTTTTTGCCCGAACACACCGTAGAAAATGACGAAAACAATGTGACTACATTCCAATTAGGAAGTTTATGTCTGGCCGAAGATGAGAAGGAAAAAGCTACACGTAACGTCTTTGAACAGACGGAAGAGGGAATCAAAATAAATATTCAACAATATAAAAACAAGGCCGTTTTCCGTCAGAGCAATAACAGTACGGACTTTATCACACCCGATGAGGAACTGGAACAACAACAAAAGCAACGTAGTTATATACAAACAGGCAATATACTTCATACGCTGTTTGCATCGATACGTACCATTGATGATGTGGGTAGGGCCATCGACCAAATGGAATTCGATGGAGTGTTGTATGATAAACCCATGAATAGGAGTGAATTGCGACGCATCATAGACGAGCGCATGAGAACGCCGCAAGTGGCGGAGTGGTTCTCTCCGACATGGAAAGTGTTTAACGAATGTACAATCCTTTCTTACGATCAACAAACAGGACAGGTGAAAGAGAACCGTCCCGACCGAGTTATCTATAATGAAAAAGAAATGATTGTCATAGACTTTAAAACGGGTAAGGAATACGACAGCCATCATGTCCAGGTGAGAAACTACATGAACCTGCTCCGCAGCATGGGCTACGACAATGTTTCGGGATTTCTGTGGTATATACGGACGAACCGAATCGTGAGTGTTAGTTAGAAAATAGGGATTAAGAATTTATTAATGCGTTGAAATTATGAAGTCGTTTCTACAATATGTGGCTAAGGATATATTGGCCAAACACCCCGAAGGATTGAGCGATGTGGCTATCGTGTTCCCCAACAAGCGTGCCTCGTTGTTCTTTAACCAGGCTCTCTATGAAGAGACCGGGAAGCCTCTGTGGAGCCCTGCATACATTACCATCAGTGAGCTTTTTCGTCGACACTCCCAACTGAAAGTGCCTGACCAAATACTCCTTATCTTTAAATTATACAACACATTCTGCGACGTTGTCGGCACAGACGAGCCGCTTGACCACTTCTATTCATGGGGGCAAATGCTGCTGGCTGACTTTGACGACTTGGACAAAAACATGGCCGATGCCGATAAGCTCTTTATAAACTTAGAGGCATGGCAAGAATTAAAAGATTTCTCTTTTTTAAGCGAGGCACAAAAGGAGAGTTTGGAAAAATTCTTCGGCAAGATGATGGACAAAACCGAAATGCAACAGCATTTCAATGACGTGTGGCGGCATTTGGCAAAAATATATCATGAATACAAACAAAATCTGGTAGACGAGGGACTGGCTTATGAAGGTATGTTATATCGGAATGTGGTGGAAACCGAACAAATAGATTTCCAATATAAGCACTATATATTCATAGGTTTCAACCTGTTGCAAAAGGTTGAACAGCAACTCTTTCGTAAACTAAAGATGAGGGGTATGGCTGAGTTTTATTGGGACTACGATGAATACTACATCAACAACAATAATGAGGCCGGCAAATATATCGCAAAATATATAGACAAATTTCCCAACGAACTATCTCATACTCGTGTCTCCAATGACCTGTTGTCAGAAAACATATACAACAACATGGCATCTCCAAAAGACATTACGTATATTTCTGCGCCAACGGAGAATATTCAAGCCAGATATGTAAGCGAATGGCTGAAACAAGGCAACCGTATCGAAGCCGGAAGCCGAACGGCCATTGTGCTGGGAGACGAAAGTTTGTTGGAAAACGTGATCCATTGTCTCCCTGAAGAAGTAGAGAACGTAAACATCACGACGGGCTATCCCTTAGCATCGTCGCCCGTCAGCACTTTGGTAAATCTGTTGTTGAATTTACAGTTAAGGGGAAAAGTAGAACGCACTGATAAATACAGACTTAAGTTTGTTAACCAAATATTGAGACATCCCTATGCCAAATATATTTCTGATGATTGCCTGCTGCTTTTAAACGAACTTAATACCCACAAACAGTACTTCCCCAATCGCAAGCTGCTCACCACAGGATACGACGAGGCGATGAACGACCTTTTTGCCGATGTAAGGGCAAACAAGGGAAAACTTCCCATACTTGCATGGGTAGCCACCATTCTAAAACGTGTCGGGATAGGCGCAAGAGAAGAAAAAAATCCGTTGATGCACGAGTCGGTATTCAGAATGTACACCCTTATTAATCGTTTGGATGAAATTATGATTCCCACCACTGCCGAATTTGGGCTAACATTTGGGAATGTTGATGAAGAAAGCGGGAAGCAGTTGGTATCTGTTGCCATTCTTCAACGGCTCATGACACAGATGATACAAAGCACCACCATACCATTTCACGGTGAGCCACTGCTTGGTATTCAGATTATGGGAGTGCTCGAAACGCGCAACTTGGATTTCGACCATGTATTGCTCTTGTCGTGCAACGAAGGAAATCTGCCCAGGAATGTGAACGACGCGTCGTTTATCCCCCACTCGCTTCGTGCCGGATACGAACTTACTACCATAGAAAACAAAGTGGGTATCTATGCCTACTATTTCTACTCGCTATTGCAACGTGCTAAAGATGTGACGTTCACATACAACAATTCTACCGATGATGGACAACGGGGAGAGATGAGCCGATTTATGTTACAGTTTATGGTAGAAAATGGCGAGAAGCAACACATGAACTACAAGACATTGCAATCCGGGCAAGACGCCACACTAATAAGACGCTTGCCGATAGAGAAAGATGATGTCATAAAAAACAAGCTCGACGCTATAGAACGGCTATCACCATCGGCAATCAACCGATATTTGAGATGTCCGCTTCAATTTTATTATAACACCGTTTGTCATCTCCGGGAGGAAAACAATGATGATGAAGACGAGATAGACAATGTGATGTTTGGCAACATTTTCCATAAAACGGCCGAACTGATATATCTTGACTTGTCTAATCATTACAAAAAAGCAATTACTGCGGATGCTATAACATTATTACAGAAAGACAAGCTAAGAATTGAACGGCATCTTGACCAGGCCTTTCGCGAAATACTGTTTAAAGTAAACGACAACAACTTCAGGCCGCAATACAACGGGTTGCAACGTCTGAACAAGAAGGCGGTTAAACTGTATATAGACAGGCTGTTAGCTCTTGACAAGCAACTTGCGCCGTTTGACATCTTGGCATTAGAAGATAGTTTCTATGACAACCTGACATTTGAAGTACAGGGGAAAGAACGTACCATCAGTGTGGGAGGACAGATAGACCGTTTGGATTGCATTATGAAAAATGGAAAGCCCGTAATTCGGGTTGTGGACTATAAAACCGGAACGCCATTGTCTTCAATTCCTTCAAAAGTAGAAGATATCTTTGAGCCCAAGTATATAGACACCAAACACGCGGCATATTATCTGCAGGCATTCCTCTATGCCGGCATCATACGTCATGGAGAAAACGCACTGGCAACTATAAATAAAAGGCAACTGCCTGTCTCACCTGCGCTTTTCTTTATTCGACAAACTGCTTCTGCCAACTACAACCCGACATTAAAAATCGGAACAGGGAAGAACAAGGAAGAAATAGACGACATCGACATAAAATATAAAGAATTCATGGTGGGCTTGAAAGGGCTTCTGGAAAACATCTTCGATTCCAGTCAAGCGTTCCAGCCTACTGAAGATGGAACACGTTGCACAACCTGTCCATATAACAATATTTGCGGATTATAAAACGTGCTATAAACCTTTCAAACATAAGGAGAATGAGATTTATTAACATATAATTATCAAGAATTGGCACAATAGTTGCTCCATAGATGATAGCATACAATAAGAATATAATTATAGAAAGGTAGAAAGGATATAAATATGACCAGTCAATTTTCACCTAAAGTATCAGAAATACTTGCTTTCAGCAGAGAAGAGGCGACGCGTCTGGCCAGCAGCTATGTTGGGCCGGAACACCTCCTGCTCGGCATTCTCAGGGAGAAGGATGGTCCTGTAATAGACCTCCTCAACCATTTAGAACTCAATATTATCGGTATAAAATATGCATTGGAAGAGCGTATACGCGCAGACCAAGTGGATACACCACTCCACACCAGTGAGCTTGTACTCAATGATAAAGCCAGCAATATATTAAAGTTGGCTGTTCTCGAGGCACGAATTCAACACACTCAGATGGTGGACGTGCAACATTTGCTGCTTGCCATATTGCATGACCAGATGAACAATGGAGCCAAGGAAATTCTTGAAAAGAATAACTTGACCTACGAAAAAGCCATCCAACAGTTAAAGAAGGAACCAATGACGGATGGCTTGGGTCTGCCGGACGAGGACGAAGAAGACCTCGACGACTCCATGTCACACAATCAGCAAGGTGGTAGTCAGCGACGTGCAATGGCGGCAACTCAGCCTCAAGGCAAGAGCAACACTCCGATTTTGGATAACTTCTCGACAGATCTGACACGTGCAGCAGCTGAAGGGAAATTAGACCCTGTGGTAGGACGCGAAAAGGAGATTCAACGTGTAACAGAGATTTTGTGTCGCCGCAAAAAAAACAACCCTATACTAATAGGTGAGCCTGGAGTGGGCAAAAGTGCCATTGTAGAGGGTCTGGCACAACTTATTTCAAAGCATCTCACCTCTCCCGTGCTGTTCAACCGTCGTGTGGTAAGTCTGGATATGACCGCCATTGTGGCAGGAACGAAGTATAGAGGACAGTTTGAAGAGCGTATTCGTGCTCTTTTGAAGGAGCTGGAACAGAATCCGGACATTATTGTATTTATCGACGAGATACATACGCTCATAGGTGCCGGTTCGACTCCAGGCAGTATGGATGCTGCCAATATTATGAAACCTGCCTTAGCTCGCGGTACCATTCAATGTATCGGAGCTACTACACTCGACGAATTCAGGAATTCAATTGAGAAGGACGGAGCCCTGGAGCGCCGTTTTCAAAAGGTACTGGTAGAGCCGACAACAACCGAACAGACCCTCCAAATATTAGAAAATATAAAGGATAGGTATGAAGAGCATCATCATGTAAGTTATACGAGCGATGCTATTAAGGCTTGTGTGAAGCTCACCGACAGATACATAACAGACCGTTTCTTCCCCGACAAGGCTATCGATGCGCTCGACGAAGTAGGCTCTCGTGTTCATTTGCAGAATGCAAAGGTGCCAGAGGAAATTACTGACATGGAGAAGCAGATAGAAAATGTGAAGGTAAAGAAGCAACAGGCTGTAAACAATCAGAACTTCGAACTTGCTGCAGGCTTCCGTGACAAGCAAACGGAGCTGGAACAAGAGTTGGAAAAAATGCAGCAGCGTTGGCAACAGGGTGACGCATCATCTCGACAGACAGTAACCGAGAAAGAGGTGGCCGATGTTGTTTCGATGATGACAGGAATACCTGTACAACGTATGGTGGAAGCCGAAGGAGAGCGATTGAGAAACATGGCCAATGTACTCAAGGAGAACGTAATTGGGCAAGACCAGGCCATCAACAAGATGGTGAAGTCCATCCAACGAAATCGTGTGGGACTGAAGGCACCCAATCGCCCCATTGGAGCATTTATGTTCTTAGGGCCTACCGGTGTTGGAAAAACATATCTTGCGAAGAAACTGGCTGAAATTATGTTTGGCTCTGAAGATGCGTTGATTCGTATCGATATGAGCGAATATACAGAAGGATTCAATGTCTCCCGACTCATTGGAGCACCTCCAGGATACGTGGGATACGAAGAAGGCGGCCAACTCACCGAGCAAGTGCGTCGTCATCCCTACTCTATCGTTCTGCTCGATGAGATTGAAAAGGCTCACGGCAACGTCTTCAACCTGCTGCTTCAAGCCTTGGATGAAGGAAGGTTGACCGATGGTAATGGCCGTACTGTGGATTTCCGAAACACAGTAATTATAATGACCTCGAACGCAGGAACACGGCAACTCAAAGAATTTAGCCGAGGAGTGGGATTCAATGCCGGTGGCATTTCCAATGTTGCCAACATGGATGAGCAAGACAAGGAATATGCACGCTCAGTAATCCAAAAGAGTCTGAGCAAGCAGTTCTCACCCGAATTTCTCAACCGTTTGGACGAGATTATAACTTTCGACCAGCTTGACTTAAAGGCCATCAAGAAGATCATAGACCTTGAGCTGCGGGGACTCTACAAGCGTGTCGAAGAGCTGGGCTATAAAGTTCAGATTACAGACAAGGCCAAAGAGTTTGTGGCAACCAAGGGATATGACGTCCAATTTGGAGCGCGACCATTAAAGCGTGCCATCCAAACCTACATCGAGGATGGTATTTGCGAAATGATCCTATCTGGTGATATCAAGCCGGGCGATACCATTTCCATAGGAAAAGCTGCAGGTAAAGAAGAACTCACTTTTAAATAAAATAAGTGACAACAATATAGATCAGTCCACTGGCAACTGTAAACCATAGTTTTTACATTGCCAGTGGGCTTTTTGTTTGTAGGCCGAATGCAGAGATTCGCCGTATGTGATATTTTAACAAATATAAATTCTATCTATATTTAATATTACAAGAAAGATTATTCAAAATAAAAACACTACCTTTGCATGATATTAGGACGAACTTTATCGTTATATGATATGATCATATAAATTTGGATATAAAGTATGGTCAATATGCGATCGCTGTCTAAAAATATAGGAAATGAATAAAAAGAATCTTGTAGGGTGCCTCCTGGTGTTCTGCTTTTTAAATTATAATATGGTATTGGCTAAAGGAAAAACGGTAACCTTAAAGATTGTAGAAACCACTGATGTACATGGGGCATTTTTCCCATATGACTTTATCAACCGTGAGGCTAAGGCGGGCTCACTGGCTCGTGTAAGTTCATACCTCAATAAGCAAAGAGCATTATATGGCGAGAATCTTATTTTGCTCGAAAACGGCGATATTCTTCAAGGTCAGCCGGTCACATATTATTCCAACTATATCAACACCTCGGCCCACAATATAGCATCCGATATCATAAACTATATGAAGTATGATGCGCAATGTGTCGGCAACCATGATATTGAAACCGGGCACAAGGTCTATGATAAATGGATATCAGAATTGAACTGTCCTGCGGTAGGAGCAAATATCATCGACGTAGCAACAAACGAGCCCTATGTAAAGCCTTACATCATCATCAATCGCAGTGGTGTGAAAATAGCTATACTCGGAATGATAACACCCGCCGTTCCCTACTGGTTGCCCAAAAATTTATGGACTGGACTTCGTTTTGAAGAGATGACAACGTCGGCACGCAAATGGATGAAAGTACTGAAAGAAAAAGAGAAAGCCGACATTGTGATAGGTTTGTTTCACTCAGGGAAAGAGGGCGGCATCACCACATCAGAATACATAGAAAACGCTTCTTTGCAGGTAGCTCGCGAAGTACCTGGATTTGATGTTATGATGTTCGGACATGACCACACCCGCTTTATGGATACCATCAAAAACGTTGAGGGGAAAAACGTGCTGTGTCTTAACCCTGCCAACAATGCCATGGCAGTGGGAGAAGCAACGCTCACACTCGAAAAGCAAAAGGGGAAGTGGAAACTTGTCAATATGGAAGGTCATTTGCCGAGTGTTGCCAACGAACCTGTAGACGAGGCCTTTACAAATCATTTCAAGTTCTTTACAGCAATGGTCAACAGCTATATTGACGAGGTAATTGGTGAGTTTGAGCAGACCATATACACCCGCGACAGCTTTTTCGGCAACTCTGCTTTCAATGACCTTATACTCAATTTGCAATTGCAAATCACCGGAGCGGATATTGCGTTTAATGCTCCATTGTCTTTCGATGTAAGCATCAAAAAAGGCCCGATACGTGTAAGTGATATGTTCAATCTTTACAAATTTGAAAACCAACTCTACGTCATGAAACTCACAGGCGAGGAAATCTTAAATTACCTGGAGATGAGTTATGACCAATGGGCAAATACAATGACCTCTCCCGACGATCATTTGCTATTGCTCGACAGCACCACCCAAGGAGATGCCCAACGGCTCGGATTCAAATATTACACATTCAATTTTGATGCCGCTGCCGGTATTGACTATGAAGTCGACGTCACCAAGCCCAATGGGCAAAAGGTGAAGATTTTAAAAATGAGCAACGGAGAACCGTTCGATAAGAACGCCTGGTACAAAGTTGCCCTGAACAGTTATCGTGGCAATGGAGGTGGAGAGCTGCTCACTCGTGGCGCCGGCATCCCGCAACAAGACCTTGAAGGTCGAATTATATGGCGCTCTGACAAAGATCAACGCCATTATCTCATGGAAGCCATCAAGAAACAACGCGTCATGAACCCCAAGCCCAACCACAACTGGCGCTTTGTACCCGAAGCATGGACAAAACCTGCTGCGGAAAGAGACCGGCAATTGCTTTTTGGAGAAAAATAGGTATATCATATATTGATCATACTAAGATATAATCATTGGATAATTTGAAAAGCTATTATTTCATCTTCAGCAAGACCGACCTGCTGATACAAAAACAATCTGATGGCACTTTCACCATTCCGTGTTGTGAGGAAGTGCCCGTCAAAATTCATCCATGGACACACGTCATGAACGTATCTCCTATGGGCGATGGCATCAGGGTCAAGACCTTCGCTATATCAAGCCCACAACAGCTTGTTATAACAGATGAAACTCTGAATAGCGCCGGCTATGAATTCATCTCCCTACGTGAGTCGTTCTATCATCTCCCCCAAGCTTATTATTTAAAAGCCGGCAAATGTCAGGAATTACTTTATTGGGATAACAATACTAAATTTTGCGGTGTATGCGGTGCGCCCATGCGTATGCATACCGACATATCCAAGCGCTGCTCCGAGTGCGGAAAGGAGATATGGCCACAATTGGCAACAGCCGTCATCGTTTTGATTCATCGCGATGACGAAGTGTTGCTCGTCCACGCTAAGAATTTCAAATCAGACTTCTATGGATTAGTAGCCGGCTTCGTCGAGACAGGCGAAACTTTAGAAGAGGCCGTCCATCGTGAAGTTTATGAAGAAACAAGTCTTAGAATTAAGAATCTTACTTACTTCAGCTCCCAACCCTGGCCTTATCCCTGCGGACTCATGGTGGGCTTTAATGCTGACTATGCTTCCGGCGACATTCATCTCCAAAGGTCAGAACTAGCAAAGGGGAGTTGGTTTAGGTATGATCACATGCCCAAAATACCACAAAAATTATCCATTGCCAGAAAATTAATTGATGCATGGCTAATGCAATACGGCATTGTCTCCACACAAGAGTAATGCTGATTAACAATATAATTATCTAAATCATAAAACATTATGAAATTCTTTGAGACAGTCTTAGGATTCAATCCATCCATGAATTCTCTACGGACAGAGCTCATTGCCGGTGCTACCACATTCCTTACTATGAGCTACATCCTTGCTGTCAATCCGGCTATTCTTGCCACCACAGGAATGGACAAGGGTGCACTTTTCACAGCCACCGCTCTCGCCTCTGCCATTGCTACGTTGCTGTTGGCTTTTATGGCAAAACTCCCTTTTGCCCAAGCTCCGAGCATGGGGCTCAACGCTTTCTTTGCCTTTACACTTTGTCAGGCCATGCATTACACCTGGCAACAGTCGTTGGCTATCATGCTTGTTGAAGGCATTGTCTTCCTGCTCATTACATTCTTCAACGTTCGTGAGATGATTCTCGATGCTATCCCGCAAAATCTCAGGTATGCCATATCAGGTGGCATCGGTATGTTTATTGCCTTCATAGGTCTGAAAAATGCCGAAATCATTGTGCAAAAAGAAGGAACATTCGTTGGACTTGGTGATTTCACACCTATATCAATATTGGGAATCATTGCCATCATGCTTAGTGGAATACTAATGGCCAAACAAATAAAAGGCGCCCTGTTCTACGGCATTATCATTACAACAATCGTTGGTATTCCAATGGGTGTAACTGTAATTCCTGAGCATTGGATTCCTGTTTCTGCTCCTCACAGTCTCGCTCCTACATTCTGTCAGTTTGACTTTAGCGGGTTAGTGAATTACAACACGCTGCTGGTCATCATCTCTTTGCTTATCGTCAACATCTTCGATACTGTCGGAACATTGGTGGGATTAGCTCAGAAGACAGGTATTGTGCGTCCAGACGGCAGCATACCAAGAGTCAAAGAGGCCATGATGAGCGATGCTATCGGCACCACCTGCGGTGCGATGTTGGGTTCAAGCACTATTACCACCTACATTGAAAGTGCCTCCGGTGTTGCCGAAGGCGGAAGAACCGGAATGGCCAGCTTTGCAGTTGGATTGTTGTTCATCTTTTCTCTGTTTCTCTCCCCTATTTTTCTGCTTATTCCCGCAGCAGCAACATCAGGAGCTTTGGTGCTTGTAGGAGTATTGATGTTAGACTCCGTAAAAAAAATCGACCTGGGCAATGTCGCAGAGGCTTTCCCTGCTTTCATTACCATGATTACGATGGTACTGTGTTATAGCATTGCCGATGGAATCTGCCTGGGCATTCTCAGCTACGTTATCCTCAAGCTCTGTTTAGGCAAATGGAAAGAATTGAATTGGACACTTATCGTGCTTTCCGTTATCTTCATTCTTAATTTTGTATATGCTTAGCATGAATATAGCACGGATTGCTTTGCCATTAGCGTTAAATTATGTAATTTTGCAACTCAAATCATTAATGTTATAAAATGGACTGGTTAATCGATCTCTTCACCACACAGGATTCCGTTGCACACATCGCTTTGTTGTATGCAATCGTAATTGCTGTGGGTGTACTGTTAGGTAAAGTGAAAATCGCAGGCATCTCGCTTGGTGTCACGTTTGTACTTTTCGCTGGTATTGTTGCTGGACACGTAGGCTTCACAGGCCCTAAAGCAATTCTTACATTCATGCAGGATTTCGGACTTATTTTGTTTGTGTTCTGCATAGGTCTTCAGGTAGGGCCTGGTTTCTTTGAAAGTTTCCGCAAAGGCGGTGTCACCCTTAACGTTTTGGCTGCCGTAGCCATCCTGTTAAACGTGTTGGTGATGTTTGCCTGCTATTATTTGTTCTTCGACACGAGCAATCCCAACAACTTGCCTATGATGGTCGGCACACTCTATGGAGCCGTTACCAACACGCCGGGACTTGGCGCTGCCAATGAGGCTTTGACTGCCGTGTTCATCGATGGAAACATTCCCCAAATAGCCAACGGATATGCTTGTGCTTACCCACTCGGTGTATTGGGAATCATCGGCGCAACCATTGCCGTGAGGTATATCACAAAGACAAAACTCAAAGACGAAGAAGCCAAACTCGAGGAGGCTGAGGCTGAAAATCCACACGCCAAGCCACACGCCATGACCTTGAAGGTTACCAATACCCCGATAGACGGCCGCAACCTCATGGAAATATCAGAATTTCTGAATCGAGACATTGTTTGTACCCGTCTTTTCCACAACGGAGAAATTCATACGCCCAAGCGCGACACCGTGCTCCATGTTGGCGATGAAGTACTCATCGTGTGTGCAGAGGCAGACGCAGAGGCCATCAAGGCCTTCGTTGGTCCAGAAGTAGAGCCCGAATGGGAAGACTATCAGGAGACGGATAAGAAGCAAATGATCGCTAAGCGCATTGTTGTCACCAATCCGAAGATGAACGGAAAGGTACTGGGCAAGATGCACTTCTCAAGTGTGTACAATGTAAACATCACACGTATCTCTCGACAGGGCATGGACCTCTTTGCCAGCCGTAACCACCACTTCCACGTAGGTGACAAGATTATGGTTGTCGGTCGTGAGGACAACGTAGAACGTGTGGCAGAACTTATGGGTAACTCCGCCAATAGACTGAATGTTCCCAACATTGCCACCATCTTTATTGGTATCATGATTGGTATCCTCTTTGGTAGCATTCCAATTGCAATCCCCGGTGTGCCCGTACCATTGAAACTGGGAATCGCCGGCGGCCCGCTGATCATAGCTATTCTCATCGGACGTTTCGGCTACCACTTCAAACTGGTAACCTATACCACCACCTCGGCCAACATGATGCTGCGAGAGATTGGTTTGGTATTGTTCCTCGCCAGCGTGGGTATCAAGGCTGGTGCAGGATTCTGGGAAACAGTTGTGTCGGGAGACGGCTTGAAATATGTATATACCGGCTTCATCATTACGGTCATCCCTATTCTTATTGTAGGTACCATTGCTCGTTTGAGATATAAATTCAACTATTTCACGATTATGGGTATGCTCGCCGGAACATATACCGACCCACCAGCATTGGCATACGCCAACGCAAGCTGCTCTAAGGAAGCACCTGCTGTGGGATATTCCACCGTTTATCCACTCAGCATGTTCCTCAGAATTTTATCAGCACAGATAATTGTCTTGTTCTTCTGTGCAGCCTGATAAACTGCTCTAAAACATATTATTTGAATAGTATAATAATGAAGGTGCACCAAAACTTTGATTTTGGTGCACCTTTTGTTTTGAGAATACAATAACAGGGACTACAAACAACTGCTTGCGGTTACTATCCAACGGTGTTGCGGTTGAGGCTTAGTCGCATTGCGATTAAGCCTTAACCATCTGATGGTTAGGCTTTAACCGCAGTGCCATTAAATAGTAACCGCAAGTGGACAATCTCTCCTGTGTCCTTTCCTGAAATCACTTGTCAGTTTTTGATATTGTTTTCTGCTTTACTTGTCAAAATTAAATCATTCATTCCAATTCACTTGACATTATCATTGTCCCTGTACTGAATAACTTGTCATGGCCAGTAAAAAGATGGATAATACCTGAGCGCACCTTGCTTCCGGCACGCCAAAGTTAGTATATCTTTTGCTTTCGTGCAATGACAGGCTACATTTTCTTCCAAAGATTCTTTCCGGGCTCTGCTCCCCTATAGACCTCCATGGGCCTCTTCATACCGATGCTCATGTGCGGCCTGAGGCGGTTGTAGAAGTCTATGGTCTTCCCGATATCTTCCCTGGCCTGCTCATAGCATCGGTACATTTCCTGGA
>JBMNUU010000015.1:0-74260 GCA_050946435.1 Prevotella sp.
CCGTATATGGGCAATTCTGTCTATAATGGCATTACTAAGGCATCATTGGCCTCAATCTGATGCCTCACGCACGCGTAACAATTAAATTGGTTCGAGCAAACGGATTCGCTGCGAATTTGAGGTTATTTCTCCATTTTGTGTGTAAATATTTATACAAATCAAAATAAGAGCGTAGGCTTTTCCGATATCATTTTTATGATTTTCATTGTGCGTAAAACCGTTATGGAAATAATCATGTTAAAGATAGTGGGGCCGAATTCATGAGTAATCTAATGTTGTTTTAAAACGGAAAATATACAACCGGACAGAGTTGTTGTCGAGACAAGCAAGCAACCAGCAAAAGATTAAGATTTAATATTATAATCATGATTATGATAAATAGTATTCCTGACATTTAAAATATAAAATATAATTTGCTCAATCAAAGAAAAGAAATTACCTTTGTATCTTATAATAATGTTATTAATTACATTCAACAATGCCCGAAATATCTATACGTGGACTGGAAATGCCCGAGTCTCCTATTAGGAAGCTCGCACCTTTAGCTGCTGATGCTAAGGAGCGTGGCATCAAGGTATACCATTTAAATATTGGCCAGCCCGACCTTCCAACACCACAAGTTGGATTGGATGCCCTGAAAAACATAAAGCGCAAAGTTCTTGAATATTCTCCTTCTCAAGGAAATTTGTCGTATCGCAAAAAGCTGACGAATTATTATGCTAAATACAACATCAATGTAGACGCTGATGAAATCATCATCACTGCCGGCGGTTCAGAAGCTGTGCTATTTGCTTTCATGAGCTGTTTAAATCCCGGTGATGAGATTATCGTTCCCGAGCCGGCCTATGCAAATTATATGGCATTTGCCATTTCGGCTGGTGCCAAAATACGGACAATTGCCACCACGATTGAAGAAGGTTTCTCGCTGCCTAAAGTGGAAAAGTTCGAGGAACTTATCAATGAGCGCACACGTGCCATTATGATCTGTAATCCCAATAACCCTACCGGTTATCTTTATACTCGTCGTGAGATGAATCAGATTCGGGATTTGGTAAAAAAATATGATTTGTATCTCTTTTCCGATGAAGTATATCGCGAATATATTTACACAGGAAGCCCCTATATCAGTGCGATGCACCTCACCGGTATTGAGCAGAATGTTGTTTTGATAGATTCCGTATCCAAACGTTATTCAGAATGTGGCATTCGGATTGGCGCCTTGATAACGCACAATGCTGAAGTACGGAAGGCCGTCATGAAATTCTGTCAGGCCCGTCTTTCACCACCCCTCATAGGACAAATAGTTGCCGAAGCCTCGTTGGATGCTCCGGAAGAATATTATCGTAATGTCTACGACGAATATGTTGAGCGCCGTAAGTGCTTGATAGACGGGCTTAATCGCATACCCGGTGTGTACTCCCCTATTCCAATGGGAGCCTTCTATACGGTAGCACAGTTGCCTGTAGACGATGCGGAAGACTTCTGTCGTTGGTGCTTGGAAGAGTTCAATTATGAAGGCGAAACCGTAATGATGGCGCCCGCAGCCGGATTCTATACAACTCCGGGCGCCGGTGTAGACCAGGTGCGCATAGCCTATGTGTTGAAGCAAGAAGATTTGGAACGGGCGCTCGTTATACTGGAAAAGGCGTTGGAAGCCTACAATAATAGGCCGAAATAAGTATGAATTTCCCCCTATTCATCGCAAAACGAATCTATGGAAACCATCATGACAAAAAGAAGGTTTCCAGACCAGCTATTGCTATCGCCATTGCCGGCGTGGCTATCGGTTTAGCGGTGATGATAGTTTCCATCTCGATAGTCTTAGGTTTTAAACACACCATTCAAAGCAAAGTTATTGGATTTGGGTCACACATTCAGGTTAATAACTTCATGAGTCAAATGTCGTCAAACTATTATCCAATAGTGATGGACGATTCCATGATGAATGTCATCAAAAAGATACCGGGTGTGGCTCATGTAGAACGGTTTGCATACAAACAAGGAATATTAAAAACCGACAGCGACTTCCTGGGCGTTATGTTTAAGGGTGTAGGTCCGGAATTTAATCCTACATTTATTCAGAATAACCTCGTAGCGGGAACAGTACCTTCGTTTTCTGATGAAAAATCAGGCAATAAACTGTTGATTTCCAAGAATATGGCCGATAAATTGAAGGTGAAAACAGGAGACCGTATATTTGCTTATTTCATAGACGATGCAGGTGTTCGAGTTCGCAGATTCACCATTCAGGGCATCTACCAAACAAATTTGAATCAATACGACGAGTTTATATGTTTTGCAGATCTGTATACGGTAGTCAAACTAAACGGATGGACATCTGACCAGGCTTCGGGTGCAGAAGTGATGGTAGAGGATTTTAATCGTGTCAATGAGGTTGAGTCACACTTCATAAATAGGATAAACAAAACGGAAGATAGGAATGGGGAAACTTATGCGTCTCAAACCATTCAAGACATCAATCCTCAGATTTTTAATTGGCTTAGTCTGCTTGATTTGAACGTGCTCATCATCATTATTCTCATGATGGTAGTGGCTACGGTGACCATGATATCCGGATTGTTGATTATTATTTTGGAATGTACCAATATGATTGGTGTATTGAAAGCATTGGGTGCTGCCAATGGCGCCATACGACATACGTTTTTGTGGTTCTCAGCTTTTGTCATTGGTCAGGGACTAATCATTGGCAACCTGATAGCCTTTGCCATTATCTTTTTGCAAAAGCAGTTTGGACTTGTCAAATTGGACCCAACCGTTTATTATATCAATGCCGTACCGGTAGAAATCAACATCCCGCTGTTCCTGACATTAAATGTTTTAACCTTTGGTTTTTGCGTATTTGTATTAATTGCTCCAAGCTATCTTATATCGCATATATCTCCGACGAAGAGCATAAGATTTGAATAAGTCCAAATATATAAGCCACGCATCAAACAAATAATGTAATGATGCGTGGCTTACGATTCTATTGGAATGTTTGTATTTTATTCAGAGCTTTACATGTATAGAGCTTAATATTCAAACTTGTTGCCCGTCTGTTCAACCAGTCTTTTACGGAAAGATTGAGGGAAACCAGGCCTTGTCACTCTGGCTCCAATCCCTTCCGGGGTGCGTTTGAATTTGCCGTTTTCTTCGGGTTTGACAGTCATGTCGTTGTATTTCACAATAAGATAGAAAGCAAGCTGTTGCCAACGGGATAGCATCTGTTGTGCTTTTTCATTACTATAATGATTAAGGAACTTGATAGCTTCCTGCTGATTGTTCTTATATAAGGAGCACGCCTTGTTCTCAATAGCTTGTTGGTTTCCAAAATAGCTTTGCTCCAGAGAATCGCGTACTGCCTTCAAACTTGGAAAAAGCATAGAGTAACGTGGATAAACCATATTGCTCACCCAGTTGCAAACCCAAAAAGCATTCTGCATAGAAAAAGTTACAGCATCTGCACCGGAGGTGTTGTAGCATTCAGGTTGTACTGTGTTTCCACAATAAATTGGAGTATAGGCTATCATGTTTCCATCATCGTTACCAAACCAAAGTACTCCGCCTATTTGTCGAGGAAGCCAGCTCCTCATTTGGGAAACATAGCTAAATCCGGTTTGCTGGGTACTTGTTGGACGTTCGTTGAAATACTTTTTTCCATCCACCTCATAAAAAAGAGGAGTTGGACGATAGGGCATCTGCCAGATGCCTCCTCCTATATCGGTACTGTCCATGGCCATGGGAGTCCCCTCATAATGGTCGCGCATGGCAGCTTCTACTTCCTGGACTGAGATTTTTTTGTCAGGAATGACCCATAAAGGCATATCCTCTGCATTTTCGTCTTTGCCCAACGCCCAGGGCAGATAACGGTCCATGCCCTTTGTAAATCTGTTGAAGAATGCCCAAACACGTGCATCACATATACGGCGTCCGGAAAAATCGGGCTTGGCATAAGTCATCTTCCAGTTGAAATCGGCATCTTTACCATGATACCATCCCATTTTACGGGCGAACTTCACCACGTCCTTGGAATACATCACATTTTCCTTATCCTTCATGTTAAATTTGCCAATACGACTTTGATTGGCGTGCCCACAAATGGCATTGTCGGGAATGCGCTGAGCCACCCAGACCACACCTTTCGAGCCGGGGCCCTTCCCCATCATTTCCATTATCCAAGCCTCGTTAGGGTCGCAAATCGTAAATGTCTCACCTTCAGAGCAATAACCATAGGTCTCGGCAAGGGTTGTCATATTTTTAATGGCTTCACGAGCAGTCTTGGAGCGTTGTAACCCCAAGTAAATGAGCGAGCCGTAATCAATTCCGCCCTGAGGATCGACCATCTCCTCACGTCCACCATAGGTTGTCTCTCCAATGGTAACCTGATACTCATTGATATTACCAATAACATTATAAGTTTCTGGAGCTTCCGGAATCTGACCTATATATTTTTGGGTATCCCAGTCAACAATATCGCGCATTGTCCCTTTGGGATGTTTCCCGGCAGGATAATGGCAGAGGCCTATAAACAGACCATAATCATCGGCATTGTATGTGCAGATTACTGAGCCGTCGGCCGATGCCTTCTTGCCCACGATGAAGTTTGTACAAGCCGATGCAAAAGTGGCAGCCGTTAGGAAAGCTACCAATACTATATGTCTTTTCATACGAATTTATATAATGGTAATGATTAAACTTGAATGAGTGTTCTATTTAACCCTATGCTTTTGGAGGGAAGAGTCGTTTATCTCCAACTTTCTTTCCATACGTAGGTTCTGGGAATTCTTTTTCAGACTATCACCGGAAGCTTTATTTCCCTTTTTGGGCTGTTTGCTTTTCTCCTTGGGCAAATGACAACGCAACAAATGTATATTGCTGAGGGCCATTAGGTGTAACGTTGTTGTAGAAGCAGTGTTTGTGTTGTTCTTGTTGAGAAGGAAGAAGCCTTTGAGTTCTTTAATCCCCAGTGTGTCTTTATCTTCCAATGTCAGATTAAGGGTGGTTGAAGAAGATATATGTATGACCTTGGAGGTCACACTGTCATTCTTAAACACCAATGCCAATGATGCAACCCCATCTCGCACCCCATCTTGATAAATGAAGTCGCTCTGCATGGTAAGGATAAAACTGTCGCCCTTATGGAAAGAAGAGTCTGGAACATAAGCAAAGGAATACAGATGATATGGCTGTTGTGGGATTAGAGCAATAGACTTGTCTCCTTTCCATATATCTGCCGTGTCACCGGAAGCATTTATTCTTGACAAACTTGCCAGCGAGCCTTCAGACGATCCCAATGCGCGTGCTTGATCCTCCATGCGCTCGGCAATGTTTTTATATATGGCATGGAGACGCTCCGTGTGACGCATATAATAGACCATAGAAGTGTCGAATTCTGCTTGTGTTATACCATATTTCTTCAACACTGCTGCACGATTGGCTATTACATTGGATTCATAATCGCCTTTCTCTTGTCGAGCCATCGAACTAGCCAAGTGATAATCATATAGAATATTTTCCATATCTCCTTCTGAAATAAATTCAGAGGGGACAGTGGGCTTGCATCCCATAATGAATAGAACAAAAATGCAAGCATAGCATATTCTTAAGATTATCGCTTTCGCTTTTCGATTCATTTTCCTCCTTTATTTTCCGGGATGTTGCCGTCAGTTTCTGTTACAGTTTCCTTCTTTTCAACATTTTCAAAATCTTTCCGGCAGAACAACAGAAGACAAATAACGCCTACCGTGATGCAAGCGTCGGCAAAATTGAATACCGGCGAGAAAAATATAAAATCCTCCCCACCCCACACCGGTACCCATGCAGGCCATGTTGTTTGGATGATTGGAAAGTAGAACATGTCTACCACTTTACCCATGAGAAAGGATGAGTATCCCGTACCAAACGGTACGAAATATGAAACATTGTAAGGTGTGGAGGCAGTAAATATAAGACCGTAAAACATCGAGTCAAAGATATTGCCTGCAGCTCCAGCCACTATCATCGAAAGAAAAAACACATAACGTGTGCGTCCATTTCGTTTTACAACACGCCAAATATACCACCCTATGGCCGATATCGCAACGACACGAAGGATACTCAAAAACAACTTATTGATGAAAGTCATGCCATACGCCATCCCATTATTCTCAATAAAATTGATATAAAACCAATCCGTGACATGATAGGATTGGCCTAATGTCATGGTGGTCTTAACATCTATTTTAATGAGTTGATCGATGACAAGAATGACAATGATTAACATCCATGCCATGCGGCCATCGGTCAGGAATTCCTTAGGTCTCTTCATATGTCTTTCTTTCTGGCATTCTTTGAGGCGACACTCAGCGTTGCATGAGGAACTATACGTAGACGCTCCTTGGGAATCAATTCTCCTGTGATGCGGTCAACTCCGTAGGTTTTGTTCTCAATTCTGACAAGGGCAGCCTCTAAGCCTCTAATGAATTTCTGCTGACGCTGAGCCATCTGAATGAGATTCTCACGCTCTATAGCTTGAGTACCCTCTTCCAAAATTTTATAAGTGGGTGCCGTGTCTTCATCAGAATGACTATCAGCATTCATGAGCCGACGCATGGCATCATTATAAATCTCACGAGCCGATTTTAGCTTTTCAATGATAATCCCGCGGAACTCCTTGAGCTCCTCATCGGAATAACGTGCCTTAATCTCCATAACACCAGTATGAATAAAGAGGTCTGCTTATGCCGACTGTATGCAGCAGCTATAGGCAGACATTATGATTATTTTATATTTTATCTATTTTTATATTCAATGTGAATTTGTCAAAATCAGTCTTTATCCCATCGTTATCAGCAATTTGTAAATCATTAGCCAATACTTGTGATTTGATATAGCTGCCGAAAGAACTGATCGCGGCATCCGTTTGCTTGTGGGGAGCCACTGTCACTTTGATACGGTCGGTTATTTCCAGACCCGATTCCTTTCGAAGATTCTGAATGCGGTTGATGAGTTCTCGAGCCATACCCTCCTGTCGTAGTGCTTCGGTCAGCTCTACTTCAAGGGCAACAGTAAGGTTCCCTTCGTTGCTAACCAACCATCCGGGAATATCTTCCGAAATGATTTCCACGTCGGCAGCCTCTACCGTTATGTCTTGGCCGTTCAAGTCGAAAGTATAGTTTCCTTGCAGTTCAAGCTGTGCTATTTCTTCTTGGGATAGGGAATCCATTTTAGCGGCAACAGCTTTCATGTTCTTGCCATACTTCTTTCCCATCACCCTGAAGTTGCACTTCACTTTCTTTACAAGTACTCCTTGACCTTCAGCAAATTGCAGTTCCTTTACGTTCACTTCATTAATGATGAGATCTTTCATTGCTTCTATTTGTCTGCGCTGCTCATCATCAACAGCAGGAATCATGATTTGCTGTAATGGTTGGCGCACTTTGATATTGACCTTACGACGTAAAGCCAGCACCATCGACGTAATCTTCTGAGCCATGCCCATACGTTTCTCGAGATCTGCATCTATCAAACTGTCGTCAGGCACGGGGAATTTATCCAAATGTACAGAATCCAAATCTCCGCCTAAGTCATGATAAAGTCTGTCGGCGCAGAATGGCGCGAACGGTGCCAACAACTTCGCCACTGTCATCAAACAGGTGTAGAGCGTGTTGTATGCAGCCAATTTGTCTTCACTCATTTCCTTACCCCAGAAGCGTTTGCGGTTCAATCTGACATACCAATTACTCAAATCGTCGTTCACAAATGTGTCAATGAGTCGTCCGGCACGTGTCGGATCATAATTCTCAAGCTCACGGGTGACATTCTTCACCAGCGTATTGAGACAAGAGAGAATCCATCTGTCTATTTCCTTCAAGGTTTCAGGGTTGCTATTCAGCAATCCTAAATGTTGCTCAGCGTCATAATTGTCCACATTAGCATACAGTGCAAAGAAACTGTAGGTATTATATAATGTGCCGAAGAATTTACGTCGAACTTCATCTACTCCCTTCGGATCAAACTTCAAGTTATCCCATGGCTCACTGTTGGTCATCATATAGAAACGTACTGGGTCAGCCCCATACTTTTCTATCATCTCGAAGGGATTAGTCACGTTACCTACGTGCTTACTCATCTTGTTGCCCTTAGCATCAAGAACAAGCCCCGACGAAATCACATTCTTGAATGCCACTGAGTCAAATATCATGGTGGCAATAGCGTGTAAGGTGAAGAACCAACCACGTGTTTGGTCGACCCCTTCATTGATGAAGTCGGCCGGGAAGAATGCAGGAGCCACTGGCGTTCCCTCATAGGTACTGTTTACAAGCGATGCACGATATTCCGCTTCGCTCTTGCCAGTCTTCTTCAACCCTTCTGCGTTGATTGCTCCCTCAAACGGATAGTGAAGCTGTGCATACGGCATTGAACCGCTGTCAAACCACACGTCTATCAAGTCACTTTCGCGATGCATGGGTTTACCCTCGTCGTTTACCAACACCACATAGTCGATGTATGGGCGATGAAGGTCAATCCTGTCATAGTTTTCCTGAGAATAGTCACCAGGAACAAATCCCTTGTTTTTCAGCGGATTACTCTTCATAACCCCTGCCGCAACCGACTTTTCTATTTCGTTATAGAGTTCTTCTACAGAGCCGATACACTTCTCGTTGCGGTTTTCGTCTCTCCAGATAGGCAGCGGTGTGCCCCAGAAACGAGAACGAGAAAGATTCCAGTCATTCAGATTCTCAAGCCAATTGCCAAATCTGCCGGTACCCGTTGACTCCGGTTGCCATCGTATGGTTTTGTTCAATTCCACCATACGTTCTTTCTTGGATGTGTCGCGGATAAACCAGCTGTCGAGCGGATAATACAAAATAGGTTTGTCCGTACGCCAGCAATGTGGATAGCTGTGTACGTGTTTCTCTATCTTGAAAGCCGTTCCTTCCTGCTTCATCTCCATTACCATGATGACGTTCAGGTCTTCGGCTTTCTCTGATGCTTTCACATCCCATACACCATTTGGATTAAACTTTGGCGAATAAGCGTTCTTCACAAAGTCACCGGCATGATGTCCGTATTTCTTGACGTCTACACAGTGTTCCAGGAAATTGTTGTCGAGTTCGTCTATGGTATAATATTTTCCTTGAAGGTCTACCATTGGACGTGTCTCGCCTTTCTTGGAAATCAAATACAACGCAGGCACATGGGCATCTTTGGCTACTTTTGCGTCATCAGCTCCAAAGGTGGGGGCAATATGCACAATGCCCGTTCCATCTTCTGTTGTTACATAGTCACCAAGTATCACCCGGAACGCTTCGTCGTTCATTTCCACGAACTTATCTAATCCATCCTCGCTGGTAAATACTTTTCCCGGATGTTTTTGGGCGTATTCGTTCACAAATTCAGGGGTGAAGTCATCAATCTTCTCACAAGGCTTCACCCACGGCATGAGTTGCTCATAATGGAACCCTTCCAAATCAGTACCTTTCATGCGGTCGATGATTCTCCATGGGCACATTTTCTTCTCTTTATCGAAAGGAAGCAACTCTCCATCCTTACATTCCTGCTCCGGATTCAGATAAGCAGACAGACGGGCCTCGGCCAGAATAACCGTCATTGGTGTGCCGTTGTATGGATTGTAAGTCTCGACAGCAACATAATCAATCGTCGGACCTACACACAAGGCCACGTTCGAGGGCAATGTCCACGGTGTCGTGGTCCATGCTATGAAATATGGCTTTCCATGCTTGCACCATTCCGCTTTCGGATCTTTCACCAAAAATTGAGCGGTAACCGTCGTGTCTTTCACGTCGCGATAGCATCCCGGCTGATTCAATTCGTGGCTCGACAGACCTGTTCCGGCTGCCGGAGAATAAGGCTGAATGGTATAGCCCTTATAGAGCATTCCCTTGTTGTAGAGCTGCTTGAGCAACCACCAGAGGGTCTCAATGTATTTGTTATCGTAAGTGATATAAGGATGATCGAGGTCTACAAAATACCCCATCTTTTCCGTAAGTTCACGCCATTCAGCGGTAAACTTCATCACATTCTCCCGGCAATATCGGTTATACTCCTCTACAGAAATATATTTGTCCGACGCCTTGTTATCAATGTCTTTCTTGGTGATGTCAAGTTCTTTCTCCACACTGAGTTCCACCGGCAATCCATGTGTGTCCCAACCAGCTTTACGCTCCACCTTGAAGCCCTGCATGGTCTTGTATCGGTTGAAAGTATCTTTAATGGAACGTGCCAACACATGATGTATGCCCGGATGCCCATTGGCCGAAGGAGGACCCTCGAAAAATATAAACTGGGGACATCCCTCACGCTCATCTATGCTCCTGTGAAAGATGTTGTTCTTCTCCCACTCTTTCAGTATTTCCTCGTTCGTTTTGGTCAAGTCCAGACCCGTGTGTTCGGCAAACTTTTTAGCCATAATTTATTTATCTTTTCCTTTATATAAATTTTGCGCAAAGTTAGCAAAAAAATATATATTCTACAAATTTTTGGCTACCTTTGCATCAAAAACATAACCCCATGAATATCAAGCAAGCCCAATTTGTTATTTCGGCTTCAACAGTGGCTAAATGTCCTCACGACACGAAGCCCGAATTTGCTTTTATAGGACGAAGTAATGTCGGCAAATCAAGCCTTATCAATATGCTGTGCAACCACAAGGGACTGGCCAAGACATCAGCCACTCCGGGAAAGACACTACTTATCAACCATTTCATCATTAATAAGAACTGGTATCTGGTCGACCTCCCCGGGTATGGTTATGCTAAGCGCTCCAAGGACGTCCAGAAACAGATAGACAGATTGATACGCTCGTATATTCTTCAGCGCAAGCAGCTTGTCAATCTGTTTGTCCTAATTGATGTAAGACACGAGCAACAAAAAGTTGACCGAGAGTTTGTAGATTGGTTGGGAATCAGCGGAATACCTTTTTCTATCATATTTACTAAGGCCGACAAGTTAGGGCGTGTCAAAGCGCAACAGAATGCTGATGCATGGATGAAGAACTTGTTGGATTCGTGGGAAGAAACTCCCCCCTACTTCATTACCAGCTCTGAAAAGAAAATCGGGCGTGATGAAGTGCTCGACTACATTGAGAAAGTGATGACCGACATTGACGAACAAGACCAGCAAGCATGACACCATTTTTAGACGTACAGAATCTTACAAAATCTTTTGGCGCACAAATTCTATTTCAAAACATAAACTTTTCGATTGGAGAGGGTCAAAAAGTCGGACTCATCGCCAAAAACGGAACCGGGAAGTCTACCCTTCTGGAGATTTTGACCGGACATGAAGGCTACGATAACGGCTCCATCATTTATCGAAACGATATTCGATTGGGCTATCTCAACCAAACACCGAAGTTTGATCCGGAGGAGAGTGTGATTGACGCTTGTTTCAATCATCAGGGCAATCCTGAACGGGTGCTCAAGGCCAAGCAAATACTCACTCAGCTGCACATCGACGATCTCGACCAGCCTATGAAGGAATTGAGTGGTGGACAGCAGAAGCGAGTGGCCCTGGCTAATGTGCTGATTACCGAGCCCGACTTCCTGATTCTCGACGAGCCCACCAATCATCTTGACCTCAACATGATTGTTTGGCTTGAAAGCTATCTATCACGCTCTACGCTCACCTTGCTCATGGTGACCCATGATCGCTATTTTCTTGACCATGTTTGCAATATCATTATAGAATTGGACAATCAAAGTGTCTATACCTATAAGGGCAATTACGCCTACTATCTGGAGAAACGACAGGAGCGAATAGACAATCAGCGGGCCGAAATACAACGAGCCAACAATCTCTACCGCACGGAGTTGGAGTGGATGCGCCGCATGCCCCAGGCGCGAGGGCACAAGGCACGATACCGTGAGGAGGCGTTCTATGAATTGCAATCGAAAGCCAGTCAGCGCATCGAGGAGCGGCAGATGAGAATCAAGTCCGGCAACGTATATATTGGCTCCAAGATTTTCGAATGTCAATATGTGTCCAAGAAATTCTCAGATCCCAACGGCAACGAGAAGATTATCCTCAAAGATTTCTATTATAACTTCGCCCGTTTCGAGAAGATGGGCATTGTAGGAAATAATGGTACGGGTAAATCTACTTTTATTAAGATGCTGCTTGGCATTGTGTCACCTGACAGCGGCAAATTTGATATCGGGCAGACCGTGCGTTTTGGCTATTTCTCACAAGAAGGAATGAAGTTCAACGAGGACGACAAAGTGATAGATGCTGTCAGCAGTATTGCTGATGTCATCGACTTGGGCGGAGGACGCAAGATGACTGCATCGCAATTTCTCAACTACTTCATGTTTGAGCCCGAACAACAGCACAATTTCATCTATAAGCTCAGCGGAGGAGAGCGCCGCAAGCTCTATCTCTGTACGGTTTTGATGCGCAATCCTAACTTTCTCGTGCTCGACGAGCCCACAAACGACCTCGACATTCAGACCCTTCAGGTACTTGAGGAATATTTGCAAGACTTCCCCGGCTGTGTCATCATCGTAAGCCACGACCGTTATTTTATGGACAAAGTAGTAGACCACCTTTTAGTTTTTAAGGGCGACGGCGTTGTCAAAGATTTTCCGGGTAATTATACTCAGTATCGTGAGTGGAGTTTGCTGAAGTCGAAAGAGGAAGAAGAAAACGAAAAGAACAAAAACGGCAAATCTAAATCAGATTCCAAGAAAAACTATCACAATGATACCCGCCGCCGTATGTCCTATAAGGAAAAACGCGAATACGAACAACTCACCAAAGAAATAAAGGAGCTGGAAGCGGAGAAGAAAAGTCTTGAAGAGGCTTTGTGTGGCGGAACGCTCTCTGTCGAAGAACTCACTGCAAAAAGTAAACGCCTGCCTCAAATAACCGATGAGCTCGACGAGAAGGAAATGCGCTGGTTGGAACTAAGCGAATTAGAATGAGGCACAACACCAAAACATATCTTTGGTCCACTAAATTGAAATGATACAACCTTAGTTACATAGTATAAGAAATATTTTAACTAAACATATCGTAGAATTGACGAATTTAAAACGACAGACCAATTGGTTTTAAATTCGCTAAAATAATGAGTTTTATTCAATTCATTGATAATCAGAACTATGGCTTGTTTTCAATGTAAAATGAGAAATATAGTTTTATGATGTCATTGCGGTTACGGTTTAACGGTAGAATGGTTAAGCCTTAATTAACATGTGATTAAAGCTCAGAGATGATGCGGTTAAACCCTAACGGCAGTACGGTAAAGCCCGTTTGGCAAGCCATCTATTTATTTTTTGGAAATTCGCGAATATTTTTTGGAGAAAACATAGCCCTTTGAGCACTATAATGCGTTGTTCATATAACCTAAGAAATGATTATAAATATTTACAATTTTGAGTTTGGAATCAAATTTGACATTTATGATTTGGCACCTTGAAGTTGTATTTGGAATATGAACAAAATGTAACTAAAAAACATGATTTCATTTGCACATTCACAGTTTTTTTGTACTTTTGCCTAATATAATAGATAAAATACAAAAATATAGCATTATGCTTACACTTAAACTCATCAGTGAGGAAACTGAACGTGTCATCAAGGGGCTGGAGAAGAAGCATTTCGAAGGTGCTCGTGAGGCCATTAATAAGGTATTGGAATATGATAAGTTGCGCCGTGAATCACAGCAAAAGTTGGATGCAAATAAGCAGCAGCAAAATATTCTGTCCAAGCAAATTGGTGGCTTGATGAAAGAAGGAAAAAAAGATGAGGCCAACGAGATAAAAAGTAAGGTAGCCGATCTGAAAGTCCAGGATAAGACTCTTCAGGAAATGATGGATAAGGCTCAGGAAAACATGACTAATGAGCTGCTCCAAATTCCCAATATCCCCAACGATGATGTCCCAGAAGGTAAAGACGCCAACGACAACGTAGTGGTGAAGGAATGGGGAAGTATCCCAAACCTGGGTAAAAATGCACTCTGCCATTGGGACCTGCTCAAACAGTACAATCTTGTGGATTTTGACCTCGGTGTAAAGATAACAGGGGCCGGTTTCCCGCTCTATCTGGGTAAGATGGCAAGATTCCAGCGCGCTTTGGAAGCATTCTTCCTTGAAGAGGCCCGCCAAGCCGGTTATTTGGAAGTGCAGCCCCCCTACGTGGTGAATGAGGCATCCGGATTAGGAACAGGTCAGTTGCCCGACAAAGAAGGACAGATGTATCATGTCAATATGGACAACTTGTATCTTATTCCGACGGCAGAAGTACCTGTAACCAACATATTCCGCGACGTCATCCTCGATGAAAAAGATTTACCTATCATGCGATGTGCATATTCGGCTTGTTTTCGTCGTGAGGCCGGTTCATACGGAAAGGATGTGCGCGGATTGAATCGTTTACACCAGTTCGATAAGGTGGAGATCGTGCGCATTGACACCCCCGAACATTCATACGAAAGTTTGACGGAGATGCTCGACCATGTGGAAGGATTGCTCCAAAAATTGGATCTCCCCTATCACATCCTTCGGCTTTGTGGTGGCGACATGAGTTTCACCTCGGCCATCTGCTACGACTTTGAGGTATGGAGTGCTGCTCAGAAACGATGGTTGGAAGTTTCTTCGGTGTCAAATTTTGAGAGCTATCAGGCCAATCGACTCCACTGTCGCTATCGTCGGGAAGACACCAGAAAGACTGAGCTTTGCCACACGTTGAACGGCTCCGCTTTGGCATTGCCGCGTATTGTAGCAGCTATCATTGAAAACAACCAGACCCCGGATGGCATACGCGTACCTAAGGCGCTGGTACCCTACTGTGGCTTTGATATGCTTGATGATAAAAACTTCTGATCCCACAAGCCATCTCTATGACTTGGAAGAACATTCTGTGTGTTCTTATGCTCTACATATTAATTAGAAATGTAATCATCTTATAAATACAAAATAATAAAGAAGCTGCCTGTGGGGAACGGCCCATTCGGTCGTCCTACCCCACCGGACAGACTTTAGAAATCCTTAATACTTAATCCCACATGAACAAAATTATTAAAAAGGAACAGTTTTCGGAAAAAGTGTATTGCTTCGAGGTAGAAGCTCCACTGATTGCCAAAAGCTGTCGTCCAGGAAACTTTGTTATCGTAAGAGTAGACAAGAAGAGCGAACGTGTGCCCTATACGATAGCCAAAGCCAATGTAGAAAGAGGAACACTAACGATGGTTATTCAGGAGGTGGGTTTGTCGTCCACCAAGTTCTGCCGACTTGAAGAGGGTGATAGCGTGAACGACATTGTCGGACCGTTGGGGACGGCATCGAAGATCGAAAACTATGGAACGGTAATCTGTGCCGGCGGCGGCATAGGCATTGCTGCCATCCTGCCCATTCTGACAGCACTTAAAAAAGCAGGCAATCGTGTGATATCCGTTTTGGCGGGTCGTACGAAAGAGCTTGTCATCATGGTCGATGATGTGAAAAAATACAGCGACGAAGTGATTATCATGACCGATGACGGAAGCTGGGGCCAAAAGGGTGTTGTAACAGTTGGCGTAGAACAAGTTATCAAGCGGGAGAAAGTAGACAAGGTGTTGGCTATAGGTCCTCCTATGATGATGAAGTTTACTTCGTTGTTGGCCAAAAAATACGGTATTCCCAATGATGTGTCGCTCAATACCATCATGGTAGACGGAACGGGGATGTGTGGTGCCTGCCGACTAACAATTGGGGGCAAGACCAAATTCGTATGTATTGATGGCCCGGAGTTTGACGGTGACCAGGTGGATTGGGACGAGATGATGAAGCGCATGGGCACTTTCAAAAATACGGAGAAAGAAGACCTGGAGCGTTATCAAGTCTCTATGACCCCGTCTGGGAGAAAGCATATACAGAGCACAGCATCTGCTCCTATGGGTATCGAAACTCCCTCTCCGATTGGGGAAGAACAAGACGAAAATATATTGGAGGACGAATCTCTTACAGACCGTAATGCTCAATGGAGAAAGGAATTACGGGCTTCGATGAAAGGAAAGGAGCGTGTCGGAATTGAACGAGTAAAGATGCCCGAACTTGACCCTGTTTACCGGGCAACGACACGATTGGAAGAAGTAAACCGGGGCCTGACTCCTGAGATGGCCGTCAGGGAGGCTCATCGCTGTCTGGATTGTCCAAAGCCTACTTGTGTTGAAGGATGTCCAGTTAACATTGACATACCCTCATTTATTAAAAACATAGAACGCGGCGCATTCCTTGCGGCTGCCAAAGTGTTGAAGAACACTTCTGCCCTACCCGCTGTGTGCGGCCGCGTATGTCCGCAGGAAAAGCAATGCGAAAGTCGCTGCGTGCATCTGAGGATGAACGAGCCCGCTGTGGCCATTGGCTATTTGGAACGTTTTGCCGCCGATTATGAGCGCGAGAGCGGTAAGATGGCCATGCCCGACATTGCTCCAAGCAATGGAATCAAGGTGGCGGTGGTAGGCTCTGGACCGGCTGGATTGAGCTTTGCGGGCGACATGGTAAAAAAGGGATTTGAAGTTTATGTATTTGAAGCCCTGCACGAAGTGGGAGGTGTCCTTAAATACGGTATTCCCGAATTTCGACTGCCCAACCGCATAGTAGATGTTGAGATAGATAATTTGAGAAAACTCGGCGTGCATTTCCAAACAGACACCATTGTAGGCAAGACCATCACAATAGAGGAATTGGACGACAAGGGATTCAAAGGCATTTTTGTGGCTTCCGGTGCGGGCTTGCCCAATTTCATGGGTATTCCCGGCGAGAATCTCATTAATGTGATGTCGAGCAACGAGTACTTGACGCGTGTAAACTTAATGGATGCTGCCAGCCCCGATAGCGACACACCAATAATCCTTGGTAAGAAGGTGTTGGTGATAGGAGGAGGCAATACGGCTATGGATTCCTGTCGTACGGCTAAACGTCTTGGGGCTGATGTAACATTGGTATATCGCAGGTCGGAAGCAGAAATGCCCGCCCGTTTGGAAGAAGTGAAGCACGCCAAGGAAGAGGGTATCAACTTCATGACCTTGCACAATCCAAAGGAATATATCGGCGACGAAAACGGACGCATAGCTGCTGCCGTCTTAGACGTGATGGAGCTTGGAGAGCCTGATGCTTCGGGACGACGCAGACCGATAGCTACGGGTAAAACCGTAACCCTGGAATGTGACCAGGTTGTGGTTGCGGTTGGCGTGTCTCCCAACCCGCTGGTGCCAAAATCTATCCCAGGATTGGAATTAGGACGGAAAAATACGATTGTGGTGAACGACCAGATGCAGTCTTCGCGCCCCAACCTTTATGCCGGAGGCGACATTGTGCGTGGTGGTGCAACCGTTATATTGGCTATGGGAGACGGCCGTAGGGCCGCTCAGAGCATGGCAGAAAAGCTGTTGATGTAACTGCTTTTGAAGATTTAGGAGTTAAGACCTTCATACCTTGTTTCCTCTTATCAAATAGGTTTAAAAATTGGGTCTTAACCCCTAAAATTTTTTTCCATCTCCATTTTTTGAAATAACAGTAAGGCATGTGACATGATCATGTGGTAGCATTCCTTTGGTATTGTAGCAGGAGACTGTTTTCATTTTATGATGTTTGTTTTAAATTTGTCTCCATAATTTATTCTAAAAATATCTATCTTTTTTTCATCTCTCCAAATATTTTCTTTATCTTTGTTTTTAAATCATTGACAATGAAGAAACTAAAGATATATCTTTGTATAGCTCTACTATTTCTATCCATACCGACGGTATATGCCCAAAGGGGAAAGGGGAAAGCAAAAAAAACGGCTGCTGCTGTTGAAGAAACCCCTGGGGAGAAATTGTTTAAAACGATGTTGTCAACAACGGCAAAAGTTATGTTTATTGACAGTGTCGTGGTAAGTAAGGATGAGTTTGTTTCTAAGTTACCATTAGGCAACGCAGCAGGAAAACTTTCGGCAAAATATTCTGAAAGTCATGAAATGCTGTTAGGACAATATGAAAACGACTTTGCCGACCGTCGTCTGTACGCTGTGGGCGATACGACAGGCACCACGCTTTACAGTCAGGTCCTGTTAGGAAACGGATGGGGTAAGCAGAATCCACTTTCGGAAATAAGTGAGGAAGAATATCCTTTTCAGAATTTCCCATTCTTATGCACTGATGGTGCAACCCTGTTTTTCTCTGCTAAAGGCGAAAATAGTGTTGGGGGATATGACATTTTCATGACGACATTTGACAGTGACAAGGGTGAGTGGTATGAACCACAGAATTACGGCCTACCCTATAACTCCACAGCCAACGATTATCTGTTGGCCATTGACGACCTTGACTCTTTGGGATGGTTGGTAACCGACCGATTTCAGAATGAGGATAGTGTGTGTATCTATACGTTTGTGCCCACCTATCCCCGTTTGGATTTCGCCAGTGAGGACGTAACTGATAGTCAATTGGAAAGCTATGCAAAAATAATTAATATTAGTGACACATGGGATTTTGGAAATAGGCGGAAAGCACTGCAACGAAGAGATGCTATGATTGCCAGAACTGCAGAAGCACAAACGGGCAGAAAGATGACTTTTGTCATCAACGACGATCGAATCGTAACTTCCATCGCCGATTTCAAATCGGAGAAAAGCAAAAAGCTATACAAACAATTGCAAGAACTTTGCTCAATGCTGCAATCAACTCAAGAGAATCTCGAGACAAAGAGAGAGACCTATGCAAATGCCGGCAAAGGAGTAAAAGAAGACCTAAAGGACGATATACTACAATTGGAAAAAGATTTGACCCAGCAACATGCAGATATAAAATTGTTGGAAAAGGAAATCAGACAACATGAGATATCGCAATGAAAAGTGACGATACACGACTTCATTGTAAAAACCAATAACATAAATCGAATTATTATGAATACTTATTTTGCAGAATCAGAATTGATTATTAATAGTGACGGCTCTATATTCCATCTTCACTTGCGCCCGGAGCAATTGGCTGATAAAATAATTCTTGTGGGTGACCCCGGACGTGTCGCTACTGTTGCCGCCCACTTTGACGACAGGGAATGTGAGGTGGCAAACCGCGAGTTCAAAACTATAACAGGCACCTATAAAGGAAAACGTATTACAGTGCAAAGTACGGGAATCGGTTGTGACAATATAGATATTGTAATCAATGAAATGGATGCATTGGCCAATATTGATTTCAAGACCCGTATGGCTAAGCCAGAATTGAAGTCGCTCACGTTTGTGAGAATCGGAACGTGTGGAGGTCTACAGCCGAATACGCCCACTGGAACACATGTGGCTACTGTCAAGAGTATTGGATTTGACGGGCTGATTAATTTTTATGCCAACAGAGATGAGCACTGCGACACAAAAATGGAAAAGGTTTTCAAACAACACGTAAAGTGGAACGATGCAATGGGAAATCCATATATAGCGCCTTCCGACCCCGAATTGCTCAATAGGATTGCCGGTGACGATATGGTGCGTGGCTATACCATAGCTTGCGGTGGATTCTTTGGACCGCAAGGGCGTCAACTTCGTGTGCCATTGGCAGACCCGGAATTGAACAGCAAGATAGAATCCTTTGAATATGACGGACTGCACATCAATAATTTCGAAATGGAATCGAGTGCTGTAGCCGGTCTCTCCAATCTGATGGGACACAAGGCACTTACGTGCTGCATGGTTATTGCCAACCGACTTGCTAAGAAGGCAAACAGTAACTATAAAAGCAATATTGACGACTTGATAATAAAGGTGCTTGATAGAATCTAAGCAAAAATTATTCTAAATACTCATGTTGCTCACAATCCCATGTGAGCAACAAATTTCTTATGCAGAACATAAATAACGACACTATTGTAGCTATAGCAACACCGTCAGGTGGTGCTATTGGGGTCTTGAGGCTTAGCGGCTCCAAGGCCATTTCCATTGCATCTTCTTTGTTTCAACCTGCCGGAAAAGAGAAGAAGCTATCTGATGTTCGTCCGAATACGCTTCACTACGGTATGCTACATTCTGTAAAGGGTGAAGATATAGACGAAGTCATAGTAAGTGTTTATCGGACACCTCATAGTTATACAGGAGAAGATAGTGTTGAAATAAGCTGTCATGGGTCGTCTTATATTCTTGAACAAACGCTTCATGCCTTTATTGATGCCGGAGCGCGTCAAGCTCGTCCGGGAGAATATACACAGCGGGCCTATCTTAATGGCAAGATGGACCTTTCGAAAGCAGAAGCTGTTGCCGACTTAATTGCTTCTACCAATAGGGCTACGCACAAACTTGCATTAAGTCAGTTGAAAGGTCATTTCAGCAGCAGGCTGTCAATGTTGCGGGAGCAGTTGCTCAAAATGACAAGTCTTATAGAGCTTGAGCTTGATTTCAGCGATCATGAAGAGTTGGAATTTGCCAATCGCGATGAACTGAAAGCTCTAGCCTGCACCATTAATAACCACATCGAATCGCTTGCCCATTCTTTCAAAACAGGACAGGTACTGAAAAAGGGTGTTCCCGTGGCTATAGTCGGTAAGACCAATGTGGGTAAAAGCACCTTGCTTAATCAGTTGTTGCATGAAGACAAAGCCATTGTGAGTGATGTGCATGGGACAACCAGGGATGTGATAGAAGACACTATGGAGATTCATGGTGTAACTTTCCGCTTTATTGATACTGCAGGTCTTAGAAGCACCCAGGACAAAATTGAGCGTATTGGTATTGAGCGTGCCTATCAGAAATTGGAAGAAGCGGCTATTGTATTATGGGTGATTGACCAACAGCCTACAAAAATAGAAATTGAGAAAATACTCTCGCACGTCAAAGATAAGAAAATTATTGTAGTTCAGAATAAAGCGGATTTGCCATCGTCTTCTCTTTCATCGTCGGTTACACCTCTCCCCTCTCCGCTTTTGCATATCTCAATCAGTGCCAAATATGGACAAGGTGTTCGAGAATTGGAAGAACTCATCTATTCTGCTGCTGATATTCCGGAACTTAATGAAAACTCCGTTATTGTAACCAATGCCCGCCATTATGAGGCTCTCACTCGGGCCCAAGCCAGTATCTCACGTGTTATTGAGGGTTTGGACCTTGGTCTTAGCGGAGACCTCCTGGCGGAGGACCTTCGTAGTTGCCTGGAAGAACTGGGCGAAATAACAGGTGGAGCCATAACGTCTAACGAAGTTCTTTCAAATATTTTCAAACACTTTTGCATCGGAAAATAAGTGTATATTACTTATTTTGGCAGTTCAGATAGTAATAGACCCGGTAAAACAAAGATTGGAGATACAATGAAGAATCATAGCATACAAATTGCAGGTAAGACTTGTACAATTTACGAGTCGGAAATGTCGGAATATATGCTGGTTCAGCCAATCGATGGGCACGATCTGAAAGTGTTGAGTAATGAGGTGCAAACCATTCAATCATTGACGGGAAAGCCTTTCACGCTTGTAGCCTTTGAGGTAATGGATTGGCAGAGCGAACTTACTCCTTGGAGCGCACCAGCCGCATTTGGGGAAATTCCTTTTGGTGATGGTGCAGAGGTAACACTCTCTTTTATTATAGAGCAACTGTTACCTCAGCTGGAGCAACTGCAGTTGTTTGATAAACATAAGATGCAATGTTTATTAGGAGGCTACTCACTTGCAGGACTCTTTGCATTATGGGCAGGTTACCAAACGACAATTTTTGAAGGTATTGCCGCTGCTTCGCCATCCGTCTGGTATCAGGGTTGGATTAAATACGCAGAATCTCATCAGCCAAAGGCTTCATCTGTTTACCTCAGTCTTGGTGACAAAGAAAATAAAACAAAGAATCCACTGATGGCACAGGTTGCTGACTGTATTCGTAAACAACATGATTTGCTGGAGACACATGGCATTGCCACCCTTTTGGAATGGAATTCTGGCAATCACTTCAAAGATTCGGATATAAGGACAGCCAAAGGCTTTGCTTGGCTAATCAATAGATGAATAAGCATGAACATTGGATTACTACAATGGTCATATTTAGATGCTTTCAATGTTAGCCAGAGGTTTTCTATGGATGTAGTGCAAAATATTAGAAGAATATGAAAGTAGGAAATGAAATTATCCCATTGGAGATTATATGTAAGCGGTCAACAAATATTGACCCGATAACACAGGATACAGTTGAAAAATGTATCAGAATTGCCATGGATGCCCACGAAGGCCAGCGTGATAGAGACGGGAATGCAGTGATTCTTCATCCCTTGCTTGTAGGTTCAATGGGAAAGACTGATGCTGAAAAATGTGTAGGATTTCTTCATGATGTGGTGGAAGATACTGACAGGTCATTTGATGATTTGAGAAATGAAGATATTCCCGAGGAAATCATTGATGCATTGAAGCTATGTACTCATAACGAAAAAACGGACTACTATGACTATGTGCAACGAATCATTGATTCAGGCAACATGACGGCCATCCATGTAAAGCTCAATGACCTTCATCATAATATCGCTCGTGGTAAGGCGTTTGGGCACCCTGATTTGGTCGCTAAACATGAGAAAGTACTGCATATGATAGAAGATTTTTTGAAGAAACAAAAAAATCTCTGAGACTGTTTCACCATAAGAAACAGCATGGACATAACTTTGCAGTAAAAATTAAAGTAAAACTATCAAGAAGTTAAAGTTGAGGGCAAGGATATTTTACATACAATGAGTATAAGGGCTCAGTGGGAAAAAGTGGGGATATTTTGCTGTGTTATTAAGGTTAACCATATTGAATGACGTTCTTATTTCGGACTCATATTTGGAAGAATTGAAAATTGTCAATTATGTTAACAAATAGTCCTCTGATTTTCGCTTATTTAAAAACAAGTTTGTCTTTGTCCAAAATACGTAAAATATACGACAGTTTGTAATAGCTTGACAATCAGAGATTTTGGGAAACTGGTCTTCTCTCTCCTATTTTGTCACCTGCGGTTGAGTATCTAATGACATTGCGGAAAGGCTTTAACCGCAGTGCGGTTGGGCCTTTTCCGCGTGGCCGATAAGGCCTGACCATGTGATGAGAAGATACTAACTGCGACAACCTTACGCATTTTGGGAGTATTCGGCCCGATTATGACGAAAAAACATAGCCCTTTTTCCTCCGGATGCTTCGAAAATAATGATCAAGAAATGATAATTATATTTTACTATTTTAGAGAGGATGTTTGCTCAAATCAGGATGAGCAGACAACTTCACCGAATTCAGCAAGCATCTGGGAGTAGCAGGGGCATACACGCACAAACCTTATTCCCTACATCCTTTCTCCATATATTCAACCCTATTTGTGGTTGTATGGTTACCACAAATCGTAGAGACGACGATGCTTCAGTAAATGTCTACTGAGCCGAGAATACTCAAAAAAATAAAATATGACCACATAACAATAAAGTCTTTGGACACATAATGTGTATCATAGGATGGTTACTTATGCCTACAGAGTTGCAATCTGTATAAAAAAGGGAGACCGCTGTCTCCCCATGATTAATTAATTTTGTATTGTCATATATAAACAATTAACTTCGAAGCAAAGATCGCAAATTTTCTCCATATATCAAAGGAAACCCCATGAAAATAAATATAGGTAGAGAATAGTTTTAATCTTCAATCTTTAATTCCTGCACTAAAACATGATTTTATAAAACAATAGGTTGATTTTGTTCTTACTGGTTGGCTCTGCTCGATGTTTTTATTTAGTGTCAAATTATTTACAAAAATTGATGGGCAATACGAGAAAATTCAGTAACTTTGGCTTTCGAAAATATTGCGGCATTGATTAGTTGGGCATGATTGCCATATAATTTACTGATTTACAACAATGTAGCTTATCCTTAAACAATCTGGGAATATTTATTCTTAAAACTTTAGTTAATAAAAATCTATGACTACATCTTTACGTTTATTGGTCACCATGCTGTTATATTTAACAGCAGGTTCAATTTCTGCGCAAACCATCACAGATGTCTTAAATTTTGAGACAATTGGTATATCTGACAGTAAATACATGTCTTGGGAATATACATTGTCTTCTGGCGCAACCTATGAAGGTAATACTAAGGGCGAGAATAAGACCATACAATTGCGTTCATCTTATGATTCCGGTATTGTAGTAACGAAGACTGGCGGTATCGTGAAATCTATCAAGATAAAACTATACAAAACAAACGTCGCCAATCGACAAGTAGATGTTTACGGTAGCAACACTCAATACACTGGGCTAAGTGATTTGTATAATGCCGGGAAAGGAGAGCTGATAGGTAGCGTAACGCCTAAAATGAATGAGGTCGTTATATCGCCGAATACTGATTATGCCTATATTGGGATTCGTTCAAAAAGTGGTTTGATAAATGTGGATCAAATTGAAATAGAATGGGAAAATAAAGAGGCACCGTCGACTATTTCAGCTCCAACAATTCAGGGTACTTCTCCCTTCAACAACTCAACTACTATATCTATTGCCAGTGATGAAGGTGCTCATATTTATTACACTATCAATGGAGAAGCCCCGTCTACTGCGTCCACAAAATATATGGAGCCTTTCATCATTAGTCAGACAACTACTGTAAAAGCCATTGCTGTGAAAGATGAGTTGACAAGTGCTGTAAGCGTCTCTACCTTCGAAAAACTCGCAGAAGAAGACACTAACACCTATCCAGACGTGGCGGAGAAAGGTAGTCTGAGAAATCCATACACTGTGACAGAGGTAATCAATGGTCAAAGCGATGGCAAAAAGAATGTTTATGTTGTTGGCTATATATGTGGAGCATATTATAACAATTATGGTAAGATAGAAATAAACAACGAAGTTGATGCCAATATCATTATCGGAACAACAGCAGATGCAACAGACTATATAGCCATTGAATTACCAAAAGGCAATCTCCGCAATGCTATCAATGTGTCAGATGGTGGGATGATAGGTACAAGGGTGATTTTGAAAGGAAATATAGTTGCCAATTATTTCGGTGGCCGTGGCCTCAAGGCTACCAGTGAAGCCCACATTGGTGTACAAGTTACCAATGCAAAATATGCCACTTTATATTTTAGTAAAACGACGCTACAAATTCCTAACAATCTCACGGCTTTCACCTATAAACTGGACGGTGGCAAGCTCGTAGAAAGCAGATGCTTTACTACGGGAGAAAATGTTGCAGCAGGCACTGCTGTTGTGTTGAACGGGGAGCCCGGGAACTATTGGTGCAAGGTGATTACAGAAGATGGCAGAAGCGTGAAGGATACTAACAATCTTCTTCGAGGAACGGATACCTCAACTTACATCACAGCAGATACTAACAGCTACTTCTATATGCTGTCACTCAATGCAATCAATGACCCTAATTCTGTAGGATTTTATTGGGGAGCAGAGCAAGGAGCCACATTTACAAACGGAGCACATAAGGCTTACTTACAAATAGAAAAGAATACTGCCGATACAAATGCCAAGCGCTTTTATCTTTTCTCCAATAATCCCACATCCATACAGCCTGCCATCCAGTCGGTGTCACATGATAATGCTTCTCTCTATAACATTGCCGGGCAAAAAGTGAACAGCCACTATAAGGGCATTATTATACGTAATGGTAAGAAATATATATCAAAATAAATTATAGTATGCCATTTCTACTTAAAACGTGTAGACTTGAAAACATACTTATTGATAAATCTAATAAAATAAGCTCCCGTTCTCATTACGAGAACGGGAGCTTTAATTAACTCCTTAAACTGTTTAGAGTCTGCAACAGAACCTCAACATATGCTTCTCGTGTCATTCAGTTCTATTTAGTCCACATACACAGACGATTTATACTATCGCATCGTGTTTCTATAACACATTTGAAATGATGAAGTTATGAGTATATTATATGAATGGGTAAACTTATTCCGGTTTCATATTTGTGTACACATTTTGTACATCATCAAACTCTTCAAGTTTCTCCACCATTTTATCTATGGTTTCCCTCTCCTCCGGTGTGACATCATTTAAGTCATTGGGGATACGTGTAAATTCTGCGCTTGTAATTTCAAATCCATGCTCTTCAAGATATTTTTGAATATCTCCAAAGCTGGTAGGAGCACCGTAGATGGTGATTTCGCCCTCTTCGTCATCTACATCATATTCATCATCTACATTATAATCAATGAGTTCAAGGATGAGCTCATCCATTTCAATCCCTTCCTTTTTCTTAAAAGTGAAGACGCACTTATGATCAAATAGAAAATTGAGAGACCCTTGGGTGCCCAAATTACCGCTGAATTTATTAAACACCGAACGGACATCAGCCACGGTACGCGTGGTGTTATCTGTCAGCGTATCGACAAAAATAGCAATACCATGTGGTCCATAGCCTTCATAGCTCACTTCTTTGTAGTCGCTGGTATCCTTACCCAGTGCATTCTTAATCGCACGTTCTATATTGTCTTTCGGCATATTTTCGCGCTTACATGTAGCTATGATTGCACGTAATGTAGGATTGTTTTCCGGTTCTGGGCCGCCTTCTTTCACTGCAATTTCAATCTGTTTACCTAATTTTGTGAAAGTCCGGGCCATATGCCCCCATCTTTTCAGCTTTGTAGCTTTGCGATATTCAAATGCTCTTCCCATTGGAATTCAATATTTAATTTAAATTGTTATTTTATATTATCTAAGTTCTGCACCTAATTTGGTGGTTAAGTTATTGACTAATTTCCGCATCACAACATCAATTTGTTTATCCGTCAATGTCTTTGTTGTGTCTTCTATCGTGAAATTAACTGCATAACTCTTCTTGCCCTGTGGTAAGTTTTTTCCCTGATACACATCAAAGAGAACAACATTCTTTATTAATTTCTTGTCCGTTTGCCTTGCAATCTCTTCTATTTGTGCAAACTCGATATCTTCATCTAACAATAGAGCAAGGTCACGGCTTACAGAAGGATACTTATTCAGTTCTTCAAACTCAACTTTATTCTTCTTTATGGCTTTCATCATGCCTGCCCAGTTGATTTCTGCATAATAAACATCACTGTCTATATCCATCTTATGCAGCACTTTCTTGCAGACTTTACCATATTCAGCCAAAATCTTACCACCGCGTTTTTTGATGGTTAGTCCATAACTGAAAATATTGTTTTCGCTCTTGGCAGTAACCGTCATACCCTCGGCTACCCCTGTGCGCTGAAAAATATTCTCAACGTATGCTTTAAGTTCATAGAATGAAGTTTCTTCATCGGGATGAGCCCATGACCCTTCTACTCGCTTGCCGGTCAGCCATAATCCCAAATGGTATTCTTGTGAATATGCTTTGATAGAGGCATCGTGGTCATCCTTCTCTGGAGAGTAGGTATAGACATTGCCAACTTCAAAGAATTTCAAATTGCCACGCTTGCGATTAATATTGCGTGCTAAAGATTCCAAACCGCCAAAGAGCAGTGTCTGTCGCATCACCCCCAAATCGGCACTCAGCGGATTCATCACCTTTGCAGTGTTTGCCCATCTGTATGCGTTATAAGCGTCTTCATTATAATAGGATGCTTTGGTCAGAGAGTTATTAAGTATCTCATTAAATCCACACCCTACGAGTTGTTCACTAATAATATTCTCCAAACGATGTTCTTTGTCTTCCTCTTCAGCCACTGTAAGCGAGGATTTCAGTTGTGTAGGTATCTCTATATTATTGTAGCCATAGATACGTAGAATATCTTCCACAACATCACAGGGGCGCTGTACATCTACCCGATAAGCAGGTACGGAAAGCTGGAGTCCCTTCTCGTCTTCCGACTCCACTTTCATTTCCAAACTTTCTGCTATCTTCTTAATCGTCTCGTTACCAAGCTCTTTGCCAATCAGTCGGTTGCAATATTCATATTGAAGATTAACCTTAAAGTCAGGAATAGGCTCAGGGTAGATATCTTTGATTGGCATGGAAATCTTTCCTCCGGCCAATTCCTTGCACAATATTGCAGCTTGTTTCAAAGCATAGATTTGGCCGTTGGGGTCAACGCCGCGCTCAAATCTAAAGCTGGCGTCCGTACTTAATCCATGTCGTCTTGCACTCTTTCTAATCCATGTAGGATGGAAATAGGCACTTTCCAGAACGATGTTTCTCGTTGTCTCGTAGGTTCCCGAGCCTTGTCCTCCGAGGACACCTGCTATACACATTGGGGCCTCTGTGTTGCAAATACTTAGATCATGCTCGCCCAGATCGTGTTCAGCACCATCTAAGGTGACAAATTTCGTTCCTTCAGGCTGTGTACGGACAATAATCTTATGGCCGGTCACCATATCAGCATCAAAGCAGTGCATAGGCTGACCGTATGCCATCATGATGTAGTTAGTGATGTCTACAATATTATTGATTGGGCGCAATCCAATTGCCGTAAGTTTATCTTTCAGCCACTGTGGACTTTCCTTCACGTCACAGTCTGTAACGCTAAGGCAGGCATAACGCTTACAGGCTTGTGTGTTCTCTATGTCAACATCTATGACGAGGTCCTCATTGTCGACCGCAAAAGATGAACAGTCCGGACGGTGCAATGATGTCTTGTAGCCCCGTTGCAAAAGCCATGCATAGAGATCCCGAGCCACTCCATAGTGGCTTAATGCATCTGCACGATTAGCAGTGATATCAATATCAATGAGCCAATCACTTTCCAAGTGATAATACTCTGCAGCGGGAGTACCTACAACGGCATTTTCCGGAAGCACGATGATTCCGTCGTGACTGGTTCCAATTCCTATCTCGTCTTCAGCACATATCATACCGAAGCTGTCTACTCCGCGCAAACGTGCCTTTTTGATGGTAAACTCTTTATCGCCATCATACAGCACACATCCCAAATCTGCAACGATCACTTTCTGTCCTGCTGCCACATTCGGAGCACCGCACACAATTTGCTGTGTGTCACCCTTACCTAAGTCTACCGTTGTGACATTCAGATGGTCGCTGTTAGGATGTTTTTCGCAAGTAACGACCTTGCCTACATAGAGGCCTTTCAAGCCTCCTTTAATGGCTTGGATTTCCTCCAGACTGTCAACTTCAAGTCCTGTGGAAGTCAATGCCTCTGCCGTCTCCTGCGGAGTAAGGGAGAAGTCTACATATTCCTTAAGCCATTTATATGAAATCTTCATAATAAAAGAATTTTATTTTGCCAAAATTTGAAAGCAAAATTACTAAAAATTTATGACTTGTCAAAACACACATCCTTTTTTCTTAATCCTCGCTTTTTAAAACAGGCAGGGAAATGTGATATTTAAGTGCAAGAAAGCGTATCAGCACAACAAGTAGAAAGGTTACAACATCGGCTATGGCCACATTTACTCCCATATCCATCATCAGCCAATACAACAATCCTCCGGCTATGCTTGCCATCGCATAAATCTCTTTCTGGAATATCACAGGAGTGCGATTAAGCAAAACATCACGGATTACTCCTCCGGCAGCTCCGGTCATACATCCCATGATGATTGCTACCCAGAAAGGATGGCCATAAGCCAGTGTCTTCTGAATACCCGCAATGGTAAAGAGGGCAAGCCCTAACGTATCAAACAGTAACCACGTATTATCCAACCGTTTCATGGAGCGCGCAAAGACAACTACGATGAGCTGGGCCAGCATTGTGCATATAATATAAAGTGGCGAAGTCATCCAAAACGGTGTCACGCCAAGCATCACGTCACGCATGGTACCACCACCAATTGCTACGGCTATTCCACACACAAAGCCGCCAAACCAGTCGTAGTGTTTGGCAGCTGCGTGTCTTATTCCTGATATTGCAAATGCAGTTGTACCAAGAATTTCAAGTATCACCTGGACCGTATGAACAAAGTCCGGATCAGAATAAAACATTATACCTTATTTTGCGGACGCCCCTCAATGAAGGCCTTGACATTTTCTACAGCAATATTCATCAAACGGGTACGTGCTTCTTTTGAGGCCCAGGCTATGTGCGGGGTGAAATAAGCATGAGGCTCCTTGAGCAGTGGGTTATCTTTCGAAGGCGGCTCCATAGCCATCACATCCGCTCCATATCCTGCGAGATGGCCTGTAGACAATGCATGGGCCACAGCATCCTCGTCTACCAGCTGGCCGCGACCGGTATTAATCAGAATAGAGCCGGGTTTCATCAACGCCAATCGTTCGGCATTAATCATCCGATTCGTATTTTGTGTCAAAGGACAGTGAAGAGATAGTATGTCGGATATACTTAGCAGCCCGTCCAACGTGGTCTTTTGAATGCCGGACGGCAACACAGCAGACTCCTTGGAGGTCAAGGCAAATACATCCATGCCGAATTGTCTTGCAATGGTTGCCACCCTCATGCCAATGTTGCCCAATCCGACAACACCCATAATCTTGCCGGAAAGCTCTGTCAGCGGCGTGTCCCAATAACAGAAGTCCTCACTGCCGCTCCATCGGTTGTTTCTCACCTGGTCGGCATAGTGCCCCACCTGATTGGTGATATTAAGAATATGGGCAAAAGTCATCTGTACCACACTGTCTGTACTGTAAGCCGGTATATTTGACACTACAATACCACGTTCGTGGGCATAGTCGATATCAACAATATTATATCCTGTTGCTAAGATGCCTATATATTTCAGTTTCGGAAGTTTGTCTATAGTATCCTTTGTGATTTTCACTTTATTCAACAGGATGATATCAGCGTCCTTTGAATATTCCACGATTTTGTTTGCTGAGGTGCGTGGATACACCGTTAAATCTCCCAGAGCCTCTAAGGCCTTCCAGGAAAGGTCACCCGGGTTTGCCGAATAACCATCTAACACTACAATTTTCATATTTTCTCTGTTTTTCGTAAGCGTCGTAAACTTTTCAACTCTTATACCGTTCTCCCCAGCATTGCACCATTCGCCGGTAGAGCTTCTCTTCCGACGGAGAATGTTGGGCATGCCAAAATCGCTTATCCGCAATGTCGTCAGGGAGATATTGTTGCTCCGTGAAGTTTCCGTCAAAGTCATGGGGATACTTATAACCGTCGCTATAGCCTAAGCTCTTCATTAGTTTTGTCGGGGCATTGCGAAGGTGCAAGGGCACAGGCTCGTTCCCACTGCGTCTGACCTCCTCGAGGGCTGCCCCTATGCCTTTATAGGCGGAATTGCTCTTGGCGCTTGTGGCCAAATACACGGTTGCCTCTGCCAAAGGAATGCGCCCTTCGGGCCACCCAATCTTCATCACTGCATCAAAAGCAGCATTGGCCAACAACAAGGCATTGGGATTGGCCAAGCCTATATCTTCTGCCGCACTGATAATCAGCCGTCTGGCAATAAACTGCGGATCCTCACCGCCCTCAATCATTCTTGCCATCCAGTATAATGCAGCATCCGGGTCAGACCCTCTGATGCTCTTGATAAATGCCGAGATGATATCATAATGCATCTCCCCGTCTTTGTCGTATGCCAAAGTATTGGTTTGAAGGAGGTGTTCCACCAGTTCGTTGGTCACCGTAATGTCATCTGAGGAGCTTGTCTTTACGACCAAGTCTAAGATGTTGAGCAGTTTGCGCGCGTCTCCCCCACTATACCGCATCATGGCATCGGTTTCCTCAAGCTTTATGTTTTTCTGCTTCAGCTCCACATCCTCGGTAATTGCACGTTCCAGGATTTTCATTAGATCTTCTTTCTCCAACGGTTTCAACACATACAGTTGGCATCTTGACAACAAAGGCCTAATCACCTCGAACGAAGGGTTCTCTGTCGTGGCTCCAATGAGGGTCACAATGCCTTTTTCCACAGCCCCAAGCAGGGAATCCTGCTGAGACTTGGAGAAACGGTGTATCTCGTCTATAAACAATATTGGAGACTCGGCGTTGAAAAAACGACTTTGTTTGGCACGTTCTATCACATCCCGCACATCTTTCACCCCACTCGTCACAGCACTTAATGTGAAGAATGGAACTTTAAGCATACCTGCAATAATGTGTGCTAACGTAGTTTTTCCCACTCCGGGGGGACCCCAGAGCAGGAAAGATGAAATATGGCCGGATTCTATCATTTTGCGCAACACGGCATTTTTTCCAACGACATGTTCCTGGCCTATATAATCATCGAGCGTCGTCGGACGCATTCTTTCTGCTAACGGTTTACTCATTATATATGCAAAATTAATAAAATAAGCACAAACAACAAACATCCCATCGTTAAAAAGATGTAGAAAGAATCATATTTTAAAGCATGCTTCATACCATAGCAATTAGACGGACCATGTGGAAATAGCGCCGCTTTATGCCATTCCTATCATTTTATTTTCGACCGCAGAAGACGTATGTAAATTTTAATGATGTTTTTCCGATGATTATCATTCGATGCATCTGGAGAAAAAGAGACTATGTTTTAATAGTCAAAATCTGTCCGAACAGCCCGGAAAATTCAAAGGCTGTGCGGTTGGAACCTTACCGTAGCGTGGATAAGGTTTAACGGGCATGCGAAAGAGGCTTGTACGCAATGCGATTAGGGCTTTCTTGCTATGCCGTTTGATAGCTAACCGCAGATGGCAAAAATTATGACACAAGGGCGATTTTTTCAAATGCTCTGATTATCAATATTTTGCAAATTTTCGCCAAATTCCCGAATTTCAAACGAGAACATCTTTGTTTTAAAATAAACGAAATATGAAGAGAAGTTTGTAAAGAAAAATATTGGCATCTGATACTCCAAAATATTATCGTTCGCTCATGCTTACCATAATGATGACGATATCGGACTGGTCGGACTGGTCAGACAACCATTTAATTCTGTCAATGGATTAAGTTCAATAACAACAACTTTTTTCTACTGAACCTACGTCATGTTAAAAAATAACGGGCATCGATAAAAACTATCAATGCCCGTGTGTATTGCTTTTTTGAGCCTCTTGTCGGATTCGAACCAACGACCCCGAGATTACAAATCACGTGCTCTGGCCAACTGAGCTAAAGAGGCAGGTGGGCAAGCGATTCTTATCGCGTCGCTACAACCAAGTACCCTTGCTATGTTCCCATCCTGGGGGATTCCGAGGGAGCTGACCGTAAGAGACTTGCCCATGTATTCGCCGTTTGGTGGCGTTTTTGCGAGTGCAAAGATAATACTTTCTAAGTGAATAGGGAAATGAGACGTAGAAAACCGCTCTGTATTTAACATAATTTTTGAAAAGTAGAGATTAGCGCTTCGTCATATTAAATTTAAAATATGTAACTTTGCACGCAATATGATGAATATAGTTGCACTTGTACAAGTCAAGGCTTTTGCCCGTCAGGAAGGCGTGTTTCTCGCTCTATTGTGGATTGCGAGTTTCTTGCTTATGGTCTATATTCCTTCATCTTCATGGGGAAGTCTGCTGGCCATGTCTACCCCTTTCTTTGTGGGATGGCGCCTTGTTGGCTTTCGTAACTATGCATTAGATGGAGTAATCTCTTTCAAACGGGGATTTGCCTTTTCTTGGTATACCTTTTTCTATGCATCCTTGATATTTGCAGTAGTTCAATATATATTTTTCAGATATTTCGATCATGGAGCAATGCTATCGATGCTGAGCAGCAATGTTGAGGTGGTGCAAGAAACCTATAAGGCCGGTGGTGTAAACGACAACCAAGCCATAGAATATATGAAAGAAGGCATGAATGTTATTGGAATGATGTCTCCCATAGAACTTGCTTTTGTATTTATGATGCAAAATTTTTTCATGGGTACCCTACTGAGCCTGCCTATTGCATTTTTTTGTAAAAAGTCGGAAGCCAAACATTAAACCAGAAATTCAGAGTAGATTATGGATATATCCGTTATTATACCTCTCTTCAACGAAGAAGAATCCCTACCCGAGCTTCATGCCTGGATAAAGCGTGTGATGGAGGCAAACAAATTCTCATACGAAATCATTTTCATCAGCGATGGGTCCACCGACCGTTCGTGGGACATTATCGAAGAACTGTCTAAGGACAACGAGAAGATAAGAGGTATTAAATTTCGACGTAACTACGGAAAAAGTCCGGCTCTGTTTTGCGGATTCAAGAAAGCACAGGGAGACGTGGTCATCACTATGGATGCAGATTTACAGGACTCTCCGGATGAAATACCAGAGCTTTATCGTATGATTGTGGAAGATGGCTATGACCTTGTTTCCGGCTATAAGCAGAAACGGTATGACCCCCTGTCAAAAACCATTCCTACCAAGCTGTTCAATGCCACAGCTCGATTGGTTTCGGGTATACACAATCTTCATGATTTCAATTGTGGATTGAAGGCCTACAAACGTGATGTGGTGAAAAACATAGAGGTCTATGGAGAGATGCATCGCTATATACCCTATCTTGCCAAGAATGCTGGATTTACCAGAATTGGTGAAAAAGTAGTGCATCACCAGGCAAGAAAATACGGTAAGTCGAAGTTCGGAATCAACAGATTCTTTAATGGTTATCTCGATTTGCTTACGCTTTGGTTTCTAACAAATTTTGGAAAGAAGCCTATGCACGTCTTTGGTCTGATTGGCAGCTTCGTTTTTCTCATCGGATTCATTGCATTATGTTGGCTTGGTGTCGAAAAAATCATTAATCTGTACAATGGGAGTTACGGAGACCTGCTGGCCAACCATGCCTCGCTCTATATAGCTTTGACCGCATTGATTTTGGGGTCGCAATTTTTCTTGGCAGGATTTCTCGGTGACCTTTTAAGTAGGCAAAACCCTAATCGTAATGACTATCAAGTTGAGGAGACCATCGATTAATATGAAAAGACAAAATAAACATCCTTGGCTTCAAATCTATATGATACTTACAGTCATTCTGCTGGCTGCGTGCTCCAGTGTAGACTGTCCGTTGAACAACACGGTATATGCCAATTATAAACTCATGGGAAAGGTGACTACCCTGCCCGACACACTTACCATCTCCACTCCACGACTGGATGGATTTGATACTATTCTGATTAACAAGCAAGTGAATACAGACAGTTTTTACTTGCCCATGAGCTATGGTCAGGACGTCGATATTCTCTATTTCCACACCAATACTCTCCTTGACACGGTTTGGATAGAAAAGACCAACCAGCCACATTTTGAGTCGGTAGACTGTGGACTTAACTATTTTCATACGATTACAGGAGTTCGTAGCACACACAATGCCATCGATTCGATCGTTATCAACAAAAAAGAAGTAACCTATGATATTTCGCAACAGCATTTCTATATCTATTTTAAGGAATATCGTTTTTAGCCTATTGCTTCTTACGATAACACCTGATATCTATGCACAGAAATCAAAAAAGGAAACGCAGGAACAATTGCGCCTCAAGGAAATCGATGCTTCCATCCCTTTCTTTCGTGGCTTTCAAGTCAAGGCTGACTTGGTTGGACTCATACAAAAAATGGTGTCAGATTACGGACAATACGAAGCTGGATTGCGCATAAACCTCAAGGATAAATATTTCCCCGTAGTAGAACTGGGACTGGGCGAAGCCAGCCATTCCGATATCATAACACAGACTTCATACGAGACCTCTGCACCTTATGGTAAAATTGGTGCCGATTTCAACATCATGAAAAACAAACACGACATCTATCGTGTGTATGTGGGATTGCGGTATGCCTATACCACCTTTAAATTTGATGTTGAGCACGATGATTTGTTAGACCCTATTTGGGGTGGTACCACACCTTTTTATGGCCATGATGTAGAGGCGAATTGTCATTGGGCAGAATTCTTGGCTGGTATCGATGCAAAGATATGGGGACCGCTACACTTGGGATGGAGCGCAAGATATAAACGGCGTTTGAAACATAACGACGGTGATTTGGGAAATGTATGGTATGTGCCCGGCTATGGCAAGCAAGGCTCAAGCCGACTTACCGGAACTTTCGATGTTATCTTAGAATTCTAAAATGGAAAAGAAAAAAAACAAAAAGCGCATTTGGCAAGTATCTTTTCTTGCCTTACTCATTATAGGTACTGTTATCATCATCAAACAACAGCGCAACCTGCCTTATCAGCACAATGAAGGTTTTATCTTTGGTACCGTATATCATGTGACCTATCAACATGACCGTGACCTGCAGAAAAACATAGAAGCCGAGATGCAGAAAGTAGACGATGCGCTATCCACCTTTAACAAGAACTCGATTATTTCGAAAATCAACCAGAATAAACAGGTGGAACTGAACGATATGTTTATTGATATATTCAATCTGTCCCAACACATTTCCAAAGATACTGACGGAGCATTTGATATTACTGTAGCACCAATGGTGAATGTATGGGGATTTGGATTTAAAACAGATACGCCGCCTACAAAACATACGATAGATTCTATTAAGACATTTGTAGGATATGACAAGGTGAGCCTGAAAGATGGGAAAATCATCAAAAAGGACCCTCGAACTATGCTTGACTGCTCTGCCATAGCCAAAGGTTATGGTGTAGATGTGGTGGCGAATTATTTGAAAAAAGAGGGCATAAAGAATTTCTTAGTGGAGATCGGCGGCGAGATAGTATCAAGTGGTATCAGTGAAAAAAGGTTGCCATGGAAAATTGGAGTTACCAAACCTGTAGATGATTCCCTGAAACAGAGTCAGGAGCTGCAAACCATCTTAAATGTTACCAATATGGCAATGGCAACAAGTGGGAATTACAGAAACTTCTATTATAAAAACGGAAAGAAATATGCTCACACCATAGACCCTAAAACAGGTTATCCTGTGCAGCATAATATACTTTCGGCAACAGTATTGGCTGACCACTGTGCAACGGCAGATGCCTATGCCACTTCGTTTATGGTTATGGGATTGGATAAAACGAAGGAAAACCTAAAGAAACATCCCGAACTACTGGTTTATATCATATATGCTGACGACAAGGGAAACAACAAGGTGTGGTATTCCCCCTCTATGGAAGAGAAGATTATAGAGTAAGTACTGGAAGGTCACGATATGGAGAATTTCAGGCTTTACAACAAACTCATTACTCTCCCACTCTTTGTGGGAATGAGTAAAGACGAATTGGAACAGATTGTAGCGCAAACCAAATTCGATTTTCTAAAGACTGAAAGTGGAGACATCATCGTCAGGGAGGACGATAAAAGCGGACAGTTGCTTTTGCTTGTTAGTGGCGAAATAGAATTGTCATCCTTTGCTGACGATAAGGGATATGTGGTATATGAATACCTCAAGGCTCCGTATGCATTACAACCGGAAAGAACATTTGGATTATCACAGCGGTACAGCTGCACCGCAACGGCAATGACAACGTGCAGCCTAATCTGTATCAATAAGAACGAGATACTTCGCCTTACCGATGCATCCCTCATATTTCGACTCAATCTTCTCAATACTATTTCAACTGCTCTTCAAAAGCAGAATAGACAGATTTGGCAGAGCATACCGCAAAGTTTAGAACAGCGGATTACCCGCTTTTTCCTATTACATTGCGTATATCCTGCCGGTCATAAAATCTTTAAGATAAAGATGGATCGGCTGGCTGAGGAACTCAATGATAGCAGACTGCATATTTCACAAGTGCTGAACGAAATGGCTGCACGGAAAATGGTCATACTTAGTCGAGGTAAAATAGAAATACCTTCTATCGAGCGTTTAGCCGGTATTGTTATAAGTTAAATTTTACTTATTGACAATGCGTATATAATGTTTTTGCTATCTTTGCAATACTTTATAGAGTAAATAGAGAAAGATTAGTTGCGTTATGAATGATTCTGAGATGAGAATAAACCCATTTATGGAATCCTATGGGACTCCACACGATACAATTCCATTTCATAAAATAAAATTTGAAGATTATGAGGAAGCCTTTATGGAGGGGATTCGTCGCGATAACGAAGAGATAGACAAAATCATCAACAATCCGGAAAAACCGACTTTTGAAAATACTATTTCAGTTGAAGATTTGTCTAATGGGCCTCACTATTATGACTTGCTCGACCGTGTATCGACAGTGTTCTCGTGCATGATGAGTGCAGATACCAACGATAAGATGGAAGCTCTGGCTCAAAAAATGAGCCCTATATTGACGCAGCATAGCAATGACGTGATATTAAACAAGAAGCTTTTTGAACGTGTCAAGTATGTCTATGAGCATCATGGAGAGCTCACGGCTGAAGAAGACATGCTGCTTAACAAAGAATATGATGCTTTTGTACGAAGTGGAGCTTTATTGGACGATGAAGGTAAAGACAAGTTGCGCAAGCTCACAGAAGAAGCTGGTATCCTTGCCTTACAATTCTCCCAAAATCTGTTGAAAGAAAATAAAGCCTTTACACTCCATATCATAGACAAAGAGCAACTAAAGGGATTGCCTGAAACAGCTATAGAGGCAGCTGCACTGGCTGCAAATGAAAGGAAGTTAGAAGGCTGGGTGTTTACGCTCGATTATCCAAGCTATTCCCCATTCATGTCTTATTGTGCGCAGCGCGACCTCCGCGAGCAAATGTATATGGCCCGGAATACGGAATGTATTCATGACAACGATGAGAACAATCTGAAGATATGCCAGCAACTCGTAAATTTACGTCGAGAGATAGCGCAACTGTTAGGATTCGACACCTATGCTGATTATGTGCTTAAACATCGCATGGCAGGCAACGTAAGCAAAGTTTACAAACTGCTGAACGATTTGATAGCAGCCTATAAACCAACTGCTATCAAAGAGGTTAAGGCTATTGAGGGCAAAGCCAAAGAAATGGAAGGTGACGATTTTGAACTGAAGCCCTGGGACTTTTCTTTCTATGCGCACAAGCTGCAAATGGAAAGATATAATCTCGATGCGGAGATGTTGCGCCCCTATTTTCAGCTCAACAAGGTTATAAACGGAGTTTTCGGGTTGGCGAACAAGCTCTATGGCATCACTTTCAAGGAAAACAAGGACATCCCCGTATACCATCCGGATGTAAAAGCCTATGAGGTGTTCGATGAGGATGGCAGCTTCTTGGCTGTATTCTATGCTGATTTCTACCCTCGCGATGGTAAACAAAGTGGGGCATGGATGACCGGTTTCCAAGGACAGTATATCAATAATAAAGGTGAGAATATACGTCCGCACGTCAGTGTTGTGATGAATTTCACAAAGCCGACAGAATCTAAGCCTGCATTGCTGACGTTAGGAGAGGTAGAGACTTTCCTCCATGAATTCGGACATTCATTGCACGGAATGTTGGCCAACACCCGCTTTGAAAGCTTATCAGGCACAAATGTCTGGTGGGATTTTGTAGAAATGCCATCCCAATTTATGGAGAATTACTCTACCGAAAAGGAATTCCTACGAACATTTGCGTTCCATTATCAGACGGGAGAGCCTATTCCTGACGAATTGATAGACCGTATTCTAAAGAGCCGTAATTTCAATGTGGCATACGCCTGCCTTCGCCAAGTGAGCTTCGGACTGCTCGATATGGCTTATTATACTCAGAAGGAGGAATTTACTGAGGATATCATTCCCTTTGAAAAAAAGGCATGGCAGGATGCAATGGTTATAAAACAGCTGCCAAACACCTGTATGACCGTGCAATTCTCACACATTATGGCAGGTGGATATGCTGCCGGATATTACAGCTACAAATGGGCGGAAGTACTCGATGCAGATGCCTTCAGCCTATTTAAGAAAAATGGCATATTCGATAAGGAGACTGCACGTAGTTTCAGAGAAAATATATTATCAAAAGGCGGCACGGAAAACCCTATGATATTATATAAACGATTTCGCGGTCAAGAGCCTACAATAGATGCACTGTTGATACGCAATGGTATAAAAAAAGCATAAGCAAAATACAATGGGGAAAGTGCAAAAAAAAGAAAAAGCACAAATACTGGATTACAGATATTTGCGGATGGCCCAGATATGGGCAGAGAACTCATATTGTAAGCGTCGTAAGGTAGGAGCCTTGGTTGTGAAGGACAAAATGATAATCAGTGACGGCTACAACGGAACGCCAAGTGGTTTTGAGAACGTATGCGAAGATGATAATAATCTCACAAAGCCTTATGTACTGCACGCTGAGGCTAATGCCATAACCAAGTTGGCACGCTCTAATAACAACAGTGAAGGAGCTACTCTCTATGTTACGGCTTCTCCATGTATAGAATGTGCCAAACTCGTCATCCAAGCAGGTATAAAACGCGTTGTTTATGGGGAGACATACAGGCTTGACGACGGAATCCGCCTTCTCCAGCGTGCAGGTATTGAAGTTGTGTTGTTGGATGCAGATACTATAAAAAAAGAAGATGAAGAACGAAAATAAGAATAGGTACATGCCTTTGCTAATGGCTATTTGTGTAGTCATTGGTGTAGTGATTGGGTCATTCTATGCCAATCATTTTTCCGGCAATAGGCTAACCATCATCAACAACGGTAGCAACCGTTTGAACAATCTTTTACGCATTATTGACGATCAATATGTCGATAAAGTCAATGTAGATTCATTAGTAGAGAATGCTATTCCTGAAATTTTGTCAGAGCTCGACCCCCACTCCGTTTATATTAGTGCAAAAGATGTTCAGGCAGCCACTGATGATCTTAAAGGTTCTTTCTCTGGCGTTGGTATTGAATTTACCATCCGTGAGGATACGATTCGAGTGCAAAACGTCATTAAGAACGGTCCGGCAGAAAAGGCTGGAGTTATAGCCGGTGATAAAATCATAGCTGTAGATGGTAAAAAGTTCGTTGGAAAAGAAGTTACCAACGAAGAAGCTATGCATCGACTGAAAGGGCCACAGGGAACAAAGGTAAAAATTGGAGTAAAAAGATATGGTCATGACAAGCCTATCGTCTACGAGATTACTCGTGGTGAAATCCCAACCAAGACCATAACTGCTTCGTATATGCTTGATGATGAGACGGGCTATATCAAAGTAAAGAACTTTGGGGAGAAGACTTATCCTGAACTTCTTATTGCCTTGGCTAATCTTCAACAGCAAGGTTTTAATAATCTTGTTATAGATTTGCGTGACAATACCGGTGGCTATTTACAGAGTGCCGTACAAATGGCCAATGAATTCTTGCCGTCAAAAAAGCTTATCGTATATACCGAAGGTCGTAAATCTCCACGTCAGGATTATCGTTCCGATGGGCACGGAGCTTATCAGAAGATGCCCCTTGCTGTGCTTATTAATGAAGGTTCAGCGTCGGCTGCAGAAATCTTTGCCGGTGCTATGCAAGACAATGACCGGGCAACGATTATAGGACGACGCTCTTTTGGTAAAGGGTTGGTACAGCAACAGATTCCCTTCCCGGACGGGAGTATGATACGTCTCACCATTGCACGTTATTACACTCCATCCGGACGATGCATCCAAAAGCCGTACACAGCAGGTGAAGATATTAATTATGCAACCGATTTACTGAATCGCTATCAACACGGAGAATTCTTTTCGCAAGATAGTATACCCCATACCGGCCCTGCATACCATACGTCCAACGGCCGTGTGGTATATGGCGGAGGTGGCGTTACACCTGATATTTTTGTGCCGGAAGACACAAGCAACATTACCTCCTATTATAAGCAAGCTGCTATGAGCGGTTTGATTTTGCAATTTGCCTTTAGCTATACGGATAACAATCGGCAGAAAATGAAGGACTTTCAGGAAATGCTTGAACTATCGAAGTATTTAAATAAGCAAGGTCTTGTAAACCAATTTGCAAACTATGCGGACAAGCATGGACTAAAACGTCGCAACTTGATGATAAAGAAAAGCTATGCCCTGCTCAACAGATATATTAACGGACGCATTGTTTACAATATGTTGGATGAGCAAGCATTGACTCAGTATCTCAACCAGGACGACCCCGTTATATCGGCTACGCTGTGTGTGTTTAAAAATAATGCTGCTTTCCCAAAACCTCCAAAGAAACCTGCTGCAGACAAAAAGAAATAGCGAGCAACATATATGGATAAATCCGAACTCAGGCATATTATTCGTGAAAGGAAGCGACAATACTCAAGTCAGCAGCTCGAAATGTTGTCGCTCCCAATTATTGAGCGCCTAAATCAACATCCCAAAGTACGTAATGCTGGCACTATACTGCTCTACTATTCCCTACCCGACGAGGTTAACACCCATTCTTTAATCAAAGAGCTTTATAAAGAAAACAAAACTATACTTTTGCCAAAAGTTGTAGACGAGGGTAAATTGGAAATCAGAGTTTATACGGGAGAGACAAGCATGGTTATGGGGGCATTCCAAATTATGGAGCCGACAGGTCCTCTTTTCACCGAATATAACACCATTGACTTAGCCATAATACCGGGAATGAGTTTTGATAAAAGAGGGAATAGATTGGGAAGAGGCAAGGGATATTACGACCGATTTCTTGCTCACGTACCATCTTTGTACAAGATTGGCCTGTGTTTTGATTTTCAAAAAACAGAAAAAGTACCTGCTGAGTTGACGGATATAGCTATGGACGAGGTATTATGATCTACGTCTAATAAAATAGCGGCGTTCTGATTTATGCCTAATAAAATAGTGTTATAGTATATGTTTCATACAACAATCCCCCATTGTTTGTATTATGGGCGACATACTTTTCCAACAATCAATATACTATAACATCTGATATTACAGAAGCGCCAACAACTTTATTTAATTCTGCGGTTAATTGAGTACGCCTCATACTTAAGTCCTGACGTAAAGCCGGATTGATAATCTTGACGTACAGCACCTGATTCTTGATAAACTTTCCCGCGGTATAGCGCTTTACCGCATACCCAACAACTGTCTCCCATGAATCTACAATTCTTTTCTGGAGCAGTGGAGTTTCCAATCCCTCTTTACGTAGATATTGTTGCAATATATCTCCTATGGGTTTAACATCACGCTTGAACATCGTCGTGTCTCCTTTCTATAATTTCTCCTGCTTTAACATCAAAAAGTTTATAGTCCTCCCTACTATGGCTTAGAATCTTGTCCAGATGCTCGCGGTTGGTGTCTGTGATAAATATTTGTCCGAAGTTGTCACCCGACACCAACTTTACGATCTGTTCAACACGCTGGGAGTCGAGCTTGTCAAAAATATCATCCAATAATAGCAGAGGAGTTGTGTTTGAGGATGTCCGACGCAGGAAATCAAACTGTGCCAACTTCAAAGACAAAACATAAGTCTTGATTTGTCCTTGACTTCCTTCTCGTTTCATGGAATAATCATCGATTAGCATTTCCAAGTCGTCTCGATGTATTCCGTGGAGACTATAGCCCACAGCTCTATCCTTGAAACGGTCGCGTCGAATCACATCCAACAAGGGCCCTCGCTGACAATGTGATATATATTTTAACGATACGCTCTCTTGCAACCCGGAAACACGTTGATAGATATCTTGAAATACAGGAACAAGTTCTGTAACAAAAGCGTTCCGTTTTTGATAAACGATTTCTCCCTGCTCGGCCATTTCCTGTTCCCACAAATCCAGCAAAGTGGCATCCGGGTCTTCCTCCATCTTCAACAATGCGTTCCGCTGCTGAAGTGCTTTGTTATATCTATTTAGGGCCTCTATGTAGAGATTGTCATATTGTGCGATGACAATATCCATAAGTTTCCTACGCTCAGTACCTCCTCCGTCAACAAGGATTGTATCTGAGGGCGAAACAAAAATCAAGGGAATTAGACCGATGTGCTCAGAAAATTTTTTATATGCCTTTTTATTACGGCGAAACTGCTTGGCTCTCCCCTTTTTCAATCCGACACTGATATTCTCCTTATCTCCCAAGTCCGTTTCGTACAGTCCGTCTATCATGAAAAAGTCTTGTCCATGCATCATCACCTGACTATCAATATTTGTAAAACTGCTATGGCAGAATGACAGATAATACACTGCATCGAGAAGATTGGTTTTACCTTCGCCGTTATTACCGATTAGACAATTGATTTTAGGAGAAAAAGTAAGGCTCGCCTCACGAATATTCTTATAGTTTATAATGGAAATCTTCTTTAATATCATCTGTTATGACTCTGCTTTATGCAAAGTTAACTTATTTAGAATTCAAAAACGAAAAAAGGAGCTTATAAATTTCAATATATGAGATAAAATGGTTAATTTTGTCACAAATTATCGTAAATATAAAATAAAAATAATGGCAAATACAAACGAGCAGGCAACATACGAGGTTGCTTCTAAGTCAGAAGCCTTTTTTCAGAAAAATGGCAAGGCTGTTCTTATCGCTGTAGCAGCGGTAGTTCTTATTATTGCAGGATACTTCTGCTACAAGTCATTTATTAGCGGTCCGCGCGAAGAAAAGGCCAGCACCGCCATTGCACGTGGCCAGGAGTATTTTAATGCTGAGCAATTCGACAAGGCACTTAATGGTGACGGAGCGAGCTATACGGGATTCGTTAAAATTGCCAGCGATTACAGCAATACCGATGCTGGTAATCTCGCAAAACTTTATGCAGGCTTGAGCTATGCACATCTTGGCAAATGGCAGGATGCCGTTAAGTATCTTGAAAAATTCTCTCCAGCAAAAGATGCAATGGTAAGCCCTGCAGCCATTCAGGCCCTCGGTAATGCCTATGCACACGTGGGACAGGTAGACAAGGCTATCAGCAAACTTAAAGAAGCTGCCAGCAAGGCTGACTCAAAAGCTAAAGACGGTGTAAACAATAGCCTATCTCCTACATTCCTTCTGCAAGCAGCACAGCTTTTGGAATCTCAGAAGAAACAAGACGAAGCCTTAAAGATTTATCAAGAAATCAAAGATAAATACACAAACTCAATGCTTGTACAGAGCAATGAGATTGATAAATATATAGAAAGAGTCACAAAATAAAATGGCAACAGCACTCCATAACCTTTCAGATTACGATTTCAACAAAGTTCCGGATGCCAGTAATATGTGTTTTGGAATAGTGGTTTCGGAATGGAATCCGGAAATCACGGGTGCGCTCCTTGACGGGGCGGTCAAAACATTGGAGAAACATGGCACCATCCCGGAGAATATCCATGTGAAGACTGTACCAGGAAGTTTTGAACTGGTATACGGAGCACAGCAAATGTGCAAGAACGATGGATTCGATGCTGTAATCATTCTTGGTTGTGTCATTCGTGGAGAAACTCCTCATTTCGATTATATTTGCGAAGGAGTTACGCATGGTATATCACATTTGAATGCCACTCAAAACATTCCGGTGATATTCGGTTTGTTAACAACCAACGATTTACAACAAGCCAAAGACCGTAGCGGTGGGAAATTAGGTAACAAGGGTGATGAGTGTGCTGTAGTTGCAATCAAAATGGCTAAATATTAAAGTTGAGCTTATGCTCGATTTTGCAGCAATAGACTTTGAAACGGCAAATTGCTCGCGATCCAGCGTTTGCAGTGTAGGTGTGGTGATAGTAGAGAATGGGATAATGACCGATTCATACTATCACCTCATTCGTCCTGTCCCCAACTATTATCAATTATTCACGACCCGAATTCATGGACTCACCTATCATGATACCGCAGACGCCCCCACTTTTCCGGAAGTATGGGCTGAAATAGCTCCTAAAATAAGACATTTGCCCCTCGTTGCACACAACAAAGCTTTTGATGAAAGTTGTTTGAAGGCAGCCTTTCGAGCATACGATTTAGAATATCCGGATTATAAATTCTTATGTACGCTTGTTGCGGCCAAACGTCAATGGAAAGGTGGAGCATTAGAAAACTATCAGCTCCAAACTGTTGCCAAGGCTTGTGGCTTCGACTTGGGCAATCATCATCATGCCCTTGCCGACGCCGAAGCTTGTGCTGCAATAGCCATAAAAATATTATAAAAAACAAACACCCTTTTAATAACAACAAATATTATGAGACTATACGAACTACTCCAGGCATACGAATTCAACGAGATTATGCCAGTCATCACAGAAATGTTTCCTGGCACCGGTAAGTATCAGAAGCCACTTCAAAAAGCCTATGATATCCTGCTGGATATGAAACCTGTCTCCACCAAGAAAGAAATCAAATACAGGATTCTCTCCTCACCGGACGGTAAGGAGCATTATATGGGAGCGGAGGATAGAGATTTTGATACCACTTGGGAAGTATGTCTGGGCAAGAACCTGACAAAAGAAAAAGGGGTTGACCTCTCTGATATAGAAATGATAGCCAACGCTTTGGTCAATATCTGCTTTATAGCACGTCACCCTCATGCCTTTGACCAGGCTTATGCAGAGTTGACCAGACCGGAACGGTAACTTCCTTTATACCGGTTTTCATCTGCGGATAGTTATATCAATCCTCCTTAAAACAGTGATGCAGCCTTGGAAGAAATCCATCAAGGCTGCATCACTGTTTTTGTTCAATATAACCGAAGCGGTATCTTAAACTCCGTCTTCTTCATCTTCGTATATCTCCGGCTCCATATCCAGTTTGGTATCTTTCGATACAGCGATATTGCCAAAGTTGTCAATTTTCAAGACAAGAGGAACATATTCATCACTTGATTTATCTGGGTTGCCCACACTGGCAGCAAACACCAAATGCTTGCCTTCAGCTTTTACAAAAATAATACCCAGCAAAGCCCCATTCTTATAATAGCTATTGTCTACATAAGACTTGAAATAACTCTTATCAAATGTTTTTTTAAAGAAATCCGTACCATCGGCACGAATAATCCGCATTGTTACTTTATTATCATAGTAATGTGTATAACCGTCAGAGGCAAGAGGCAAAGATGGGTCAGCTTTCAATGCTGTTTCTATAGTATATTTGTTTCCTACCCATTCTGTTTTTCGTGTCTGCGAGTAGTCTCCCATCTTACGAGTCTGTTGGACTTTCGTGACCGCAGGTTTCTTTTTGGCGATAATAATTGTGTTGGGCTTTTTTTCCGTACACGACGCCAGTGCCAATACGGCCAAACCCATTATGCATAAACCTAATATTCTTTTCATGGAGTCATCGTTAGTTATAGGTGCAAAGTTAAACAAAAAGATTTAAAAAACAAAGACATCCCCTATTCACATAGAGAATGTCTCATCCTAAATACCTTTGAGCCTTTGCTAACCTATTGAGATTCACACGATATTATAAAAGTTTAGTTTATGAATTGTTTACATGAATATGTTTGTTTATCACTTGTTTAATCTAACCTTTATTTGCATCGCTATGACGTTTGCCGTGTCGTTGTCTCTGCATATGTTGTTTTCTCATTTCATTATATTTTGAGAACTGGGCATCCGTCATGATACTCTTTAGCTTTTTATTATATGCTTGACGGTTTGCTTTCCGCTCTTTTTTAAAGCTGTTCATTTTTTCCATGCACTTGCAGTCCGCTTTACATTGCATGCCTTTGCCGTCTTTCATTTGACCGACAGTATGTTTCATTGCTCGTTTGCCTGGACGTCTGCCCATACGGGGCATTTTGTTTGCATAAGCGGTATTGAGTTCCAACAGCTGCTTAGCCTGCGTCTCGTTCAATCCATACTGATTCACCATACGCTCCGTACGATGCTTGATCATTTCGGTCTTGTCAAACTTGCGTGGCCGTTGCTTTCCTTCTTTATTTTGTGCAGTCGCCGTAAAAGCTATCAGCATCACGGCTGCTATCATTGTTATGATCCTTTTCATCATTCTCTAGTTTAGTTACTGTGTCGTTTTTGTTTGTCTATAAGAAGACTGCAAAGCAGCTTCTTGTTTTAGTTGCAACTGATTTTATGACGAAAATAAATGCACAAGGTTTAAAAGTTCATTCAAAAAAAATCTTAATAAATGATTTTTCTATGTTTTTGTAAGTACCTTTGCAAGTAATCAACAGTAAACACAGATGCTAATAAAACGTGCTATACCACTATTTTTTACCCTCCTAATCATGGTTTCAAGCTGTGGAAACAAAACCGAAGCTCCCGAAGAAGCTCCCATAGACACAATACCCATGATGGTCATGCAAATCCAAAAATGTTCACGCCTTTACACCTCAGAATATCAACTTCGCAAAATTGTGACCTACAATGATTCCATGTCTATCAATGGCTCTATATTCCACAAGAACTTCAAAATAGACCTTCCGATGGGAAAACGAAAGGTGGCTATACCCATGACAGCCAGCGTAAAAGCCTATGTTGACTTTAGTGATTTTTCAACAAAAAACGTTAGACGTAAAGGAGACAAGATTGAAATCATACTGCCCGACCCTGAAGTAACGATGACCAGCACGCAGATAGACCATAATGAAATAAAGAAGAAAGTTTCGATTCTTCGAAAGAATTTCTCCGATGAGGAGATAACGCACATCCAGCAGCAAGGCCGACGTGAGATGATTAAGTCCATACCCGATTTGGGTATCATAGAAAATGCCCGTCAGAGTGCCGCCCGACAACTTATTCCTATCGTCGAACAAATGGGCTATACGCAAGACGACGTGATCATAACATTCCGCAAGAAATTCACTTTGCATGATATTCCATCATTAATCAAGAAAGCAGAATAGACACATGGACAACTCCAACGATAATTCAAGGCGCAATTTGAAAAAATTAAACAAGACTTTGGGCATAGGCATGCTTGTCCTCATAGCATTGGTAGCCGGTCTGCTTGGTTTCACCATTTGGACCGTAAAGAGTTGTAATGTTGCGGCGGGTGAACAAGGAAATATTGAAATTACGCCCGTACAAATAGCAAAAATCCAGGATATCGGGCAGTGGGAATTTCTTGCTATAAGCGACGAAGAGCTCATCGACACCATACGTCATGGCTTTTTTGGCGATGATGAACTGTCCCGTATCTATTATGGCATACTTCGATTGGGTATAGACCTCAAAGAGACAGAAGAAGGATGGATTAAGATGGATCATGATACGGTTACCGTTGTGCTTCCTCCGATTAAACTTCTTGATGAAAAATTTATAGACGAAGCACGTACCAAAGCTTTCTATGAGGATGGGAAATGGAGTGAAACTGCTAAGGCTGAACTCACAAGAAAGGCTGAGAGAGCCATGAAGGCCAGGTGTCTGACCCCTTCCAACATACATAGTGCAGAGCAGAATGCGTCAGCTCAATTCAATGCGCTGTTACAATCAATGGGCTTTGAATTTACCAGAATAAGGTTTAAGGAACGCTCTAAACGATAATTCGTTGACAAAAAGGCTTTTCTTTTTTTGTAATGTTTAAAGATAATTTTTTGAACATTATCTTTTTTATATCTGGAGCAAAAAGGACTATGTTTCAATCGTCAAAAATCTGTCTAAAGGGCAAAATAACGGCAGGCGTGTTGTGTTTCGGCCCATTTCGCTACACCACAAGACTCCAATGACCACACGAAAGAGCCTTCGTCACATTGCGGTTAAGGCTCTTTCGCTATGCCATTCGATAGTTAAACGTGACCGACAATATAAGGAGGAAAAACCTCTCTTTTGTATTTTCCTGATTTTCAGAAGTCTACAGACTTCCTCATTTTTAGCGTATTTCAAACAGAAACAATATTATTTTTGAATTCGTTGAAAATAAGAGGATGTTTGTAAATATATTTTGCACATCTTGGTTTCAATGACAAAGACTTTTTAGATAGCTTTGGTATTTTTTTCAAAATATTCTGTCCGGGTATATCTGCACATAATCTATACATGGCTCTGCACATCAATCAACTAATGCTCATTACGGAAAACGAAAAAATATATCATAAATCGCTCTGTGTACCACCACGAAGATAGCGATAAACACAGGGATAACGGCTATTATCATATTAAATATTAAAGATGTGGTGCAGCCTTGGTAATTGGTTATAAAAAGTTCTGGTCATACCATGTAACACCTTCTTCGTTTATTTGTAACACCATTAAAACATACAGCCTATACCTTTGCACATGCAAAAAAGTATTTATAACATTTATTACCAATGTCTGAATTATTCAACTTAAAGACTAACATTGTCATTTTCCTTCTTTTATGCATATCGCACAGCATGTCGGCTCAAGACCTGCTGGAGGGAGTGGTCGTTGACGACCAGAATGAACCGCTCATAGGAGTGAGCGTTGTGCAAAAGGGAACAACCAATGGCACTGTTACTGACGTGGATGGAAAGTACTCGCTCAGAGTACCGAAACATTCTGAAATCGTATTTTCTTACATCGGCCACGAACAACGTGTTGTAGTTTGGAACGGACGTGGCAAACTGAACGTAACATTGAAGAGTGATATGGCTTTGCTCGACGAGGTGGTCGTCGTGGGTTATGGTACCCAGAAGCGCGTGAACCTCACGGGTGCGGTATCTACCGTCGACGGCAGTTCGCTCGACAATCGCCTGTCACATTCGGTGATCAATATGTTGCAAGGCACTGTGCCCGGACTTAATATTACCACCTCTTCCGGTAAACCGGGTGCCTCGGGTGCCATCAATATTCGCGGTGTCAACTCTATCAATTCCGCCGACCCGCTGGTGGTCATAGACGGTGTAACTGGAGATGCTGGCGACTTGTCGCGACTCAATCCCAACGACATCGAGTCTATCTCTGTCGTGAAAGACGCTTCGGCAGCAGCCGTATACGGTGCACGTGCCGCGTTTGGTGTTATTCTGGTTACTACCAAGTCGGGAGCCTCCTCGGGAAAAGCAGCTACTGTACGTTATAGCGGACGCATAGGTTGGACACAGCCTACCACCTCTACAGACTATGAAAACCGAGGCTATTGGTCAGTTTACCACGTTAACACATTCTGGCAGGCCGACAACGGAACCAACTATGTGAACTATACCGATCATGATATGGAAGAACTGTGGGCCCGTGTCAACGACAAGACCGAGAATCCCGACCGTCCATGGGTCGTAGAAGAAGTACGCAATGGCCGCCGACAGTGGGTTTATTACGGCAACTACGACTGGTGGGATATGCTCTTCCGCGAAAAACGGCCAAGTCAGCAACATAATGTTTCGATTAGCGGAAAACGCGACGGGATAAACTATCTCGTATCGGGCAACTATGACCGTGAGGAAGGTATGCAGCGTCAACACCCTGATGTGTTCAACAGGTATAACCTGCGATCGAAGATTGATTTTAAGATGACAGACTGGGCTACGCTTTCCAATAACACCTCTTTTTATAGTTCAGAATATACTTCCATCGGCGCCGGAAGCATCGACGACGCCATTGCTTACAGTGCTCGCCACGCCATGGCCTGCTTCCCAATGAAAAATCCCGATGGAACTTGGATCTATGCCACTCCCTATCTGAAATATAAGGTGGCCAACGGCCGTCATATCATGCTCGGTGAAAATACACACCGCAACACAAATCGGGGTACCAACTTTTCCAATACTTCGAGACTGGTCATCAAACCGATTAAGCAGCTGACCATCACAGGCGATTTCACTTACCGATTCTACCAGACGCGAAACACCGCAAGGACTTCGGAACTGTGGTATAGAGAGTATCCTGACTCCAAATTAGCTTCTTACAATACCGGTGCAGGTAATAATAGGCTAACTGAGAGTATCTCGTCTCATCATTTTTACTCCACCAACGTTTATGCCAACTTTGAGGAGACATTCAACCGTCAGCACCATCTCTCTGCCATGGCCGGACTCAACTACGAATATTATCATCGTAAAGGAGTCTCAGCATGGGGCGAGGACCTGACGTCGATCGAGTTGGACGACCTTAACCTTGTCGGACAGAATGATGAGGGTGTCTCCGAGACCGGTGTAGGCGGTGGACAAGGCGAATATGCTTTGCTCGGCTTCTTCGGCCGTCTCAACTATGATTATCTTGGCCGCTATCTCCTTGAACTGAGCGGTCGCTACGACGGCTCGTCACGGTTTGCCAAAGGCAGCCGTTGGGGATTTTTCCCTTCGGCTTCTGCAGGTTGGCGTGTTTCTGAGGAGCCTTTCTTCGAACCGCTACGCGAATGGGTGGACAACTTCAAGTTGCGCCTTTCGTTCGGCTCGCTGGGTAACCAGAGTGTATCGTCGTATTATCCTTTCCTGCGCCTTATCTCCATGGGCAACATGGGCTATACCTTCGGCGAAGGAAGCTCCAAGCCCAAATATTCTTCCCTGAGTGCGCCTATTGCTGATGGTCTCACCTGGGAAACGGTAGAACAATGGAACTTGGGTATTGATCTGTCGATGTTTAGAAACCGTTTGACATTTACAACCGATTTGTACGTTAGAAATACCAAGGATATGCTCACCGCTGGCGTAGCATTGCCAAGCGTTTACGGTGCTTCACTGCCTAAAATGAATGCGGCCGACCTGAGAACTAAAGGTTATGAACTATCAATTCAATGGCAAGATCGGTTCAAGCTCGCAAATAGCACTTTCTCCTACAACGTGGGCTTTGTGCTGAGCGACTATAAGAGTACGATAACCAAATACGACAACCCTAACAAATCGTTTGCCAAGGCTCATTACGAGGGCGAGGAACTCGGAGAAATATGGGGCTTCACCACCGACGGCCTGTTTAAGACCGACGAAGAGGCTAAGGCCTACGCCAAGGAAGTGGATCTGAGTTACAGCAGCGGCAGATTGAAAGGCGGCTGGATGGCCGGTGATTTGAAATTTGTAGACCTTGACGGCGATGGCAAATGGGGCATCGGACAAAACACGGTGGACGACCCCGGAGACCGGAAAATCCTGGGCAACTCCCTGCCTACCTTTACATACGGCATTTCTGCTGGAGTCAACTGGTATGGCGTAGATGCTTCCATATTCTTCCAGGGCACTGGCAACCATTACTGGTATCCACACGGACAAACCATGAACTTCTGGGGCGGCTTCGGGTATTCTTACCTGACTTATCTGCCTAAGGATTTCCTAAGCAAGGTGTGGACGGAAGAAAATCCGAACACTTACTTCCCTCGGCCACGTGCCTACGGAGCCACTGGTGGTTACCTCGCAAAGGTGAACGACCGCTATCTGCAAAACGTCAGATATTTGCGCTTGAAAAACCTTACCATAGGCTATACCGTTCCAGGCAAGCTCACAAGCAGAATTGGTATAGAGAAACTGAGGGTTTATTTTTCAGGCGAGAACCTGTGCTACTGGTCTCCACTGAAAAAGAATACCAAATATATTGACCCTGAAGCAACGTTTAACCGTGGCAGAGCTGTGATGAACAATGCTTACTACCCATGGCCCAAGACGTTTATGTTTGGATTGGACGTTACATTTTAATCGCTGAAAAAGATGAAAATCATGAAAAGATTATCTATAATATCGTTTGCTGTTTTATGTATTGCAGCTTTATCCTCCTGCGACAATCTGCTCGACGTGGAGCCGAAAGATAAGATGTCAGAAGCCGACTATTTCAAGAAAGAGACCGAGCTCGAATTGTTCAGCAATCCGTTTTACAATAGTTTGTTGGACAAGTCGCCATTCGATGAGAAGAGCGATGTGCTCGTTACTGCCATCCTCAACGAGGTGATGGTGGGTGGCAGTCGGCGCCAGGTACCAGCCTCCGGAGGCGGATGGAGCTGGAGCACGCTGAGAGATATCAATACGATGCTTGAATACATCGACAGATGTGAAGACGAAGCCGCTGTCACCAAGTACTCTGCCTTGGCACGGTTCTTCAGAGCTTATTTCTATTTTGACAAGGTGAAACGCTTTGGAGATGTGCCTTGGTATGACAAGCAGCTGAGCTCGGGCGACGAAGGTCTCTATAAGCCGCGTGATTCACGCGAACTCATTATGACTAAGATGCTCGAAGACATTGATTATGCCATCGCCAATCTGCCGGCGAAAAAGACTGTATATCGTGTTGACAAGTGGGCTGCCTTGGCGCTGAAATCACGTTTCTGCCTGTTTGAGGGGACATTTCGCAAGTATCACAATCTCTCACTCGAGGGCCACGATGCCAATTTCTACCTCCAGCAGTCGGCCGACGCTGCCGAGCAGCTCATGAACAGCGGGAAGTTCAAGCTTTATTCGACGGGAAATCCATCGAAAGACTACTTGATGCTTTTCGTACAGCCCCAAGCCAATCCCGATGAGTACATTCTCGCCATCAAGTTTGACTATGCGCTTGGCATCCGCCACAACGCTTCGGCTTTTACACTGTTGACATCGCAAGGACTTCCCGGACTGACACGTAAATTTATCAATTCTTATCTGATGAGCGACGGTACGCGCTTCACTGACCAGCCCGGATGGGAAGTGATGCCTTTCAATAAAGAGGTAGAAAATCGTGATCCGAGACTGGCTCAGAGCATACGCACACCGGGCTATACGCGTCTCAACCAAACCCAGGTGCTGCCTCCAGACCTGTCGGTAGCCATCACGGGCTATCAACCCATCAAGTTTGTGCAGGACCCAACGTCCAATAGTAGCAACAACGACCGAACAGGGTCTTCAGATGTGCCGATGCCTGTATTCCGCTATGCTGAAGTGTTGCTCAACTATGCCGAGGCCAAGGCTGAATTGGGATCGATAACGCAGGCTGACTTGGACAAATCGGTCAATCTGCTGCGCAAGCGTGTGGGGATGCCGGGGATGGATTTGGCTGCTGCCAATGCTAATCCCGATCCATATCTCAGTTCATCAAAATATGGTTACCCCCGTGTTAGTGGCTCCAACAAGGGCGTGATTTTGGAGATTCGTCGGGAGCGCACTATCGAACTGCTGCAAGAGGGCCTGCGTATGGCCGACCTTTATCGTTGGCGGGAAGGCAAGGCTATAGACCAGCCCCTTACAGGTATGTATTTTCCGGGTGCAGGCGAATACGATCTGTCGGGTGATGGAAAAACAGACCTCATCTTATATTCCAAAGGCGAGACAAAGCCTAACGAGCAAGAGGGCGTAGTGATCTTCCAAATTGGCAAAGACATTACTTTGTCCGAAGGCACGAAAGGCTATTTGGACTATCATCAGAACGCTGAACGCAACGGATTTAATGAGAAAAGAGATTACCTCTACCCCATTCCTATCGACGAGCGCACGTTGAATCCCAATCTGACACAAAATCCGGGATGGAGCGACGGTTTGGACTTCTAACGATTTTTAGAAGTTTACATACGATAATACTGCAGGCCTTAAGAAATCCTTAGGGCCTGCAGTTTGTTTAGGGTAAAAAGAAATTATAATGATTTCATGTAGATAGCCGCTTGAGCCATTGATATGAAAAAATTGCAGGCTGTGTCGAACGTGACACGGCCCGCAATTTTTATTTCTCAAGTATCACTAATTTATTACCCCCAAGTCGGGATGCCATGATAGAGAAAGAACTTCCGGTTGAGCCATAGATTACCCTCGTGCGAGCCAGGGTATACATGTCCGTGAGTCCGCCACGTATGCCGTCGATGCTGCCCCGCGAGGCGGCCGCAGGCTGCATCATCAGTCGATTGCCAAACTCACGATGCAACTGTTGCTTGGTAGGCTCGTCATCGGTGGCCAAGAAGATTTTGGTGTCGGTATGTTCGTCTATCTCACGTCGGCCTGCTTCGACAAATAGCGACAGCGGACTACCCTCGATGCTCCTACGGTTGTCGGTGCGGCGGATGTGAAACCCGATGGTATGCGAGGAGAAACGATCGGTGAATGTGCCCACTGCGCTTTCCACCTCAGCCACGGGGCGAAACAGTTCTGCATAGATGCCATCATCAAACTGTCCGAAATCCTGACAGCAGCTCATATAGCTGCGGTGTCCGCGCGCCCAGACGTGGAAATCGAAATGGCGTGCCAGTAGACCGTTCATTTGTTGTTCGTCAATGCGCTGGTCGAATATCATGTTCTGAAACAATCGCGGGATGTAGAAATTGCGCCGACGTGGACGGTCGTACACCACATGGTCTATAATCGTCGCCTCACGAATATTGACCAACTCTGTAGGTCGGAATATTGAGCGAAAAGGAGCGTGCAACGCCCAGTCTTGAAACCACACCACCTGCAGCTCCACCTCCGTCTGTCTGCATAGCTCATAGACCGAAGCAATGGCGTGCATGCGATTGGCCAAACCGCCGGCTGGCACGAGAAGCAACTTACCTTGATTGTTCATCTTTTCTCTTGTTTTTCGCACGAAGTTACACCATTTATCAATCTCTCGCAAATTTAAGGATAAGAAACATTAATTAATCAATTAAATTTAAAGTGAGAGCCTAAAGTGTCAAACTAAGTAAAAAACATACATACAGTGACATCGGGCTTGCTCAACTATTGCTTTATATACGTTTATAGGCCTATTCTAGGCTGGAATATACAGTTTTAACACATTTATTTTGGCTCATTTTGAAATTTTATATAATTTTACACAATTATTAATAGGCTATACGTTATTAAATATTAAATCCTTGGAGGAGGTTACACGATTATATGAAGAAATTTGAGTTTGTCGTCGGTTTACTTATAGTTGCAACATCACTTGTGGGACAGGCGCAAGATATGGATGTTTATGTCGGTTGGCATAAACAGTGGAACGATTCCCTGAAAGGTATCAACTTGCCTGCTGCACAACAATTTATGCAAGAACATAAGATTAAGCCGAGACGGACGGTTGTCGTAGGAATCATTGACTCGGGCATCGAGCCCAGTGACCAATCGGTGGCTGGAAGTCTGTGGACCAACAAAAAAGAAAAACTCAATGGTAAGGATGACGACCGCAACGGCTATGTAGACGACGTGCATGGTTGGAACTTCCTCGGCACCAAGGATGGCTCATTCAACATGACCAGTGCGGGAACGGAGGAATATCGTGAGTTCAAAAGATTATATCCAAAGTATAAAAATGTAGACGAGAAGAATCCTCAGGTGACTGATAAGGAGGAATATGCCTATTATCTTCGTATGAAGAAGAAGGCGGGCATCGCAAGCTACATCCGTTTTTATGCGTACGCTCAGCAGAAAAACGAGATTGTAGACAAAATGGATTCCATCCTTCATGTGCAGCCCGATCTGGCCATAGACACACTTACGCTGAACGGCATGTTGTACCAACAAGTGGCCGACACGTTATGGACCACCTACGCCCAAGCTATTCTCGCTGACTTGATGCGTACTAAGCGCACCACACTCTGGACTGATTTTGTGAAGAAACAGCACGATGACCTGGCCTTGATGGCACGTCGCATTCACGGTATTGAGCACGATGCCGACAAGCGACTGCTTATGGGCGACGATATGAACGATGCCGACGACCGATTCTACGGCAACAACACGCTCAACGTCGAAGGTCACGACCACGGCCATTTCGTCTCTACGGTGGTGGCTGGCAGAAGCAACGACAGCCGCCGCGAGGGGATATGGCCTGCCGCCCGGTTACTCATGGTGAGATGTGCGCCCAACGGCGATGAATACGATAAGGACGTGGCTTCGGCCATACGCTATGCCGTGGACAACGGTGCTAAGGTGCTTAACATCAGTCTGGGTAAGTACACTTCGCCCCGCGCCGATATGGTAAACGCCGCTCTGCAATATGCTGCGAGCAAGGATGTGCTTGTGATCACAGCCGGAGGAAACAATCATCTCGATATCGATACCATACCTTATTATCCTTCCGCCCTCGATGCTAAGGGACGTCCACTGCCTAACGTTATTCGAGTGGGTGGATCAGCCATGGACGGAAGTCAGAGCAGCATATCCAACTTTGGCTCAACCAAGATAGATCTCTATGCGCCAGGCGAATACATCGCAGGCTACTATCCTGGTGACAAGCCTGATATGGCCAACGGTACGAGTGTGGCAGCTCCTGTGGTGAGCGGTGTGGCTGCAATGCTGCGCACCTGTTTCCCGAAGCTGAAGGCCGCCCGCCTGAAACAGATATTAATGTCTACAGTGCACAAAATGCCTGGATTAGAAAGCGTGAGTGGAGGTATCGTCGATGCTTGTGCAGCTGTGAGAATGGCATACGGCAAATAAAAGAAATGAGCAAGATGAAGAAAACATATTTATTGTTATGGCTCGCAGCATGCTATATGCCGGTCTTGGCTCAGCACGTGGACTGGAATCGTGTAGAGCGCATGACGGAAGACAAACTGTCGAAAGTCTATAGTCGCGACCGTATCAGTGCTTCGTGGATAGATGGCTCAACGTGCCTCACCTATAATGAGCGAGTTAACGGCCGAATGCAATACTATCTGGTAAACGCCGACGGCAAGAAACAACCGCTGTTCAAAGACAACGATAAATTCGTGGAACAATACACCAAACTTACCGGCGATACCACGATGACTGCTGACGAGATCAAGCTCTACGGTGTGTCAATGCGCAATAACAATCCAAATCGACTCTACTGGGTACGCCGTGGCAAGCACTTGGTCTATGACCGCAAGACTGGAAAGCTCGCCCTTGACCAAAGCTACAAGAAGAAATCATTCAGCACCAGAAACTCTGGACTGGGACGGTCGCCACATACTGATGACTCGCTTTATACTATGCTCGGTGACCGCTATAACCTTTACATCAAAGACAACCGGAGCGGCGATACCACACAAATTACTTTTGATGGCAAAGAGAATGCCTCCTACTGCTACGGTAGCAGTAAAGCTGAAATACGCGAGAGCAACGCTTCTGGCAGCTGGCGCGGACACGTGTACATTAACTTTATCCATGATGACTCGGAAGTTGGCAACCTTTACATCATCGATGCTATCAGTGGTCATCGACCGAAGTTGCGCACCAAGAAGATGCCATTGCCTAACGAGAAAGGCGTGAGACAGTTCAAATTATTTTGGTATAACGCCGACACGCACGAGGGACGACTGCTCCCCGTGCAAGGCACTATGACCGACCCCACCATAGCTTTGGCCTACAATAACAGCCAAGACACCCTGTGGTTCACGCGACGTAGCCGTGGCGTAGACACCCTGCAACTCTGTCGCATTGATTTGCCTACGGGCAACATCACCGAGGTTATCACTGAGGTGAGCAAGCCTCACATCAACCTCACCTTCTCAGGCTATCGATTTATACGTGGCGACCAAGAGATTCTGTGGTGGAGCGAGCGTACGGGGCGCGGCAATTACTATCTTTATGACATTGACGGCAACCTGAAATGTCGCGTCACCCACGGTGATAAACTTGTGGCAGGCCGCATCGAACAAATCAACGAGAAAGCCGGCTATATGATTTTCTGCGGCTACGGGCAGGAGCCGGCCAGCGACCCGGGCTACACCTTTTATTATAAGGTAGATCTGAAAGGTCGGCGCCAACAACTCCTTACGCCCGGTAACGGCACACACGAGTTGAATTTTGCCGACGACCACCGCTATGCCATCGACACCTATTCGCGCATGGATATGCCTCCAATTTATCAAATCATAGACATAAAACATCCGGGAAAGGTACGCGAGTTTGCACGCACGTCCGATCGCTCGTTGCGCGCCATGGGCTGGCAACCGCCCACCATCGTGAAAGTAAAGGCAGCCGACAACACGACCGACCTCTACGGCGTGATGTATCTGCCTACTAACTTTGACAAGAACAAAAAATATCCTATCATCTCGAATGTCTATCCCGGTCCGCAAGACGACCAGTTGCCCCGTCGATTTACGCTCGACGATAACGGCAACCAGGCCTTGGCCGAGATGGGATTTGTTGTTATTAACGTAGCGCCACGGGGCAGTGGGCCACTGCGTGGACACGATTTTTATTGCTTCAGCCACGGCAACCTGCGTGATTATCCGCTGGCTGACGACAAGCACACCATTGAGACACTCGCCGCACGATACAACTTCATCGACCTTGACCGCGTGGGTATCTACGGGCATTCGGGCGGAGGATTCATGACAGCCACAGCCATGATGACCTATCCCGACTTCTATAAAGTTGGCGTGGCAGCATCGGGCAACTACGACAACAATAACTACATACAGTGGTGGGGAGAGACTTTCCACGGCCTCGTGCCCCAAGACAGCATTCCCACCACCATGCAACTCGCTGACAACCTCAAGGGCAAGCTCTTGCTCATCTCCGGCGATGTGGACGATAACGTGCCCTGGGCAAATACGTTGCGACTCGCCGACGCTCTCATAAAGCACAATAAGCGCTTCGACATGATGGTGTTGCCGGGCAAAGACCACGGCGTGTGGAGCCCCTACTACCTAAATCTTATCCGATATTACTTTATGGAACACCTGATGAAGCCATCAGAAAGAGACGTGGATATCATCAAACATACAAAATAGTAAATTCATCATTCCCAATTTTTAAATTAAATAATTTATGCGAACACTAAAGATTGTTTTTGTGCTGTTGTTGAGCGTTGTATCGCTACAACTTCGCGCACAGTCGCAAACCAAACAAAGCGACAGTGATGTGCTCGTAAACATCACCGTGACCGACATATCCGGCGAACCACTTGCCGGAGCCACGGTCAACGTGGAAGGCAAGCCGGTAGGCGTTGTGGCTGATGTCGACGGTAAAGTATCGCTATGGGTGCCTCGTGGCAGAAACATCACTGTGAAGTATCTCGGTTTCCATTCACGCACAGTGAAAGTTAACAAGCCTTTAAAAGGCCAATTCGTATTGGAAAACGATGAGACTACACTCGACCAGGTGGTAGTCAACGGATATCAGCGCAGCACCAAGCGTCGCATCACTGGCTCGGTGGCTACCGTCACTGAGAAAGACCTGAAGAACATGCCGATGGCCAACATCGATATGCTTCTGCAGGGTAAAATGGCCGGTGTGGATGTAAAAGCCCTATCCGGACGTCCCGGTGAGTCGGCTAAGATTCGTATTCGAGGCACCAATACCATCACCGGTAATGCCGACCCGCTCTGGGTGGTAGACGGCGTGCCACTGCAAAAAGACCTGCCCACCATCTCGAGCAATCAGGTGCGTGCCGGCGACTTCAGTGACATCTTTGCTAACGGTATCTCGGGCATTAATCCCAGCGATATCGAGAGTGTCACCGTGCTCAAGGACGCCTCGGCAGCGGCCATCTACGGCTCACGCGCTGCAGGCGGTGTGATTGTCATCACTACCAAGCGCGGCAAGCAAGGCAAGATGAGCATCAGCTACTCCACCAACTTCTCGCTCACCACCGCCCCACCCCGTGATGCCAACCTCATGGACTCCCGTCAGAAACTGGCCTGGGAGCAGGAACTTTGGGATGAATTCTCCAAACCGAACTTTGAAGCTGGTGGCAGATATCCAGTGATAGGTGTTGTAGGTATGATCCGTTCAGGCTACGGCAAATATGCCGGGATGTCAAAGGCCGAGCAAGACGCGGAAATAGATCGACTTGGGCAGCACTCCACCAACTGGTTTGACGAGCTGTTTCGCAACTCCGTCTCACAAAGCCACAACCTCTCGCTCTCGGGTGGATCGGAGAAGAGCACCTATTACATCAGTTTAGGCTATAGCAATAACAAAGGACTGGTGAAGCGAAGCGATTACGACCGCTACAGCATTACCTCGAAGATCGACATTAAGCCCAACAAACGGGTAAAGATGGGTTTTTCCGCCGACATGGGCTGGCAACGCTCACACGGCAGCTCCGGCAGCGTTGACCCCTTTAAATATGCTTATTTTGCCAATCCCTATGAGCGTCCTTACGATGAGAAAGGCAACTATTCTGCCGATAAGACCTATTATTCCATTCGTTCGGCTAATGGGTCGACGGATTTCCCCCTTCCTGAAAACGGCTTCAACTTGATGCGGGAAATCAATGAGACTTCGGTGAAGGACAATAACTTCAACCTTACCCTCATTGGCAACATGAGCGTCAATATTCTCGATAATTTCAGCTTCGAGGGCCTGGCATCTTTTAGCTATGTCACTGATAATACTGATAATTTCAATGGTAGAGATACCTATGCCGCATGGACCGATCGTCCATTTGACGACACTCTCATCTCGAAACGTACCTACAGCAATATTACGCAGAGTTCGACCTACAACCGCAGCTACAACCTGCGTGGACAGTTGCACTATTTCAATACCTTCAATGACATCCATTACGTCAGCGCTCTCTTAGGCTCGGAGATTCGCGGGCAGTATGCCAAGAGCATCTTCACCAAGCGCTACGGCTATGACCCTGTGACAGGAAACTCGGCGATTCCCATATATCCTGAAGGCACAAACATTGACCGTGAAAAACTGCAGCAATATGCTCACATTGTTGACGGGCTTTCGGGACAGAGCATCATCGAAGACCGCTTTGCCTCGTTCTATTTCTCACTCGACTATGTCCTGCTCAAACGCTACATTCTCAGTCTCACGGCACGCACTGACGGTAGCAATAACTTTGGTAACGACCAACAGTTCAACCCCACGGGGTCACTTGGATTGGCATGGAACGTAGACCAAGAGCAATTTTTTGAACCGCTCAAGAAGTGGATGAGCAGTCTTTCGCTGCGTGCTTCATTTGGCTACACAGGCAATATCAACAAGAGTGTATCACCAAAGCTAATCATGGATTATCTTGGCACCTTACGTCAAACGGATGACTACAGTTTCCGCATTGGCACAATCAAAAATGCACCTAACCCCAAACTGCGTTGGGAAAAAACTCGCGACTGGAAACTCTCGTTAGACGCCGGATTCTTTAACGAAAGACTACATTTCACGGGTGAGGTTTACAACCGACGCACGACTGACGCTGTATCAAGCGTCCTAGTGCCTTATACAACCGGCTTCTCAAGCCAGTCCTACAATACCTCAACACTGGAAAACACAGGTGTGGAGTTCTCGCTCACAGGAAATTTCCTCAAGACCAAAGACTGGCGGGGAACAATCAGCGCCAACATTGCCTACAACTATAACAAGTTGGTGGACTATAAAGTACCGGTGAGCACTTTGGCCTCAGGTGTCCATGAGGGTTATCCCCTCGGTAGCATATTCAGTGGCAAGGTGCAGGGCATCGATCCGCAGTTGGGTATCTACACCTACGAACGGCGACCTGATGTCACTTTTGAAACCGCAGCCGACCGCAACTATTATGCCAACTATTTGTTCTATCTTGGTACGGGTAATGCGCCCTGGAACGGCGGTTATAGCCTGAGCGTAGGCTACAAGCAGCTAAATCTCAGTCTCGGCGGTAGCTACTCTATCAACGGAAAGATACTCAACAACATTAAGTCGCCTGTAAACTACACTGACGTTGGCGAAAAAGCAGTGGAAACACCTCCGGCTCAGATCAACGATCTGTATGCCAACCATCTCAACGTGCGCACTGATGCCATCGACCGATGGACCCCAGACAACCCACGCACCGATGCCAATCCACGCATCATCGATGCTTACGGCGAGTTTATCGGGCTGAAAAACTACACGACACTCTCTTCAACCATCACCAATGCATCGATGCTCGAAAATGTATCCTATTTCAAGTTAAGTTCGCTTTCACTAAGTTATGGTTTCGACGAGAAACTCATCAAGCGATGGGGGCTCGGGTCGCTCGCCGTATCATTCACGATGAATAATATTTTCACTATCACCAATTACACCGGCATCGACCCAGAGACTCCTGGAGCCGTCTATCCGCTGGCACGTCAATTCACTTTTGGCGTGACTGTAGGACTTTAATTTCACATCTGCCGGTTTCCTTAGAGGAACTGATGATGATAACCAATTAAAAACGATTATGAAAAAAATCATATTTTTTGTTTGCACTGTTGCCCTATTGCTCACTTCGTGCGATGATTATCTTGATGTGAAGCCCTACGGCAAAGTGGTGCCCAAGACTGCAGAGGAGTTTTCGGCACTCATACATAACCGACTCAACAGAATTGATAACGGTGAAACTCAGACTATTATTTTCAATGCCAATCAAATCATTGATTTAGACATGGCCTGTTGTGACGACTTTGAGGCTTGCCTTACCGAACAGTCCGGTCGTATGCTGCCATATTACATGGCAAGTCTTCCCGGGGGCTACTCATATCTTTACAACTTTATCAGCGATTGCAATATTGTAATCAACGAAATGGCCGACGAGGGCACCGAGTTGACCAACAATGTGCTGGCCGCTGCTTACGCCATGCGTGCTGTGAGCTACTATCAGCTCCTGCGTCTCTACTGTGAGGCCCCAGTCAAGGGTAACTACGACACTCAACTGGGTATGCCCCTGGTAGACCGATTCGACATGGAGGCCCGCCCTATCCGCAGCAGCATGCAAGCCACTATTGACTTTATTGAGAGCGACCTGCAGAAATCGTTGAGTTACAAATGCAATGATGAGCTTTATCGGTTTACCGAAGACGTAGTCAAGGGCTATTTAGCCCGCCTCTATTTCTGGACCGAGCAGTGGGACAAGTGTTTGCCTTTGGCTCAAGAATTGCTTAAACGTCATCCGTTGCTTTCGGGTGAAGACTATAAAAAGATGATTAATAGACCCTACACACCAATGAACAATCATCTTATCATGCTCTATCGTTTTGCCTCATTTGGTGCAGAGGAAGATTACAACGCAAGCAACAGCAATGTTAAGTTTCGCCCCATAAGCAAACGATTCATCGATTGTTTCCAAAATGGAGAAGACACCATCGACGTACGCTATGCCCTCAGCATTAACAAAAAGCGCCAGGGTATCAAACCCATCTACTGCGGAATGAGAGCTGCGGAATTCAAGTTTATGGAAGCCGAGAGTTTTTATCATCTTGGTAAACAAGATGAGGCACTAAAATCACTCAACGACCTGCGTGCTCACCGTATTGACAATGTCAAGGCTTACACCATGGAGACGTTGCCAAAGGTTCTGAAGTCCGACCTTATCACTACCGACTGCGACGGAAAGCCCCTGCCTCCCCTGCTTGCCGCCATCCTCAATGAGCGCCATAAGGAGTTTTTCCTCGAAGGCGACCGTTTCTTTGAGCTCAAACGCAACGGTGGACCTGAGTACTGGGTACCCTATAACGGCCATAAGTATACAAATTTTCACTATATGTACACCCTACCCATTCCTGCAGTCGACATCATGTCAACCGAAGGAATGATTCAGAATCCCGGGTACACCGAACTTGAATACTAAATTCACACACACAGCAATTCTCTCAATCCTACGAAATATGAAAAAGATGACATATTTAGCTTTTAGCCTATGCATGGCAATGGCGATGTTTACTTCATGCGACAACTCAGACGAGGTAGTGCCTCTCGATAATTCCAATATGTACACCACTACCTACCGTCTGCCCGACCCTACCTTGCTTAACGGTCAGGAACAGGAAGAAGTGGATGCCATACGCGATGAATATTACAATAACGTTCCGCAATAATGCAACGTATCAGTTCATATCGTTCATAAAAAATCACGAATCATGAGAAAACTCTTTATATTTTTCGCCATGATGCTGACCCTTGCGGGCTTCACATCATGTTCCGACAATGAAGACAGCGCTCCTAAGTTTATTGTGGGATTCGCACAGAACGCCTACACGGTCGACAACTCTGTCGGAGCTACTTCCACGGTGCGCGTCGTTTCCTCGCAGCCGGCAGAAGCCAATCTCTCCATCCCTTTCACCCTGACCGGTGAAGGGGCTGACGAGTTGACACTGTCGGCCAACCAGTTTGAGTTTAAGGCAGGAGAATCCTCAGCCGAAATTACCGTCACTCGCAAAACTGTGAGTAAGTCGAAAAGTGCCACCTTGACGCTGGCCAAAACCGATGGTGTGCGCATAGGCTTGATGGACTATGTTCAGGTGGTGCTTACCGGGCCCAATGTGTACAGCTTTTCTGACAACCACGACAAGCTGGCCGTTATTAAAAGCTTTGAAGTCACACTCGAGACGGCCACCGGATCAAAATTCTCTTATCCCGATACCACTGCGCTTGATGTAGATGTGGATGCAACCTCCACTGCTGTGGAGGGTACCGACTTTGAGTTCGTGAATGGCAAAAAAGCTATCTTCCCTCCCGGCAATTATAGAGGACAGGTAACGGTCAAGTTCCTGCAAAAACGTGAGGGACATGACAAGATTGTGTTGAGAATGGCCAAAAACGAATCGCTCATAAGCGGCAACAACCCCACCCTCTCCATCAACATCGTCGGACCATCGGATTTCAATGGTACATGGTTGTTCTCCAGGGTCATCAACGGTGCATGGCTCGAGGGTAACTACGGTGTGTCGGACACACTCCTGGTGAGCGGAACGCCCGGCGAGGACAAAATCACGTTTAAGGGCAATATCAACGGCTACCAGTTTACGCCCGATTTCACTGGAAAACTCAAAAACTATTTCACCGCTGCCGGCAACGCAGTCAACCTTGGCACGCGACGAGAATATTTGCAAGAGGAAGGCGGATTTCCGCCCAAGAAGGTGGACCTCACCGTGCTAAAAATAGATAACATCAACCTGAATATCTCGCCCACCGACCAAACTATCGGTAGCTACCGCGTGGGATTCTTTATGCGCAGCAATGAAGATACTAACCAAGAGGAACTTATCATGACCATCTACGAATACAAGCCCATCGACACCACTCCAGGCAGTTGGGGTTTTTCGTGGGCAGACGTCTATGACATGATGACCTACGAGCCCGATGACCCCATCATGATCCTCGTTCCTATCCGCATCGCTTTTACGCGTGAAGAATAGAAAGAATAGATAAAATGGAAAGGCTCATAGCTTTTCGAATATAATATTTGTTAATGCCCCCAGGTTTCATACGATGCTTGGGGGCTTTATTATCACTTCTTCATTCCCCAGATAAGCAGCAGCCATCCGGCATTTCAAACTTTTATTGGATGGCTGCATTTTTATTGACAAACACGCTGTTATATTTTGCGTATTCAAAAATCATGTTACCTTTGTTCGGAATAAGCAAAATATACATAAAAATACAATTTCCTGATTATCAATTGATTGTAGAGTAATGCTCTTGTGCTCCCGGTTTTTCGACTCGCGTTTAAATACTAACGGCATGATGGATAGGCCATAACCGCAGTATGAATAGGTCGTTTACGCACAACCGCTAAAGCCTAACCATAGCATGATAAGGTATTAAACGCAACTCCCCTACTTTTTTTGTGTTGTACAGAATAATAATGAGGATTAAAACATAGCCTTTTTTTCTCCAGATGCTATGAAAACAAAGACCTTAGATTTGATAATTTTATTTTACACATTATACAATGATAATGTTGTGGAAAACCAAATAAAAGGACTATGTAGAAAAAAGGTAATGCAGACGTACGAGTCGTACGTCCCTACCCGGTACATACACTGCAGAGCCGCATTAAGGCAAGTATGAGATGATACTTAACAAATGATATCCTACTGATTTACAGCACGTTGATACTGTTCCATCAACCATTTGTTTTGCTCTTCAATGGTCATGTAGCTATTATCGAGTTCTATGGCGTCATCAGCTTTCTTCAATGGTGAGACTTTCCGATGAGTGTCAATATAGTCACGTTCCTGTACGTTTTTCAAAATGTCCGCATAGTCGGCCGGCTGTCCCTTCTCCCGTAATTCATCATAGCGACGCCGGGCACGTACCTCGGCAGCTGCCGTCACAAATATCTTGAGTTCGGCATCCGGAAACACCGTAGTGCCAATATCACGGCCATCCATGACAACCCCCTTGTCTTTGCCCATTTGCTGTTGCTGCTCAACCATTGCTGAACGCACGAAAGGAACAGCAGCGATAGGACTCACATGGTTGCTCACCTCCATGCCGCGAATCTCTTTCTCTACCAACTCTCCATTCAGATAGGTGTCGGGGCGTCCCGTATCCGGATTGAATTCAAATCTGATATTAATTTCAGACATTCTTGATTCCAATTCAGGCAGTTTCACACTACCGTCATCGTCGAATAGATTGTTACGCATGGCAAAAAGCGTTACCGCACGATACATTGCTCCTGTATCCACATACACATATCCTATTCTTTTAGCCAAGTCTTTGGCCATGGTGCTTTTTCCGCACGAGGAGAAGCCGTCGACGGCTATTGTAATTTTCTTCATGATTATTTTTTGTAATTTATAGACAATAGGCCAGACTCAGTACCACGCTTGAACTGGACACATGATATTTGCCGTATGCCAAATTAAGTTTAAATCTCTCTAAATTTATACCCGTACCCAAAGAAAGTCCTGCTCCATGACTGCTGCTCTTGCCATCGGTAGACGATATTTTCATTTCTCTTGCACGGCGAAAGTTGTAGCCTCCACCAATCCATAGGCTTTCTGAAAGCATAAAATCTGCGCCAAGCACAATGTGTTCAGCGAAACTATAGTCAAGGTGGTTTAGGTCTACAAGTGTGGCAGAGACACGGAGTGGGAAACTGCTGAACTGCTTGCTGGCCCCCAACTGTACATCAATAGGCATTTTCTCATAGTTATCATCATAAGCCTTTAGCTGTCCACCAAGGTTTTTCAAAACCAAGGAAAGCGACCATTCGGTGTCCGGATGATAATAATTGAGACCTAAGTCAACTCCGAATCCAATAGAGTTGTAATCTCCCAAATAAGACGTGATAAACTTGGCTGAAATGCCACCGGCTATGTGATTGGTGAGCAGATATGAAAAATATCCCGCCACAGAAATGTCTCTGGCACTGAATTCTCCGGTCTGGATATTGTTTTCATCGACTTCTTTCATCTTGCCATAATCTATAAACTGTCCGGACACAGCCCATGAAGCGCGTTCCTTCACCACACGGTTGAATGCGGCACTGGCCGTATTGGCCCCGGACATATAGTTCATATAGTTTAGATTGATGGACTTATCGGTTACGGAAGAAAGTAAGGCCGGATTGTGAAATATGAGTGCTTCATCATCTTCTATCAGTGTAATATTGTCGCCGCCCAATGCAGCGGCATGAGCACTCACGGGCAATCTCAGAAAGTTGTATTCTGTCTGGCTCTCCACCTGTGCCGAAACCGCAATCGCAAAAAGCGTTAAGAGAAAAGCAAAAAGGGCTTTTTTCATTTAAATTATCTAATTATTCAACAAAGTTACTCCTTTTTTCAAGATTTGCTGTAAATTTGCAAAAGGAATTCGTTAATTTAACGAGAACAGCGGGAGAATATTGTAATATGGAAATCAAGAAGGCAGAAAGAGCCGACCTGGAAAGACGGCGGACAGAAGGATTCCTGTTGGGGCTGATTTTTGCTCTGGCCTTGCTGTTTACCGGGTTAGAATTTACTACAAGTCCTCCCCATTCCACTCCCCCCGAAGAACTTCTTGAAGATATGGCAGAAGATATGGAGCTGCTGCCTGCAGTAGACATGGAAGACATGATTTCAACTGTATCGGCACCTGCTTCCAAATCACTGACAGAAAATGTCAAAGAAGCCGAAATCCCTGTCGAACCCATTGATAAGATAGAACCAGTTACCAGTAAACTGGTAATCGACGAGGGAGAAGGCATGGCCAAAGACGCCGACATCACAGAGGCCTTGCCACAGACCAAGGCTGAAAACGAAGACGAGGTGAAACGTGTGGTGGAACAACTCCCCGAATTCCCAGGTGGTATGGTAGAATTTATGAGATGGCTCTCCCAAAACCTCCACTACCCTATCATCGCGCAAAAAAGAGGGATTGAAGGGAAAGTGGTGGTAACGTTCATTGTGAACAAGGACGGCACCATAGCCAATCCCAAAGTTGAAAAGTCTGCAAACAAATATCTCGACAACGAAGCTATGCGCGTTATCAAAATGATGCCCAAATGGAAACCGGGGATGATTGGCAAGAAGCCGTGTCGTACGATGTTTGCCATTCCCATTAATTTTAAAATATAAAGTAACAAGAATCAAACTTCGAACTAATTATTACAAGATATGATTTACACAGCCGACGAAATTTTGCATAAGGTCAACACTTTTATAGAGCAACTGCCCTATAATAGAAAACCGACAAATCTGTACGACCCGGTGAGATATGTTCTCTCCATGGGTGGAAAACGCATCCGTCCCACGTTGATGTTGCTGGCGTATAATTTATATAAGGATGACCCCGACCGTATTCTGACACAAGCTGTTGCGTTGGAAACCTATCACAACTATACCCTGCTACACGACGACCTGATGGACAATGCCGACCTGCGACGTGGAAAGGAAACGGTACACAAGAAATGGAATGCCAACCAGGCTGTGCTCTCCGGAGACTCGATGCTTGTATTGGCCTATCAGTATATGATTGTTGGCCTTGACGAAAGGTTGAAGGATGTATTAAACCTGTTTACAGAGACAGCCCTTGAGATAGGTGAAGGCCAGCAATATGATATTGATTTTGAAACCCGAAACGATGTGAGTGAAGACGAATATATAGAGATGATTCGTCTGAAGACCAGCGTATTGCTTGCCTGCGCTTTGAAAATAGGCGCAATTTTGGGAGGAGCGTCAGAGAGCGATGCCAATAATCTCTATAAGTTTGGCGAACAAATTGGCCTTGCTTTCCAGTTGCAAGATGATTACTTAGACGTGTATGGAGACGAGAAGGTGTTTGGCAAGGCTATTGGCGGTGACATCACTTCCAACAAGAAGACCTATATGCTCATCAATGCATTTAACCGGGCCAATGATAAACAACGTGCAGAACTACACCAATGGGTCGATGCCAAAAGATTCAATCGTGAGGAAAAGGTGAAGGCCATGACCAATTTGTATAATCAAATTGGAGTTGACAAACTGGCACAGCAAAAAATACAGTATTATTTTAAAGAGAGTAAGCACTATCTTGACACTGTATCGGTGGCCGAAGAACGCAAACGCGAGTTGAGCGCCTATGCTGAAGCCATGATGAAGAGAAAATATTAGGATGGAGAACAAATTGGTGTTTATAGATACACACGCACATCTTGATGGAGAGGAATTCAAGGACGACTTGCCCGAGGTAATCGATCGTGCAAAGACTGCAGGGGTGGGTGCCATTTTTATTCCAGCCATAGATCGTCGTTCAATCGCAACAGTCATGGAAGTGTGTCGGCAATATCCGGGATACTGTTACCCAATGCTTGGTTTGCAACCCGAGGAGGTTAAGGCGGACTGGCAGGAGGTTCTCTCCGACATGAAACAGGCTTTTGACAGAAACCTACATGAAGAGACTGGCAGTCCGTTGCGATATATTGCTGTGGGCGAATGTGGACTTGATTTCTACTGGTCTCGGGAATTTGAAAAAGAACAGATTCAGGCTTTCGAAAAGCAATTGGAATGGTCGATAGAATACCAGTTGCCGTTGATGATTCATTGCCGGAAAGCGCAAAACGAGATGCTTCATGTCATGAAGCCATATGTCAAAGAACTGCCGGGTGGGGTGTTCCACTGCTTCACAGGCAATCAAAAAGAAGCAGAACGCTTTTTGGAACTGGACCGCTTCTGTCTGGGCATTGGTGGGGTTTCCACGTTCAAGAGCAGTCATCTTCGCGAAGACTTGCCGGCCATCGTTCCTCTGCAGCGCATAGTGTTGGAAACCGACAGCCCCTATATGGCTCCTGTCCCTTTTCGTGGAAAGCGTAACGAAAGTGCGTTTGTTGCTCAAGTTTTAAAAACATTAGCACAAAGCTACGGCGTAACGGAAGCGGAAGTGGCCACCATCACTACCAATAATGTAAGTCGATTATTTGGAGTGCCCAATCTTTCATGTGGGCAGACGAATCATTAAAGAAATATAAAAAAAGGCAAGAAGTCTCTATTAATTGAAGTAAATGTAATACTTTTGCACTCGCAATAAATAAAAGAAAGGTCAAACCACAACAAGGAGAGATGCTCGAGTGGTTGAAGAGGCCCGCCTGGAAAGCGCGTAAACGCCAAAAGCGTTTCGGGGGTTCGAATCCCCCTCTCTCCGCAGAGTTGTTTGACTTTCTTGTTTTTTATTTTTGATTTAACCCCCACATAGAGATGAAAAACTCGGTCGAACGTCTCATACTATCCTTGATTTTAGTTTTTTGTTATAGTTTTCTATATGCACAAAACATATCCGCATCCCATGATGGAAAGAACACTGTAACTACAGAGAATGTCACGGCAAAAGATGTTGTGGAAGACAGCATCATAGAATTGGATAGTGCAGAGACTGCAAGCATACTTGACAAGGGGGGCGAGGCTGACAGCGTACTGGCAGCACCGGTAGAAGGTGCTGGATTTCACAAAGCACTAAAAACAAAGTTTATCGAAGGAAATGCAAGCTTTATGTCGCTTGTAGCCCTTGTACTTGTTTTGGGGTTGGCTTTTTGTATAGAGCGCATTATTTATCTTAGTTTATCGGAGATAAATGCCAAAAAATTCATGCAAGACCTTGATGACAAAATCATGTCGGGCAATATAGAGGGAGCCAAAGAACAGTGTAGAGAAACCCGAGGACCGGTAGCCTCTATATGTTATCAAGGTTTGGAGCGTGTGAACGAGAGTATTGATAATATTGAACGCTCAATTATGAGCTATGGCTCTGTTCAAAGTGCCAACTTAGAGAAAGGCTGTTCGTGGATAACTCTATTTATTGCTATGGCGCCATCGCTCGGTTTTCTGGGTACTGTCATTGGTATGGTTATGGCTTTCGACCAAATACAAATTATTGGAGATATCAGCCCTACTATTGTTGCTTCGGGTATGAAAGTAGCCCTGATCACCACGATTTTCGGTATTATCGTGGCCTTGATTCTACAGGTTTTCTATAACTACATATTATCTAAAATAGAACATCTCACCTCACAAATGGAGGAGTCGGCCATTAGTCTGCTCGACTCTGTGATGAAATATAAGTTGAAGAACGCAAAATGATGGATGTAAGGAAATGGAAGAAACGGTCTGCAGAAAAACTGTCAATGCGTGTGTTCTACGCATTGATAGCACTATATATCGTGGTTTTCATGCTGTATTGGTTTGTAGGCTATACTCGTCCTTTTGCTGATAGTCCAAACTTCAATGCCCCTCTTTTCACCGATGCGGTTATCATTCTGAGTTACGGTATTATCATTGCTTGCATAGGCATTACCGTGTGGGCAATGGTGAGAGCACTACGTATTAGAGGTAAGGGAGAGAGTCATGACAACAACATTCCTGTTAAAAAAATCAATTATAGTATTGTCATAGGCGTGTTGCTGCTATGTGGGCTGACTTTTCTTGTAGGCTCGTCATCCGATATAATGATTAATGGCACTCGGTTTACAGATTATTTCTGGCTGAAAGCATCGGATATGTTTATCTACACATCGCTGATTCTGATGATTATTGCTATCGCTGCAGTAATCTATGGGGCTACAAAATATACGCGCAAGAAATGAGAATATACCGTCGACGACACAGAGTTCCGGAACTCAACACCACGTCAACGGCCGATATTTCTTTTATGCTGTTGATTTTCTTTTTAGTCACTACCAATATGGATGTGGACAAAGGATTGACCCGACAGTTGCCCCCTGCCGAAAAGCAAGAGCAGGAGGATACTTTTGTAGCTCAAGGCACAATGATGACGTTGCAGATTACGGCCGACAACCAGTTGATGGTCAATGGCAAACCTATAGCAGTTAATCAGTTGCGTCAACAGGCAGAATCCTTTATCAAACAAGTCGGCAAAAAGCACTTGTTCAAATTGGACGCAGCTCCAGAGGCAAGGTATGACCTTTATTTCCAAATACAGAACGAACTGGTCGCTGCCTATAAAAATGTTAGAAACGAGACCTCCCAGCAACTTTTCCATCAAAATTACGAAACCCTTTCTCAGAGTCAACGCGAGAGAGTGAGGGAAGAATGTCCACAGCGTATTGCCGAACAGTATAATGGTATGTCTACTGTCGAAGCAAATGCGTCAAAGGAAGGAGGGGCAAGATGAGTATGTTTCATCGTCGCACACATCAGGTACCAGGATTGAATACAGCCTCCCTACCCGACTTGATATTTACTGTTCTCTTTTTCTTTATGATTGTTACTCATATGCAAAAAGTTCCGTTGAAAGTGAAATATCAGGTCCCACAAGGTACGGAACTAACCAAACTCACGAAAAAAACAGCCGTCACCTATATCTATATTGGATATCCGACAGTGGGCCAACAGAGCTCCACAAAAGAAGGAACACGTATTCAAATCAACGACAAATTTGCTACTACCAACGAGCTTGTAGACTATGTTTCTGCAGAGCAGGCCAGAATGTCTCCCAAAGACCGTCAGAACATGACGGTATCTATCAAGGCAGATAAAAATACACGGATGGGTATTATCACAGACGTAAAACAGGCCTTGCGTCGGGCTAAAGCCACTCGGATTACCTATTCTGCCACAGAACGAAAGAAGTAATAGCGAATAGATTATGCAAAACAGAGCAATTGCATCCTTATTTTCAAGCTATCCAAACTTATTAATTGTCGTGTCAATCTATAATTAAAATTTGCAAAATAATTGTAATTGTGCCGTTTTCTTCGTAACTTTGCATCAAAATATATAAAAACATGGCACGACATTATTTAGATTCATTAGATACCTTAAATTCGCAGCTTAATTATTTGTTATAAATGCAAGTCCTTGACAAACATTTGTTTGGAAAGACTTGCATATGTCAGGATTTTCACTTAACTTGGTGCTACGACACAACCGAGTAAGTAT
>JBMNUU010000016.1:0-70754 GCA_050946435.1 Prevotella sp.
TACTCGGTTGTGTCGTAGCACCAAGTTAAGTGAAAATCCTGACATATGCAAGTCTTTCCAAACAAATGTTTGTCAAGGACTTGCATTTATAACAAATAATTAAGCTGCGAATTTAAGGTTTATACCGTTATTTTAAACTTTTTTAAATATAAGACGAAAAAAAGTAACAATTTATGATACATTTTCACAAAAATATATTATGTTTGTGATGTATAGACTTATAAGTGGCCGACCCATCGGAGATTTTAAAGCCTCATGGCGGTCTTTTATTGGTTTTTGGAGAGTAGTTATCGATTTGTAAAACATTGACAAGTTCCCCATCTGCGGGAAACATTTCCCATAGGCGGATGCTTGTTATTAAACCCATGAGCGCATGAAGTTAATTTATCTAAACAGGCATGTTGGTTGTCCACACTATATTGGTGACAGCCCGGTGGGATTTGGCCTTGTAGAAGAAGATGTGGGCGAGATCCATTCTTTTAATTCCTCTTTTTCGGTCATGGCGTTTATGATGAAGGGCCGGCTCAAAATAACGGGAGCCGGTTTCGAGTCGTTCACCGCAGGACCCGACGAGATGTTTCTCATGCCGTCGCACACCGACCACCGCATAGAGGTGCTGGAACATTGTGTGTATGTGAGGTTATACATCATTGGCGACAATCTCGACTTTTGCAATCGCATCGTGTCAGAGAAGCAACTGCAGCGGGAAGCTTGTCAAGGAGGCGGACTGTTTACCCTGCCCATGCTCCCAGTGGTGCGTAACTTGATTGAACAGATAGCCGCCTATGCCCGTGACCGATTGCTGTGCTGTGACATCCACACCCTCAAACAGCGCGAGCTGTCGGCCATCATTCAGGCCTACTACAAGCCCGCCGTGCTTCGCCGCTTCCTTGTGCCGCTCTATCGCAGCAACTGTTCTTTTACCAATAAGGTGATAGCGCTCTCCAACGGCTATCTCAACATTGAACAAATGGCCGAACGGCTGAACATGAGCCGCTCCACCTTTATTCGCAATTTCACAGAACAGTTCAAAGAGTCTCCCGGTCGGTGGCTCACTCGTGTAAGGACGAAAGCGCTCTACCGTGAGTTACGCTTTTCCGATCGGTCGCTTGACGAGATTGCCGTGAAGCTGAAGTTCTCCTCACCGCAGAACATGTCCAACTTCTGTCACAAAAAACTCGGTGGCACTCCCATGCAGGTGCGTGCCGGCGATGTAAAAGAACCTCCCGAAATATTGGAAGCCGTGGCCAACCGCTAACGACGCTGCGGGATAGGTTTTTACTGTTCGGCAATTATTTGACAATCGTTAGACTGGTCAGACAGTCAGACGAGTCCGACAAGTCTGAAAGGTCTGAAAGTTCAGGCAGCCCCGGCATCCCATCAATGCGTGTTTATCATGGTTTGATTGTTTACGAATAGCAGACGCACGAGTCGTACATCCTTATAATGTGGATACGGCTCGTGCGTCCAAATGTTATTCTATCTTTAGTCTGTTATTTCACCACGATTTTTCTGCTTTCTACATTCTGTCCGTCGGTGGCCTTGATGAGGTAGACACCGGCAGGCACTTTTCCGCGTAGCGTATCGGCATCGAGTGGCAGACGGAAGTCGCCCACTTTCTTGCCCGAGAGCGTGTAGACTGTGGCACGTCCCTTACCAAGAGTGATTTCCACACGGTCCACGTCGGTTACGTGGTTCATCACGGCGTCGTAGTCGGTCTCCACGGTGTTGACCAAGAGGAATCGGTTGTCCTCAAATCCCGTCACGTCGCCCGTGAAGAAGTAGTCTACCTTGCCGTCGGCAAATGGCGTCACACTGTGGGCCACCCTGTCGACGAGCTTCAACTCGGGATAGTCGAGGCGGCGGGCCTCAAGGCTCATGGTGTAGTCAGTGCCCCGCTCGGTCTGCACGCCAAAGGTCATGCCGTCGATGGTGGACAGGCTGCTGATCTGCACCTTCCGGTCGTCTGTCGTGGTGGCAAACACCGAGGGTGCGCCGAGGTTGAGTTTCTCCGCGTCGTAACCGGCATCATAAGCCTCGGTGGAGCCGGAGTCCTCATAGAGCCGGGCCACGTCGTAGACCTTGCCGTCGTCGAGCGTCACCATCACCACTCCACCACTTTCCGCACCGACTGACATCATCGGTTTGGCACGCTGGGGATCGGTCTGGGCGCTCACCTTGCCGGCGTAAGGAATGGTCAGCTTTCCATCGGTCTCGCTGTAAGTAGGATTGGCATATTTCACCATAAAGCCCTGCATGGGCGGAATGGTGGCAGGCAGACCGTCTTGTCCGGCTTTGCCCTTGGGAACGGCCTGATAGCCGCCCTTGGCCGTCGACCCGGTGTTGCCCTGCTGCTGTGCCCAATCCTTGAAGCTGCCAGTGGTGTAGAGATAGACGGTCTCCTCCGGCTTCACGCCGTCACCGCCGTCGGCAAACTCGATGTCGTTGATGTTCACGCCGGCCGCAAAGGAGTTGCCGAAGATGTTGTAGCCCAAGCCATAGCGGCGTTCGTTGATATCAGTGGCTTTCGACGCCGTCACTTCTGCGGCGCGGCGTGTCAGCGTCAGCTCGGCATCGCAGAAGTTGAGCTTGCCGGCGATGGCCACCGTCCTCACTTGTGAGGGATCTGTGATGACTTTGCCGCTCTCGTCGAGCACCGGTGCAATCTCGTAGCCCCGGAACGCCGTCATCGCGTCGGTGCGTTGCACATCCTTCCACTTGCGGTAGAAATGATCGGGATCGTTGAGCGTCTCGTCGTAGGCCCGCAACTTCATGCCGCTGAACGTCGGATTTTTCGTGACGCTCTCCACCGGAACGCCAATATACTGCCAGTCGAACTCGGCATAGAGCGGTTTGTTGTAGTCGGGCGAATTGGGGTCGGTATCCGTCACCTGCTGTTTGGGAATATACCTTCCGAGAGGCTTCATCTCCACGGTGGCGTGCACGGTCCGGTCGCATGCGTCGTCACGGTTCATGACAAACGTGCCGGGAGCCGAGGAGTTGTCCTCTGATGCCTTGAGCACCATCTTGTCCGCATCGGCCGGGGTTTCAAATCCTTTGGCCGAAGTCACGGTGAGTCCTGCGCCGGCCGTCACCACCACGGCGGGATGGCCCGGGGTCTTCGTCTTGTCTGTGCCCACATATTTCTTGTTGGGCGCCTCGTTGACGAGAGCAGCCTGATTGAGGAACTTGCCGGCCGGGATGACCATGTCGCGCACGGCCGGCCCCACCTGGGTGTTGCCCATCTCGGCGGCACCGTTGTTTTCCTCCGTGGCAAAGACAAGGTCTTCGCCCTCCACGGGGATGTATTTTCCGCCCCAGTTCTCTACGTTAGTATAATCGGTGTCTATGCCGCCGATCCACAGCGAGCAGCCGGCTTTGACCTCAGCGTTTTGCGAGGCGCCCAAGCCCTGTCCGCCCTTGACCAACTCAGGTATGCCGTTTTCATCCTCCTCGCTGTCGATGGCACCGTCTTTCAGTTGGTCGACCGTAATGAACTGGTCGCCCTCGATGGCGTCGAGACAGCCGTCACCGTCAGAATCTAAGTCGAGCACATTGGGCACGCCGTCCTTGTCAGTGTCACACGGAATGACGATGGTCACGGCCGTGCGCACAACGCCATTTGCACGATCGCTTTGCTCAAACTCAAAATATTTGTCACCGGGCACAATGTTCAGATAAGACAGTCCCACTTTGCTCAAGAGGTTGCTGCCGTCGGTGTTGAAGAGCACCTTTTTGTAGGTGTTGGTCTCATAGACGGTGTAGCTTCCCTGCGGACCGGCTTTCGTTAGGTCCGTGTAGGCCGCAGTCTGAGAGAGCACGTCCTTGTTGTCGAGAATGTTGATGCCAAACTCCGTGCCGGCACTGAACGCCGAGATAGGCGTGCTCTGCATGAGAATGTAGGGATTGGCGCGGCCGGAGACTTTCCAGCGGGTAAATGTGCGCCCCGTGCCGCTCGTGATGAAGAATCCATCATCAAACTGATAATTGAACACCTCAACGATCACCGAGCCTTCGGGCAATTTAAAGTTGGTCGAGATGTCTTTTTTCAGGTAGTCGCCGCTACCGCCATTTCCTGCCGTCTTGCCCAGCAAGCCGGGATTCACCGTGAGCACTTTGTCGGCCTGGGTAGAACTGTAGGCATATATGTTAAGATAGTGGTCTGCACGCACGATGGAGGCAAAGAGGTCGGAAGTCTTGGGCGAGGTGACGAAAGGCACCGACCAGTATTGGTTCTGCGTGAGGCCCGTCTGCACCTTCTGCTCCAAGTTGTCGGCTTTCAGGTCCTCACACTCGACATCGTTTCTGATGCCGTCGTTGTCATAGTCGAGGTCATCATAGCGTGGAGTGCAGTCTCTGATGAAAATCTGCGCGCCAACCATCTGCGGGAAGGTCCGCGTGTTCGCATAGTCGATGGTGCCGGTGGGGAACTCCTCGTTGTTGGCATCCGTCACCTTGGTACAAATCACGGTATAGAGGTTGCCCTCCAAGAATTTCTCGTCGGGGAAGACTTTGCCGAGGTCCACCGTCACCGAGCGCACATAGCTTGTCTCGCCGGTCTCGGGGTCTACGACAGGCGTGGCGTCGGTCCCGGTCCTCACCGTCAGCGGATCGACGTTGAGCTTGGTGATGGTGGCATTCACGGTCTTGAACACGTCGTAAGTAAAGGTGAACGGCCCTTGTCCGGACTCCGACTCAAATTTCACCCATTTGGTCGAGACGGTATCGCATTTAGCATAAGTCTTGTAGTGGGTAGGCTCCACCTCGCTGGTCGTCACCTCCGGGTGCGGCGTGGTCACGTCGATCTCCGGACGCTCAATGATAGGCTTACAGTCGGTCTGGTTGAAATCGTCGGGGTTTAGCGGTCCGTTGCCACCCTCCGGCACGTCGATAGGCGTGTTTTGGGAATAGTTGTTGTTGCCGACATCTACGAGATTTGAACCGTAAACGTCCTTAGCCAACTGCACATTGCACCCCGACATTTTAAAGAAGCAGTTTCTTTCGTTTGTTGAGATATCCGCTCCGCTTGCAGTGGCCGACAGCGTCGTGTTAGAATCGTAGGCCTGGTTGTTGTAGAATGTGGAATTACTTAACTCATCAACAATATACTTTCCACTTTCATTAATCCACAGCGCACCGCCACCTTTCACATTTTTCGCTACGTTGCTGACAAATTTGGCATTAGTGATCTTGATATTTGCGCTTGCGGCCGGTCCAACTCTGATAGCTCCACCGACACCGCTATCATCTGTGACACCGGTGGCGGCGTTCTTATTGTAGATATCTCCGTCAGACACGAATGTATTAACTTCACCCATGAAGACGGCGCCACCGTTTGATGCCTCGTTGCCCATAAATTGATTGTTGTTCATGGTAATCTTAGACGCAGCATTTTTATTATACAACGCACCGCCCAAGCCGGCCTTATTATCCTGGAAGAAGTTGTTGCTGAGCTTAACATCCATGACGTCACCCGAAGTGAATATGGCACCACCATTTCCCACGGACCAGTTGCCCACAAACTTACAGTTGGTGATGCTGCCTCGGGCTTTTGCTTCCGCAGAGATGGCTCCACCCTTACTGTCTGACCCGAGTTCTGTTCCGGTAGACTTGTTATTGAGGAACAAGCAGTTCTTGATGTCGAAGGGCACCTCGGTAAATATAGCGCCGGAACCCATCTTGTTGTCTGTATTCTCCGAGAAATAGCAACCGTCCACTGTCAAAAGACCATTGGGATTGGCTTTGATAAAGATGGCACCGGCCCTCCAGTTTCCGGTGTTGCCGCAGAACATGGAGTTTTTGACCGTCACGTTGCCGACCACATTCAACCATACGGCACCGGACTCTAACTTTCCATAGTTGTTCTCGAAATTACAATTCTCTATGGTCACATCGATGAGCCTACTTGATGTTCCGGTAATGGCTATCGCGCCACCGTCTCTCTCTGTACGGTTGCCATAGAACTCGTCGTTTTTGAACGTCACGGTGCGCTGGGCAACCGGCTGTCCGTCGACGGTAGTCTCATTAAAGCTGCCATTGTCAAGCAAATACATCACACCGCCCACATTTCTGCCGGTACACTCGTAGAACTGGTTGTTCTCGGAATAGACCGTATGGAAACCCCTGATATAGAAACATCCACCCACACCGCCGATGCTGTGGTTGAACGACGAGTTAGTGACACGGACACTGCCCATATTATAGAGCACAAACAAAGGCATCGACCCCGATAATCCGGCATCTTTATTGCCTTTCACCTGCACATGGTCCATGGTGATGTGGGGGTTGGTGTTCGTGGTTTTGTTGTCGGCACAAGAGAAGCCCACGATGGCATCGCTGGTTGCCGACCCCCTGTGGGTAACGTCGTGCATGGTGAGGTAGCTGATATCGATCTGCGCATTCGCCGGTCCGCCGTTAGAGGACGCGAGGAAGCCGCCGCCGTTTCCGGTGCCGTAAGGCTCGCCCTTGAGCACCTCCACGCGGCGGATCTTGATTTTGGGATTGGCGATGCTGCCATTGAAATAGAACACGCCCGCATTGCCCGACCGGTAATGCTCGAAGATACAGTCGGACACCTCTAAGTAGGGGTTGTCTGCGCCGGCATTACACGTGTAGACGGCACCGGTGGCATTGTTGCCCACGATGTTGTCGCTCGCAAAACGCAGTCCGCGGAACAGCAGCGACTGGTTGTCATTGCTCATAACGAACAGCGATTTTTGGGACAGCACCGTCGGGCTGATTTCCGTGATATACCTCCGGGGCACATTGCCCAAGGTGTCTGTGGGCAGCGTGGTGGCGTTGGGCTTGGCAAATCCGCCGGTGAGCGTGATGCTCTGGCCCTCGGTCATCATCGTGTAGGTGCCATTTATAAATCTTCCGGACACCTTTTGCGGCGCGTCATACGTTCCCTCGGCCATATAGATATAGACCGGGATGGCGCGCTTCGCGTTGATACCCTGGTTGATGATGCCCCTCGTTTCGGCGAGGGTGAGCGCGTGGTCGAGCGTTGCCACGGCGGAGGTCCATGTCTTGCCGTCGTGTTCGTCGCTACCCGTCTGCGCCGACACGAAGATGACTGCTTTATCCTGGGCATGCAGGCACAGCGATACCTGCAGCAGCAGTCCTATGAGCAACAGCTTACTAAATAAGTGTATATGTGTGTTCATCTTTATTGGTTTTTGAAAATTGTTGCAGAGGGATTCGGAAAAATCCTGTCCCACTCGTTCTTTACTCATGGAATCAATGCGTTTTAGTCCCAAAACGGATTCTCGTCGGCCACAGGATCCCATTCCTCGAAGTCGTCAAACTCCTTGCTCAAATTTGGGTCCTTGCTGGGATCGTAGGGACCGCTTGTCGCACCCGGGTCTCCTCCCCGCATGGCCATCGCAAACACCACAGTCATTGGGCTTGAATATTTCATCTTTGCCATTGGTGATAGTTTAATTTTAATTGGTGATAGTTTAATTGTATGTATTATTTAATAATGTTATTGTAACATTTATACTCTCTCTTGAAGCTGATTGTAAGTAAAAAAAGCCTATATGTTTTTGTTAAGTGCAAAATAAGCGGAAAATTATTTAATTCGATTATTAGATTCATTCATTATTTTATGAAAAAATGTCATAAGTTAAAAAACAAGCAAACTTTTTCGATGGGAGCAGGACGGATTGGGGATAGAACAGTGTATTTTTAAGAAAAAGGGATGAGAATTAAAAAATTCACATAATCTTAATATGTTATCATGCCCATTCTTTTTCAAATCCAGTAATTTTGTATCAAATTACAGGCTTACGGTAAACCGTGAGCCCGGGTCTGTGCGTATCGGAACATGACCCGTCTGGGGAAAACAAAAAACAAACACAACAATGAGGAAGAACATTTGTATCACTATGATGGTTGTTGCAGCCCTATTGTGCTGCGTAAACCTAACTTGGGCACAACAGACGGCCGAGCCCGTCACGTTGCCCACCGGCTGGCGCCTCACTCCCGCCGGACACCATTTGCCCTTAGGCGATCTGCCGCTCAACATGGCCGTATCGCCCAACAAGAGATGGCTCGCCGTGACCAACAATGGCTACGGTCGCCAGTGTGTCAAGATATTCGACACCAAGAAAGAACAGGAGGTAGACGACCAAACGCTGTCGCGAAGCTGGTATGGGCTGTGTTTCTCGCCCGATGGCAAGCGTCTTTATGCCTCGGGGGGCAACAACAACGACATCAGGATATTCAACGTGAGCAATCAGGGCAAACTCACCTTGGCCGACAGCATCGTGCTGGGCAAGAAATGGCCTACCCGCATCTCGCCCTCGGGTATGGCTACCAACCCGAAGAACGGCGACCTCTATGTGGTGACAAGATGGAACAACTCACTGTATGTTTACGACAAGACGGGGCATCACCTCCTTCATCAGGCGCCACTGGGCGGCGAGGGCTATCAGGTCATCGTGTCGTCGGACGGTCGCTATGCCTATGCTTCGTGCTGGGGATGCGAAAGAGTGAAGGTGTGGGACACCCAGAAAGCCCAATGGATCTATTCTATACCCGTGGGCAGTCATCCCAACGAGATGTGCTTGGACGAAAAGAGCCAGCGGCTCTACGTGGCCAATGCCAACGACAATTCGGTCTCAGTGATCAATCTCAAGGAATACCGGGTAGAGGAAACGCTCAACGCCGCCCTCTTTCCCGGCTCACTGTCGGGCAGTACTACCAATGGCCTGTGCCTGCTCGACAATGGTCGGAAACTGGCCATTGCCAATGCCGACAACAACTGTGTGACCCTGTTTGACGTGTCACAACCGGGCAGTAGCCGCTCGCTGGGATTCATACCCGTAGGCTGGTATCCCACCAACGTGAAATTTGTGAACAACAAACTGTGGGTCACCAACGGCAAGGGATTGCGCTCACTGCCCAACCCGCATGGACCTAAGCCCGTGAACAAGCGCGAAAAGTTTGGCCATCACTCTGGCGACGCCGGCCACAACAAGAAAGTGGAATACATCGGCGGATTGTTTTTGGGAGCGCTGTCGATCATCGACGTTCCCAACGAGGAACAACTCGAGCGCTACACGGCCCAAGTGTTTGCCAACACCCCTTATGACAAAAAGAAGGAGATGCTGTCGGACAGCGAACCGGGTAATCCCATCCCCTCAAAAGTGGGGCAGGCGTCACCTATTAAATATGTGTTCTACGTCATCAAGGAAAACCGCACCTACGACCAGGTGCTCGGCGATATGCCACAAGGCAATGGTGACCCTTCGCTCACGCTCTTTGGTCGCGACATCACGCCCAACCAGCACAAACTGGCTTCCGACTTTGTGCTGCTCGATAATTTTTATGTCAACGCCGAGGTGAGTTGCGACGGTCACAACTGGACTACCGGTGCCTATGCCAACGACTATCTCGAAAAGGTGTGGCCCACCAGTTACAGCGGACGAGGTGACGTGTATGCCGGCGAAGGCGGACATCACATGGGTAATAACAAGAGTGGATTTATCTGGGATCAGTGCAGGAAATACGGTGTGACCTACCGCACATACGGCGAGTTTGTGGCACGCAAAACGAAGAATAAGAAGAAGTTGGGCATCACGCCCAAAATCCCTTCGCTCGAAGGCCATTTCTGTCCTAACTACGAGCCATTCAACCTTGGTGTGCCCGACACGACCAGATTCCGGGCGTGGGCTGCCGATTTCGACTCACTGTTGGCTGCGGGCAAAGTGCCCCAATTCAATACCGTGAGACTGGGCAACGACCACACGGAGGGCATGAAGCTCGGCCGCCCCACACCCTATGCACACGTGGCCGACAACGATTTGGCTTTGGGTATGTTTCTCGACCATCTGAGCCATTCGCCCATTTGGAAGGAAACGGTGGTGTTTATCATCGAGGACGATGCTCAAAACGGGTCCGACCATGTAGACGCCCATCGCAGCACAGCTTATTTGGCCGGTGGCATGGTGAAACGCCACTATGTAGACAGCACGCCCTATACCACCACATCCATGGTGCGTACCATAGAACTCATCCTCGGTATGCCGCCTATGACACAACACGACAGTTCGGCACGCGTGATGTGGAAATCGTTTACATCGCAGGTGGACGACACGCCGTTTAACCATCTGCCGGCCAACGTTCCGCTCGATGAGAAGAACGAGAAGCGCAGCAAGTGGCAGGCTATGTCGGAGAAATATAATTTTGAAATAGAAGACGACGTGCCCGACGTGGAGTTCAACAAAGTACTGTGGCATGGCATCAAGGGCGACAGCGTCAGCTATCCGCCGTTGCGCCGCTCGGCCTTCCTCACCTATTCGATGGTCGATGATGACGATGACGATTAGTCTCGTCACGACCATTTGCAGCAAATAGACGCACGAGCCTTATCCCGATTGTGGGGATGCACGGCTCGTGCGTTTGCTTATTTGGTAGAATGGGTCGGAGCTTTCTGACGAGTCAGACTGGTCGGACAAGTCAGACTGGTCAGACTGGTCAGACAAGTCGGGCAAGTCGGATATGCAGAAAAAATAATACGGCTTTTGCCCTAAAAATTGAGAAATTCGTGAAATTAGCGAAATTCGTAGTCTAATAATTATCTGTGTTATTTTTGTTTACAAACACGCCCCTAGGATTCGCATATTTGAAAAAACATCTTGTTGCCGCCCGAAAATCCGTGAAATTTGTGCAATTCGTAGTCTCTTGATTATCAGCGGCTTTTGTGGGAGCCCGTTTCCGTCGTCATTTTGGTCCTTCGCGGTTGCATATCAAACGGCGGGGCGGTTAGGGCTTAGCCGCCCTGCGAGTAAGGCTCAACGGCAGGACCATTAAGGCCTCGCCATACTGCGATTAAGGCTCCGTCATGTTATGGCGGGGTATAAAGGGAGCAGAGAGGAAAGATTTATGGCTGCACATGTTGGCTTTGAGGGCAGAAACATAGTCCTTTTTGCGCTCATTAGTCCGATAGCCAAGCACCGAAAATTGGTTATTATTCTTTACACGCATAGCTATAACGATGGAGCCGCTCCGATTTTGTCCCGGTAGATGTAGGCCGGGGCGAGAACGACAGCGAGACGGCCGGGGAGCGCCGCCCGTTAGTTTGGCATGGACACAGCCCTCATAAAACACAGGTTTCTTTTGTGATTGATGCAAAAAAATAGTAACTTTGCAGGCAAACGGCCGGTCGGCCACGAGGACGGGTGCCGTCTCATCGCCGAGACCGCCTATGCAACAATCGCCAACCGAGGAGCCTTCGGCAAGAGGCTCTGAGCCCCTAACCCAAGAAATCAATATGCAGTTTAGCGAAGTGATAGGACAACAGGAAGCCCGCGACCGGCTCATGCAGCTGGTTGAGGAGCATCGTGTGCCCCATGCGCTGATGTTCACCGGTCCGAAAGGCAGCGGTAAAATGGCGTTGGCGCTGGCTTTTGCTTCCTATCTTTTGGGGCAACGTGTAGACGGGCAATCCCTCTTGACAAGCCAATCGGCTATGCTCAATGCCGAGGCCATGCTAGCCAAATGGCAGCATCCCGACCTGCATTTCACCTTTCCCGTGATACGCCCCAAAGGAGTGTCGAGCGACCATAAGATGGTGAGCGATGACTTCCTGACGGAATGGCGCGAGATGCTCGACGAGGGCCCCTACTTCACGATGGACCAATGGATGGACCGCATGAATGCTGCCAATCAGCAGGCGATGATATACGAAGCCGAAAGCGACGCGCTCAACCATAAGCTCAACATCAAGTCGAGTCAGGGCGGTTACAAGATAGCCCTCGTCTGGCTGCCGGAACGCATGAACATCACGTGCGCCAACAAACTGCTCAAACTGCTGGAGGAGCCCCCCATGCAGACTGTATTTCTGCTGGTTTCGGAGGAGCCGGAGCGGCTGCTGGAGACCATTCGCAGCAGGGTGCAACGGTTTGACATTCACCGCATCGACGATGCCGACATCACCCGGGCGCTCATCGAGAAGCGTGCCATCGGCGAGGAAGACGCCGTGCGCATAGCCCGCGCCGCAAACGGCAGCTGGCTCAAAGCGCTGGAAAATCTGGACGCAGGCAACGAGAACAGGCAGTTTTTGGAACTGTTTGTCATCCTGATGCGCAACGCATATACCCGCAACCTCAAGGAGCTGAAGACATGGAGTGAGGCTGCCGCCGCCTTCGGTCGGGAGAAGCAGCGTCGCATGCTGACCTATTTTCTGCATCTGATACGTGAGAATTTTATGTACAATTTTCAACAGCAGGAATTGGTCTATATGAGTCGTGAAGAGGAGAATTTTGCAAAAAACTTCGCGCGTTTCATCAATGAGCGCAACGTGGTAGACACCACAGAGATGTTGCAACGCACCCTACGCGACATCACGCAAAACGCCAACGCAAAGATACAATTCTTTTGCCTGGCCACAGATATGATTATTTATTTAAGACGATAATATGAGAAACCATACAATATCAGGCTGCAGCCGAGGACTCGTGAACGATTCGGTAGGGCGACAAGACCGGCAGCTCAACACCTACGACTGGTTGGCCGACATTCCCGGCAATGCCACGTTGACAGATCTGGTCGAGGTGCAATTCAAAAATACACGCAAGGGCTATTTCCGCAACGTCAACAATCTATCGCTGAAGAAAGGCGATGTGGTGGCCGTAGAGACCAATCCGGGACACGACATCGGCGTAGTGACACTCACGGGGCGTCTCGTACGCTACCAGCTGAAGAAGGCCAATCTGAGGTCGCCCGACGAAATCAGACGTATCTATCGGCTGGCCAGACCCGTAGATATGGAGAAATATAGAGAGGCCAAGAGTCGCGAGCACGACACCATGATACAAAGTCGGCAGATTGCCAAGAACCTGAATCTGGACATGAAGATTGGCGACGTGGAGTATCAAGGCGACGGCAACAAGGCCATCTTTTATTATATAGCCGATGAGCGCGTGGATTTCCGCCAACTCATCAAGGTGCTGGCCGACACCTTCCATGTGCGCATCGAGATGAAACAGATTGGCGCGCGTCAGGAGGCCGGACGCATCGGGGGTACGGGTCCCTGCGGACGGGAGCTGTGCTGTGCCACGTGGATCAGGAATTTCTCCAGTGTATCCACCAACGCCGCACGCATCCAGGATCTCTCGCTCAACCCGCAGAAACTGGCGGGAATGTGTGCCAAACTGAAATGTTGCCTCAACTACGAGGTGGACCAATATATGGAGGCCAACCGGAAAATGCCCGGTCGCGACATCGTGTTGCAGACGGCAGATAACGAATATCACCTGTTCAAGACCGATATTCTCACGGGGCAGTGCACCTATTCCACCGACAAGAATATGGCAGCCAACCTGGAGACCATCAGCGTGGAGCGCGTGCGTGAAGTCATAGCCATGAACAAGCGGGGCGAAAAGCCCTCATCGCTCGTGGAAGACGGCAAGGCAAGACTGGAAAAGAAGCCCACAGACCTATTGGCAGATGCCGACGTGAGCCGCTTTGACAATACCCGAAAGAAGCGCAACAACAAATCAAGGCGAAACAAAAACCGCCAGAACAGAAAAGCACAGGACGTGTCGTCGGACGGACGCAACAGCGAGAAGATGGCCGACACGCAAAACAAAAGACAGAGCCAGCAGGTCGAAACTTCGGCACAAAACAACCAGCAACAGGGTGCCCCGAAGCGTCAGGCACGCAAAAACAACCGGAGAAACGGGCGCAACAACAGGCGCAACAACCGTCCGGCAAACGAGAAACCGGCCACGCCACAATGAAACACTGGGGATGGATGATCCTGGCAGGACTCACCCTATGTGCGGCTTGCACGAGGGGCAGAGTGTATCACCACTACAACCACACGCCTGTGGCAGGATGGGAAAAAGTGGATACCCTGTCTTATAATGTTCCTCCAGTGGCGAAGCAGGGACGCTATGACACGGAACTGGGACTGCGCATTAACAGCGCATTCCCGTTTGTCAGCCTGACACTGATTGTGGAACAGACCGTCTATCCGTCTTTGAGACAGCGAGTGGACACCATAAACTGCAAACTGGTAGATGGGAACGGGAATTTCAAAGGACAGGGCATCAGCTATTACCAGTATCATTATCCGATATCGCAGATGCAACTTCAGCAACGCGATTCCCTGCACATCACCGTGAGACACGACATGAGACGTGAGATATTACCGGGTATCTCTGACGTGGGAATTGTACTAACAAGGAAGAATTAAGAGCAACAGATGCTCCTGCTTCCCTCCAATTATGAATTATTCTTTTTGCAAAGTTAAGACGTACGGCTCGTGCGCCCGTCATCATTCCATGTACCTCCTGTCCACATACTTATTATGTTCTCACGAGATTGCGCCCTGCATCTATGCGCATGAAGATGAACAGTAGAATCGTGAAGCCCCATAAAGACGAGCCGCCATAGCTGAAGAAAGGCAGCGGTATGCCGATGACGGGCGTCAGACCCAATACCATGCCCACATTAATAAACACATGGAACAGGAAAATGCTAAGCACACAATAGCCGTAAACCCGCCCGAATCTGAAGGGTTGGCGCTCCGCCAAATGAATTAACCTTAGAATAAGTGCCAGGAAAAGCAGCAAAACACCGGCCGAACCCAAGAAACCTTCCTCCTCCCCTACCGTGCAAAAGATGAAATCCGTGTCTTGTTCGGGCACAAACTTCAATTTAGTTTGTGTGCCGTTGAGGAATCCTTTGCCTCGCAATCCGCCGGAACCGATGGCGATTTCACTCTGATGCACATTGTATCCGGCCCCCGCCAAATCTTCCTCCAAGCCCAGCAGCACGTTGATACGGACGCGCTGGTGGGGCTCCATCACGTCATTGAGAACGTAGTCGGCACTATAAAAGAAAGCTATGGAGCCGAAAGAGAACAAGGCAATGTACATATAGTTGCGCAACCGAGTGGCCAGGGCCTGGAAGACAAGATAGACGATGACCATGACGCAAATACTGAGCTGCACCCAAACCACGTCGAACGGGATGACGAATTTGGAGAACAGCAAGGCCAAAAGGGTTATCCCCGAACACAAAAGAGCGAGCACCCACGCTTTGCCCTTGTCATGACCGTAGAGATGGACCATCCCAGCGGTGAAGAGTTGCACCAATAAGAGCACGACAAACTTGCCCAACGACGTGGGCGTTTCCCATAGGAATGTAGCCTCGTACTTGATGCCCACCACGAAATAAACGATCATTGCGATGCCTGTAAACAGGATGCTGCCCGGCATTCCCTCCCGATAAAACATGAGGAAAAACGACAGATACACCAGGGCCGAGCCCGTCTCCTTCTGCCCCACAATAAACAACATGGGCAGAAGCACTATCGCGAGCGCCGCCGCAAAATGTTTCCATTGATGGATATTGAATCCATAGGTACTCATGAGTTTGGCCACAGCCAAGGCCGTGGCAAACTTCGCAAACTCGGCGGGTTGTAGCCTCAGCGGGCCAAGCACCAACCACGAGCGAGACCCTTTGATTTCGTGGGGATTAAATATCGTTACGAACAGCAGTAGCAGGAGTAGTCCGTAGATGACGTAAGCAAAGGTATCGTAATAGCGGTCGTCAAGCATGAGCAGCACAAAACCCAGGACAAGCGAGGTGCCTATCCATACGATCTGCATGCCCGAACGTGTGTCAAGACTGAAGATATCGGTCTCGCCATAGGTGTAGCTGGCACCGCAGACACTAAGCCAGCCAAACAGCAGCAGGGCGAAATAGATGCCAATGGTCCACCAGTCGAGACTGCGGATGATGCTGGGTTGTTTATCGGTTGTTCGAGCCATAGGCTATTCTCCGTTTCTGCAAGACCGCCGCTTCCTGCTCACGAGCCGGCGACAGCTTGCCGTTCAAATACTGTTCTATCATCACTCCGGCCATAGGCACGGCAAACTCCGCTCCAAAGCCGCCGTTCTCTACATAAACCGAGAGCGCTATTCTGGGATTGTTCATCGGGGCAAAGCCCATAAACACAGAGTGGTCCTGCCCTCGATTCTGTGCCGTTCCCGTCTTGCCGCAGACCTCAAAGGGCAGACTGCCCAGATGTCTACACGTTCCTCCCAATACCGATGACCTCATTCCAGCCACCGTCAAGTCGTAGGCACGACGGGCTGCACGGGTGTAATGGCGCCGCGTATAAACCGTGTCGAGCGGCTCGTCCTGCACTTTCCTGACAACGTGAGGAATATAGTAATAGCCCCGATTGGCTATTGTTGCTCCAAGATTCGCTATTTGGAGTGGCGTGAGATTCACCTCACCCTGCCCGATAGAGATACTGATGACGGTCAGTCCGTTCCACGATTTGCGATAGGCTTTGTCGTAAAACTCGGCATTGGGAATCAGTCCTCGCTTCTCGCCGGGGATATCGATGCCCAACCGATAACCAAAACCCATGCTCACCATATAGTCACGCCAGGTATTCATGGCTTCCTGCACATTCTTGTATCTTCTGCGATTGCCCATCATATGATACAATCCCCAACAGAAGAAAGCATTGCACGAAGTGCTGAGGGCAGGGACAACGGACAGCGGGGAGGCATGGCCGTGACACCCCACATGCAGTCCACGATAATAAAATCCCCGATGACAGGGGTACTGAGTATGGCTGTTAATGATGCCCTCGCTGAGGAAAGTGAGTCCCTGTGAGGTCTTGAACGTGGAGCCGGGAGGATACTGTCCCATGATGGCACGGTTGAGAAGGGGTTTCCAAGGGTCTCTCGACAGCACGCGGTGGGCCTTGCTGCGCTTTTTGCCTTCAAGCATACGGGGGTCGTAAGAGGGCGACGAGACCATGCAAAGCACCTCTCCCGTCTGCGGGTCGATGGCGACAATGGCTCCAATCTTGCCCTCGAGCAGTCGTTCGCCGAGTGCTTGCAGGTTGATGTCTATGCCCAGCGTCAGGTCTTTTCCGGCTTTCGGACGATGGTCAAACTTTCCTTCTTGGTATTTCCCCTGTATCCGGCCATGAGCATCGCGCAGCAAAACCCGAACACCCTTCTCGCCCCGAAGCTGCTTTTCATAGCTGCGCTCCACGCCCGACTTGCCAATATAGTCGCCGGGCTGATAATAATCATCGTCGTCGATGTCGCCCTGAGATACCTCCGCCACATCGCCCAACACATGGGCTGCATGGGGGTATTCGTATTTCCTGATGGCCCGCTTCTGCGCATAAAAGCCCGGAAAGCGGTACATTTTCTCCTGAAACACGCTGAAATCGCGGTCGTCCACCTGTGTCATGAACAGCTGCTGGGTGAAGCGGGAATAACCTGGATTTTTGCTCCGGTCTTTGATATCGTGCATCCGTTGGATGAAATATTCCTTGGTGATGCCCAGCGTCTGACAGAAGTCGAGGGTATCTATGCGGTCCCTGGTTTCGTTTATCACCACCATAATGTCGTAGGAAGGCTGGTTATAGACCAGGAGTTTGCCGTTTCTGTCGCGTATAACGCCACGCGAAGGATATTCCACTTTCTTCAAAAAGGCGTTCGAGTCGGCACTCTTCCGATAGTCATCACTGACAAGCTGAAGCGTGAAAAGACGAATGATGTAGATGGTCACGATAACAACGGCCGCACCACCTATCACATATTTTCTATTTCCAAGGTCGAAGTCATTCATTTACTTCCTCTCAAGTTATCCACCACCATAATGAGGGTTACCGTTAAAGCCGTGCTTCCCAAGATGTTAAATCCCCATTCTTTCCAGTTGAAAAAGTCGAAAGATTCTATCGTAAAAAACAGCAGGCAATAGGTCAACGTGAGGATAATGACATAATACAGGTATCTGGAGAAGCTGAGGGCAGAGATGCTCGGTTGCAGGTCTTCATCACTGTCGCGCAGGACAAGGAGTTCCATCACAGAGGGCTGCAGCATGGCAATCATGGTCATTGATGCCGCTGCCATGCCCGGCGTGTTTGAGAAGATGTCGATACTCAAACCCATCAGGAAACTCCAGATGAGTATGCCCCATTTCGGATAGTTGCGCCTGAAGCTGATAACGAAATAAACATAAAGCAGCGGTGTGGCATAATCAAAGAGGTGAATATGATTCAATACCAGCACTTGCACCAACAGCAAAACGACAAACAGCAACAAACGACGCAAAAAATCTATATTCATAACTATTTGCCCTCCATGAATTTCAACGAGTCTTGCGCCGACCGGAGTATTTCCAGACGCTCTTGCATAGGCTTGTTGTTAATGACACAAACATCGCGCAGACGGGCGAAATCGGTGGAAAGCTCTACCTGCAAACGATAGGACAGGCCGTCGGGCGAGTTGTAGACGTGCATGATTTTACCTACGGCAATGCCTGGGGGAAATACCGATGAATAGCCACTGGTTTCCACCCATTCATACAATTTGAAATGGGCGTGACGCGGAATGTCGTCCACATAGGCCAGCTTGCGACTGCCGCCCTGCCAATGCAGATAGCCGAAATAATCCCGCCCGCGTATCCGGCAGCTGATGTTAGAACGGATATTCAGCACGGGAATGACCACCGAATAATGGGGTGAGGCCAGATAGACGACGCCTACCACGCCGTTTCCACACGCCACACCCATATCTCTGGCCACGCCGTCGGCCGTTCCCTTGTCGATGGTAATGAGGTTATCCGGAGTGTTCAGTCTGTTGCTCACCACCTTGGCAGGTATCAGCTCGTATCCCTCGAGCTGCTGAAACTGTCCATGCTGCATCCATGCGCTATCCCCGGTCGCTGTCGTGAGTTTCTCGGAGAGGTCCCTCACCTGTTGCTCTAAAAGGAGATTGCGCTGCGTGAGTTCCTGATTCACACTGGAGAGCGAGAAGAACGACGCTATCTCAGCCTTCCAAGCCAGCACTCTGCCAGACACGGCATTGGCCGATGTGAACCACACGCTGCCCTGATAGCTGTTGTACTGGAACAGCAATACCACACTGATTACTTCCAATAACAGAAAAACAAACCAGTGATTGTATTTGGCAAGAAATTCTAACAGGTTGCGCATAGTGTTGAACACAGAACTCCGAACTCTGAGCTTTAAACTTCATGACAGGCTTGTCGCTTGATGACGACTTCCGCTGGTAATCATAAAGGTTAAAGTCCAAAAGCCCGGCGCCCAAGGATAAATGGATTCAAGAAAGAGACTTATCTCATCAGGAACGAGAAGCGGCTTACATTTTTCAAGGCAATGCCGGCCCCTTTGGCTACACTGTGCAAGGGGTCTTCTGCGATATGGAAGGGGATGTTGATTTTATCCCTCAACCGTCTGTCAAGACCGCGAAGCAGGGCACCGCCACCCGACAGATAGATGCCGTTCTTCACAATGTCGGCATACAGTTCCGGAGGAGTAGACTCCAAGGCGGAAAGCACAGCATTCTCTATCTTGGCCACCGTCTTGTCCAGACAGTGGGCTATTTCCTGATAGCACACGGGCACCTCCATAGGCAGGGCCGTGATGCGGTTCGGGCCATGAACAACATAGTCTTCGGGGCCCTCGTCGCCGAGGTCGGTCAGGGCGGAGCCCACGTGTATCTTGATGCGCTCGGCCATGCGCTCCGATACCTTCACGTTGTGCTGGCGGCTCATATATTCCTGAATATCGGCAGTAAGGTCGTCGCCGGCAACACGAATGGAGTTGTTGCTCACGATGCCCCCAAGCGAGATGACGGCAATTTCCGTTGAGCCACCCCCGATGTCGACAATCATATTGCCCTCCGGAGCTTCCACATCAATACCGATTCCGATAGCGGCGGCCATCGGCTCGAAAATCAGATACACGTCGCGGCCATCGGCATGCTCGGCCGAGTCTCTCACGGCACGAAGCTCCACCTCCGTCGAACCGGAAGGAACGCCAATCACCATGCGCAACGACGGCGAGAACAGACGGGTGCCCGTGTGTACCATCTTGATGAGACCACGCATCATCTGCTCACAAGCCGTAAAGTCGGCTATCACACCGTCGCGAAGCGGACGGATGGTGCGGATATTATCGTGTGTCTTCTCATACATCATCTTGGCAGCCTCGCCCACCGCAATCATCTTGTCGGTACGACGGTCCAACGCCACCACAGACGGCTCGTCCACAACAACCTTATCACCACTGATGATAATGGTGTTGGCCGTGCCCAAGTCCATGGCTATTTCTTGAATAAACGAAAAAAATCCCATTGTTTGAAATAATCAACTTGCATGGTCTCACACCTCAACGCACGCGGCTGTCGACTGTCAGGCCATGCAAATCACGGATTAATATTTTTATTGAATAACACTCTATGTAGTTGAGGGCAGGGGCGGATGTCACAACACAGACAACAAACGCTCTCTGCGCTCCATGCCCCGCTTTGCTATCCCGTCGATCCTACTTTTCCCCACAAAACCAGTGGTGGATAGCCGTATCGTAGTGGCTGCTCACCCCGAAGGCACGCTCAGCAAACATCTTGCGATCGGCAAGCTCCGTCTTGGCCCCGTTTTTCTTGAGGAGGTCAAGCAACACGCCGTATTCGGCCTTGCTGGGCACAATCACCACGTCTTTGAAATTCTTGGCACCGGCACGAATGAGCGAGATGCCGCCAATATCTATCTTCTCTATGATATCCTGCTCCGAGGCGCCGCTGGCCACCGTCTGCTCAAAGGGATAGAGGTCCACAATTACCAGGTCGATAGGCGGAATCTCATATTTCTTCATCTCCTCGCGGTCGCCCTCGTTGTCGCGACGGGCCAGTATGCCGCCAAACACTTTCGGATGCAGCGTCTTCACCCTGCCGCCCAGAATTGACGGATAGGTTGTCACTTCTTCTACCTTCTGACATTCATAGCCCAAACCCTCTATAAAGGCTTGTGTACCGCCAGTGCTCAGGAACTTCACCCCCTCCTGATTCAGTTTTGCAAGCAGCTCTTCCAAGCCGTCCTTATGGAAAACGGAAATCAGTGCGGTCTTAATTTCTTTTGTTTCAGACATATAATTAACGTGTGTTTATATGATTAAGTTGCAACTCGAATGGTGCAAAGTTACTAATTTTTTAGGAATGAAGATGATGTTTACCTATATTTTATAAGGATTTCCCATGAAATTGTTGCACATCAAGCAGGGATGCCGCCCGCCGATTTTATGAATCGTTCAAACGGTCCCCCATCCATGCGTCTCACGAATCAATGATTATCCATTGTTTCTTCAGCCGGAAATTGCTTTCACGACACTGATTCCGGAGAGACATTTTGCTACGTTGTGCCTTCCGCCTTGTTCTGGGGAGGCCTCGTTATCACCTGTTGATATGTAAAAAACAATTACCAATTTCTAGCGATTATTTTTAGAGCATTTAGCGCAAAAAGGACTATGTTTCTGCCTTCATTATCAGTTCGCGCAGCTTAAAAGCAGCCCAGTTTATAGCCTTTGTATTCCGCCATATTATGACGGAGCCTTAATCGCGATATGGCTACGGCCTAACGGCATTGCGGGTAGGCCGTAGCCGCAAGACGGTTAGAGCCTAACCATACCGCCGTTTGATATGTAACCGCAGACGGTCGAATGGAGGACGGAGGAACCATAGTTTGAAACTCTCTGATTATCAGCCTGCTACAAAACAGCGTAAAAATCACGAATACAGAAGAAGACCGGAAGTATTTTTGAATAAGCGAAATATAAGAGGGAGTTTGTAAAGAAAAGATGCAAAAAAGATGAATATCTTGGTCTTTGGTCAGGAAGGTCACGTCTCTTTGCAAAAAAATAAACGTGTTGGCATTGAAGCACCAATTACATTATTACTATCGAAATTTGGCATCGTTTTTGCAAGTAAAATTATATATACAAACCATTTAAAAATACAGAATTATGAAACAGCTAAACGACAGTACGATTTATAATGTTAAAGAGTTGATTGATTATGAGAATGGCAAGGTGGTGACCAAAGCTGTTGCACAAACCTCAAGCGGCGCGGTGATGCTGCGTGCTGCCGACGAGGGGACGGTTATCCCCGAACATACAGTTCCGTTCACGGTTGTGTTATATGTGCTGGACGGAGAAGCTGAAATCCATATCGACGACAAGGTTTTCAATCCAAAGGCCGGAGAAATTCTCGTGTTGCCCGCCAACCACGCCCATATGTTGAAAGCACGCAAACGCTTCACTATTATGCTTTCCAAGCTCCCACAATAAGTACTCTTTGTAATAAATAATAACGCAGAGGAAGTTGGAGATTCTTGCAGGGGAATCTCCGATTTCTTTGTATCCTTACCAATTCAAAAAGCTATATTTTATATATTTAATACCATATTGCGCCTATCTCTATTTTGTCTATCTTTACAAAGACAGTTCTGTGATATTCTCATAGTTCTAAACACAAGAAAGTTTTGCGCTTTTAATTGAAAGAAGTATTGGTTGAGGTTGAAGCATCAGATGACTAAAAGAAAGCCATTTGCTTGGCATTTACACCATGATTCCTTATATTTGCAAATGTTTTACCAAGGTCTATTCAGCTTTTGCCTATGAGTGATACGTTCTTAAAGCCTAAAGGTGGGTATCGCAATCTGCGCGCCTATCAGGTGTCGGAGATGATCTACGATATCACTTTTCATTTTGCCCATCGCTATTTTGAGCAAGGAGACAGGACGGTAGACCAGATGGTGCAGGCGGCACGGTCGGGCAAACAAAACATTGCCGAGGGCAGTAAAGCCGCCACTACGTCATCGGAAACAGAGATAAAACTCACCAATGTGGCTAAAGCCAGTCTTGAGGAACTGCTCATAGACTATGAGGATTACCTGCGAGTGAGACATCTCGCACAGTGGAAAGCCGGGCATTCGCGCTACGGAAAACTGCGCGCATACGCTCGGAGCGAACGACTGAGAAAAGAATATGCCACGCTCATTCCTCGCCTCAACAATGAGGAGTTGGCTAATCTCTGCATTACATTAATACACCAAGCCACTTATATGCTGCGTCGTCTCATCGAGAAACAACAGGAAATGTTCCTCAAAGAAGGAGGCATCCGCGAACAAATGACACGCGCAAGGCTGAACTACAGAAACGGAAAGACGAAATAGTGGCACCCCGGGCTCTATCAGACTCATCTGACTGGCCGGACGTGTCTGACCAGTCTGATTTGTCCGACAAGTCCGACAAAATTCCCCAAGCATTACAACAACAACCATAAAACAATGAATTCCAATTTCAAGAAAACACTTCTGAGAGCCACTCTGGCCTCCGCCGTGATACTCTCCGGCACAGATTCCGCGACGGCACAATCGGTCGACAGCAATCCGCTATTGCAGAAAAGTAGTCTGCCCTTTGGCGCACCCGACTTCAGTAAAATAGAATACAAGCACTATCTGCCTGCCCTCAAGGAAGGCATCAGGCAGCAAAGGGCTGAAATACAGCGCATTGTAGACAACAAATCGAAGCCCACCTTTGCCAATACCATACTGGCCTTTGAGCGTACAGGGGTGCTGCTCGACAACGTTACAAGCATATTCTACGGTTTGGTAAGCGCAGACAAGACACCGGAGATTGCTGCAACGGAAAAGGAAATCACACCGTTGCTGACCGACCTTGAAAACGAAATATCGTTCAACGCCAAACTGTTTGAACGTGTGAAATATGTCTACGACAACGAGCACAAGTCGCTACAGGGCGAAGACAAGAAACTGTTGGAGGAGGTCTACAAGGGTTTCGTGCGTTCCGGTGCATTGCTCTCGCCCGCCGACAAGGCGCGCATGGAGCAAATCAACAAGCGCATCTCCACCCTGCAGCAAGAATGGGGAGACAAGCTTCCCGAAGCCACCAACGATGCTGTGGTGTGGGTGAACGATAAGGCTGAACTCGCCGGACTAAGCGATGCCGACATTGCCCAGTGCAAAGAGGATGCCGAACGTCGTGGCGGCAAGGCACCCTATTGCATCGTCATCGTGAACACCACCCAGCAAGCCATACTCACCAGTCTCGAAAATCGCGACCTGCGCCGCAGAGTCTACGAGGCTTCCATCCATAGGGCCGATGGCTCCGGCAAGTTCAACACGTTCCCCCTCGTGGTAGAAATAGCCAAGCTGCGGGCCGAGAAAGGCGAACTGATGGGGTACAAAGACTACGCTTCGTATTCGCTGGAGCGTACGATGGCCAAAAACACAGATAACGTTTATCGCTTCCTCAAGCAGCTTATCAGTGCCTATGCACCCATGGCCGATGCGGAGACCCGGGCCATCGAGGCCTATGCCCGTAAGACGATGGGCAACGATTTCGAGCTTCAGCCCTACGACCGCTTCTATTATTCGGCCAAGATGAAGAAGGAACTGTTCAACTTCTCGGAAGACGACGTAAAGCCCTATTTCAACATCGACAGCGTGTTGGTCAACGGCGTGTTCTACGCTGCTCACCGCGCCTATGGTCTATCGTTCAAGGAGCGCACCGACATTCCCACCTATCACAAAGACATGAAGGTCTACGAGGTGTTCGACAAAGACGGCAAATCCATGGCCCTGTTCTACGGCGACTACTTCCGTCGGCCCACCAAGCGTGGCGGCGCATGGATGAGCAGCTTTGCCAAACAGAGCCGCGAGCGCAACCAACTGCCCATTATCTACAACGTGTGCAACTTTGCCAAAGCGCCCGAAGGTGAGCCCACGCTCGTCACTTGGGACGAAGTGACGACGATGTTCCATGAGTTCGGCCATGCCTTGCACGGCATCCTGTCCAACTGCCGATACAACTCGCTGAGCGGTACGGCCGTTGCACGCGACTTCGTGGAGATGCCATCGCAGTTTAATGAGTCGTTCGCCTCCATTCCGGAGGTGTTCAACCATTATGCCAAACACGCCAAAACGGGCAAGCCCATGCCTGAGAAGCTGAAGACAAAGATGCTCAACTCCATTAACTTTCTGCCGGCCTATGCGCTCGGCGAAAACCTGGCCGCCACGTGTCTGGACATGGCCTGGCACGTGTTGTCGTCGAAAGACATCCCCACTGCCAACGAGGCCGAAGCGTTCGAGACCAGAGCCCTGCGTGAAGTTGGGCTGCTCAACCGTCAGATTCCGCCCCGCTACTCCACGTCTTATTTCAATCATGTGTGGGGAGGTGGCTATGCTGCCGGCTACTACAGCTACTTGTGGACCGAGGTGCTCGCCGCCAACATCGCCCAAAGCTTTGCCGAACGGGGCGCCTTGAAGGCCGAGGTGGGGCAGGCTTTCCGCGACATCATACTGAGCCGAGGCAACACCCGCGACCTGATGCAGAGCTTCTCCGACTTCACTGGCCTGAAAGCGCCCGACGCTTCCGCACTGCTCAAGGCACGCGGTCTGTAGCTCTGACGGCTTCAACGCTGCTTCTAAAACACACGGCACATCCTTCATGCGGGATGTGCCGTGTGTTCTTTTTACGGTGTATGTGTCGGTTTCGCCTTCCCTTGTTTCCATCGAAAGCCATGAGAAGGATTCCTTAAATTCTTTATTTTGTCACCCTAAACCAGTCGACATCAATCCATCCGCGATTGGTGGTGCCCTCCGGCTCTTGAGCAACGAGACCTATCTTTGCTCCAATCCATTTCCCCTCGCGCATGGAGAAGGCCTCTCCCACAGGCTTGAAAGTCTTTCCATCGGTGGCGTAGGCGAAGTGCACCTGCCCGTTATTCACCTTCATTCGGAGAAAAATCTCCTCATGAATGGCAAACTGATAGTCGTTCTCATCCTGCCCCGTCCTGTTCAGCGTGGCGAGAGTCGTCACTTTTTCCCTGCCGTTCTTATCGGCTTTGTTGCAGGTTATCTGCTGCAACTCGAAGTGATCGCCCACACGTTTCACCACCAAAGCCGAATAGTCACGTCCCATCATGATGATGCCCCCATACTGATTTTCGGCCTTACTGATGAGCTTGAGCTTCGTGGTGGCCGTAAATCGGTCTGCCGGCGTCTTCTGCAGGAGCAGGTTTGGCGTATTCCATAGCGTTTCATTGCTCTTCCAAGTGTACAGTCGGAAGCATCCAAGTGAGGTAGGCATGCCAAAGGCCTGGTCGTAGTTGGCGTGCCATTGCCATTGTTTGCCCAGCGCCGGCGCATTGAATTCGTCGCTCTCCACAGGATTCATCACCACTGAAGACGCCGACTTGGGCTTGCGATAGGTCATATACGGCTCGCCGCAATAGCCCTTCTTGGGCACGCGCCCCATCACGGGCCAGTTATCCTTCCAAGTCACAGGCTGCAGATGTACCACACGCCCGTACGCCCCCTTGTCCTGAAAGTGCATGAACCAGTCCTCTCCGGCCGACGTGTGTATCCACGCGCCCTGATGCGGTCCGTTCACGGTCGTATTCCCTTGAGCCAATACTTTCTTGTATTCATAAGGCCCATAGGGGTTCCTCGAGCGCATAGCCACTTGAAAACCTGTAGCCACTCCGCCGGCGGGAAACATAATCCAATACCACCCATCGCGTTTATAGAACTTGGGACCCTCGGCTGTTCGATACTCCGTTCCGTTGCCATCGAACACGATGACGGGGTCGCCGATGGCCTTCGTCCCCTCTTTATTGAGTTCGCGCACGGTGATGACAGAGGCAAAACGGTTGCGACTGTTGGCCCAGCCATTGGCCAGATAGCATCGCCCATCGTCGTCCCAGAGCGGTGTAGTGTCTATCATTCCCTTTCCTTTAATCACCAATACCGGGTCCTCCCACGTCCCGGCAGGGTCTTTGGTCTTCACCATGAACACACCGTTATCGGGGTCGCCCCAGTAGATATAGTATTCGCCATCATGATAGCGCAGACACGGGGCCCACACGCCATTGCCATGAGCGGGCTTCCCGGAAAACAAACTGTCGGGCACCAGACGCTTCACGCCATGCCCGATGATTTCCCAATTCACCAGGTCACGGGAATGAAGAATGGGCAGGCCGGGTATGCAATTGAACGAACTGGCCGTCAGATAATAGTCGTCGCCGACGGCAATGACATCCGGGTCGCTGTAGTCGGCATTGAGTACAGGATTGGTATAGGTGCCGTCGCCATTGTCGGGACACCACACCTGCGACCTGTACTGGCCCGATGCAGCAACGGGCAACGCCAGGGTGAGGGCCAGAAAGATTTGTTTCAGTATCATAGATTGATTGAGATTAGTATGATTTGTTTAATAAAAAAGCCTCCCCCCTGTGGGAGGGGAGGCCGAAATGTATTTATCTTGATATTGAGATCGGCAAGTCTTCGGCCTGCCGCATCCATCCCTTCCCAAAGAGAAGGAGACAGATTCCTACTTGCTATACAGAGCCACGATGGTCTCGTACAGTTCCTGACGGCCGCTGATTTGCTCCGGCTCGCCATGCTTGCGGGCATAAGCCACAAGGTCTTCGAGACTCATTTCGCCATTCTCAAACCGTTTGCCCTCACCGGCATCGAAGCTTGCATAGCGCTCTTTCAGCATCTCAGGCAGCGGACTCTCGTCCACGATGGCTGCGGCATTGATGAGCGCACGGGCCATGGCGTCCATGCCACTGATGTGTGCGATGAACACGTCTTCGGGGTCGGTAGAGTTGCGACGCAGCTTGGCATCGAAGTTAGAGCCGCCCGTGCCCAGTCCGCCGTTGCGGATAACTTGCAGCATGGCCTGCGTCAACTCATAGTTGTCGATGGGGAACTGGTCGGTGTCCCATCCGTTCTGAGCATCGCCGCGATTGGCGTCGATGGAGCCGAGCATGCCATTATCTACAGCCACTGCCAGTTCGTGCTCAAAGGTGTGACCAGCCAATGTGGCGTGATTCACCTCGATATTCACCTTGAAATCCTTGTCCAGACCGTGTGCACGGAGGAAACCTATCACCGTTTCGGTGTCCACGTCATACTGGTGCTTAGTCGGCTCCATAGGCTTCGGCTCCACGAGGAACGTGCCTTTGAATCCCTTGGCACGGGCATAGTCGCGGGCAGCAGCGAGCATGGTGGCCAGATGGTTCTTCTCTCGCTGCATCTGCGTGTTGAGCAGAGACATATAGCCTTCACGTCCGCCCCAGAACACATAGTTCTCTCCGCCGAGCTTGATGGTGGCGTCGATGGCATTCTTAATCTGAACAGCGGCACGCGCAACGACATCGAAGTTAGGATTCGTGGCAGCACCATTCATATATCGCTTGTGACCAAACACGTTGGCTGTGCCCCAGAGCAGCTTCTTCGTGGGGTCGGCAGCCATCTTCTCTTTCAGATAGTCGGTCACAGCGGCAAGGTTGGCCTCATACTTCTCGATATCGTCATCGGGGTCCACGAGATCCACGTCGTGGAAACAGAAATACTCTATGCCGAGCTTGGTCATGATTTCAAAGCCTGCATCGACCTTGTCCTTGCCGCGCTGAACGGCATCGGCAGCCTTGTCCCAGGCGTAGACACGGGTAACGTCGCCGAACTGGTCGCCGCTGGCCGGCCCCAGCGTATGCCACCAGGCCATAGCAAACCTAAGCCAGTCTTTCATCTTCTTGCCCTTGATGACACGCTCGGGGTCATAATAGTGGAAAGCCATTGGATTCTTACTCTCTGCGCCCTCGAAGGGAATCTTGCCTACCGAGGGGAAATACTCTTTTGCCATAATTGTTGTTGTTAATTATTGATTGGTTATTATTTTTTAGATTTCATACTGATGTCGACCCGCGTCCGACAGACCGTCACACACGGAAAGTCCGACTGCTATTGCCGTTGCTCGGCCGCCAGCACCGCCTTCCAGCGCTCGTAAGCTGCCTTACATTCGGCCTCCTTCTTCACATCAGGCTCGATGACGGCCAGTTCTTTCAGTGTAGCAAAGGCCTCATCGTGATTCCTGTAGATGCCACAGCCCATGCCGGCTCCCTTGGCAGCGCCTACCGAGCCATCGGTTTCGTAGAGGTCGATGGCGGCCCCGCTCGTTGTCGCCAACGTGTTGCGGAATGTCTCGCTAAGGAACATATTGGCTCGCCCAGCGTGAATTTTGCGGATATCCATGCCTATCTGCTCCATGATTTCCATGCCGTAGCAGAACGAGAACACGATGCCTTCTTGTGAGGCCCGTATGAGATGGGCGCAGGTGTGGCGGTTGAAGTCGAGCCCGTGGATGGAGCAGCCCAGCTCCTTGTTCTCCATGACGCGCTCCGCCCCGTTGCCAAAGGGTATCACGGTGACGCCCTCGCTGCCTGCAGGAACTGTGGCGCAAAGGTCGTTCATCTCGCTGTAGCTCATGCCTCGGGGCGCTACGTTGCGACGCACCCATGCGTTCAAGATGCCGCTGCCATTGATGCACAGCAGCACGCCGAGCCGAGTCTGCTCCTCAGTATAATTGACGTGGGCAAAGGTGTTGACACGGCTCTTGGTATCGTAGCCCACCTCGCCCAGCACACCATAGACCACACCCGAGGTGCCCGAGGTAGACGCAATCTCTCCGGGGTTGAACACATTGAGGCTCAATGCGTTGTTGGGCTGGTCTCCGGCACGATAGGCAACAGGCGTACCCGCCGTGAGGCCAAGTTCGGCGGCGGCAGCCTTGCTGACCCGACTCTGCACCGCAAACGTGGGCACCACATCGGGCAGCAAATCGCTGGAGAAACCATAATAGTCCAGCAGGAAATCGGCAGGCCGTTTCTGCGCAAAGTCCCAGAAGACACCCTCGCTCAGTCCGCTGATGGTGGTGTTCATCTCGCCCGTGAGCCTCATGGCGATATAGTCGCCGGGAAGCAGAATCTTGTAAATCCTTTCGTATATACGGGGTTCATGCTCTTTCACCCATGCGAGTTTAGCCGCCGTGAAGTTGCCCGGGGAATTGAGTAGCCGACTGAGACAGAAGTCGTGACCAAGCTCGTTGAAAGCTCGTTCGCCATAAGGCACGGCCCGCGAGTCGCACCAGATGATGGCGTCACGGAGGGCACGTCCGTCCCTGTCTACACACACCAGTCCATGCATCTGATAGGATATGCCGATGGCCTTAATGTCATCGCCCGTCGCACCGGTGTCGGTCATGATTTTCTGCAAAGCCAGCTTGGCATTGTCCCACCACATCTGTGGGTCCTGTTCGGCCCATCCAGGCTTGACAGCCCTGATAGGCGCCTCGTGTTCGGGGAAAAAGGCGGTAGCCGCTATGGCACCACTCTCGATGTCGACAAACGAAGCCTTGACGCTGCTGGAGCCTACATCAAACCCCAATAAATATTGCTTTTTCATATATCGTTTTAATAGATAATACCCCAAGATTGGATTGTTTCATCACAAAGGTAAGCAAAACTTGCCAAAAATGTAGCTTAGAAAACCACAAAAAACCATAATTTTTCCTCCATCTTCTCTTCTCCCTTTTCATTTACCTCTTCTCTCTCCCCGCTTCATTCTTCATTTAATTCCTCCTTCTCCCCTCTTTATTCTTCACTTTTTTTTACCATTTTCGAGCCATTATTTTTGATTCATTTAGCGCAAAAAGGGCTATGCTTCCGCCTACTTTATCAAGTCGTTCAACCCCAAAACAGTCCATTGATTTCGTTTTATATCTCGTTCTATGATGGCGGGGCCCTATTCGCGGTATGACAAAGCCTTAACGGTGCTGCCGTTGAGCCTTACTCGCAGGGCGGTTACGGCCCAACGGCTCCGCCGTTTGATATGCAACCGCAAAGGACCAAATAGACGACAAAAGCGGGACTTTGCCAAACCCACTGACAATCAAGAGACTACAAATTGCGCAAAAATCACGGTTTTTCGGACGACAACAAATTAATTTTTTAATAAGCGAATTCTACAGGGACGTTTGTAAATAAAAATACAACTAATAATTGTTAGACTACGAATTGCACAGATTACACGAATTTTTGGATGGAGGCAGGATGTTTTTCAAATAAGGAGAATCTAAAAGGGTGTTTATCAATAAAAACTGACACATTATACACCTCAGAAAATAGACTCGCGACTACCACAGAATACCATACCAGACGCCCCTCCACTTTTTTTATTAAATAATTAAACCTAAAAATACTAATTCTTAAAAGTCTTCGTTATAAACAAATAAGGGTATATTGACACTCTTAATCTATTGAAAGCAAATGAACGCTCATTTCGCCGACTACTAAGACTTGTAAAAATCTAACCCATCTATAATGAATACAACTAACGACAAAGGCAACAAATTCTACCTCGCCTCCATCGTCATGGTGGCGGTCCTCGGTGGTCTACTCTTCGGATATGACACCGCCGTAATCTCGGGTGCAGAAAAAGGTCTGCAGGCTTTCTTCATGGGAGCAAGCGATTTCAACTACACCAATGGCATGCACGGAATTACCTGTGCCAGTGCACTCATCGGATGTATCATCGGCTCGGCCCTCTCCGGACTGCTGGCCTCCAACTGGGGGCGAAAAAGGAGCCTTTTCTTCGCAGGCGTCTTGTTTTTTATCTCTGCCCTGGGAAGCATGAATCCCGAGTTTCTGTTTTTCAAACATGGGCATCCTTCTATGGAACTGCTTGTAGCCTTCAATATCTACCGTGTCATCGGCGGTGTGGGCGTAGGACTGGCTTCGGCCATCTGCCCCATGTATATTGGAGAGGTGGCCCCGAGCAACATCCGGGGTATGCTGGTGAGCTTCAACCAGTTTGCCATTATCTTCGGTCAGCTGGTGGTCTATTTCGTCAACTTCCTGATTCTTGGCGACAATGTCAATCCGGTTATCGAACTGGTCAACGGCGTTAACCAGATTGTCAACCCCGAGGCCGCCACGTGGACCATCGCCACCGGCTGGCGCTATATGTTTGGTAGCGAAGCCGTGCCGGCCGGACTGTTTGCCATTCTCATCTGCTTCGTGCCCGAAACCCCGCGCTACCTCGTGATGACAGGACAGAATGACCGTGCACGCACCATCCTCGCCCGTATCAACGGCAGCGCCAAGGCCGACGCGATTGTCAGAGACATTAAGAATACGCTCACCCAGAAGACCGAACGGCTGCTGGCCTACGGTTGGGTCTGCATCTTCGTGGGCATCATGCTCAGCGTCTTCCAGCAGGCCGTGGGCATCAATGCCGTGCTCTACTATGCCCCGCGCATCTTCCAAGACATGGGCATGGCCAACCCGATGGTACAGACTGTCATCATGGGCGTGGTCAACATCACGTTCACATTGGTGGCCGTCTTCACCGTGGAGAAGCTCGGCCGCAAGCCGCTGCTCATCTGTGGCTCCATCGGAATGGGCATCGGCGCGCTCGGCGTGGCTCTCACCTTTGGCAACGAAGCCATGAGCGTGGTGACCATGTTGTCTATCATGGTCTATTCGGCCAGCTTCATGTTCTCGTGGGGACCTATCTGCTGGGTGCTCATTGCCGAGATATTCCCCAACACTATTCGCGGCAAAGCCGTAGCCATTGCTGTAGCGTTCCAATGGATATTCAACTGGATTGTAAGTTCATCGTTTGTACCGATGTTCAATCTGCATCTGCAAGAGGGAGACGATTTCGGCCATTGGTTCACCTATGGGCTTTATGGAACGATCTGCTTCATCGCCGCCATCTTTGTATGGAAGATGGTGCCCGAGACCAAGGGCAAAACCCTCGAAGACATGAACAAACTCTGGCGACCGCAGGAATAGCGGTCTGCCGGGAACGTGGCCTTTCACCACAAAAATTCAAAATTGAAGGATATAACTTCTTGATGTTTAGACGCAGTTTGCAATTGCAAACTGCGCTGACATCATGAGGAACCGGTTGTCACAGAAACAACATTCCCACCTGGAAAAATATCGCCGACACCACCCAGGCCAAAACGGTGGTGTAGCCGGCCGAGAAGAACGCCCACTTCCACGACCCACTCTCCGCCTTAATGGCTGCAAGAGTGGCCACACACGGAAAATAGAGCAACACAAAGAGCAGAAAACTGTATGACGTGAGCATGGCTATAGGGGCTGCTTCCTCGAGGCTCACACCGTGAAGCTCCGCTACGTCGGCCGTGATTTGGTCTCGCAACTTGTCGTATTTGCCGCCATCGGTCACGTTGCCATCGCCGAAACTGTCGTCGTTGGCATAGAGTACACCCAGTGTGGATGCCACAATCTCCTTGGCCCCTACTCCGGCCATCAGTCCCACATCGAGTTTCCAGTTGAAGCCTTGCGGTTTGAACGCAGGCTCCACCACCTTTCCGATGCGCCCGATGAAGCTCTGTTCCTGTTGTTGCTGAGCGCTCAGTGTGTCGTCATGGGGGAAATAGCCCAACGCCCAGACAATGATGCTGGCCACGAGGATGATGCCTCCCATCTTCTTGAGATACTGTTTGCCTCTGTCCCAAGTGTGGCGGGCCAGCGCCTTACTTGTTGGAAATCGGTAGGGAGGCAGCTCCATCACAAAGGGGGTGTCCTCGCCCTTGAACATCACGGTGGTGAGCAGTTTGCTCATCAGGATGGCCATCACCACACCTATCAGATACAACGACATCATGACAATCCACTGCATCTTCAGCGCGAAGAAAGTCCCCACAATCATGATATAGATAGGAATGCGTGCCTCGCAGCTCATCAGGGGCAGGATGAGCATCGTCACCAAACGAGACCGCCGGCTCTCAATGGTCCGAGTGGCCATGATGGCGGGCACGTTGCAGCCAAATCCCATGATGAGCGGAATAAACGATTTGCCGTGCAGGCCTATTTTGTGCATCAGGCGATCCATGATGAACGCAGCGCGCGCCATATATCCCGAATCTTCCATAAGCGAGATGAAGAAATAGAGAATAAGGATTTGCGGCAAGAAAACAATAACCGCGCCCACGCCGCCGATTACGCCGTCGACAAGCATCGCCTTCACGGGGCCGTCGGGCAGACAGCCGCTCACCACGTTGCCAAGCCACGCCACGAAGACCTCTATCCAGCTCATGGGATAGGCTCCGAGCAAAAAAGTGGCGAAAAACATGATGCAAAGCACGAGAATAAATATGGGATAGCCCACCACGCTGTTAGTAAGGATACGGTCGATAAGATGGGTGAGCTTGTAGGTATCTCTTTGAGTCCCCGTGTGGTAGTTGGCCTCTTTGAGCGCGCCATTGATGAATCCGTACTTGGCATCCATAATCAGCGTCTCGGTATCCACATGGGTTTCCTCCTTCACACGTGAAGCCGTTTTGTTGCGATGGCGGAAAATCTTGTCGGCATCGGGGAGGGTGCGTATGTAGTCTTCCACCTCCTTGTCGTTTTCCAGCAGTTTGATGGCCAAGTAACGGGTGGAGAAACGCTCGCGAAGGTTTTCCTCCTGTTTCAGGTGTTCCTGTATATAGACGATGCCGGCTTCCACCTCGTGACCGTGATTGATGTGGATATGGCGGAAATAAGGCTCCTTGTCCTCGGTGCCCTCATAGATTTTAATCACCATGTCGAAGAGAGCCTTCACGCCCTCGCCCGAGGTAAACACCGTAGGTATCATGGGCACACCGAAGAGCTCCGATAGCTTGTCGAGGTCTACTTTGTCGCCTCGTCGGCGCGTCTCGTCAAACATATTGAGCGCCACCACCATACGCACGTGCATATCGATGAGTTGTGTGGTGAGGTAAAGATTGCGTTCAAGGTTGGACGAGTCGATGACGTTGACCACCACATCGGGTGTCTTTTCCACCAGCTGTCTTCTCACGTAGAGTTCCTCCGGCGAATAGGCCGAGAGCGAATAGGTGCCGGGAAGGTCTACCAGATTGATGCGGTAGCCCTTCCAAGAAATATGCCCTTCCTTAGCATCTACCGTCACGCCCGAATAGTTGCCTACATTCTCGTGGGCTCCCGACACAAAGTTGAACAATGAAGTCTTGCCGCAATTGGGATTGCCCACCAAGGCCACGTTGATGGTCCGGCGCTTGGCCAATGCGGCATGCTTCAACTCTGTCTCACTCAATTCCCGGGCGGGAGACGGCGACGGAATAGACGGCACACCATGAGACGCGCCGGAAACTTCAGTCTCGAGGGTCCCAACACGATCGAGCCGCCGCTCGGTCGTTTTCAGCCTGGCGGCTTCTTCCTTGGTCATCACTTCTATGAGGTCAGCCTCGCTGTGCCGTAGACTCACCTCATAGCCCATGACTCTGTATTTCACGGGGTCTTTCAAGGGGGCGTTGAGCAATACCTCCACCTTCTTGCCCTTGATAAATCCCATCTCGACTATACGCTTCCGGAAGCCTCCATGCCCTCTTACCTTGACTATGACGGCACTCTCTCCTGTACGTAGTTCTGATAATTTCATATCTGCACCTTTTCCCAACCGCAAAGATACAAAGAAATCAATATAATAAGGAGGGATTTAAGCCTAACTCGCTTGAGAATACCTACAAATGGGGATGGGACAAAAGAAATTTTGCGAAAGATACCCAATGGTTTGTCATAGCAAACGACAAATTGATGAAAAGATGAAATTATACGGATGGAAGCAACGGGATTACAGATATTATGTGTAATATTGCAGAAGAAGGACTATTGCTCAACCCGAACAGATAGCTGTCTCCAAGAGAGCCATCATAGGACTTCTCACCATGCTCTTGTAAGCGTGTACAGAACAGCGATGGACTGCCACCGCCCTAAACGACAAAGCAAACGACAGATCTACCGTGCAACAAAATCACTGCGTGAAGCATGGAGCCAGCTTCCTCGACCTACCGCATGTATGGATGGAATCAACGTGAGACAGGCATGAAACACAAAAAACATTAGCCGTATTTTACCAATGCAAATAGAGAAGTTAGAAATTCTGACGGACAAACTATTAGATGAACTGCTGTCCGTATGGGAAAAGTCTGTGCGCAGCTCCCATCATTTCCTAAAAGAAGAAGATGTCGCCTATTATAAATATCGGGTCAGAAACCAATATTTCCAGGCTGTCGAGTTGTATGTTATCCGCAATGGGAAGGGACGGATTGCAGCCTTGATGGGGTTGAGCGATGACACGTTGGAAATGCTATTTGTGCTTCCCGAAGAACAAGGCCAGGGTTACGGCAAAGCTCTTGTGAAGTATGCCATCAAGGAATGTAAAGTCTACAAGGTGGATGTAAATGAGGATAACAAGCAGGCTTACCGTTTCTATTTGCGCCGAGGCTACCAAGTCATAGGACGGGACGAGCTGGACCCTTGCGGGAAACCTTTTCCCATCCTGCACTTACAGCATCTATCCTAAGCCCAAGAAGTCTGCTGTCAATGACTGAGACGACCGCTGTCGATGCCTAAGATAGCTGCTGTCGAATGTTGGACGCTCGTCCGATAATTCATTTTTACAGCCGTTTCACCGATGGCGCTTTTCCTGTCCGCCTTTTGAAAACAGCAGCCCCAACTCCTAAAAGGATGAAAAAAATACAAGAACACAAGCTGCTTTATATGAGTTTTTCCGTATATTTGCAATAAAGACACACGACTATGAAAGAAATAAGCTGGGGATTTATTGGTTGCGGAGAAGTTACAGAGAAGAAGTCCGGGCCTGCATTCAACGAAGTGCCGGGCTCTCATGTGGAGGCTGTCATGGCCCGTAACGAGGAGAAAACGCGGGCGTATGCCGAGCGTCACCACATCAAGAAATGGTATACCGATCCACAACAACTCATCAACGACCCCGACGTGAACGCCATATATATTGCCACTCCGCCATCGAGTCATGCAACTTTTGCCATCATGTCGATGCGGGCCGGCAAGCCGTGCTACGTCGAGAAGCCATTGGCATCCAGCTACGAAGACTGCATACGCATCAATCGCATCAGCAAAGAGACGGGCGTGCCATGCTTTGTGGCCTACTATCGCCGCTACTTGCCTTATTTCCAAAAAGTCAAGGAGATTGTAAACGACGGGACACTGGGCAAGATTCTCAATGTCCAGATACAGTTCTCGGTACCTCCGCGCGACCTGGATTATAACGCGAGCGAGAGTCGTCCATGGAGGTTGCAGCCCGACATTTCGGGCGGTGGCTATTTCTACGACCTCGCACCTCACCAGCTCGATCTGCTGCAGGAACTGTTCGGGGTGATTACCCGCGCACACGGCTACCCCACCAATCGGGCCCATCTGTATGAAGCCGAAGACACCATCAGCGCCTCTTACATCTCTGCCAACGGCATACCGGGCAGTGCCTCGTGGTGCTTTGTGGGCCACGAGAGCGCAAAGGAAGACAGCATCACCGTGGTGGGCGACAGAGGGTCGCTGATATTCTCGGTATTCACCTACACGCCCATACATCTTATGACCGGTGAGGGTGATGTGACCATTGACGTGCCTAATCCCGTTTACGTACAGCTACCCATCATTCGCGCGGTCATCGAGCATTTGCAGGGGATAGGCCATTGCAACTGCACGAGCGAGAGCGCAACGCCGGTGAATTGGGTGATGGACCGCATTCTGGGCAAATTCTAAATAGGAAACAGAATGAGACTATACTGTGTCATGCTGCTAATGATGCTGTCGCTGCACGTTTCCGCATCGGATGGAGACAGTTTGACCGAGCCGCAAAGGCAATACTCGGGACATCAGTTGCGCACGCCTTTTTTAAACAGAATATACCAGTGGGTGAAGGAATTCTCACGCGTAGACACCAATTATATTGAGCCGCAACGCTACAACTACGCTTTCATGTTGCAGAACACCAACACCTATGAAATCTATCATTTGCACAATAAGAAGGGACAGGGAGTGGTGTTCTCACCTCGACCGGCCTACAAACTCGGCCCTTATTTCGGATGGCGATGGATTTTTCTGGGCTACACCATAGACATGACACACCTTAAAGACAGAGACGGCAGGCGGGATATCAACCTAAGTCTATACAGCAACCAGATTGGAGTGGACCTATTCTACAGAAAATCGGGAGATACTTATCGGGTGAAAAAACTGTTCGTTGGTGACAATTATGACACAAGTCCCATGAAAAACGCCAAGTTCGACGGATTCAACTCCAGCGTGAGGGGATTCAACCTATACTACATTTTCAACCACAAGAAATTCTCATACCCCGCAGCTTATAGCCAGAGTACGGTGCAACGACGGTCGTGTGGAAGTTTCATCGCCGGTATAGGATATACCAAACACGACTTGGACGTGGACTGGGAGGAATTTGACGAACTGGTGGAAGAAAAGATGGGAGAAACCTTGTCGACGGCCCTTCTCGACACAACGACCATGTCGAGCAATGTATATTACACCAGTTACACGCTCTCCGGAGGATACGCCTACAACTGGGTGTTCGCCCATAACTGGCTGTTCGACATATCGCTACAGACAGGATTGAGCTACAAACGAAGCACGGGTAACACTAATACCCCCACTACCGGTTTCTTGAAAAACTTTGATTTCAAGAACATCAACGTAGACGGCATCCTACGCGTAGGTGTAGTTTGGAACAACACGAAGTGGTTTGCCGGCGCAAATAGCATTTTCCATGCTTACAATTACAAGAAAAATCAGTTTGAGACAAATAACATTTTTGGAAGTTTAAACTTCTATGTGGGATTTAATTTTGGTAAAAAATAAACGATGAGAAAACGCAAGATTCTGGTCCTGGCCGTCATTTCGCTATGTTTTCCGATGGTCGGCAAGGCTGCCGAGCCCGACTATTGGCGCAGCGACTCGTTAAAGGTGGTGAAGTTGTTACAACAGGCCGACAAGCTCGACATCTCCACCAACTACATGATTTTCTTTGCACGACAGCTAAAAGGGCTGCCCTACGTGAGCAAGACGCTGGAGAAAAACCCGGACGAAAGACTGGTGGTGAATCTCCGGCAGATGGACTGCACCACCTATGTAGAGTCGGTGTTGGCGCTCACCCTGTGTGCCGAACAGGGAAAAACCAGCTTCGAGGAATATTGCCGAAACCTGCAGCGCATACGCTACAAGGACGGCGACGTGCACTATACCAACCGCCTTCACTATTTCACCTGCTGGATGGAGGAGAACGCCAAGAAAGGAATCGTCGAGATTGTCGAAGGAGACCAAGAGCTGTTCTCGGCCACGCAGACGGTGGAAGCCAGCTACATGACAACTCATGTGAGCGCATACCCGATGCTGGAAGCACACAAAGAATGGATTCCTGAAATAAAAAAGATGGAGGAATCCATCACAGGAAATCAGTATGCCTACATTCCCAAGAGTAAACTAAGCGAAGACAGCCTGCTCCGCCACACTATTCACGACGGCGACATCATCGTGATTCTGACTTCGAAGGCCGGACTCGACACGAGCCATATAGGCATTGCCGTATGGCATGACGACGGACTGCACCTGCTCAATGCCTCGAGTATTCACCATAAAGTGGTGGAAGAGCCAAAGCTCTTTAGAAAATACATGAAGCAACACCGCTCACACACGGGTATTCGCGTGGTACGCCCACTGTAAGAGCCCAGTAGAATATTCCCGATAAGTTTCACCCAAGCCATTGTAACTGCATCTCATGGGCCACTCATTGGAAGCAGCCCATTTCCTATGACAAAACTTCTGGATGTTTCCTATGAGATTTCTCATGGAAAGTTTCCTACAAAAATTCCCCCTGGAACACAGATTGAAACCTGTTCCAGGGGGAATCACTTTATATATATAAGTATTTTAAATCAAATGCTTATTTCTTGTCCAAATCGGCCTTCAACTTAGCCAGAACATCAAGGTCACCCAGAGAAGTACCGGCTGCCACATTGTTGATAACAGGAGCATCGTTCTGCTTGCGGCTTCCGTGACGACGTGGCTTGGTTTCTTCTTTGCCCTCCTCGAATGTACGGGAATGAGAAAGGATGATGCGGCGAGAATCCTTGTTGAACTCGATAATCTTGAACGGCAGTTCCTCACCGAGCTTAGCCTGAGAGCCGTCTTCCTTGGTAAGATGCTTAGGTGTAGAGAATCCCTCACCACCCTCGTTCAGAGTGATAACAGCACCCTTGTCCATCATCTCGGTAATCTTGCCCTCGTGTACAGTTCCGGGCTCATAGATAGCCTCGAATTTATCCCAAGGATTTTCCTCCAACTGCTTGTGGCCAAGGCTCAAGCGACGGTTTTCCTTGTCGATTTCGAGCACTACTACGTCAATGTCGGCACCAACAGTAGTGAAGTCTGACGGGTGTCTAACCTTCTTGGTCCATGACAAGTCGGAGATATGAATCAAGCCGTCTACACCTTCTTCAAGTTCTACAAAGATACCGAAGTTGGTGAAGTTGCGCACCTTAGCTGTGTGCTTGCTGTTCACGGGATATTTGGTCTCGATGGCTTCCCATGGGTCGTCCTTGAGCTGCTTGATGCCGAGAGACATCTTGCGCTCCTGGCGATCGAGCGTCAGGATAACAGCCTCTACCTCGTCGCCAACGTGCAGGAACTCCTGAGCAGAGCGGAGATGCTGGCTCCATGACATTTCAGAAACGTGGATCAGACCTTCAACACCGGGCTGAATCTCAACAAATGCACCATAGTCGGCAATAACAACAACCTTACCCTTGATGTGGTCGCCCACCTTCAGGTTCTCATCGAGAGCATCCCATGGATGCGGTGTGAGCTGCTTCAAACCGAGGGCAATGCGCTTACGCTCCTCGTCGAAGTCGAGAATAACAACCTTGATCTTCTCGTCGAGCTCTACCACTTCGTGAGGATCACTTACGCGGCCCCAAGAAAGATCGGTGATATGTACCAATCCGTCAACACCACCAAGGTCAACAAACACACCATAGGAAGTGATGTTCTTCACAGTACCCTCGAGCACCTGACCCTTCTCGAGATGCGAGATAATTTCACGCTTCTGTGCCTCCAGCTCAGCCTCTATCAGAGCCTTGTGGGAAACAACAACGTTGCGGAACTCCTGATTGATTTTCACAACCTTGAACTCCATGGTCTTGCCTACGAATACGTCGTAGTCGCGGATAGGATGCACATCAATCTGGCTGCCCGGAAGGAATGCCTCGATACCGAAGATATCGACAATCATACCACCCTTCGTGCGGCACTTGATGTAACCCTGTATAACCTCGTCGTCCTCCTGAGCCTTGTTGATAAGTTCCCAGCTCTTGGTCAGACGGGCCTTCTTGTGAGACAGGATAAGCTGTCCTCTCTTATCTTCCTGGTCTTCTACATACACTTCAACCTTGTCGCCAACCTTCAATTCGGGGTTGTAACGGAACTCAGATGCCGGGATGATGCCATCGCTCTTGTAGCCGATGTTGACCACAACTTCTTTTTTGTCGATGGAAATCACGGTGCCTTCTACAACCTCATGCTCCTGAATCTTGTTCAGGGTCTCGTCATAGGTCTTTTCAAGGTCTTCTTTGCTGGCACTTTCAACAGTGCCGTTTTCAAATTCATCCCAGTTGAAATCCTCTAAGGGTTGAATGTTTTCTAAATAAGACATAAATAATTAATTAAATTGATTTAATAAAGTTAGACTTTATGTGAACGAAATGCATGGGCACAATAAGCCCATATTGTAATTGGTTTGCAAAATTACTGCTTTTTTTATCATTTCCTTAACATAACCATAGGTTTCGTTGTTGTTTTTGCAATATTTAACAAATAAAACACCAGGGTGGTTTCCACAAGCAAGTGTAAAGCTAATAATTTTTCTCATATATGGAATCCATTGGTTTTGAAAATCTGTTTTCTTTTAGGTCCTTTGTTCTATATTTACATCATGATCGATTTATTATATATTTACGTCAAAGGAGTTAAAATCAACAAAAAAGTATTTCCAAAGAAATTTATACTGAACTGAAATAAACTTACAAATGCTGCTTCCTGCTTCGCGTATTTAAAATGATGTAGGACTTTGTTCAAAATACGCTAAAATTTTGGCATTTTGCTAATCGGCTGACAATGAGACGGTTGTGGGAGAAAGGCTTTTTTGAAACAAAAATGAGAAGAAAAAGGGGCTGCCGTTACTATCTTTCCGCACTGCGAAAGGGGCTTCACGACAAGGCGGTTGAGGCTTAGCGGGCAAGCGGTTGAATAGTTGTCGCGATGCGGTTGGACCCTTTTTGCTAGACGAGTGTCGGGACGGGGCTTCAAAAATAGGCCGAAAACCTAAAAAAACGTTTTTTCGATTTCTATATCACCAAAATGGACAGCCACTTTTTGGGTGAAGTTTTCTTTACAGTTTGCTGCCCGGTAAATAGTTTGCAATGGTGGTTACCCTGTGTGGACGCACCGGCCGTGCGTCCACGAACAGGGGGTATTAATCTATTGAGGCGTGTGCATGATTCCGTCGCAGGGGGCGGGACGGCTGCTATAGATGCAGCTTATGCCCCATGCGATCGCGCTTGGTACGTAGGTATTTCACGTCGTATTTGTTGGGCGACACCTCGATGGGAACGTTCTCCACAATCTCAAGTCCGTAGGCCTCGAGGCCAACGCGTTTTGTGGGGTTGTTGGTCATTAGTCGCATTTTGTGAACTCCTAAATAACGCAGCATCTGTGCTCCGCATCCGTAGTCGCGCTCGTCGGGCTTAAATCCAAGATGAATATTGGCATCCACTGTGTCCAGCCCCTCTTCCTGCAATTTGTAAGCAGCGATTTTGTTCATCAGTCCGATGCCGCGCCCTTCCTGCTGCATATAGATAACGACACCCTTGCCCTCTTTCTCAATCATCTGCATGGCCTTGTGCAGCTGCTCGCCACAGTCACATCTGCGGCTGCCGAGGATGTCTCCCGTTGTACATGAAGAATGTACGCGCACGAGAACGGGCTCGTTGTCTTCCCACTCTCCCTTGATGAGGGCCACGTGTTCCAGTCCGTTGCTGGTTTGGCGGAACGGGATGAGGTGGAAATGTCCGTAGATGGTAGGCATATCCACTTCGTCGCCCACCTCGATGCTGCTTTCGCGCTTCAGGCGATAGGCTATGATGTCTTTGATAGAAATGACTTTGATGCCCCATTCCTTGCTGCGCTTTTGCAGGTCGGGCATACGTGCCATCGTGCCATCGTCGTTCATAATCTCCATCAATGCTCCAGCCGGGTACAGTCCGGCCAGTTTGCAAAGGTCTACAGCGGCCTCCGTATGTCCCGAACGTCGCAACACACCGTTATCCTGGGCGTAGAGCGGATTGATATGGCCGGGCCGTCCAAAGGTCTGCGGGGTGGAGGTGGGGTCGGCCAGTGCCTTGATAGTCTCGGCCCTGTCGTGGGCAGATACGCCGGTGGTGCATCCTTCGAGCTTGTCTACGGTTATGGTGAATGGAGTGCCCAGCACGGAGGTGTTGTCTTGCACCTGATGAGGGAGGTCGAGTTCGGTTGCTCGCGACAGGGTGATGGGGGCGCAAAGCACACCGCGCGCATTTTTCAACATGAAATTCACCTTTTCGGGAGTAATCTTTTCAGCAGCGATGATGAGGTCGCCCTCGTTCTCGCGGTCCTCGTCGTCTACTACGATAACAAACTTTCCTTCCTTGAAATCCTTAATGGCATCTTCGATGCTACTCATTTTGAAATCTTCCATGTCTGGTATTGTTTATTTGTATTCTGTATATTGTGATTGAGGACTTTCGTCCGTGTGTTCTTGGGAACTTAGTATATTCCGTTCAGTATAGTCTATGATGTTTGCGCTATTTGCCTTGATGATCCGGAGATCGCGCAGCAAACGCAGGCGGTATCGCCACATGCGGAAGTAGAAGAACAGTCCTAACGGCACGATGACGGCCGACATGATGTTGAGCCATCTCCGCTCGAAAGGTCGGGTGTGGGCCTTGACCGACAACACGGGATATTGGTTGATGTAATGGAGCACCTGCTTGTCTCGCGTGTTGGAAAGGTCTTCTATGGTCTGCTGCAGCACCCCATTGATGCGTTCAATCTCATGATCGGGTTTGTATTTGAAGAACACCTTGATGACATTAGGTGGCGACACCAGATTGTGTGCATGCGAATAGGTGGTGACCGATTGGTTGATTTTCGCTAAGATGGCGTTGTCCTTAGCATAGTTGGGCTCGTTGATGATCACCTCCTTGCCAATGATGTGACGCTTGGTGCGAAGCCCCAAGGTGCGCATGATGATGTTGCGCCATACGTCAGCATTGAAGACTACGGAGTCGTTGCAGGCTTTGTAGGTCACAAAGGCGGCGACAGGGGTGAGCAGTGCCGGGGCGAGACCCTTGCCAAACCATATAGCCCAAGCGCCCAATCGGGCCATGCGGTAGCCGGAGTTGTCGAGAATGTAGTAGACGATGAACACCAGCACGGAGACGATGACGGGAACGCCGAGTCCGCCCTTGCGGATGATGGCGCCCAATGGTGCGCCGATGAAAAAGAAGATGAGACACTGGAAAGCCAGCGTGAACTTATTGATGGCCTCTATTTTGTGTTGACGGATGATACGTTCATTGTCCTTGGTGATAAGCGACTTGAACTCCAGGTCGACAACCTGTCCTTGAACGCTGGACAGGGCGTCGGTAAAGATTTGTCGTTTCTTGGCTGTTTTTTGTTGGTCCAGCATTTTGTCGAAGTCGAAATTCCCGGATGTGCCTCGTTTCACAGCAGTCATGGAATCACGTTTGTTCAGGCTGGAGCCGCCGAAGTATATAGGCCTGACATCATTGTAGAAAGCCCGTCCGATGCTGTCATAAGTCTGGTTAAGGGAATCGATGTCGTTTCTGATTTGCGCCAGACTCTTGCCTCGCGCATTGTTGGAGAGAGAGGCTGCGTCTGTCATGTTGAAATCTCCGTTGAAGTCGAGCACGATTTGCTTAGCTACAAAAGATTCACGACGATAGGGAACGGCGGCACTCCCGGCCAGTTGCTGCGATTGCATATTTTCAAACCATTCGCCACTCCAGAGGGTGAGCAACAGGTGTTTCTTCTCGGCTGTGGATTGCAACATACCCGAGTCTGCGAGGATGATGGCAGCATCCTCGTAGCTTTGCGTCATGCGGTAAATCATGATACCGTAGAGCTTTCCAGTCTTGACATCCTTCTTTTGTACGTAGATGTTGCAATTGGGGATACCGTCATAGAATATGCCTTCGGGAATCTCCAGTTCCGGACTTTTCTGCTTCATAGAGATGAGTAGCTGCGTGAGCTTCATGTTGGCTTGCGGCCCAATGTTGTTTTGGAAAAAGAACGAGCACAGGCATATCGCAACGGTGATGATGATTAGCGGGCGGAAGGCCTGCATCAGGGAGATGCCAGCAGCTTTAATGGCTGTAAGCTCGGAACTTTCGCCAAGATTACCAAAAGTAATAAGAGAACTGAGCAAAATGGCAAGCGGGAAAGCTTGCGGCATGAGCATCAAGGCCATATGCCAGAAAAACTGGGCCATGATCTCCATGGAAAGACCCTTGCCAATCAATTCGTCTACAAACCTCCATAGAAACTGCATCATCAGCACAAATTGGCAAATGAAGAAAGTTCCTACAAACAAGAGCCCGAATTGACGGGCAATGAATATGTCAAGCTTCTTAATCCGAAAGTTCATAAATCATCGTGCCGCACACTCGTGTTGATGGGCGGTGTGCAGTTTCTATCAGATTGCAAAGGTAATGTAAAATAATTAGGAAAACGTTGATTTTCGCTTTTTTTACATAAGGGAATTTGTTGTCTATAGCTTTGATTTTGCAGTCTGTGGCTTAATTAGGCTCGCCAACAAGCATATCAATGCCATGATGTGCATTTGTGGGTTACACTCCCGTTTTGTACTGCAGCCTGTCAAGATCGTGGTTCCACATATAAGTCATAGCATCGATATCGTCGGGCTCGGAGAAATCCGTGATGCACAGCGTATATTCGTCCATCACACCAATTTTTACCATAGCCAGTTCCGTATATGCTTCGGGATCCTCTTCGTCTTCCCAGTGAAACCTGATAAATTTGTTTTTTGCGATTTTCAAAATATGGGCACGTCGGGTTTCATAAATCTGACCGGGCTTGCCCCATGTGAAAATAAGGGTATCCCCTTCTTGACTCACCTGTTCGGCAATCCATCGGCACATTCCGCCGGGGGTGGAAATGAGTTTCCATATAATGGATTCCGAGCGAGAGCGCAAAGCGCGCTCTATGGTAACTTTAGTTTTTCTCATTGAAGAATTTGTATTATAATTCTGCTATGATCATCTATCAACATCTTGATATGGCTACAAATATAGCAAATTTTCCATGAAACATCGAGAAAATATCACGAAAAATTTGGAAATAAAAAAATAATATCCTACCTTTGCACTCGCTTTCTGACATGGAAGCTGAAAATGATGGCGGGATAGCTCAGCTGGTTAGAGCGTCGGATTCATAATCCGGAGGTCGTGGGTTCGGGTCCCACCCCCGCTACAAGCAAAGGTCGATAATCGAGCGATTATCGACCTTTGTTTCTTTTTTAGCCACTGAAAAATAAATGGGCAAATGTTCTGCTTTACTCACACAGATACATTTACCCACCTAATTATTAATATATCAAATTAAAAAACGCTCATAAAGTTGCGTTTAGTTTCTCTATATGCGATGAATCGACCTGGCTACAAAAGAGTGTGGTCACCCAAGGCAAATATTACATTATTTATTGAGTGGCTTGCCTTTATTGGTCCATTCCATGACACCGCCACTTAGATTGACCACCTTAAATCCCATCTTGGCCAACTCTTTCGCAGCCATCATCGAACGGTGTCCACTGCGACAATACACATAGGCAGGGCTCTCCTTGTCGAGCATGGTTTGCGCCTTGTCTTTGAAATTAGCCTTCTGTATATCGATGTTGGCAGCATAGGCAATGTGCCCTTCGGCATATTCCTCTGCCGTACGCACATCGACAAGCTGTACATTATCAGACATAATGGAGGTTTCGAATTGGTCAACGTCGACCGACGTGATATTTTCATGCTGTGCGCAAGAACTCATTCCAAGTCCTAACGCCGTTAATATTGACATCATAATATGTTTCATTTTCATATATTTAGGCCGGACATTCCTGTCCTGCCGATTCCCTATTTGTAATCATTCCATGCAAATATACAAAATGAAAGGGAAATAGAAAAGGAAATGGCGAAAAAGAACGAAAGGACTGCTATATATTTGCATCTGAGATTGTGCAAAACTATGAAACCCTAAAAAGGAATTGAAGTTTAAGATGCCAGAATTTGTTTTTAAGAAAAAGATTGAGTAAATTCGCAATCGAAACCTAATGACGTCGTGCATGATTGCGAGGTTATTTCCTTTTGATTTTTACCTCCTTCAATTCGCATAGCACTGACCCGAAAGTTTAATTTTAATATGTCTTGAAAGATGAAAAGAAAAAATATATTGCTGATTCTGTTCTTTATTGTTACCTCGATTTCGGCAACAAATTATCAAAGTAACCGTAGTCCGTTAGTACAAAAAGAATATACACAGCTTCCCCTTGGAACTATTCAACCACAAGGTTGGCTCATGGAACAGCTACAAAGGATGAAAAGCGGATTAACCGGGCATTTGGACGAGATTTACGGTCAAGTCGTCGGTTCCAACAACGCTTGGCTTGGGGGAGATGGAGACGCGTGGGAACGGGGGCCTTATTGGATTGATGGACTCCTTCCACTGGCTTATATCCTCCACGACAAGAGTTTGATGGCTAAGGTTCAACCCTGGATAGAATGGATCTTAAAATCACAGCAGTCCAACGGTCAATTTGGCCCCGTTACGGACCATCCGGATATTCCGGGATTACAAAGGACCAACGCGCAGGACTGGTGGCCAAGAATGGTGGTCTTGAAAATCATGCAGCAATACTACTCTGCTACCGGTGATCCAAGAGTCATAACATTTCTCACCAAATATTTTCATTATCAGCTGGAAACGTTACCCTCTCTCCCCCTGGGGCACTGGACCTTTTGGGGAGAACAACGAGGGGGCGACAACCTAATGGTAGTATATTGGCTGTATAATATCACTGGTGACACGGATTTGCTGAAGCTCGGGGAACTAATCCATCAGCAGACCTTGGATTGGACTGATATTTTCCTTCATCAGAACCACCTATCCCGACAACTGAGTCTACATTGCGTTAACCTCGCCCAAGGATTCAAAGAGCCCGTCGTCTATTATCAACAAAGTAAGGATAAAAAGCAAATCCAATCCGTCAAGAAAGCCATGCAGGACATTCGCAATACCATTGGATTGCCTACCGGTTTATGGGCGGGAGATGAACTCTTGCGGTTTGGCGAGCCTACGAAAGGTTCTGAACTCTGTACTGCTGTCGAGATGATGTTTTCTTTAGAAACCATGCTTGAAATCACAAGCGATGTATCCTGGGCCGACCACTTGGAACGTGTTGCTTATAATGCTCTTCCCACACAAATTGACGATCGATTTGAAAGTCGGCAATATTTCCAACAAACAAATCAAGTGGAGGTTACTCCCAAATGGCGGAATTTCTCAACGCCTCACGAAGATACAGATATTCTCTTCGGAACCCTAAACGGATACCCCTGCTGTACCTGCAATCTGCATCAGGGATGGCCTAAACTTGTACAGAATCTGTTTTATGCAACCGAAGATCGTGGTATCGCCGCTCTCGTTTACGCACCCGCTACCGTTAAAGCCCAAGTTGCCGACAATCAGGTCGTTCAAATTACAGAAAAGACCTCTTATCCATTCGATGAGACCGTGTCTTTTGTCATTGACTATGAAAAGAAGCACGCAAAGGGATGTCGCTTCCCTATCAACCTACGCATTCCCACCTGGTGCAGCCATGCGGAAGTTTCCGTCAACGGGCAAGCCCAGAACATGGAACTTAAAGCCGGTACTATTGTGAAAATAGACCGTGTATGGAAGAAGGGAGACGTTCTCACCTTGAAGATGCCTATGGATGTTTCAGTCAGCAGATGGTATGATGGCAGCGCCGTGGTTGAGCGAGGGCCTCTCCTTTATGCTTTGAAGCTCCATGAAAAATGGGAAAAGAAATCGTTTGAAGGAGAAAAAGCCTCGCATTATGGGCCTTGGTATTACGAAATAACCACCCAAGATCCGTGGAACTTGGGGCTCCCCATGCAGACGGTTGAGCATCCAACAGAACATATCACCGTCATGAAAAAAGATATGAATGACGTCTATCCCTGGAACCCGGAGGCAGCTCCCATTGTCTTGAGAACAAAGGGATTACCCATGAAAGACTGGACAATCTATCGTGGAGAGGCAGGCTCTATCAACTTCTTTACCCAACAAGGAAAGGATTACGACGAGCCCCAAACGATAGACCTAATTCCCTATGGTTGCACCACATTGAGAATAACGGAATTTCCTGTCAGATATTAAAGGACTGTCCATAAGCACAGTCCGATGTAATAGTCATGCGAAATAAAAGATGAGGCTGAGTTCCTACTTGGAATTCAGCCTCATCTTTAAGTTTTCATGTCTTTGTCATAATTAGTCAAGCCACTTCACGTAGCAGAAGTCCTGACGATGCGCTAAATCCGCACTCTTCGGGAACATACGCACACATGAGCGGTAGGTGCCCGCAATATCCGGTTCCATTTCCAGCTCAAAGGTAAAGTTATTGCCATCACGGCCCACCTGCTTGAACTCTTGCACCTTGTGTACCTGATGGTCAGAAGGATCAGTCTCCGGCTTCAGAGTAACCAACTCCAATCCGACGGCATCGTCGAGCCCTTGCTCATCGATGACATACCTCATGGTGTACTTCACACCGGTCTCTCCACCGTTGTCGAAGATGTCTGCATCTTTGCTAACTACATGGATGCTGTCCCAACGCTCGGCTACAGTCTCCTTCCAAAGCGCAATCTCCTTGGCCAGCTTGTTATTGTTGGCAGCGAGTTTCTTGAATCGGGCAGCCTCCTTGGTGTAGAACTTGTCGTAATAGTCGTCGAGCTGACGCTTCATCGTATAGTGAGGTGCGATGGTAGCGATGGAATTCTTGATCACCTTAACCCAGTCCTTGCTGTAGCCTTTCTTGTTTTGGTTATAGTAGAGAGGGATAATCTCGTTCTCCAAGAGCGAATAGATGGTGGCGGCATCAAGCTGGTCCTGATGTTCCTGATTCTGATAGGTACGGTCCTCGGGAAGAGCCCATCCGGCGCCCTCACGATAACCTTCAACCCACCATCCGTCGAGTACGGAGAGATTTACTACCCCGTTCATCTCGGCCTTCTCGCCCGATGTTCCGGATGCCTCGAGTGGACGGGTCGGCGTATTCATCCAGATGTCCACACCGGAAACAAGACGACGGGCGAGCTGCATATCGTAATCCTCAAGGAAGATAATCTTACCCAGGAACTCGGGGCGCTGGCTAATTTCATAGATGCGCTTGATCAAGCCCTGTCCTGCTCCGTCGGCAGGGTGAGCCTTTCCTGAGAAGAGGAAGATTACCGGATGATCGGGATTGTTCACGATGGCGTTCAGGCGTTCAAGGTCCGTAAACAGCAGATGAGCGCGCTTATAAGTCGCGAATCGACGGCAGAAGCCTATCATCAGTGCGTTCGGATTGATTCTCTCGAGCAGCGACATCACACGAGCCGGGTCACCCTGGTTGCGCAGCCATGACTGTGTGAACTTTTCGCGAATGTATTTCACGAGTTTCTGCTTCAGGGCCAGTCGTGTTTCCCATATTTCCTCATCAGGAACATTGTAGATGCCATGCCAAATCTCCTCATTGCTCTGGTCGCTCATGAATTTGGCATCGAAGTATTTGTCATAAAGCCTACGCCATTCGGTAGCGGCCCATGTGGGGAAGTGCACACCATTGGTTACATAGCCCACGTGATTTTCCTCGGGGAAATAACCTGACCATATAGGCGAGAACATCTTCTGGCTCACCCATCCGTGCAACTTGCTCACCCCGTTCACTTCCTGACAAGTGTTGCAGGCAAACGTACTCATACAGAATTTCTCCTCGTGATTGTTAGGATTCTGGCGTCCCATGCCGATAAACTCATCCCAGGAAATGCCCAGGCGAGCAGGATAGCTGCCCATATATTTACCAAAGAGAGCTTCGTCAAAATAGTCATGACCGGCAGGAACAGGTGTGTGCACAGTATAGAGCGATGATGCACGCACAAGCTCCAGAGCCTGGTTAAAGGTCAATCCTTCGTCAATATAATCGCATAACCGCTGCAGGTTGCAAAGGGCGGCATGGCCCTCATTGCAGTGGTAGATATCTTTCTTGATACCCAGCTTCTTCAATGTGAGAATACCGCCAATACCGAGCAGTATCTCCTGCTTCATACGGTTTTCCCAGTCACCGCCGTAGAGGGCGTGGGTGATAGGTCGGTCGAATTCCGAGTTCATCTCATTATCGGTATCAAGCAGATACAGTTTGATGCGTCCCACGTTGGCACACCATACGAGAGCATGCACCTGATAGTTGATGTAGGGCACGTCCACGACCACCTGGTTGCCGTTGGCATCGAGCACACGCTCAATGGGCAGGGAATTGAAGTTCTGTGCATCATACTCTGCAAGCTGCTGACCGTCCATAGACAGGGTCTGACGGAAATAGCCATAACGATACAGAAAGCCTACGGCACACATATCCACATTGGAGTCTGACGCTTCTTTCAGATAGTCACCGGCCAACATACCGAGGCCGCCCGAATAAATCTTCAGCGTCTGATTCAGTCCAAACTCCATGCAGAAGTAGGCCACAGAGGGGCGTTTTGCATCCGGCTTCACGTCCATATAGGCACGGAAAGATGCATAAACGTCTTCTACCCTCTTCATCAGGGCAGGATCTTTCACAATAGCCTCCTTGCGGTCATAGCTCAAACGCTCCAGAAGCATCACAGGATTGTGTCCCACTTCCTCAAAGAGTTCCTCATCGAGACTCTTAAACAAGATACGCGCATCATGATTCCATGACCACCACAAATTGTGGGCAATCTCATCCAAACAGTTCAACTGCTCAGGGAGTCGAGACTTGATAGACAGTTCTTTCCACTTGGGAGAATCGCTATAATTTGCTTTAATCTTCATAACTATATATTTATTTAATATTATTTGTCATTGTATCTTTTCCCCGAAAGGTCCTTTCGTAGCAGGCATTACGCACAACCCGCATACACGCAAAAACGGGGATGTCCCTCCGTGGCAACGGAGAGGCGGCGTTGGACTATCTTCTCCGCCTCAGCGCCATATCGTAGGCACGCTCGTAATAGACTATAAATTTACTCCATAAAGCTTTTTTCGAGAGTTTCCCCGCTTTTTCGCGAGCTTTCTTCACTTGTGGGGCACTCATTGCGGAATACCGCACGATAGTATCTTTGACAGCGTCAGCCACTTCGGAATAGTTGTAATCCGTGCGATGAATGACCTTCACCCCGTCTTCTATCTCGCCCACATGACCTACTTCTTCATTCACCCACAGTCCGAATCCGGCCAGGTCGGTGGTGATGGCGGGCACCCTGAAAGCCACTGACTCCAACGGTGTGTAGCCCCAAGGCTCATAATAAGAGGGGAAAATCGAAAGATCGTTGCCCATGATCACATCGTAATAGGGCATATTGATGATACCATCGTCGCCCGTCAGGTAGCAAGGCACAAAGATGATTTTCACCTTGTCTTCCCTACGGTTGCAGATGTTGAGATACCGCATCATGCCCACCACGCGGTCTTCGTCAGTGTTGTGCAGCCAATGGGTAGCGACGGGAGCTGTCAGCGGACTGTCGAACGATTTGCCCGAGGCCAGTCGCTCCTGCAAGTCCTGACGTGGGCCGGCCACCCATCCGGGCACTTCAATAAAAGCCACGACATTTCGCTTTAGGTTGTCGTCGTGGTTCAAACGTTTCATCGCCTCAATGAACACGTCTATTCCCTTGTTGCGAAACTCGTATCTTCCACTGGTGGAAATAATCATCGTGTCGTCATCGAGCGATGTTCCCAACAGTGCGTTGGCTACGGCGAGCAGCCGTTTGCGCGCCTTGCGTCGCTTGGCCGTGAAGACAGCGCCTCTTGGCACAAAGTTATCTTCAAAGCCGTTGGGCAGCACAGTATCCACCGGCTTATCCAGCAATTCGGCACATTCGCGTGCGGTAATGTCGCTCACAGTCGTGAAACAATCCACATGATGGGCCGTTTGCTTCTCAATGGAGTGCTTGCTCTGCATATTGAGTTCGCCCGCCATCTGGTCGCCGTTGTAGGCAGTCAGATAGTCGTAGAGCGGTTTGTTGTTGCCGGCAATGCTCCGTCCAATGCTCGTGGCATGGGTTGTGAACATCGTCGCCACCTCAGGCAGGTTTTTCCGGATATACAGCAGCCCCAGTCCCGTCATCCATTCGTTGCCGTGATACACTACTTTCTGTGAATCGTCAAGATAAAATCGGTAGAAACTCTCCACCACCAGGCCGGCCGCATACGAGAACATCGAGGCCTCGTCGTAGTCGCCATAAGCATGGAGACTATCCACCTGAAAGCTGTTCCACAGCTCGGTGTAGATGGCGTCTTTCTTAGCAAAAAAAGGGCTGAAATCCACGAGTATGGCGATGGGCTGTCCCGGAATATCCCATCTGCCGATTTTTATATGGAGACCTTGCTCCAAAGCTTGCTTTCTCCAACTGTCGAAAAGCTTAGGCTCCTCCTTGAAATATATACATTCACGGTCTTGCCAACAATCCGGACCAATGAAAATAACATGGTCTCTTATCTTATCCTGTAACGTTTTTGCTCGCGTTGACAAGACAGCATATATACCTCCTACCTTGTTGCAGACTTCCCAACTCGACTCAAAAATATAATCAGGGAACAGCATTTCTGTTGTCATAATCATTCAGGTGTTTGTATGCAAAGTTAATTATAAATATTACAAAGCCCAAACAAACAACGCTATATTTTAGCGAAAACACGCTTCTTCTTGATATAAAACATTAACTTTGCATCACTCAACAAGTTATCATACCATTATGAAAAAAACAATTATAGGAATTGTCATACTGCTGCTTTCTGTCTGTGCCTCGGCCCAACGACCGGTCTCCACGCCCGATTCCACGACGTTTAAGGGATATTTTCTCAACCGAGAATACAGCATCTACATTCGTCTGAATGCCTATCAAAACAACATTGTAGTGCCCTACCAGGAAATCTACGGCGAACTTCCGGGATTTCTCGGCGACCACAAGGACTCCCGCAAATGGCTTTTTACCGATTCTGAGATTACCGATACCTCCACGCTCTCCCTCGACATCATCAACGATTACGGCAGTGAAGATCTTAAAGCCACGTTTACACGCCAAAATGATTCCACCTTTGTGCTGAAACAAAGAGAAGGCAGCACGCTGAAGATTGCCAGAAATCGGAAATGGGTGAAGCTCCCCAAGAAGCTTACATTCATCAAGAGACTCGAAGGCAACAAGGGCGGGAAGTAATGCCGTGATTGCGACATCGCCCCACCCTAGCTATACCAGCACGCCACAATTGGCAGTGCTCCCCTATATATAGCGGAGAACTCGGAACGGACGGGGCGGTCACAGCTCAGACATAAATTCCCTTCAACCCCTTTCACGATGCAACGCCGGACTTGCTATAACCCGGTATCTCCGCTGGCGTTATTTTCTTAAAAAAGGCTAAAAGAAACTTTCTGGTCCTATATATTTTTGTACCTTTGGCGATTATAATTTTTTAAAACTACCAAAATACAAATATGACTCAAGAAAGGATACATCACCATCACCACCATCATCACCATCATAGGGACCAATCCGATATGTTTCGCCACCGGCAAATGAAGTCCCAAAGGAGAACTAAGATATTTTCCAATGTCTTGTTTACCATAGGGTGCATTCTTTCAATCATCATCATTCTCGCCGTTATTTGGCTTTATACCAACGAATAAAGTTCTACCCCTTTTGTCGTCACATCAGACGGCGGTGCCCTATCGGTGCCGCAAACTTGTCCGTGCGTTGCTGTAGCATCACATTCCACATCGATATATACGACAAGCGCATCTCATGACCAGTCATGAGATGCGCTTGTTTTAGTGTTGCCAGCTACCAGTTAAATGATACCCTGGTCAACAAAAATCTTCTTCAACACTTGTACTCCCCGCTCCACGTGTTCCTCCGTGTGTGTGGCCATGAGCGCGAAGCGAACCAATGTGTCCTTCGGCGCACAAGCCGGCGGAATCACGGGATTGATAAACACGCCCGCCTCGAAAGCCAGTCGGGTCACGAGGAAGGTCTTGTCTATATCGCGCACATACAACGGGATGATGGGACTCTCGGTCTCACCAATCTCGAAGCCCTCCTCACGGAAGCGCTTCAGTGCATAGTTTGTCACGTCCCACAAGTGCTGGATGCGCTCAGGCTCGTGCTGAATAATGTGCAATGCCTCTAAAGCCGCAGCCGTAGCAGCCGGCGTGTCGCTGGCCGAGAATATATAGGTGCGGCTCGTATGGCGCAGATAGTTGATGGTGTCAGCATCAGAAGCGATGAATCCGCCTATAGACGCCAGACTCTTAGAGAATGTTCCCATGATGAGGTCTACCTCATCATGCAGTCCGAAATGATGACACACACCCCTGCCCTGCTCGCCAAACACGCCCAGTCCATGAGCCTCGTCGACCATAATCGAACAGTTGTATTTGTGTTTCAACTCCACGATCTCGGGCAACTTACAAAGGTCGCCCTCCATGGAGAACACCCCGTCGACCACAATCAGTTTGATGGCCTCGTGAGGCAGCTTCTGGAGCACACGCTCCAAATCCTGCATATCGTTGTGCTTGAAACGCAGCTGCGTGGCGAAGCTCAACCGACGCCCGTCTACGATAGAGGCGTGGTCACGGTCGTCACAAATGACGTAGTCGCCCCGTCCTACAACCGCAGGTATCACTCCGGAATTCACCGTAAAACCCGTAGGGAAACACAGCGCATCATCCTTATGTACAAAAGTTGCCAATTCCTTTTCCAAGCGCACGTGAATATCCAGCGTGCCGTTGAGAAAACGGCTGCCTGCACAGCCCGACCCGTATTTTTCCAGAGCCCTTCTACCAGCCTCGATGACGCGCTCGTCGCCCGTCAAGCCGGTGTAGGCATTGCTCCCGAACATCAAAACGCGATGTCCAGCCATTGTAACTTCAGGACCTTGTTTACTCGTGATTTCTCTAAAATAGGGATATACGCCAACCTCCATGTAGTGCTGAGGCAAACGATAGCTTTTAAACTTTTCCTGTAATTGTCCCATTTTAAATAATAGGTGTAGAAATTTCTACCATGTTATAAATATAGGCTGCAAAGATACAAAAAAGATGTTATATGACGTGCAAAAAAGCGATAAAACATCGTTTTTAAGAAAATAAGAAGCTATTTTCACCCGTTAATCATTATAAATTCATTAAATTTGTAATCAGAAGTTACGATGGTATGAAAAAGACAATACTTTTCATCATCAATCCCATTTCAGGAACATCGAGCAAAGACCGTATTCCCGAAATGATAGCGCAATATGTCGATAAAGAGAATTTCGACTACGAGATCAAGATTACCGACTATGCCGGCCATGCCAAGGCGATGGCTGAAGATGCCGCCAAGCGCGGGGTCGACGTTGTCGTAGCTGTAGGTGGCGACGGCACGGTCAACGAGGTGGGCAGTGGCATCGTGCACACTCGGACGGCTATGGGCATCATCCCCTATGGCTCGGGCAACGGACTGGCACGCCATCTCATGATACCGCTCAACATCAAAAAGAGCGTGGAGATCATCAATCGCTGCGAGATTCACGAGCTCGACTACGGCGTAATCAACGATCATCCGTTTTTCTGCACCTGCGGCATGGGGTTTGACGCTTTCGTAAGCCTGAAGTTTGCCGAGACGGGCAAGCGCGGTCCAATAACCTATATTCAGAAAGTACTCGAAGAGGGGGCCAGATACAAACCCCACACCTATGAGATCACCGAGGACAACGATACCACCCATCACAAGGCATTCCTCATTTCGTGTGCCAATGCCTCGCAATACGGCAACAACGCCTACATTGCTCCTCAAGCATCAATGAGCGACGGACTGATGGACGTTATCATCATGGAGCCTTTCGATGTCATCGAAGCGCCGCAGATTGCCATCGATATGTTCAGCAAGACGCTCAACAAAAATTCCAAAATCAAGACCTTCAAAACCAAACGGTTACACATACGCCGTTCGCAGCCGGGCGTCATCCATTATGATGGCGACCCCACAATGTCTGGCACCGATATCGACGTGCACATCGAGGAAAAGGGCATCCGCATCATCGTCAACCCTGACGGCGACAAGAGCATGCGCAGGCCAAACGCCATACAGAACGCCGCAGCCGACCTGTTCAACGAAATAAACAACATACGCTCGGAAATCGCCAAGCAGACACAACGCGGACTGGCCCTTACCAAACTCATCCAGAAGAAAATAGAAAAGCGCCTGCCCAACATTTAGCGATTCGGCCGGCAGACTTATCGGACTTGCCAAACCTATCACTATCAGTCAAGTCAGACCAGTTAGGCCAGTTCGCCAAGTCGTACATTCTTACCTTGCGCATCATTTCGTAAAAATAACACTGTAAAAATACTGACAAAGCGCTTCAAAATACGGGCGTATTTCAAATCACGCGATGGTTGTTTTGAAATACGCGAAAATGGGGCGTTTCTTGTAATCTCCTGACAGTCTTAGTCTTACAGCCGTCAAGACAAAAGACACCATTCCTTCCACGTTTATTCTTCGGCCGTGAAGGCCTAACGGCAAACCGTTTTGGGCTCAGCGGCAATGCCGTTACACTCTTTTGGTGTTGCCGTTGAGCTTTAAACGTCGACCCGATAGAGCCTAACCGCAAAATCGAAGACGCAGTAACGGACGATTGTTGAAGTATAGTCTGCCAAAAACGAATATTTCGTTTCTAAAACAGGAAAATCCACAGCACCATTTTGGTGAAGTTTTCTTGACAGAGAAAAGGAAGGGAGAGATCGTATTCCCCTCACCTTTTCATGAGTATTCAAGCAATAGTTCTTACCAATATAAAGTCGCTACGTCTGTAAAAACACTCGACTTTCCACAACTTGCTGTTCATGTCGGTCCTGTCGGACTTGTCGGACCTATCAGACGAGGCGGATTTTGGCGGACGCACACCCCGTACATCCTTTCAATGCGCCAGATAAAATTGTGAATTGAAAATTATGAATTGTGAATTATTTAATGCGCCAGCCAAAATTGTGAATTGTAAATTATGAATTGTGAATTACAAAGAATTCATCGGTCATTTTCCTATACCACTCACTTTTTTTGCCCCCTTTGTCCATGAGACAAACCTCTCGCTCCTCCGGCATCCCCGGGCGGCGCTTCGAAAAGGCCAGCAGACACCGCTCCACAGGTTTACGGGGAGTCGACCTGACCCACACCCGTCTGCTCAGCAAGAATCCCAAGAGATAAGCCTCAGCAGAAATGGCCTCGTAATGCTCCGAGGGAATGATGAGACTCACCTCGCCCTCAGCAGAAAGCCACTGCTTGGAAAAACGAAAGAACGCTTTGAAAAACAGAGGATCGGCATGGCGCGCCCCAGCACGACTATTGTCAGGGTTTTTCAGACCATTCAGGAAGAAAGGGGGATTGCTCACGATGGCATCATAGGGTGCCTGCGGAGAGAAATGTTGAAAGGCCGTCTCGTGTATCGCAATGCGGTCGGCAAACGGAGAAGCGGCCACGTTTTCGCGCGACTGGACCACTGCTTCGCCATCCACTTCTACCCCGTCAATCCACGCATTGGCGTATCGCTGGGCGAGCATCAGCGAGATGAGTCCTGTGCCCGACCCGATGTCGAGCATCCGTCGTCCTCCACGCGCCCATGCGCCGAGCAGTACCCCGTCGGTGCCCACCTTCATGGCGGTACGGTCGTGATGCACAGTGAACTGCTTGAATGTAAATCCTGTTGACATGAATATTGCCCGCGAGGGTATTTAGAGATAGAGAAAAAGAGGTGCCGCCTTTACTTTTTGGTTGTCAGCAACGTCACATGGTTTAAAAACACATCCGAATAGTGTTTGTCGGTCTTAGGGTGCTTATTATCATCAAAGAAACCGATGGATACCGTGTCTACCCCAGCCAGCACAGTCGCCGGCACAACTTCGGCAATGGGCTTCTGCGAAACGATGGCACAAGGCAGCACCCGAGAAAGTGCCACAGAGTCTTCCACAGCGAGTGGCAAAATCTTGCGATGGGCCTGATAAACCATCTCTATGCGAAGCGCCTCCTGTTCCGGATAATAAAGCGAGATGCCGTCCATGCGCTTGTCTTGGTTGATGAGACTGATACTGTGAGCATCGGGATTACCAAAAACGTTGCCGATGGCTGACAATAGGAAAACCTCAGCCACGACGAAGATAGAAGCGATGCCGCCGATAAACTTCATGGGACGATAATCATGTACGGCTCTGACTATCCACACGAGGATGCCCAACAGCAGGATGCTCACCACAATGGCGGTGCCCTGTGACAGCATGTGGCGGGGGAGGACATAGAAAAACAGCAACCCCACAACGGTCAGCACAACCAGAGCAATCACCGCCCCATTGAAACGGAACAAGAATTTGCTGAATCGGTCCATAACCACACCTTGTTTGAAATGGACCACCAGACAGGCCACCAACATGGCACTCGGTGCCAACATGGGCAGCAAATAGCGGGTCTTCTTCTCGGGCATAAGCGACAGCAGCACCAATACGCCGATGGCCCAGCCAAAACTTAGGATATACTCCCGGCTGAGTTTCAGTCGCTTGACCCAATAGGGGTAAGCCAGGGCCGCTAACATCAGAACAGCCCATGCTCCCATCTCCAGGAAGAATTGCCAATAGTAGTACCAGGGCCGCACATTATGATTGGACCACGCCCCGGTCTCCACATGAATCACCTGTGACATCTCGGCAGGATGTTTCACCAGCAGATAAACATACCACCATCCGCCAACGACGAGCATGAGAAGTATCATCACTGCAATCGGTGCCCATTTTCCTTTCAGTCGAGGCCTGGCCATGAAGCCAAAGACCAGTAAATAGGGCAACAGCAGGGCATAGAAAGAAACCGGTCCCTTGCTCAGGAAAGACAGGCCGAGCAATAGGCCAGCCACCATGAAATGCAACCATTCACGTCGCTGTTCGAGCAGACCGCAAGTAAGAAAATAGATGGCGCCCATCATCCAGGAATGACAATAGATGTCCCATGTGGCCGAGCGGCCCATCAACACCAAATTGTAGCAAGTCATGAAAACAACGGCCGTGACGACAGGTAGGTCGTCGTCTTTAGACAGCTTCCTAACCGTGAGAAACAGGAACAGCACCCAAAGCGACCCCATGACTCCCGCAGCCGCACGCTGCAAACCCAGATTGTCCGGACTGACGGTCTCGACGGCCCCGGCCACCCATGTGGGCAATGGCGGTTTCTGCAAACGCAGCTCCCCGTTCATCGTGGGCACAAGCCAGTTGCCGTCATGCACTATTTCACGCGCAGTAACGAGATTGCGCATTTCCATGATATCTGACGGAAGCTGCTCGAGGTTGACAAAGAAGGTGAACAGGCCCAGCACAATAAGCAAGATAACACTTGTCTTGCGTAGCGGGCGTTTGGCATTTGAATAAAATCCTTGCGTCATGTTGAAAGGTTGTATATGAAAAATGACTTAATGACCAATATCTTTGAATAAAGGTAATGCAAAGATAGACTTAAATTTGAAGTTATTCTGCTTTATCATGAAGAATCTTCCGCTTCTCCCAATTTTTTGTATCATTTCGCAGTAGTATTACGTTGAAAACTACTCAGTGTCAATTCGGAACAAAAATAGTGACGACCGAGCACATTTGGCTTATTTTTTATGCAATTTCTATTGGGACTAAAGAAATAATTTATGTAACTTTACAAACAGAAAAATTTATAAAGTTACTATCAAACATGAATGTCAAACAGCTGCTTTCCTTTCTTCTTCTCGTGATATGCTCTTCACAGAGCAGTCGGGCCACCACAAACAACATTGCACCACTGGCCCGGGTGCAGACTTCGTCGGACAAGGATGCAAGCCATAACGGGCTGAAGGCCATCGACGGGCTGATCAGCATTGAGGGCAAAGGCGAATGGGTGTCGGCCAACCAGGAAACGACCTGGGGCGAGACCGAGTTCCCATGGATTCAGCTAACATGGGACAAACCGCATATTATTAATAGGATTGTGCTTTATGACCTGCCATCGTACGGCTCGCACACGGCCGCCGGCACATTGATGTTCAGCGACGGCTCGAAAGTAAAGGTGACGATGATTCCCAACAACGGGCAAGCTCGCGCCGTGGAATTTGACGAGCGGCAGACAGATTGGGTGAAGTTTGTCATTACCGATGGCAACGGTTCCAATCTCGGACTGTCGGAGATAGAGGTGTTTCCATCCATCAACGATAAGGACGTGGACTATGTGAGCACATGCAACCCCTACATTGAGACGGCCCGCGGACGATACTTCTTTTTTGTCACGGGAAGCCAGCCTTTTGGCATGATTTCGGCCGCACCGCTCACTCGCAACAAAAACCAGGGAGGGGGCGGCTATAACTACAATTCGCTCGAAATTTTAGGGTTTCCCCAAATTCATGCCTGGATGATGTCGGGGCTCGACTTCATGCCGACCACCGGGCCCGTGAAGCCCTGGCACGGCGAACAGGCATGGAAGTCGCCGTTCTCGCACGACAGTGAGGTGGTGCAGCCCGGCTATCATCGCGTATATCTTGATCGCTACGGTGTTTGGGTGGAGCAGACCGCCACAGACCGCGTGAGTATGTATCGGATGCGGTTCACCCGCAAGGATATGGCCAACCTATTGGTCAGTCTGGGCGGATATGTGTCGACCACGACAATGAACGACTGCGAGGTGCGGCGTGTGAGCAACACCGAACTGGAAGGCTCTTTCAACACGACGGGGCGTTTCTGGGGCGGTCCGGAGGATGTGCGCGTATTCTTTGTCATGCAGTTTGACAAGCCTTTCAGCCGGCTGGATGCGTGGAACGACAAGACCATACTGAAAGACGTGAAGACACATCGGGGCATGAAAGAAAAATCCAAACGCCATGACAATGACTTCACCTATTATGATGCGCCGGCTGCCGGAGTGAGTGCTATTTATCCCGTTGAAGCCGGAGAAGAGGTGCAGGTGAAATTCAGCATTTCGTACACGAGCATTGCCAATGCCCGCAACAATATGAAGACAGACACGGATGCGGCAGGCTGGGACTTCGACGCCGTACGCCATCGGGCGCAGACGGAGTGGAACGACTGGTTAGGACGCATTGACGTGAAAGGGGGCACGGCAGCCCAGCGCATGAAATTCTACACCGACCTTTGGCACGTGCTGTTGGGCCGTCACAAGATAGACGATGCCTCCGGCGACTACCCCGACTACACCCAAGGAGGAGAGCGCCGGGGCAACCATGTCATAGGGGCTAAGTTCAACGTGCGGTCGCTCGCCAAAAGCAGAGACGGCAAGCCCCGTCACCACATGTACAACTCTGACTCCTTCTGGCTCTCGCAGTGGAATCTAAACATCATCTGGGGACTGGCATGGCCCGAGGTGCTCGACGACATGGCCGCCTGTCTCGTGCAATATGCTGACAACGGCGGTCTGCTGCCCCGTGGGCCCAATGCCGGAGGCTACTCCTACATTATGGACGGGTGCCCAGCCACCAACCTCATCGTGAGTGCCTATCAGAAAGATATGCTCACCAAAGTGAACGCGGAGAAAGCCTACCAAGCTATGGTACGCAATCACAAACCCGGGGGAATGTTGGGTGGTAAGGAGGAAATCGGCTATTACATCGAGCACGGCTACGTGCCCGGCAATGCCGGTACGACGGTAGAAGCCGCCTTTCAGGATTGGTCGCTTGGGCAGATGGCCCGGCGGATGGGGAAGAAGAAAGACGCGGCCTACTATGACCGGCGCTCGCACGGCTGGACGGCTTTGTTCAACAAGGAAGTGAACCTCGTCATGCCCAAGGACGACAAAGGTAACTGGCTGCACAACGACCCCTTGAGCGGATGGGGCTGGATAGAGGCCAATGCCTGGCAAGCCACCTGGTCGCTGTCGCACGACCTGCCGCGTCTGGCGAAACTGATGGGCGGCTATGACAAGATGTGCGAGATGCTGAACTACGCCTTCGAGCAATCGGAAAAAGACGATTTTGTCTTCGGTTATGGCAGTGGCTATGTCAGTTATGCCAATCAACCGGGTCTCTCCAATGCCCACGTGTTCAACTTCCTGGGCAAGCCTTGGTTGTCGCAATACTGGGTGAGAAAGGTGAAAGAACAAGCCTATGGGGGCGTGACGCCCGATTGCGGCTATGGCGGTCATGATGAAGATCAAGGGCAAATGGGTGGCACGAGCGCCCTGATGGGCATAGGACTCTTCAGTCTGCAGGGTACCAACAGTATGGTGCCGCAATATGAGCTGACCAGCCCCATTTTCGATGAAGTCACCATCACCCTCGACCCACGCTATTATCAGGGCAAAACGTTTGTCATCCGCACACACAATAATGATGCGGCCAATTTCTACATCCAGTCGGCCACACTGAACGGTAAATCCCTGACCAAGCCCGTTATCCTGCACAAGGATTTGGGCAAGGGTGGCGTGTTGGACATAACGCTTGGAAGTACGCCTGTCTTTCATCATTGACCGCGCCATACACTCTCGGCTCGGCCTTGGCCCCTCAATCACTTTATCAAAAACTGGATGATTCCCAGCTATGAGTGACTGTGCCGGGTCATGAATCGTAAAACGAAAACAAAAAATAAAACACCAAAACGTGTGTTTTGCAACGGAATGATGCCAATTTGTGCTTGCCGGTTGATACCATAATCGCCTTTACTCATTGGCGTCCAACATTTTTTATAGATATAGGTCATGAGTTTGTCCAATATTATTCGTACCTTTGCACGATAATATAAAATAGAACGAACACAAAGTCATTTTCACTTTCAAAAACGTTCAGGACATAACAATGAGTAAAAAACAAAATACATCCATCCAGATGTTTGCTGATTTCAACGGAGATATTACCGAGCTGATGAACACCCCGGCACCCGAAGAGATACCCGTGCTCGCTACACGCAACATGGTGCTTTTCCCCGGCGTGCTGGTACCCATCCTGATAGGGCGCAGGGCAAGCATGAACCTCGCCAAGAAGCTCAGCAGAAGTCAGAAAGACAACATCTGCGCCATATTCTGCCAGAAGAACTCCGACGTGGACGTTCCCGGTGATAACGAATTGTACCAACACGGTGTATATGCCCGATTGGTGCGCATCATCGAGATGCCTTCACCCGATAACGTGACAGCCATCTTCCAGTCGATGGGTAAATGTCGATTGGAGAAAATCACGGCTACCAAGCCCTACTACAAGGGCATTGTCAAGGCCGTGCAGGAAGAATTTCCGGCAGACGACGACAACGAGTACAACACGCTGACCGATGACCTGCGCCTCACCACTGAGGAGCTTATCAAGAGCAGCGACGAGATTCCTGACGACATATTGATGACCATCAAGAATCTCACCAACAACGTCATGTTCACCAACTTTGTTTGCACCAACCTGCCGTTGGCGGTGAAAGACAAGATGAAGCTGCTGGAACTTGACAATCTGAAGGACAGGATTATCGAGCTCCTGAAAATAGAAAACCGCGAGATTCAGCTGCAACAGCTGAAGAAACAAATTCATCAGAAGACACGCGAGGACCTCGACGAGCAGCAGAAAGAATACTTCCTGCAGCAGCAGATGAAAAACATCAAGGAGGAACTCGGAGGCACTGAGGGCTCGCCCGAAAAGCGGGAACTGCAAGAGAAGGCCAAGGGCATGAAATGGCCCGAGGAAGTGGGCAAGACGTTCTACAAGGAACTGGACAAGCTCGATATGCTCAACCCGCAGGGCCCGGAATACAGTGTACAGCTGAACTACCTGCAGCAAATGGTGGCTCTGCCCTGGGGCGTGTACACCAAAGACAACACCGACCTAAAGCGGGCGCAGCGAAAGCTGGACAAAGACCACTACGGCATGGAGAAAGTGAAGGAGCGCATCCTGGAATATCTGGCCGTGTTGCAGCTGCGCGGCGACCTGAAATCGCCGATTATCTGCCTGTACGGACCTCCGGGAGTGGGCAAAACGTCATTAGGCAAGAGCATCGCCGACGCCATGAAGCGCAAATATGTGCGTATGTCGTTGGGTGGACTGCACGATGAGAGCGAGATTCGCGGACATCGGCGCACCTACGTGGGAGCCATGCCCGGACGCATCATCAAAAACATCCAGAAGGCCGGCTCGGCAAATCCCGTGTTCATTCTTGACGAGATAGATAAGGTGACGCAGAACACCATTAACGGTGACCCGTCGTCGGCACTGCTCGAAGTGCTCGACCCCGAGCAGAACAATGCGTTCCACGACAACTTCCTCGACGTGGATTTCGACCTTTCGAAGACACTTTTCATCGCTACGGCCAACGACCTAAACACCATTCCACGCCCATTGCTCGACCGTATGGAAATCATCGAGGTGTCGGGATATATCACCGAGGAGAAAATAGAAATAGCGCGTCGCCACCTCATTCCACGCGAACTGGAGAACACGGGACTCGACAAGAACGAGCCTAAGATAAAGTTCTACAAAACCGCACTCGAGAAAATCATTGAGCAATACACACGTGAAAGCGGTGTGCGCCAGCTGGAAAAGCAAATCAACAAGGCTCTCCGCAAGATGGCCTTCCGCAAGGCTATGGACGGCAAACTCGTCACCACAAACATCACCCCTTCAGAGATAGAAGACCTGCTGGGCAACCCGCCCTTCTACCGCGACATCTACCAGGGCAACGACTATGCCGGCGTAGTGACCGGATTGGCATGGACCAGCGTGGGTGGTGAGATACTGTTTATTGAGACATCGCTCTCCAAGGGCAAGGCCGGCAAACTCACGCTGACAGGTAACCTGGGAGACGTGATGAAGGAAAGCGCCGTTATCGCCCTGCAATACGTCAAGGCGCATGGTGAATATCTGAATGTGGATTCGCGCATCTTTGACAACTGGAACATACACATCCATGTGCCCGAAGGAGCCACTCCGAAAGACGGACCGTCGGCGGGCATCACCATCGCCACGTCGATTGCTTCCGCCATTACGCAGCGCAAGGTGCGCAAGAACACTGCCATGACGGGAGAAATCACGCTTCGCGGTAAGGTGCTTCCGGTGGGCGGCATCAAGGAGAAAATACTCGCCGCCAAGCGGGCCGGCATCACAGACATTATGATGTGTAAGGACAACCGCAAGGATATCGAGGAAATTCCCGAGAAATACCGCAAGGGAGTGGAGTTCCATTATGTGGAAAACGTACAGGACGTGTGGGATTTTGCCCTCACCGACGAACTGGTGGATCATCCCATGGACCTCACCATCCACGAGACGGCACTCAACAAGAGCGAAGTCGACAAAAAGAAATAGGGAAACACGAAGAATAAGAACATAGTCGACAAGAAGAAATAAGGAGACGCAAAGATTATCCATGACATTCGAATTGCAACATACCGACCCCTGCAGCGATGCCCGTACTGGTCTGATTACGACCGATCACGGACAAATCAAGACGCCTATCTTCATGCCCGTAGGTACCTGCGGCAGCGTGAAAGGAGTGCATTTTGAGGAGCTTCGGCACCAGGTGGGTGCACAAATCATACTGGGCAACACCTACCACCTGTACCTACGGCCGGGTCTCGACATCCTGCAGAAAGCAAAAGGACTGCACGGTTTCAACGGCTGGGAACGCCCCATACTGACCGACAGCGGCGGTTTTCAAGTGTTCTCGTTGACAGGAATCCGCAAGCTGAGGGAAGAGGGATGCGAGTTTCGTTCGCACATCGACGGCTCCAAGCATTTCTTTACGCCTGAAAACGTGATGGACACTCAGCGCGTTATCGGCGCCGACATCATGATGGCCTTTGATGAATGTCCGCCGGGACAGAGCGATTACAACTATGCCAAAAACTCCCTGGCGCTCACTGAGCGATGGCTCGACCGATGCATCAAGCGTTTCAGCGAGACCGAGCCGCTCTACGGCTACCGACAATCGCTGTTCCCCATCGTGCAGGGTTGCACCTATAAGGACCTGAGGCGGGAAGCCGCGAAATTCGTGGCCGACAAAGGAGCCGACGGTAACGCTATCGGCGGGCTGGCCGTAGGCGAGCCGACGGAGGTGATGTACGAGATGATTGAGGTAGTGAACGACATCCTTCCCAAGGACAAGCCCCGCTATCTCATGGGAGTCGGGACGCCCCAAAACATTCTCGAAGCCATCGAACGCGGCGTAGACATGTTCGATTGCGTGATGCCCACCCGCAACGGGCGCAACGCGATGCTGTTCACCTACAATGGTACGATGAATATGCGCAACAAGAAATGGGAGGCCGATTTCTCACCTATTGATGCCGACGGATGCGACGTTGACCGCACGTACACCAAGGCCTATCTGCACCATTTGTTCAAGGCCGGAGAGCTACTGGCCATGCAGATAGCCAGCATCCACAACCTCGCATTCTATCTCCGGTTGGTCACCGATGCCCGCCAACACATCGAACAGGGCGATTTCGTGCCATGGAAACGCTCCATCATCGACCAACTGGGGCAACGCATCTGACATTGGTGAACGTTATTTTGAATGATTTGCAATGAAAAGCAACAGCACATCCCCCAAGCACAATAGCCCCAATAGGATAAGACGGCTAATCCGCCGTCCGTTGCTGTGGCTGTATCGCTTCTTGAAGTGGATAGACCGACACACCAAGGGTCTGCAGAAAGCGTTGGGATGGATGGCCGAAAAACTTGACTTTCTCAAGATTCTCAATCCCAGTCGATACATCAAACGCATCGACTGGTACATCATCAAAAAGTTCATCGGTACCTATTTCTTCTCTATTGCGCTCATCATCTCGATTTCAATTGTATTCGACGTGAATGAGAATCTGGCGAAATTCTCGCAATACCATGCGCCGCTGGAAGCCATCGTATTCGACTATTACGCCAACTTCGTGCCCTATTTCGCCAATCTTTTCAGTGCGTTGTTTGTCTTCATCGCGGTGATTTTCTTCACTTCGAAGATGGCGGGGAACTCTGAATTCATCGCCCTGCTATCCGCCGGAATCTCGTTCAAGCGCATCCTGCGGCCCTACATGATATCGTGCGTGCTGCTCGCCGGGCTCTCCTATTACCTCTCTGCCTACGTCATTCCGCACGGAACGGTAATCAGACAGAACTTCGAGACCATGTACAAGAACAAGCGGAAAAACACTTCGGCCGAGAATGTACAGCTGCAAGTGGGGCGCGGCGTCATCGCCTACATCCAGCATTACGACAACACCATGAAGAAGGGATACGGCTTTTGTCTCGACAAATTCGAGAACAAGAAACTCGTTTCCCACCTCACCGCAATGGAGGTGCAATACGACACCATCTCCGATTCAAAGTATCACTGGAAGCTCCGCAACTGGAAAATACGCCAGCTGAAAGGCCTGCGCGAGCACATCACCAGTGGGACGGAGCGAGATTCGCTCATCATGATGGAGCCCACCGACCTCGTCTATTCCAAGGGTCAGCAGGAAACCTTCACCTCGCCGGAGCTTAGAGACTACATCTCCAAGCAGATAGACCGAGGCTCGGCCAACGTGGTGCAGTATCAGGTGGAGTATCACAAGCGCATCGCCTCATCCTTCGCGTCGTTCATCCTCACCATCATCGGCGCATCACTGTCCTCCCGAAAGCGTAAAGGAGGCATGGGAATGTATCTCGGCATCGGCCTGGCCCTCAGCTTTGCCTATATCATGATGCAAACGGTGTCGGCCACGTTTGCCATCAACGCCGACTTCCCCCCGATACTGGCAGCGTGGATTCCCAACATCGTGTTTGCCATTATCGCGTTCGCCTGCTATAGGCACGCCCCAAGCTAAGGCAGAAATCCACCGCCCCCTCCGACCGAAACGGGAATCCAAACGGGCAACAATCATCAAGGGGGCTATTATTCCCTGACAGGAGAAAAAAGCAAAGTCACGTCGGGGAACGCTAAAAAAATTAATGTAATTATGAAATTTGAAGAATTAGATTTAAACGACAACATCCTCGATGCACTTTATGATATGAATTTCGAGGAGTGTACCCCCGTTCAAGAAAAATGCATACCTGAAATCCTCAAGGGACGCGACCTCTTAGGCGTAGCCCAGACGGGTACCGGAAAGACCGCTGCCTATCTGCTGCCCATCCTCTCGATGCTCGACAATGGCGGCTATCCCAAAGACAAAGTGAACTGCGTCATCATGTCGCCGACACGCGAACTGGCACAGCAGATAGACCAGGCCATGCAGGGTTTTGCCTATCACTTGAGCGATGTATCGAGCGTTGCCGTATACGGCGGCAACGACGGCAACCGCTACGACCAGGAGATGAAAAGCATGAGACTGGGCGCCGACGTCATCATCGCCACGCCCGGCCGTCTCATTTCGCATATCACGATGGGCAACATCGACCTGAGCAAAGTGGACTTCTTCGTCCTCGACGAGGCCGACCGTATGCTCGACATGGGATTTTCAGAAGACATTATGAACATCGCTTCACGGTTGCCGAAGTCGTGCCAGACCATCATGTTCTCGGCCACGATGCCCAATGACATAGAAAAGATGGCCCAGAAACTGCTGAAGAATCCCGTCGAGGTGAAGCTCGCCGTGAGCAAACCCGCCGAAAAAATCAAGCAGAGTGCCTACATCTGCTACACCACCCAGAAGATCGAAATCATCAAACATATCTTCAAGGCTGGCGATCTGAAGCGCGTCATCATCTTCTCGGGCAGCAAACAGAAGGTAAAACAAATCAACCAAGCACTCACCCAGCTCAAGATTAACTGTGGAGAGATGCACTCAGACCTCGACCAAGCGCAGCGCGACGACATGATGTTCAAGTTTAAGAGCGGAAAGATCGACGTGCTCGTCGCTACCGACATTTTGGCTCGTGGCATCGACATCGACGATATCGCCATGGTCATCAACTATGATGTGCCGCGCGACTCTGAGGACTATGTACACCGCATCGGCCGCACGGCCCGTGCCGACCGAGACGGCGTTGCCATCACGCTGGTCAACGAAGACGATATGTTTGCCTTCCACAAGATAGAGAAATTCCTCGACAAGGATATTCAAAAGAACCCGCTGCCCGAAGGCATGAAAGAGGGACCGGAGTACGTCACCTCCCGCAAGCCCGGACGCACATCGGCCAAGAAGCGCCGGCGCAACGACCGGAATGAAACTGCCCACAAGAAAACCAAGCAGCGCAACCGCAGCCGCAACAACGACGGTCCACGCAACAACCAGTCAAACGGTGGCGACGACAACCAGCAAGAGGGACAGGGAAAACGCAACCGGAAACGTAACAACAACCGGAAACGCAACAACAACCGAGGTCAAAACCGCAATGGGGACGCCGCCAACACCGACACAAAGCAGTCTGCCCAGGGAGACAAATCATCTAACAACCGGAGACGCAACAACGCCAAACGCCGGCGCAACAACGCCAACGCCCGCCCACGCAACGACAAACAGCAAGTCGACAAGCGGCGCAAGAGCGAGCAGCCCCGGGAGAAGCGCCCAACAAAGGCCGCACGCACGTCATCGGCTGCCAACAGCAACAAGGACACAGGCCTGAAGGCTATCATCAAGAAACCGCTGAAATGGCTCAAGTCGCTGGGCCGAAAATAACACGCTGTGCCTGATAGGGCAAACGGCGTCGACGAGAAAAACCGTTTCAATCGTCATGACATCCTCTATCAACGGTCATGACACCTTATATTAAAAGGTCGTTTGGAAACTGATATGAACCCCGAAAGTTAGACAAAAAACTTTCGGGGTTTAATTATGTCTACACAAAAAAGGAAACAAAAATCATTACCTGACTTGCTGTCTTATATGCATATGTTGGAAG
>JBMNUU010000017.1:0-70194 GCA_050946435.1 Prevotella sp.
AATTTGTATTGCTGGTTGTTTCTTTTTCCTCGCCGAGAGATGAAGACAACCTCTCGCTACGCTTCGAGAACGTCTTCATCTCTCGGCGAGGGTTACTCTTTTATTGCACTTCGTTTTGGAACTTGCAGTGTGAAACTTTTATGGCACAATTTGAGCAATTTCTTGATTTATATCAAAGCAAATAATAAAAACAAAACTTTCGAAGCACAGATGCTTCGAAAGTTATGCGGTGCGTACGGGACTCGAACCCGTGACCTCCTGCGTGACAGGCAGGCATTCTAACCAGCTGAACTAACACACCAAAAATGTAGCTCCTAAAATTATGTGCGGTGCGTACGGGACTCGAACCCGTGACCTCCTGCGTGACAGGCAGGCATTCTAACCAGCTGAACTAACACACCAAAATCGTTTGGTATTCTCTACCTTTTGATTTTTACGGATGCAAAAGTAGGGTTTTTTATCCACATAGCCAAACTTATTCGCAATTATTTTTTAAAAAACATTGCATTACAATGGCATTGACATAGTGTTCTCCATCATAGAGCCAATCAACTAATTCCGCATTACGCTGGAAGCCAACTTCTTCAAAGATTTTCACACACTTCTCATTTTTTACACTCACCAATGCATACATTTGTCGAAGATGGAGAATCCTCCGGGCATATACAATCAGTTGTCGTATGGCTGCCGCTCCATAGCCCTGATCTCGATAGGCCTTTTGAATGACAATGCCTACTTCCGCACGATTGTGCCGTGGATTGAAGTTAGTCAAATCTACCAAACCCACTGTTTGCCCTTCTTCATCACATATTACCAATCTCACCTGACGGTCGACATAAATATCTCCAGACGCATTTACGAGGTATTCGTGCAACGCGAATCGAGAGTATGGCACATTGGTGATACCTACATCCCACAAATCTTGGTCGTTTTCTATGAGATATAGTGAATCCAAATCCTCAGGCTCAATGGCCCGAAGCGTTATTTGAGGTGTCTTTTTCATAAAGCATAGTGTATAATTTCACGTCCGGTAATGACCGATTGCCTGTCTGGGTTGTAAAATGCGACCTCCCGATTAGGAAGGGAATTCAACGACATTTTTTCCAATATTTCTTTAAAAGAATATTTGGAAATGTCAAAAACCTTATAGGTAAGTTCTCCTCCGGAATTCTCTGCACCTTCTTTCGTCATATCGTCTACAAACCGTGCCTTCATGCCATTCCGCTCAATAAGACGGCTGCAGGCTTCTCTATGTGCATCGTCCACGTCGAAAATATATAGCGCATCTATAACGTTCTTACGGTCTACAAATCCCAAACTATATTTCGCCTTATCGATCATCATTGAGCAGAGTGCCAGAAACGCCTTGAAATAAATTCCCAGTCGGATAGGAAGTGAGAAAAAGAACCTGAGGTTTCCATAATGTTTCCTTAAGAAGATAAACATGGCCTCATAAAACACATGGATATAACGGAAGTTGGTTTTCTGCGTGCTTTCCCCTTTATAATGCAATATCATTTGCGGAAGATACCAATTTTCCCATCCCCCCTTAATCACACGATAGCTCAAATCTATATCCTCACCATACATGAAGAAATCTTCATCAAGCAGCCCTACATCCTCAAGGGTTTTACGACGAAGCATGCAAAAGGCTCCGCTTGCAATTTCTATTTGTGAAGGAGAATCCCACGGGAGATAGCCCATATAGTATTTACCGAAAGTCCTGTGCTTGGGAAAGCGCTTGCACAAACCCACCATTTTGTAAAAAGAAGTCATGGGAGTAGGTATCCCTCTCCGCGACTCCATGGCATCCGCACCGTCTGTTTTCAGCATACGCACACCAGCTCCACCAGCTTTGGGATGAGCTTCTATGAAACGTACACATTCTTTCAGCACATCCTCGCCAACTACCGTGTCGGGATTCAGAAGCAAAACATATTCTCCCCGACTCTGCCTTATACCCTTATTATTGGCCTTTGCAAAACCCAAATTGTGGTTACTGCAAATGAAAATAACGTGAGGATACAGTTTCGATAAATAGTCCACAGAGCCATCCTGAGAATGATTGTCAACCACAATCACCTCAGCATCGAGTCCCTTTAAAGCCCGCTGTACGGATAATAGGCACTGATCAAGATAATACTTGACATTATAGCTTACTATAATTACGGATAATTTCAATACTAATCCCGTATTTCCTGTTCACACTTCTCTTTCGAGGGATAAACGAATACCAAACTAAGCAGCCCAATAATTCCCATATATCCGAAGGCCACATTCATAAACTGATAGTAAAGAAAGGTATTGATGAGCATCGGAACTGCTATCATACAGATACGAATAGCTCCCCACTTCTTTAAGCCCCTACCCGAAGCGTCAGCCACCTGACGGTGTACCGACTTGAATTTAAATAGGCGCAGGGCCAATGGGATAAGGCAGATGGTAAGCAGTTCCATAACCATCACAGCCTGGTATTCAAGGACATCATGTCCCGTTTTGCTCCCACTCATTATGACATCGCTCTCATAGAGCACAACCATAGCGAGACTTAACACAATAGGAAGCACAAAAAACATGTGCAAAAAGTTGCGAACTGATTTCATCGTTATAGTCAGATATCTAATCCAACGGAGTTCTGTTGAGTATCGACCGGCCCAAAGTCACTTCGTCGGCATATTCCAATTCATTGCCAACCGAAATGCCACGGGCTATTAAACTCAGCTTTACAGGATATTGTTTAAGTCGACGAGACAAATAGAAATTAGTCGTATCACCCTCCATTGTAGAGCTCAACGCCAATATTACCTCCTTTATTTCACCCTGAGCCACACGTTCCACGAGCGAATCTATTTGAAGGTCGCCCGGCGATATTCCATCCAACGGCGAAATTACTCCGCCCAAAACATGATATAATCCATGGTACTGCTGTGTGGCTTCGACCGCCATCACGTCCTGAACATTCTCAACCACACACACCGTCGTGTTGTCACGGCGGGCATCCGAACATATAGAGCACACTTCCGTATCGCTGATATTATGGCACACCCTACAATATTTTATATTGTTTCGGACATAAGATATCGTATCCGAAAAGGCATTAACGCTCTCTCTCGGCTGTCTCAGCAGATGTAGCACAAGGCGCAAGGATGTCTTGCGCCCAATGCCCGGAAGTTTGCAGAATTCTGAAACCGCCTTTTCCAACAATGCCGAGGGATACTGCTCCATACATTAATATAGCCCTGCACAGGGCGACTTCTAAAGATAAATGCCCACTCCTATCTTAAAACCGATGGTAGAATAATCTGAGTGTTTCTTAAAACTCTGCTGATAATAGATAGACGGCTCTATGGTCACCGTACGGCTGAGGAAGTATGCATAGCCCACTTCCACACCGGGCATGAGGTCATTATAACTGTTTGCATGGGTGTATTTGCAGTTTGCTCCGAGGAATATACCATTCTGCTCTATATAATAGCGGCCTCCGACACTTACGGAAAAGATATCCGAGGTATTCTTGCCAGGATGCTCGTAGCCTATTTCTCCAAGAAGCATGATATCATCATCTACCATATATCCAGCCTTAGCGGAAACTCCAAGTCGCAGTTCTTGCAACCCGTTATAACTCAAATCGAAGCCGGAGAGCGACGCTCCAACATACTTCTTACCTCCTTCGAACTGCGCACTGGCGGACATTGTCAACATCAGTGCTGTCAAAAGCATGAAAATTTTCTTCATAAAATATTTCTTTATGTTAATATGAACACAAAGCAATGATACGTCTCAACACGCATCAAAACCCCTGTAAACATCACGGAAAACGTGACGGGCAGAACCTCCATCTGCCGACTGCAAAAGTAATGTTTATTTTTGAAATAACGAAAAAATATAACTACCTTTGTCGCCAAATTGTATTTAAATGAGCAAACGATTTGTAATCTCTCTATACATTCTCTTTTCATGGATTGCTCTTTTTGCCCAATCCTCTGTTTCTCCTAAATATGAAGTCCGCGCTATATGGCTAACTACCATTGGAGGATTAGACTGGCCACACAGTTATGCCAAAAGCCAGTATGGCATAGAGAAACAAAAAGACGAACTCCGCACTCTTTTGGACCTATACCAAAAAGCCGGCATCAACACCGTCCTTTTGCAAACACGTATAAGGGCAACTACCATATATCCCTCCAAATATGAGCCTTGGGACGGCTGTCTGAGTGGAAATCCCGGACAGTCGCCGGGATACGATGCACTCCAATTCGCCATTGATGAGTGCCACAAACGTGGAATGGAACTTCATGCATGGGTGGTGACGATACCCGTTGGCAAATGGAACAAGCTCGGATGTCAAAAGCTACGTCGAAAATATCGATATCTCATCAAGAGAATAGGACCCGACGGCTATATGAATCCGGAAGACCCGCGCACGGCTTCATACCTGGCCGACATTTGTGAAGAGATTGTTTCAAACTACGATGTCGACGGCATCCATCTCGACTATATGCGCTATCCGGAGACCTGGAAAATCAAAGTGTCGCGCGATCAAGGCCGAAGAAACATCACCAATATCGTCAGCGCCATTCACAACAAGGTCAAGACTCGCAAACCCTGGGTGAAAATCAGCTCCTCTCCAATTGGGAAATTCAATGATTTGAGCCGATACCGGAGTCACGGTTGGAATGCCTACACCAGAGTATGTCAAGATGCACAAGGTTGGTTGCGCGACGGATTAATGGACCAACTCTACCCTATGATGTATTTCCGAGACGACCAGTTCTTCCCCTTTGCTATCGATTGGGCCGAGCAGAGCCATGGCAAGACCGTCGCTCCCGGACTGGGCATCTACTTCCTCAACCCGCGAGAAGGCAATTGGAAGATTGGCGACATCACACGCGAAATGCACGTTTTGCGTCAATTAGGATTAGGGCAGACCTATTTCAGAGGTAAATTCCTGACCGATAACGAGCAGGGCATCTACGATTTCGTGTCAAAATTCAACCGCTATCCCGCCCTTGTGCCTCCCATGACATGGGCCAGCAAGGCGGAACCTCAGGCCCCAGCCACCATTCAAGTTTATAACAACGGTATGAAATGGAGCGGCAATACACCTTATTATAATGTATACAGCAGTAGGACTTGGCCTGTAGACACAGACAACCCCGAGAACCTCATTGCCATCCGACGCCAGGGAAACAGTATAACCTTACCTACCGAAGGCAGATTTTTCGCCATCACAGGGATGGACCGATATGGCAACGAGAGCCGGGCGAAACAGAGTCACGACCTGCCCAAGCCTAAACCCATTGACGTTCCTTTGTTAGAATGTGACGGCGAATGGCTGAAACTTCCACCCAAGGACCATTCTTTGGATGCAAAGCTTGTCGTCGTTGGAACACTTCAAGGCAGTATCATCGGGATATACAACTATCAAGGCACGGCCATCAATATATCCCGCCTTCCGGAAGGTTTCTATGTATTGAAATCTCTCGGAAAGAAATCCATCACCCATCGGCTTGGTTTTTTCAAAATCAAAAGGAAGAAGCTATAAATTAAAACTCCTACAGAATCCATAGCGGGGAAGGACCAAAATTCTTCTCCGCTATGCATTTATAATGAATGTTGCTCCATGTTTGCATCTACAAACGAGAGTGGCAACAGGTCTTTGACACTGCTGATGCGATACACGCCCTGCGCTCCATAAAGCAGTATCTGAATAGGCCGTTGGTACCTGTCTTCTATCTCCAACATCACCTGACGGCACGAGCCGCAGGGGGTTATCGGATTGCTGAGCAGTCCCTTGTTGTTTCTCGCAGCAATCGCCAACATTTCAATAGGCTGGTCCGGGCGGTTGGCCTGAGCAGAAAAGATGGCCGTGCGCTCTGCACACAGTCCCGACGGGAATGCTGCATTTTCCTGATTCGCACCGATAAACACTTCTCCATTGGCCAGCAACACGGCAGCACCAACATAGAAGCGACTATATTTGGCATAAGAATTGGCCGTAGCATCAATGGCTCGCTGCACCAAATCTTGTTCTTTCTTGCTCAATTCTTCCATTGGGCAGAAATCCATTTCTATCTCAATTTTTATTTGCTTCATATTGTCAAAGGATTCTATAGCTCATTATTTTAGGGTTTGATATATTCAAAAGCACCGATGTCCGGGTGGTCGTCCCGCATTCTGCCATCTCGGTCATTGGGTTGGGCAGTCTTCGCATCGGCTTTGCCAATGGCCGAAGAAATACTGTCCAAACGAAAATTATAGCGCAGATTCTCTGTATCTATTCGCACAAAATGCTTCTCTCCACTGCTCACGGTGTCTTTGATGTTCTCGAACACCACATCCACAAAATGCACGCTATCTGCCGTCTCCACCTTGGGGGTTCTCATCATACTGTGTGCAAAATCAAAGTTAAATGCCGTTGTAGAGTCGGTCCGTTCACCCATCAGCTGGTCATCGGCATACCCGGTGATGAGCGTGTTGTCCACCTTCAATCTCTCCAACGGGTGCTTGCTGGTAAAGCGAAGCGCTACTCCACGATTGGAATCAAACGGATAAAACTGAGCCAGCGTGCAGTTATTCATCGTCACATCGCCACCATTCACCAGTACGCAATCGTTGAGCGTATTGGTAATCTGCGTATTATATAAGTCAACTTTTGCATTATTCGTCATGAGTCCATAGCCCTGACAATTGTGTATGGTCACATTTCTGAGGGTCAGCTTTTGCTCCGTCACATCGGTAGAATCCACTACCACGCCATGATAGGTGCTGTGGATATCGGTGAACTCCAGTTCGTTCTGTTTCGACGAATGATAGAAATGCACCCCCTGCCATTGTCCGGGCACAAAGTCGTAAGGCAGATAATCAAACATCCTGTCTATCCTATCACCACGCAACACCACACTCTGCTCCGCCGTGCCGTTGCACTTCAGCCGTCCATAGACGTTGATGCCGGCATCGTTATGAAAATACAGCGTCGTACCGGCGGCAATATTCAGCGTGGCTGCACTGTCTACCGTGATGCCCCCATAGATAACGATAGGACGGTCCGGACTGCTGATGGTCGAATCTCTCTCTATTCTCACATTCTTCCACAGCGTGGCATCCCAGGCATAAGCCTTCAGGTTAACACGCTGCTCCACCCCACTTTCCAGTGTGAAGATGAGGTTATCTTCATTGAGCTGCGGCGTTTCCTGATTGTTAACGGGAGACGTGAGCTCGACAAAAACCCGTATGCTGTCTTTGTTTCTCACCTCCACGTCATGAGTTGCATAGTTTTGCGCCTCTCCAAGATACACGCCGTCCACATTCACCCTAAATCCCGACTCCGCACCTCGTTCGAGCCTTACAGACTGGCAACGCAGTCCGTCTCCGGAGTGGTTAAACACCCAGAGCGACCGCGTGGTAGACGGCACATTGCTGAATACCGTGTCGATCTTCACCGTGTCTGTAGAAAACGTAAGTAGGCGCGACGATGAACTGCTGAAACTGTCGTCGTCTGAGCACGAGGTCACCAGGCCCAGTGCCATGACCATCATGAAAAGCAAATGTTTAACTTTCATTGTTTTAACAACGCAAAAAAAATACGATTATTGTATATAAATGCTCACAACATCTCTGGTCATCATTACCGCCGCCTCTGATTGTTGAGAACGTAATTAAAGTGTTGTTTCCTGCACCTGCGCATGGAATTTGCCAAGATGGTATTAATTTCATGAATTTATCATTACAAACACACTCTGTAGATTCGAGTATTTCAAAACACAATAATGGTTTGTGAGAATTTTGCGAAAATACAGGGACATACATATTCGCCTATTAATCAGAGAATTACAAAAGAAACGTCCTTTCCCTTCTTTATTTCTGATTTCAAACGTGCGCGGTTTGAGCCTTATCGCAATACCGCTGAGCCCAAACCGCAGGTCGGTTGGGGCTTAGCCGAAATCTGGATAGAGCCTACACGCAGGGCCGTTAAGGCCTAAACGCCATGACCGAAGAATAAAACGCAGTGTCCACCCGAGCCAACATCCATGGAAACATAGTCCTTTTTGCTCTACAATGATAATCCCAACAGTCTATGTTTTATTGATTATTTATTGTCATTTTAAATATTGAGAGCATGCCGTCACAACAATTTTGTTTTCGGAAAAAAAAGTAAAAACACTCTCTATTTTGAATATTTTTTTGTACTTTTGTAAGTAAAGCAAACCTTTTCTATTCATAAATAGGTTTTCGTAACTAATTGCTACTATTTTGGTGTATGTAGTCCTGTCAGTCGGCTATTTCAGAAGAAAATATACCGTGGACTATGGCCATCGGTGAAAGATGGCGGAATGACGAAAAAGAAACGTGCAAATAGTGACAAAGATGGAACGGAAAAGGCACTTCAAAACATTGCCCTCCGATGGTGAATACCTATTTAAAAGGCTGCTTTGTTTTTGTGGGGCGCCAGACAATTGTCTATTGTAAACGCTCCTCGCAGGAACCGCTCAATAAGTCCTTTCTCCCTTTGAGAAGATACAGTCTGGCGTTCCGTTCGTTTCCACAAAAACACATACAGTGGAGGATTGATAATGCGTCTCGCAAGAATATACCTTCATCCTCGTATGTTATTTTGTATAAACTAAAATAGAATGCAACGATGAAACTAATTATTGTATCAAATCGTTTACCCGTCAAGGCAAAGGAGACTAGTCAAGGACATTTTGAATTTGAACGTAGTGAGGGTGGACTGGCAACTGGCCTGAGTTCGCTGGACTCAGAATATGAGCAGCACTGGATTGGCTGGCCGGGTGTCAATGTCAGGAGAAAGTCCGCCATCCAAGAAATAGAGGCTTCTCTGGAAAAGATGAACTACCATCCGGTTTTTCTCTCCACAACGCAATACAACAACTATTATGAAGGCTATAGCAACAGCACGCTATGGCCGCTTTGCCATTATTTCTTCCCTTATTCGCAGCAAAAAAGAAAATTTTGGGAAGCCTACAAGGAGGTGAACGCCTTGTTTTGCGAAAAAGTGATGCAGGTTGTAGACAATGAGAGCGTGGTATGGGTACAAGACTATCAGCTGATGCTGTTGCCACGAATGCTTCGCAAAAAAAATGAAACGCTGCATATCGGGTATTTTCACCACATTCCCTTCCCTTCATACGAATTATTCCGAGTGCTTCCCGAACGGTCGGAACTGCTCGAGGGACTGCTCGGAGCCGATCTCGTGGCTTTTCACACACACGACTATATGCGACATTTTATCAGTGCTGTGGAGCGCACACTGCATCGTGAGTTCCGCCTCAACGAAGTGATGGTGGGCAACAGAGCCGTACACGTGGAAGCTCTTCCAATGGGCATTAACTACGATTTATACAGCAAGGCCCATAAGAATAGGGAGGTAAAGGCATCCATTAAGAAAATGCACAGTCAGTTTGCCAACCGCAAAGTGATATTGTCGGTAGACCGTCTGGACTATAGCAAGGGTATTTTCCACCGCCTTGTGGGATTTGAGAGTTTTCTCATACAACATCCCGAATATCACGGTAAAATAATATTGGGCATGATTGTTGTGCCTTCAAGAGACAAAGTAGAACGCTATGCTGAAATGAAACGGAAGATTGATGAGCGCATCAGCATCATCAACGGGAAGTATGCACAAGTGGGCTGGACCCCAATATGCTACTATTATCACAGTTTCCCGTTCGAAGATCTGGTGGCGATGTATTCGTTGGCCGACATAGCGCTGGTGTCACCGCTACGCGACGGTATGAATCTCGTAGCCAAAGAATACATTGCTTCCAAGCAAAAATCAAACGGAGTGCTTATCCTCAGCGAAATGGCCGGAGCCGCCGCCGAGCTCAGTGAATCCATACTGGTAAACCCGAACGACCCCGACCAGATTGCCATAGCCATTTACCAAGCGCTCTCCATGCCCGAGGCGGAGCAGAAGCGACGTATGAAACGTATGCAGAATAAGGTGGCGATGCAGACCGTTAATAAATGGGCAAGCGACTTTGTAACCGAATGGAAGAATGTGGCAGACCGTAACAAACAGCTGAATGAGAAGTTTTTGACGGAACCGCACATGATGAATGTGATACAGAAATACCAAAATGCTAAACGTAGACTCATCATGCTTGACTACGATGGCACACTGGTGGGCTTTAGAGATAACCCTATGGATGCTTATCCAACACCAGAGCTTATGAAGCTGCTGGAAGACTTTTGCAACGACAGTCGGAACAAGGTTGTAATCAACAGTGGACGAAACAGACATACACTGGAACAATGGTTTGGCTCCATCCCCTCCCTGGCGCTGTCAGCAGAACACGGCGCTTGCTACAAGGAGGAAGGCGTATGGCATGACAACGTGAAAGGTGTGGAATGGGACGACAACATCCTCACTATCATGGAGGCCTTTGCCCGAAAAACGCCGGGGGCTTGGATAGAACATAAGGATGTGGCGTTGGCATGGCATTATAGAGAGGTGGACCCCTGGATGGGCATGCTGAGAGCCAAGCAACTGATGCAGGCCCTGTTCCCTATATGCTCGGCTATCAACCTGCAAATCCTCAACGGAAACAAAGTTGTGGAGGTGAAACCCAATAATTATTCAAAGGGTACCGAGGCTGAACGACTGACAAGTCAGGATAATTACGAATTTGTGCTGGCCATTGGCGATGATGTTACCGATGAAAGCATGTTCCGAAGTATGCCTCAAGAAGCCATAACCATCAAGGTGGGACTTGTCAGCGACGAGGCCCGATACTGTCTTCGAAAACAAGAGGAGGTCATTCCCTTTTTAACCAAATTATCCAAAGCATAACAAACAATATATGGACAAAAACTTAAATTACGGTATTGTAGGCAACAACAACACAGCTGCACTGATTTCAGAAAGGGGGTTTGTAGAATGGATGTGCCTGCCCCACTTCGACTCCCCGTCTACTTTTGCATCTCTGCTCGATGAAAAGAAAGGAGGACGATTCGGCCTGAACGTTGTAGGCGACTACAATATCAGTCAGAATTATGTTCCGCATACCAATATCCTCACGACGCATTATGTTTCGGACGAGGCGGAATTCACCATCTACGATTTCATGCCATGCTATCATCATGACGGAACATCCGAGCTCTACAATCCCAGCGAACTATATCGTTACATCAGATACATTAGGGGAATACCTCGCTTTTCGGTCGTCTACGAGCCGCGCCCGGACTATGCCCGAGGGAAATGTGTGCTCAAGATTTTGCGCCATCACATAGAGTCATACTCCACATCAAATACCAAAGACAGGCAGTACCTATATTCGTCGATTCCACTCGAAACCATTATGAATCAAGAAATATTCACTTTGGAGAAAGATGAATTTTTCTTGTTTGCATCAAATGAAAAGCTTACCGCCATCACCCTCGAACACGAAAAGACCGAATATTGTCGTACAATGGTATATTGGATTAATTGGTCGGAACAAACCAAGAAATACAAATACTACAACGACATCATCGAGCGTAGCTTGCTCGCACTAAAGCTGTTATCGTTTGAAAATGGAGCTATCATGGCAGCTCTCACCACGAGTTTGCCCGAGGCCATCGGCGAAACACGCAATTGGGACTATCGTTTCTGTTGGCTTCGTGATGCTTCCATGTCTATTGAGACACTTGTCAAACTGGGGCATACCAATTCGGCCAAGAGATTCATGCAGTTTGTGAGGTCTTCCTTTGTGGCCAACCACGACTCCTTCCAAATAATGTATGGCATACGGGGCGAACGCAAGCTGCACGAGGAAGAACTGTCCCACCTCAGCGGTTACGAAAACTCTAAACCCGTAAGAGTGGGAAACGCAGCTTTCCATCAAAAACAAAACGACTCCTACGGTTATCTCATGAACCTTATATACCAATTTTTCACCCTACTGCCCAGCCGTCGGGAAGACTTGGAAGACGTATGGGACATGGTCAAAAACATTATGGTTACCGTACAGAAGGAGTGGAAAAAGCCCGACAAAGGCATTTGGGAGATTCGGGGCAAAGCCCAGCATTTCGTATCGTCCAAGGTGATGTGCTGGGTCGCTTTAGACCGAGGATGGCGCATTGCCAATATCATCCGCATGGATAAAGAAGCTGAACTGTGGCATAAGGAAGCCGATGCCGTAAAAGCAGACGTGATGAAATATGGATGGAACGAGGAACTGCAAAGCTTCACCCAGACCTACGGCAACACGTCTATGGATTCCTCGCTGCTACTCATGGAGGAATATGGATTTATCGATGGGCAAGATCCGAAATACATAAGCACCGTGAAACGGGTCAGACAAGAACTTTTACATCATGGATTGATGTACAGATATAATACTCCCGACGACTTCGGCACGCCCAAATCGGCCTTTACGCTATGTACATTCTGGCTTATCCGTGCCATGTATGTTACAGGAGAAAAGGAGAACGCACGCAAACTGTTCGATAAACTGCTCAGTTATGCCAACCATTTGGGGCTGTTCAGCGAAGACATCGACTTCAAGACCAAAAGACTATTAGGAAATTTCCCACAAGCCTATTCGCACCTTGCACTCGTGAACACGGCCATGCTATTTACAGAAGAAATCGACAAGCGACACTAAAAACAAGGATTGAAGACCGGGAATGAGGTGTGACGGCAATGGAAACACTTCAAAAGCGCAAGACCGCAGCGGCTTTTTTAAAAGCTGACTGCGGTCTTGCTCATTCAACTGATGTATTTCAACCGTAGGCTGTTGAGCACTACACTTATGCTCGAAAAGGCCATCAGAGCCGAAGCCCACATCGGTGTGATTTGGAAATGGATGCCGAAAAGATAAAGCAAACCGGCCGCCAAAGGGATGCTGACAATATTGTAGACGAATGCCCAAAACAGATTTTGCCATACCATCTTGACGGTTTTCCGACTTAAATTTACCGCAGCCGGGATAGTCCGGAGGTCGTCACCCATAAGCGTTACCTGTGCCACATCCATCGCAACGTCTGTCCCCTTGCCTATAGCCATGCTTACGTCGGCATGAGCAAGGGCCTGAATATCGTTGATACCATCGCCAATCATGGCCACACGCCTACCCTCTGCCTGGAGCTTCCTTACCAGATTCTCCTTATCCTGAGGCAATACCTTGCTCTGGAAATGATCAACTCCAGCCTTGTCTGCCCAATAACGCACGGCTTCTTCCTTATCCCCACTCATCATATAGACATCAATTCCTCGATGCTGCAAGGCCTGCACAGCCTCTCGTGCATGAGGTTTCAGCGTCTCGCGCTTCTCCAAAGGCAGGTTGTCGGCTTGCGTGAAGTCCACATTCTGATTGGGAATGGTCAGCGTTCCAGTCTTGTCTGTTACCAGGACGTCTATTTTGCGGAGATTCTCCAAAGCCGTAGCATCCTTGATCAAGACCTGCTTTTCGGCAGCCTTGCCAATACCTACCATCAGCGCAGTGGGTGTAGCCAATCCCATTGCACACGGACATGCCACTACCAACACGGCCACAGCACTCAGTATGGCCTGTGGAAGATGGTCGCCGCCCCCAATGATATACCAGGCTAAAAAGGTAGCAACTGCAATGCCAACAACCACTGGAACGAAAACCAAAGCAGCCTTATCCACAATGCGTTGCACCGGGGCCTTAGAGCCTTGCGCTTCCTGTACCATGTGGATGATATGGGCCAAAGCAGTCTCTTCGCCTATCTGGCGGGCACGCATACGAAACCTTCCCTGACTCGGTATAGTGCCGGCCAGCACTTTTGAGCCTTTCTTTTTCTCGGCAGGAGTAGGCTCACCCGTTATCATACTCTCGTCAACATAGGCTGCATCGGCCGTCATAAACGAACTGGCCCACGTCACCTCACCATCAACGGGGACTTTCTCTCCTGCCCGAACTTCCAAGATATCTCCTTTTTCAATTGTGGAAATAGGCACCTCTCGGACTTCCTCGCCCAAAGTTTCAGCCTGCTTTTCTCCATTAGAGCCCCGCTCCTCTCCAATAGGAAAGGGAGTATCGTGTGTCATAGCGTCTTTGCCATCTTGCCCCAATGTTCTATTGGATTGGTCGGAAGTGGCTTCCGGAGAGGCTGGAACTGCCTTCTCACATATCCTCGCGGTTTTCGGCGCCATACCCATGAGCTGCCGAATGCTGCTCGCCGTGCTGTCCTTTGCTTTCTCCTCAAGCAGTCGGCCCGTGAGAACAAACGTGATAATCATCACACTGGCATCATAATAGGTGTGCCATTCGATGCCACGTGCCCCCCAAACGCTATCGCCCCAGAAGGTGTTGAAAGCACTAAATAGGAAACTGACGCCTGTAGACAAAGCTACAAGCGTATCCATATTGGCAGCGCCATGCATGAGTTGTTTCCATGCTGTGATATAAAACTGCCTGCCGCAATACCATAAATTGGTGAGCGATAAGAGCAAACACAATTGATTCGCCATGTCTCTCCCACCTACAGGAAGCCATCGCATAGAGATGGACATCACCAAAATGGCGATAATCCAAGATACGATAATCTTGCGTTTGAGCAGTATATATTCACGTTTCCGGATTTCGACAGTCGACCGATCCTTCTCTATCACGAGGTCATAGCCTATGTTATTGATTTCCCGCTTCATCGTTTCGAGCGAGATTCTATCCGGATCAAAGTCCACCAAAGCACTCCGTCCCGCCAAGTTCACTGTTGCATTCGTAATGCCCTCGAGTGATTTAAGCTTACGTTCAACGTTGGCAGAGCATGCCGAACAGGCCATGCCGACAACGGGAATGGTTTGTTTCATGCTCCCTCCGATTTATAACGTCATTTCGAAACGGCCAATATTGTCTACCGCTTCCTTCATTTGTGCAGGGCTAACTGTGCTTTCGTCATACTCTACAGTTACGTTTTTATCCGCAAGACTCACGTCGGCATTCTTAACGCCAGTCAAGCCTTTCAATGCGTTTTCTACGCTTTTCTGACAATGTTCACACTTCATACCACTCACTGCAAATGTCTTTGTTTCCATAATTTTATTTCTTTTTATTGGTTTTAGAACAATGATAAAAACCACATCCGGTGGCTTTCAATGCAAAGTTATGACCTTTACACATTTCCACCGTTACAAAATTATGGATAAAAGTTATAAAATTATTGTATTGAGAACTAAACTATCATTCCCAAGAAATTAAGAAAACAACTCCTTCCGAGAATCTCTTTAATTCCCCAATATCATCTATATTGTGTCAAGTCCCTTTCTAACGTTTTTCTGAAGCGTCTTGAATTTAGACGGCCTCATGCCCGTTACGGCCTTGAACTGATTAGAGAGATAGGCCACACTGGAGTAATTCATCAGCAAGGCTATTTCCGTAAGGCTCATCTCATTGTAGGTTAAGAGCTCTTTTACGCGCTCTATACGCTGCTCAATGTAGTAACATTCAACAGTTTTGGAGGTGTATTCGGAAAACAATTTAGACAAGGAAGAATAGTCCTGATGAAGCTCTTGCTGCAAAAAATCGGAAAGATTCAGCGAAGTGTTGTTATCTTTATAATGCACCAACTTGATAATAGTGGCTTTGATTTGTTCAATGGTTTGACGTCTACGGTCGTCCAAAAGCTCAAACCCCAAGTGCTCCAGTTGCTTTCGCAAACGCTCGCGCTGCTCCTCGTTCACCGTTCCGTCTATTCTCACAACACCCAAATCAACAGCCAACGGTGTCAAGCCCTCGTCGCGTAATGTCTTTTCCACGGCCATCTTACAACGGTCACACACCATGTTCTTGATATAAAAGGTTGTTTCTGACATTATCTTTATTTTATTGTTAGTACGCAGATTTGACACATTTGTCTACAAAGATAAGCAAAAAAACTTCAAAATGAAAGGATTATGGCTATTATTTTAACATATTTATGTCTTTTAATGGAGTTTCATCCAACCACTAAAAAGGTGCAAACCGCTTCTTAAAGCATGGTCTGCACCTCTATCTATGTCGTTTCTCCCACGAAAGAAGGAGAGATTTCTCTAAGCCTTCAATAATATCTGAACAATGCGGTCGGCCGATCGTCCATCCCATCGGTCGGGAAGCCCGGAAGGTTTCCATTCGCCGCTTACCATCTGCTTCACCATCTGGCCCAACTTGTCGGCATCCTCACCAACCAGCACATTGGTACCCACCTTTACCGTTTCCTCATGCTCCGTATAGCTATTGAGCGTAATGCACGGCACTTGATAAAACGTGGACTCTTCGGCCACATTGCCGGAATCGGTAATCACTCCAGCCGCATGGCTCATGAGATAGGAGAACTGGAGATAAGGCATAGGCTCCACAATGGTTAAAACATCCTTGCCTATCTTGCGCTGACACGCCTCCACAGCTTCCTTGGCCAGTCCCCGGAGAGGTGCCACGACCGTTACATCCGCATGATTTTCAGCAATAGCCTCGATCATTTCTTGCAAGTTTTCCTTGTTGTTTATCAGCGCTTTACGATTCAGCGTAAACATCAAATAAGCCTTCTCTCCAAGTCCCAGCTTATCGAAGAAGTCTGGTTTTACTAATCGATTTCGATTGAATCGCAGATTATCAATCAACACGTTGCCCACCATATAGACCTTGGACAGTTCTGCTCCCTCACGATTGGCTATGGAATTGTTGCTGATACCCGCCGTAAAGAGGATGTCAGACAGTCCGTCGATGACCAATCTGTTTATCTCTTTGGGCATCCGAATATCAAACGAACGTGTGCCGGCAGCTATATGCGCCAACCGTATACCTTGTTTCTTGGTTACGATAGCGACAGCCATGGTCGACGCCAAATCGTCTACCACAACAACCGTGTCAGTGGGATATTGCTGCAGATAGCCTTCGAATTCGGACATCACCTGCCCCGTGAGCTCATTGAGATTCTGGCAGGTCACACCCAAATAAACATCAGGTTGACGAATTTGCAAATCCTCAAACAAACCATCTTCGAGCGTCGGGTCGTTCTTATCACCCGAATAAACCAAGTGGTAATTAATGTCCTGGCCTTGTGTCCTGGCCGTCTCTATTGCTCTGATAACAGGTGCAACCTTAATGAAATTAGGACGCGCACCACAAACTATGCATATATTCATTGTCATTGTTAGTTGAGGAGGTTGGGGGAAATCAAGAAAAAGAGGAGTTGGGAAAGAGGCACAGGCCAACTGTGCACACCTACCTTCCCAACATCTCATTCGATGCGCTGTTGCTCTTATGCATTCTTAAACAGCTCCTTGATACCTCCGAGACTGCCCATAATATTGGTTGCCTCGTAGGGCAGGAACACTGTCTTGCTCTTGTCGCCCGAAGCGAGCTCCTGCATCATCTGTATATACTTCTGTGCCAAAAGGTAGTTGGCAGGATTGGTAGACTTGCCTACAGCCTCAGTTATTTTCTCAATAGCTATCGCTTCGGCCTCTGCCTTGCGGATGCGTGCCTGCGCCTCACCCTCAGCACGAAGTATAGACTGCTGCTTGTTGGCCTCAGCACGGTTGATAGTAGCCGTCTTTTCACCCTCCGACTGCAGGATTTGTGCCTGTTTGTTACCCTCAGAGGTCAGAATCGTGGCGCGTTTGTCGCGCTCGGCCTGCATCTGTTTCTCCATGGCCTGAAGCACGCTCTGCGGAGGAGTAATATCTTGCAGCTCCACGCGGTTTACCTTGATGCCCCATTTGTTGGTAGCGTCATCGAGCACACCACGCAACCGGGTGTTGATGATATCGCGCGAAGTCAGCGTCTGGTCGAGTTCCATCTCACCAATGATGTTACGCAACGTGGTTTGCGTGAGCTTCTCGATAGCATTCGGCAGGTTGTTAATCTCGTAAACCGCCTTAAACGGATCTACAATCTGGAAATACAACAGCGCATTGATTTGCATCTGGATATTGTCCTTGGTAATCACGTTTTGCTTGTCAAAATCATACACCTGTTCGCGCAGGTCGATGGAGTTGCTGTAGATGTAGCGCCCCCGGCTCATGGTCACAATGGTCTTGGCACGATCAATAAACGGAATAATGACGTTGATACCAGGCTTCAGCGTAGCATAGTATCTTCCAAGCCGCTCTATGATCTTGGTCTCACTCTGAGGAATTATCACAAGCGCCATCTTGGCGAAAAGCAACACAAGAACCAAAAGTCCTATCAAAACGTATGTTCCAATCATAATATAAGGTGATTTAAAATACTCTTTCTACAGTTACAATAATACTTTCGCGTGACACCACTCTTACCGTTGCCCCATCTTCTATTGGTCCGCCATCTTGGCTCACAGCCTTCCACTCATCACCGTCTATACGCACATATCCCGCCGAATGGTCGGTGATGGGGGTAATGATTTTCCCTTCGCGTCCTATCAAGGCATCGGCATTGCTTGGCCGATCCTCATGTTTAGGGTGCAGATATTTCATCACAAACGGTCGGACGGCGAACACGCTGATGGCCGAAAAGATGATAAACACCAGTGTCTGAGACCAAAACGGTATGGCAAACAGCGACGAAACTATGGCACACGCTGCTCCTATGGCAAAACACATCAAATAGAATGTACCGGAAGAAACTTCCAAAATCAAGGCAAGCACGGTAATTAGTGTCCATACAAGCCAGAGGTTGTCTTTCAGATAGTCAATCATTTCTTAAAGTAATTTTAATATTGTTGTAAACATTCGCCAACATCGGAGCCATCAGAAGTTGAGAAGAACCGTCTCCCCTCGCCCATGAAAACGGGCAAAAAAACCTTCAACGCCCCAAATGGACCTGTGGAAGTTTGAGTGTAAAGTTAAAGCAAAAATTTGAATCTGCCAACAAAAACGTATGAAATAATTGTAAAGTTATTGTCAAACCGGACGCCGGCAAGTATTGTCTTTCGATTTTGAATCTTCAGCCCTAAATAATGTTTCTCTAAGTTAGAATTTCTTTGAGGTCAGATAATTTGCGATATACCAAAAAGTCCCGCCACACCAACGTGGCAGGACTCGCTATATTTTTCACTCTTTTTGCTTCTGTCAGGGATACAAGAGCAGTGGTCACTTTTTGCGGCGTGTTGACTTGCTATTTGTCAACTTTTTGTATGATATGCTTGCTGGTTTGGCCCCCTGATAGTATTTCATGGCCTCCGGCATCTGTCGTTGCAATGCGGCAATGCGTTTGGCATCACTTGGGTGGCTGCTCAGAATATCGCTCCGATTGCTCTGTCCATTCGACATCCGCTTCCAGAAAGTAATGGCCTCTTGTGGGTTATAGCCAGCCATAGCAGCAAAGATAAGTCCCATATAGTCGGCCTCAGTCTCATTGTCACGGCTGTATTTCAAGTTTGCAAAAGAAAAGCCCTGCTGAGCAGCCAACGAAGCCAAATCGCCGACACCGCTGCCCACCGAGTTGTTGAGCACTGTTCCAAGAATTTGTGTGCCATACTGCTGGCGTATCTGCTTAGACATTTGCTCAGCCGAATGTTTGGCAACGGCGTGCGCAATCTCATGGCCGAGAACGATAGCAAGGGCATTTTCGTTTTTCGTATAGGGTAAAATACCTTCATAAACAACGATCTTGCCGCCGGGCATACAAAAGGCGTTGGCCTCGTTGTTCTTGACAAGACTAAATTCCCACGCAAAGTTCTTGATTTCACCGGCAGCGCCATGTGTCCTTAAATAACTCTCCACGGCAGTAGCCAGTTTCTTCCCCACACGCTTCACCATAGCCGTATTGGCCGCATTTGAAGATAGAGTGCTCTTCTTCATTATCTCGCTGTACTGCTGTTTGCTCAAACTCAAAATCTCCGCATCGCTCACCAATAGCGAGTGCTTCCGACCAGTAATTGGCACCGTTGAAGTCGTGCCACAGGCAGCCATCAGCATGGAGGCTACCAGGGTCATTAAAAACAACTTAATTTTATTCATTATATCTCTTTTTAAGTGATGTTGAGCAGGTATTGTCTTATTGTCATTCCGCCATTCACCTTCAGTCTGCATACTACAATGCTCCATCAGCAAGACTGCAGGGCAGCATACGTCTGAGGTACGAATATGGTACTTCATGATGACTGTTACCTATTCTTTTATACAAAGTTAAGTATTAAAGACTATATTATGTCGCAAATATAACACTTTTTATTATTTTTAATGCTTATTCCCATCCTTACCCCCTATTCTTGCGACCCGAAAAAAGGGCATACTGCCGACTACTGCTATTTTTCTTTACAAACGTCCCTCCATACGTCGCAAATTCAAAAACAATCTTGCTTCCGTCCGAAATACGGGAAATACACGGAACTTTATAACTATTTGATAATCAGAATATTTCGTACACCCATCACATCCTCCAAGGTTTTATCGTCGGCGGTTGAGTATTCAACGGTGAAGCGGGAAAGCCCTAACGGCGCTGCGGATAGGCTTCTTCCGCACTACCGCTGGGCCTCAACCGCACTACCAGAAGATACTAATCGCGTCGCTCTCGAAATTTTCAGGTCATTTCGCCCGATTATGACGGTCTGAACATAGCTCTTTTTACGCTGGTTGCTCCGAAAAGTATGCATCGAAAAATGGTCATCAAAATTGACAAATAGAGGAACTACGACGGGACGAGTACATAGATATCTGATAGAAGGTCGCCTGTTTTTATATCGTTATGACATTTTATAAAAATAGGCAATATTATAAGCATATTAACAAAATACCGCTCATTATGTTGTTAAATAGAAAATTATTTAGTACTTTTGCTTTCAAAATGGAAACCTTGAGCAAACAAGATGAAAGTAACAATACTACAGACCGACATTTCATGGGCCAATCCCTTGGAAAACATCAGCAACATCAAGCAACTTCTTGATGGAAACGCAGGAGCCGACTTATATGTTTTGCCAGAGATGTTCTCCACCGGATTTGCTACCCAACCAGAAGGCATTGCCGAGACCGATTGCCTTTCGCTGAATTGGATGAAAGCTGAAGCCCGGAAGCGCAATTGCGCCATTGCAGGGAGTGTGGCTACCCAAGAAAACGGAAAATATTACAATCGTTTCTACTTTGTATATCCGGACGGTAGCGAAAGGCATTACGATAAACGTCACCTTTTTACATATAGCGGCGAGGATAAACACTTTACCGCCGGACAGGAACGGGTGATTGTAGACTACCGGGGATTTCGCATCCTTTTGCAGGTTTGCTATGACTTGCGTTTCCCGGTATTCAGCCGTAACCACAACGATTATGATATGGCTATCTATGTGGCCAGCTGGCCTACCGTCCGTCTGAAAGCATGGCTCACCCTACTCCATGCACGTGCCATCGAAAACCAATGTTATGTAATCGGAGTAGACCGCACAGGCGACGACCCGTCGTGCAGCTATAGCGGAGGGAGTGAGATTATAGACCCTTGGGGAAACACCATCGCGGAATGTGAACGAAACAAGGTCGATGCAGCTACAGCAGACCTTAGCATGGAGCCTTTGGTGAAGTTCAGACAGCAATTTCCGGTGCTTGAGGATGGCGATAGATTTTTGATAAAATAAAATAAGTGATGGAAGGTATGTAGAGCGAATGCTGACTTCCATAGCTCTCCATAAAAGAAATGTATAACACAAAATATTATGACAGAAAAGAAACTATTGCTCGGCGATGAAGCGATAGCCCTGGGAGCCCTCCACGCAGGTCTTTCAGGAGTCTATGCCTACCCGGGCACCCCGTCAACAGAGGTTACTGAGTTCATTCAAAATAGTCTGCTCAGCAAAGAGCGCAACATTCACAGCCGTTGGTGTACCAACGAGAAGACTGCGATGGAAGCCGCCCTGGGTATGTCGTATGCCGGCAAGCGCGCACTGGTCTGCATGAAACACGTGGGCATGAATGTGTGTGCCGATGCCTTCATCAACTCTGCCATCACTGGAGTGAACGGCGGACTCATCGTATTGGTAGCCGATGACCCATCCATGCACTCCTCGCAAAACGAGCAAGACAGCCGTTTCTATGGTAAGTTTGCCATGATACCCGTCTGTGAACCGAGCAATCAGCAAGAATGTTATGATATTATGGCGGATGCATTCCGTATGTCAGAGGCCATCAAGATGCCCGTACTCGTGCGACTGGTTACCCGTTTAGCCCATTCGCGCGCATCCGTGACGATTAAAAACCAAATTACAGATACCAATGCCCTGAATCCCGATGAGGGCAAACACTGGGTGCTTCTGCCCGCCATTGCCCGTCGCAACTATGTAACTCTGATCGACAAACAGGGGGATATGGAAGCCCGGGCAGAGAAGTCTACCTATAATCGTATGGAGGTTTTGGAGGGGAAAGGCATGGGCATCATTGCGTGTGGCATTGCCTATAACTATGTGAAAGAAAGCAATCCAACCGGCGTTTCGGCTATTCTGAAACTCAGCCAATATCCCCTTCCTAAACAGCAAATAGAAGAACTGGCCGCTATGAGCGACCATATTCTCGTGGTAGAGGACGGCCAGCCATTTGTTGAGGAAGGCATCAGAGGACTGCTCGGCAAGGATTACAAGATTTGTGGGCGCTTGACAGGCGACCTGCCGCGCACGGGAGAGCTTACTCCCGATAGCGTGGGGAAGGCGCTCGGCAAAAATGTTGAGTTGCCGTTCAGCTCGGTAGACGATGTTGTTGGTCGCCCCCCTGCCCTTTGTCAGGGTTGCGGACACCGTGACGTATATACAGCCTTGAATGAGGTGGCTGCCGAATATGAAGGCGCTCGCATCTTCGGAGATATCGGATGTTACACACTCGGAGCGCTGCCCCCATTCCAGTCCATCGCCAGTTGTGTGGACATGGGGTCCAGTATCACCATGGCCAAGGGTGCGGCAGATGCCGGATTGTTCCCTGCCATAGCTGTGATTGGAGATTCTACGTTTACACATAGCGGAATGACGGGACTTTTGGACGCCGTCAATGACCACTCAAATATCACCATCGTCATTTCCGACAACCTGACTACCGCAATGACCGGAGGACAGGATTCAGCAGGCACCAATAAGTTTGAAGCCATCTGTTTAGGCCTTGGCGTTGAGCCGGAACACGTGCGCGTGGTTGTCCCCTTGGCTAAGAATATGCCGGAAATCACCAAAACGATACGCGAAGAAATAGAATACGACGGGGTGAGCGTTATCATTCCAAGACGTGAATGTATACAGACTTTAACAAGAAAAGCACGGAAGGCAAAAAAGTAAAGACATGAAAAAGAACATCATACTCGCCGGCGTTGGAGGACAGGGAATCCTCTCCATCGCAACGGTCATCGGAGAAGCAGCCACAAAAGCTAATTTATATTTGAAACAGGCGGAAGTACACGGCATGAGTCAACGGGGCGGTGACGTGCAAAGTAATCTAAGACTAAGCACGGAAGAGATATACAGCGACCTCATTCCACAAGGAGAAGCCGACCTCATTATCGCCATGGAGCCTATGGAAGCCTTACGCTACGTACCTTTCCTGAACAAGGACGGATGGGTGATTACATCTTCCGAGCCATTCATCAACATCCCCAACTATCCTGACGAACATAAGATTGCTGACGACCTAAAAAAGCTGCCCCATGTAAAGGCCATGCCCATCAACGACATTGCTAAGCAAAACCATGCTCCCAGAAGCGCCAATATGGTGTTGCTGGGTATGGCTGCCGATGCAATAGATATCGTGTCTCCGAACGACCTGAGAGAAGCTATCGGGCGCATCTTTGCAAAGAAAGGAGAACGCGTCGTGGAGGATAATTACAAAGCTTTTGACCTTGGATTGAAAGGATAAAGATGAAAATATTTAGTGAACAAATTGTCAACGAGGCGTGTGAACACTCGAATGTATCCGACCTCACGCACGCTACCATCGGAGAAACCCTTCTCGTAGCTCAATATTTGGAACAAAAGACAGGAATCCCTTTCATTCGTATGGACCAGGGATCACCCGGTCTGCCTGTTAATAAATATGGTGTTGAAGCCGAGAAAGCTGCTTTGGACCGAGGCGTGGGCAGCCAATACCCTGCTGCTGCAGGTGTGAAAGAATTGAAAGAAGCTGCCCACGAGTTTGTCAAGGCCTTTATCAACGTGGACATTAGTGCACGTAGTTGTGTGCCGACAACGGGCAGTGTGGCAGGGAGTTTCGGCGGCTTCATTGCCACGACACAACGTATTCCCGGTAAAAACAAAGTGCTTTTCATTGACCCGGGATTCCCTATCCAGAAATCCCAACTACGCATTTTAGGCATCGATTGGAAAGAGTTCGACATTTATCCATATCGTGGAGAGAAGCTCCGCGCTAAGTTGGAGGAAGAGCTTAAAGATGGCGACGTGGCAACGATAGTCTATTCCAATCCTAACAACCCTGCTTGGATTTGCTTAGAAGAAAGCGAATTGCAGGTGATTGGAGAGCTGGCAACGAAATACGATGCAGTGGTGATGGAAGACCTTGCCTATTTCTGCATGGATTACCGACGTGACTTAGGCCACCCCTATGAGCCCCCATTTGTGCCCACTGTAGCCCGATATACTGACAACTACATACTCACGCTTTCATCAAGCAAGATATTCAGCTATGCCGGTCAGCGTATAGCGTTGGCATGTATCAGTGACAAACTCTTCGACACTTACTATCCGGCTTTGCAGGAACGCTACCACGACGCCGGAATATTCGGCAGCACCTTTATTGCGGAAATACTCTATATGATCACCAGCGGATGCACTGCATCGACACAATACGGATATGCCGAAATGCTCCGCTTGAGCTGCGAAGGGAAGATTAACTTCGTAGAGGATACACGGGAATATGAACGTCGCGCCAAAAAGATGAAGGAAATTTTCTGCCGTCACGGTTTTAAAGTGGTCTATGACCGTGATGTAACCGATTATGTTGGTGACGGATTCTTCTTTACGCTTGGCTTCCCGGGGATGTCAGGAGGCCAACTGGCCAAAGAATTGATACACTATGGGGTGAGCAGCATCTCGCTTGACACCACCGGTAGTCACCAAGAAGGTGTACGCGCTTGCACCAGTCGTATGCGTGACGAGCTCTATCCGGTTCTCGACGAACGTATGAAACAATTCAAAGAAGACCATTCTTAGCACTGGGATATAAGCTGAAGCGTGATGCAAGAGAGATGAGAATTTTAACTCCTCTCGTTCTTTTCACTCATTCAAAACTTCCAGTGCAAATTCCAGTGCATATACTCTAAAACTATCATGATGGACTATTCCCCATATTTTAACCCAGAAATGGAGACGCTCACGCGTCCCGAAATCGAAGCACTGCAGTTGGAGCGGTTGCAAAAAACCGTTGCACACTGTATGAACTCGAAATTCTATCGCAAACGTTTTGAGGAGGCCGGCATCAAGCCGGAAGACATCAAGACGCTCGATGACATACGCAGAATTCCTCTGACCACGAAGCAAGACCTGCGAGACACCTACCCCTTCGGCATCGCGTCCGTACCTCTTCGCGATTGCGTTCGGCTGCACTCATCGAGCGGCACGACAGGAAATCCCACCGTTATACTGCACACCCAACGCGACCTTGACCAATGGGGCAATGCCGTAGCACGCTGCCTATGGATGGTGGGCGCACGTCCTGAGGATGTGTTTCAAAACACATCGGGCTACGGGATGTTCACCGGCGGATTGGGCTTCCAGCGCGGTGCTGAAAAATTGGGGATGCTCACCATACCCGCTGCGGCTGGAAACACAAAGCGTCAAATCAAGTTTATGACCGATTTCGGCACCACCATCGTGCACGCTATTCCCAGCTATGCCACTCGCATATACGAGGTGATGCAGCAAGAAGGCATTGACCCCAGACGAGATACCCATCTAAAAATTTTAGCCATCGGGGCGGAACCACACAGCGACGAGCAGCGCAAACGCATCGAAAACATGCTGGGCGTAAAGGCCTACAACTCCTTTGGGATGTCGGAGATGTGCGGACCCGGTGTAGCCTTTGAATGTCAAGAGCAAAACGGTATGCACATCTGGGAAGACTACTATCTGGTGGAGATTCTCGACCCCGACACGTTGGAGCCCGTCCCCGACGGCGAGTTGGGCGAACTGGTATTGACCACACTCAACCGCGAAGCCATGCCATTATTGCGCTACCGCACACGAGACCTTACTCGAATTATTCCGGGCGAGTGCCCCTGCGGGCGTCACCACAAACGCATCGACCGTATGCGCGGCCGCACAGACGATATGATTGTGCTGAAAGGCGTCAACATCTTCCCCATACAGATTGAGCAAATCCTCATGCAGTATAAGGAGTTGGGCAGCAACTATCTCATCACTCTCCATACCGAAGAAAGCAATGATGCCATGACCATTGAGGTGGAATTAGGTCAAGATTTCACCGATGACTTTACTGTTCTACAACGCCTTACGCACAACATCGCTCATGCCTTGCACGATGAAATATTGCTTACGCCCCACGTTAAGCTATTGCCGGCGGGCACCCTGCCCACATCAGACGGCAAAGCCGTTCGCGTTATCGACAAACGTGCATTCCTTTCCGATGCAAAATAATAAATCTATAATATTATGGTAAAGCAACTATCCATCTTCATACAGAATAAGGCGGGCACGCTGGAAAAAGTACTCCGCCTCTTTAAGAATTCAAAAATACAGATTATAACAACCACGTTGGCCGACACGCAAGACTTCGGTATCTTCCGCGTTATCTGCTCTGAGCCGGAACGTGCCTTTCTCATGCTAAAAGAGGCAGGCATCACTGCGACACTCACCCAAGTACAGGCCATCAGTCTGGACAACACTCCCGGACAGGCTGCCGATGCATTGGAAATCTTCGCTGCCGCAGACATCGAAATCAGTTATCTGTATTCTTTCTTGCTGAAAGACAAGGGGATACTCATTTTTAAGACGGACAACAGACAACGCGCAGACGAAATCATCAAACAACATCAGCTCACGACTTTGAACGACTGCGACTTGTTAAAATTAGCTGAATGAAGAGATTTAAGGACTATTTCACCAACGAGAACTTTGTCAACCTTGTTGGTGCAAAACTCATAGCGGTTTCCGATGGTTTTGCCAAGGCTCGTATGGAGATTAAGGAAAAGCATCTCAATACTTATGGAATCTGTCAAGGTGGCGCATTGTTCACCTTGGCGGATTTGGCTTTTGCCGCTGCCGTCAACAAGGACAGCATCAACACGCTTACAACAGGAGCCAATATTACATACGTAAAACATGCTCTGCTCGGTGATATTCTGACAGCAGAGGCTCACGAACTGGTAAATCATCACCGTATGCCTTTTGCTGAGGTGAGGATTACCAACCAAGCCGGTGAACTTCTTGCCGTATTCACAGCAAGTGGGTACAGGAAAAAGCCACAACCCCAAACCTAAAAACTCTTCTATCCCCTTAAAAAGGGACTAATGGGAAGCCTTACTGCCCATAAAATCTTGCATTGCCACTCCTCCCTATCGGGAAAGCCGCAAAGGGCCCAAAGGGTTACAGGGATACACGCAAATACTGCTGCACCTTATCTACAAAATCCGCAAGGTTTCCACCATCTACAAAACAATGGTCAACATAAATGCCAATAGGCATCACCCATCGTCCTTCTTTCCTGATGGCCTTTCCTACATTCATCAGTGGCCAGTCGCTGCCCAGACCGGGCTTATGGAAGGTATAAGTTATACTGGTAAAATATAATTTGGGCGTGGCAGAGATGTTGACAACTCCCGTTTCGCCACGTTCTATCAATTCCCGGTTCACTCCGTATGGGTCGCCATCATCAGGAATATTCGTCACAATTTCCCTCACCTTATTATAGAACATCTCATAGTCCTTGATGTAAGGGATAAGCACCGTATAGAAAGTGCCGCCTTTTACAGCCACAGGAACCGTAGCCCCGACACTGTCAAACCAGCACACACCATCCCCATCAGGCCGATAGCCAAACTCCCGAATCTCATTGACGGCACGCAGCATGGCATACAAATACTTGATGAAGAACGACGTATGCTCGCGCTTGCTTGTTTCCAACGCCTCCGTACAATCCACTTCAGTCGTTATACTATACCAACTGTTGGCAAACTCTTTCATAAATCGCCAGTTATCTCGGCGCTCCCATTGGGATATATCAATATGATGTTTCATCGTAGATCTGTTACAACTGCAAATATAACGAATTAAAACGGATTTGTATCAATCTCAACCACAGAAAGATGCACCTTGTTTCCAAACAATAGCAAAATCTGTCCCCACTCCACCATAATTGGAATTTATGTAAAATCAAATTACCATTTTTCGGCGATTATTTTCGGGCCATCCAGCGCAAAAAGGACTATGTGCCAATCATTATTTTTAATCCAAAAAAAAGGAAAAAAGCAAGGACGTTGCGTTTAGCATCTTCTCGCTGTGCGGTTTGAGCCAAACGGCCATGCGGAAGAGCCCTTGTCACCATGCCGTTAAAGCCTTCCCATCATGCCGTTTGATACTTAACCGCAGATGATAAAATTGACGACATAATCATAGTTTTATGTAACGTACTGATTATAAACCCACTACCAAATTCCGTAAAATTCGCATATTTCGGACGGAAACCGTTTTGTTTTTAAATATGCGAAACCTAAAGGAGCGTTTGTAAACAAAAATACAAACCATCAACATACAGTCAGCCCCTTTGTTCAGGGCCGACCGTATATTCTTGTGATGTTACATATTGCCCTGGTCTCCGAGGTAACTGTCCTTGAATCCCAAGAAATAGAGCACTCCGTCGAGTCCAAGTGTGTTAATGCTTTGGCGTGCATTGGCAACGACACGTGGCTTGGCGTGGAAGGCAATGCCCAACCCCGCTTCGCTAATCATTGGCAAATCGTTGGCACCATCGCCAACGGCAATGGTTTGTGCCAAATTCACCTTTTCCACCTGTGCAATAAGTTTGAGCAATTCGGCCTTACGCTTCCCGTCCACAATTTCTCCAATATAACGTCCTGTGAGCTTGCCGTCATCATCTACTTCCAGCTCGTTGGCATACACATAGTCTATGCCATACAGGCGTTGGAGATATTCGCCAAAGAATGTAAATCCTCCACTGAGAATCGCAATCTTATAACCATAGCGCTTCAACACTTTCATCAGCCTTGGCACTCCTTCGGTGATAGGCAAGTGCTCGGCTATTTCCTGCATCACACTTACGTCCAATCCCTTGAGCAAGGCAACACGCTCGGTGAAGCTCTCCTTGAAGTCTATCTCGCCACGCATGGCTCGTTCGGTTATCGCCTTTACACGGTCACCTACGCCCGCCCTTTTTGCCAATTCGTCAATACACTCAGTCTGGATAAGCGTAGAATCCATATCAAAACAAATCAATCGGCGCATGCGGCGGTACATGTTGTCCTTTTGGAAAGAGAAGTCAACGCCCATCTTCTGGGAAAGCTTCATAAGGTCGGCCTGCATTTCCTGCCGATTGACAGGTGTGCCACGCAGGGAAAACTCTATACACGAGCGGACGTTGCGCTCCGGATGCTTAATGCTGAGACGTCCCGTCAATCGTAGAATTGAATCGATGTTGAGTCCTTGTGACGCAATGACTCTGGTGGCTTGCTCTATGTTATGGGCCGTCAGCGTACGTCCTATTACGGTGAGAATATATCTGTTCTTCCCCTGCTGGTCTACCCAAGCTTCGTATTCGTTGTCAGCAATAGGAGAAAAGCTGATGTTGACCCCAAGCTCCGTTGCCTTGAAGAGTAGCTCTTTCATCACCTGCCCGGAGTTCAGCTCATTTGTGCGAATGAGTACGCCAAGTGATAGTGTTGAGTGAATATCAGCCTGGCCAATATCCAATATTTCCGCATCATAGTGTGCCAGTATAGACATGATAGACAACGTCATACCCGGGCGATCCTGTCCCGTGATACTAATCAATATTTGCTCTTCTTTATTTCTTATTGCTTCCATGATTCTATTTGATTTTTAATAATGCAAAGGTAATATAAAATATGTGTAGCACGTCCTGTTTTGGCATTAAATTTGTAACTTTGCATGAAGCAGAAAGGTAATTATAAAAGATACTACAAAAATATGAATACGCAAGAAACTCCTGTGTTGCTACTTACCGGTTATCTGGGCAGTGGCAAAACCACATTATTGAACAGAATACTCGCCAACGAAAAAGGGATAAAATTTGCTGTCATCGTCAATGATATTGGCGAGGTGAACATAGATGCCAGCCTGATAGAAAAAGGAGGGGTCGTTGGTCAGGGAGACGACAGCTTGGTAGCTTTGCAAAACGGATGCATCTGCTGCACCTTGAAAATGGACTTGGTGAAACAGCTGAATGACATCATCAACATGAAACAGTTTGATTATATCGCCATTGAGGCAAGCGGGATTTGCGAGCCTGCTCCGATAGCCCAGACCATCAGCACGTACCCTCAGATGATAGCCCCCGAAGCCATGACAAACGGCTTTGCCCGCTTGGATGCTATTGTCACGGTAGTGGATGCGTTGCGTATGCGTGACGAATTCGGGCTGGGCGACGAACTGAAGAAGGAAAATATGGGTGAAGAGGATTTGGCTTCGCTCGTGATACAGCAAATAGAATTCTGCAACATCATCCTGCTGAACAAGGCTTCTGAAATCAGCAAGGAAGACCTGGCCTATCTGAGGGCCATCATCCATGAGATTCAACCTCAAGCCGAAATCATAGAATGTGACTATGGGGACGTGGATTTGTCTAAGATAATCAATACGAAGACTTTTGATTTTGAAAAGGTCGCCACTTCTGCACGATGGATAGAGGCTATGGAAGAACACGAACATGATGAGAATGAGGAAGAGAAAGATGAACATGATCACGATGAGCATGAGCATCATGAGGGACATCATCACCATCATTTGCATAATGAAGAGTCAGGCGAGGCCTTGGAATATGGCATTGAGACGTTTGTGTATTATAGGCGGCAGGCCATGAATCTCGGGCGTTTCGACGAAATGGTATCCACCAAATGGCCTCGCAGCGTTATCCGTGCCAAGGGAATGTGCTATTTCCGAGACGAGAAGGACACCTGCTACCTCTTTGAACAGGCTGGCAGACAGTTTAATATAACTAATGCCGGACAGTGGTTTGCCACAATGCCTCAAGAAGAGCTGGATACTTTCTTGGCGCAAAACCCTAAAGTGAAGGAGGATTGGGACGATAAATACGGCGACCGCATGCAAAAGCTCGTCTTTATCGGGCATAATATGGATAAAGAAGCTATTATTGCTTCTCTGGATGCTTGCTTAGAAGATTGACAGCACAAAGGGAATGGGGCTGGCAACTCACGTCATCCCCAGCCTTTCCTTCACGACTTGCCAACTATTCTATCATTTTTTATCATTGCTCATGGAGGATAAACTCACTTTTACCAAAGAAGAACTTAGGGAGATTGGACACATTGCTGCCCATCTTCGCGAAGCCATCGGCCTTTCGTTGAAAAAGGATGACGAAGCACGCCTTAACGAATTCATCCGACAAGCTATAGACGATGGACATATTCATCGTGACGTTTTTGGTCTCAACCCGGTCTTAACCTCTTTACAAACTGCACAGATTGCAGTCGACGAGATTGGATTGAGCCGCGATGGTGTTATTGCGACCCTATTGTATAGTAGCATTCCGGAAGATTGCGAAGCAACAGAAGTTGTGCAAGAAAAATTTGGTAAGAATGTTGCACACATCATTCATGGCCTGGCAAAAATCCAAAAATTATATGATAAAAATCCAGTAATAGAAACGGAAAACTTTCGAAATCTTCTGCTGAGTTTTGCAGAAGATATGAGAGTAATCCTCATCATGATAGCCGACCGCGTGAATATCATGCGACAAATTAGAGACACCAAGCAGATAGAAGCCAAGCTCAGGGTATCGGAAGAAGCCAGCTATCTGTATGCCCCGCTGGCTCATAAGCTGGGACTTTACACGCTTAAAAGCGAGTTGGAGGATTTGTCTCTGAAATATCTTGAACATGATGCGTATTATATGATTAAGGATAAGCTCAATGCAACGAAGCGTTCACGCGATGCGTTCATTGAGCGATTCATTGGGCCTATCAAGCAGAAACTCGAAGACGCCGGACTTAAATTCCACATCAAAGGGCGCACAAAGTCCATCCATTCCATTTGGCAGAAGATGAAGAAGCAGAAGTGTGCTTTCGAAGGAATATATGATCTCTTTGCCATTCGAATCATTCTGGACGCTCCTGAAGCAAAGGAAAAACAACAATGCTGGCAGGCCTATTCTATAATAACGGACATGTACCAACCCAATCCAAAGCGTCTGCGCGACTGGCTCTCTGTGCCCAAATCCAACGGATATGAAAGTTTGCACATCACGGTATTGGGTCCTGAAAAGAAATGGGTAGAGGTACAAATACGTACCGAACGAATGGACGATGTTGCCGAACACGGTTTAGCAGCTCACTGGAGATACAAAGGTATCAAAAGCAGTGGGCAGATGGATGAATGGCTTGCCAATATTCGCACTGCACTCGAAGCAGGAGATAACTTGCAAGTCATGGACCAATTCAAGATGTCGTTGGCTCCGGAGGAAGTGTACGTGTTTACTCCTAAAGGTGATTTGTTTAAATTCCCTTCTGATGCAACTATCCTTGATTTTGCCTATCGCATCCATTCCAAGATTGGGAACACCTGCGTGGGCGGAAAGATCAACGGTAAAGCTGTTCCCATGCGGGAGCAACTGCACTCTGGTGATACCGTTGAGGTGCTCACCCAAAACAACCAATCTCCTAAACAAGACTGGTTGAATATAGCGAAAACATCCAGGGCCAAATCCAAGATACGCCTTGCCCTGAAAGAGACAAGCATCAAAGACGGACTCTATGCCAAAGAACTCTTGGAGCGAAGATTCCGTAACAAGAAGATTGATATAGAAGAAAACTATATGGGACACCTCATTAAGAAATTGGGATTCAAGGAGGTGTCCGACTTCTACAAGCAAATATCTGATGGGAAACTCGACCCCAACGAAGTAATTGACAAGTATCTGAAAGTGCGCGAACATATCCAAAATGGAGGCCGGGAGCATGAGGCGCGCTCAGCCGAAAACTTTGAATATGAGAGCCACGAGGAAGAATTGGCCAAAGAAGGCGAAGATATTTTAACCATAGACCAGAATCTTAAGGGCATTGATTATCAGTTGGCACCGTGCTGTAAGCCAATATATGGAGACCCGATATTTGGCTTCGTCACAGTGAAGGGAGGCATAAAGATACATCGACAGAGCTGCCCCAATGCCCCCGAACTACGCAGACGATTCGGCTACCGCATTGTCAAAGCCAGATGGAGCGGTAAGAATTCATCCAAATACGCTATTACACTTCGGGTTATAGGCAACGATGATATTGGAATTATATCCAATATAACAAACATTATCTCGAAAGACGAGAAGATTATAATGCGTTCCATCAACGTCGATTCACACGATGGGCTGTTCTCCGGCAATTTAGTTGTTCAACTGGAAGACACGGCAAGACTGCATTATCTCATCAAAAAACTAAAGACAGTAAAGGGAGTTAAACAAGTGGAACGTATTTGATTTGATGCGCAGACGTAGGACGGGCAAATCGCTTTCCTCCATCGAAGGCATGCTTTTCCCACGACAGTGCCCCTGTGGGAATATCGTACAATAGAAACTAATGACGGGGCGAACTGATATCAGTTCGCCCCGTCATTCTTATTAGATGAATCTTTAAAGATTCTAAACGCTTTACAATATTAATAGGCCTCGCTCTGTTTAAGCTCTTCCCTGTCTAACTTCTTCTTATCAATAGACCACCATGCGTATGCAACATAGGCGATGATGATAGGAACAAGGAATGAAACGTAAGCCATAGCGCGAAGTGTGTTTTCACTGCTACTGCTGTTACGGATTGTCAGTGAATACTGCAAATCGACATTAGAAGGATAGAACGCTGTATTGTTCCAACCAACTATCAGGAACAGCACCAGCACAACCATAATGACACCTATACTTGCCGGCCATATGCCCTTCACATATTTTTTGTCAAGCAAAGTCTTTATAATTCCAAAAAGCAAAAGCAAGACTCCTACCAACAGAATGATAGCCAACGGCCACATCTCTATTAGGTTGTTGAAATACTTGTAAGGCTCCATGAAGATTTTACCCGTAGCAGGATCGAGGGCAAAGCCGTCCTTCAACAATGTACGGATAAAGAAGGCCAGGAATGTCACAAGGAATGCTACCGTGTTGTAAAGCAAGTGTTTACGAATGCGTCCACGAATAACATCGTCATTGATGTTGTTGTTGATGTAAAGTATTCCCAATATACGAGCCAGGAAAAATACTGCTATTCCAAATATAACAGCCCATACATCCAAGAGCACGTCGAGCCCACTGCTCGCGTTAGCCCAACGGCTAATGACCGGTTGGACAGCCGTCATCATATTGGATTTCTCGACAATGAAATTACTTCCATTGAAGAATGTGGCAACGGCGCCACCCAAAAGCAACGGCCCAATGATACCATTCAGTATAAGGCATACTTGGAAAGTCTTAGTACCAAGCAGGTTCCCAAACTTATTCTGGAACTCATAACTTACGGCTTGCACAACAAATGAGAACAGGATTATCATCCATACCCAATATGCTCCACCGAAGCTCGTACTGTAAAACAACGGGAAAGAAGCAAAGAACGAAGCACCGAAAGTAACGAGGGTGGTAAAGGTAAACTCCCACTTGCGCCCTGTGGAGTTTATGACCAACCTACGTTCTTCGGGAGTCTTTCCCAAACTGAAAATCATGGAATTGGCTCCTTGAACAAATAAAAGGAACACCAAAAAGGCTCCCATCAAAGAGACCACAAACCACCAATATGATTGTAAGAATTCGTATGACATGGCTATTTAGTTTTTAAGTGCAACGTTAGAATAGGCAGGGCCTTTCTTGATCTGCTTACAGAGAATACTTATCTCAACAACAAGCATGGTTGTGAAGAGAATGAGGAAAATAAAGAACGTAAGGACCACGCTCGAAGAAGGCACGTCGGATACGGCAACACCAACGGGCAGCATATCCTGAATGGTCCAAGGCTGACGTCCCATTTCCGCTACAACCCAGCCCAACTCACTGGCAATATAAGCAATGGGGATTAGGATTAAGCTCACCCAGTGCAGCCAACGGAAGTTGCGAATATCCTTCTTGTAGACAATGAAAAGTACCACAGCAAAGAAGATGATAAATATAACTCCCATTCCTACCATAACTCTAAAGGCATAGAAGGTTAATGGGATAGGTGGTACCAGCTGATGTACGTCCTTGATATATCCGTAGCCGAAATTATGGATATTGTCTTTCAATACCGCAAGATTGGCTTTTGCCGATGCCGAGAGTTTCTCTCCGTCTTTCATGCCAGCCGTTTCCTTACGATATTGTTCCAAAGCCACAATGGCTTTCTTGCCACTTTCTATCTTCTCTGCAAACGAAGGCTCCTTGGTCCCGTCCGGCTTGGTGTACCCCTGAATCAAATCGTTTACACCCGGCACATATCCATGAAGCGTACGGGTAGCGAGAATAGAAAGCCCGTTAGGTATAGCTATACGATATGGTGCTTCTGTTTCGTTTTCGTAATCAGGTTGCTTAAAAGGATTGACCAAAGAGGTCACCGTCAGACTCTGGTCTTCACCTCCATTATATAGGGCTTCCATAGCGGCCAGCTTCATCGGCTGTGATTTAGCAACCCTGTAGGCCGATTCATCACCCGTAATACCAGCAAGTACAGAAGCGACAAGCCCAACGATAGCACCAATTTTGATGCTTTCTATAGCCAATTTATGTTCACGGTCTTTCAGCAGATACCAGCAGCTGACACCCACCACAAATACAGCCCCTATAATCCATGCAGAGGTAACCGTGTGGCAAAATTTATCAACAGCATAAGGCGAGAAAGCAACATCCATAAATGATGTCATTTCAAATCGCATAGTATCAGCATTAAACTCCTGACCTATAGGATATTGCATCCAAGAGTTGGCTACCAAAATCCACCATGCCGAAATGGTTGCTCCCAGACCTGTGAGCCAGGTTGCAGTCAGGTGGAAACCGCGAGACACTTTATCCCATCCAAAGAACATCACTGCCACAAAGGTTGCCTCCATAAAGAAAGCTACAATTCCTTCGATAGCCAATGGCGCTCCAAATATGTCGCCTACCATCCATGAATAGTTGCTCCAATTGGTACCAAACTCAAACTCAAGAATGATACCCGTAGCTACACCCATGGCAAAATTAATACCAAAGAGCTTCTGCCAAAAACGCGCCGCGTCTTTCCAGAAATCCTTTTGTGTACGATAATAACAAGTCTCTGCAATTCCCATGATAACTGCCAGTCCCAATGTGAGAGGAACAAACAGCCAATGGTAAATTGCCGTAAGCGCAAACTGGGCTCTTGACCAGTCTACGGTTGCATTAGTAATGTCCAGTAATAGATTAAACATATAGTATAGATTTAAAAATCTTAGTTTGTACGGTTAAGTATCTGCGTGGAAACAAATTCCGGCTCTTCGCCCTTTTCAGCTTTCTGATGAATGAAATTAGGAAAGAAGAACACCTTGAGGATAGCAAAAATAATAAACAGCTTTATAATAATTACCGTCCAGAGCGTTTTGCCTATGGTCATGCTTCTGAATCCGTCTGCGTAGAGATGGTAGGCATTATAAACAAAACGATATATACTGCTATTCTTAAATTTCATAGATTTTTTGTTTTCGCTACAAACTTAAATCTTTTTTTTCATATGGGCAACAGTTTGTTTGTATTTTTTTCATATTTAAATAAAATATTGTGAACAAAATATATTTAGTCTGTCTATGGCACAACGAGCGTAGACTTGAAACTTAACAGTAAATAAAAGAAGAAAAAACGCGTCATGACCCTCCTTTTCAATTTGGATTCCTCTCCTATTTTAAAATTAAATGCCTTTGTACAAACGATTATATACCTAATATGCTTACCTTTGCATCAACAAACAACTGGCTTACATGAAAGAAGCAGCACATCTCCACGATTCTCGACAACCCATTCTTATCCGGTGGCCCGAGATAAAAACAAGAAATGTGCAATTTCACGATTAGCTAACATTGAATTAAAAAATAATTATGAGAACATCTATCCTGTCATTATTATTGCTCGTATGTACCTTATCATCCTATGGGCAGGCCAAAGAGACTGTTGCGATATTGGGGGATTCCTATTCAACTTTTGAAGGATACCTCACTCCCGACAGTATGGAAATCTGGTATCATAAGAACGCCGACCCTAAACAAACCGATGTTACGAATGTCAAGCAAACCTGGTGGTGGCAAGTCATTAAGGAGGGTGGCTACAAACTCGGGATCAACAATTCATGGTCGGGCGCTTGCATCTGCAATACAGGCTACAACGATTCTGACGCAACATATAGATCATTCCTAACGCGACTGGACGCACTCGGCACGCCCGACATCATCTTTATATTCGGCGGAACGAATGATGCCTGGGCCAACGTCCCACTGGGTGATTTTAAATACCAAGACATTCATCGTGCCGACAAATACTGTTTCCGTCCTGCCATGGCCCTTTTACTCGACCAAATGATAGAACGATACCCTAACGTAGATATTTATTTCATCTCCAATTGCGACCTGGACGAAGCCTATACGCAATCCATTCACACGGTATGCAAGCATTACGGCGTTCCCGTGATTCAGTTGCACGACATCAGCAAGCAAAACGGTCATCCCGACATCAAAGGCATGAATACCATTGCGAAACAAGTGTTGGAATTTATCAAGAAGAAATAAGCTGTCATTCAGCGATATAGCAGCAACATAATCATTGCATGAGGGGACGGCAGAACGAAAGCAAAAGAAGCCGCCCCTCATAGCACACCTAAAATCATGAATGGGTCATGCAGTAAGAACAATGGGAGAAGGGATTTTTGTCTTGAAAATATCAACATAAACATGCATTCTTTTTCTGTTGTTCTGGAAAGAAATGCACTATGTTTTTCCCTCTATTTTTCCATATTGCGAAAAATTTGCGTCAGCCACGAGACGGTTGGAGCTTTGTCGTAGGACGGTTAAGGCTCAACCGCAGTGCGGATAGACGTTAGACGAGATGCGGTTGAAGTTTTACCGCAGTGCCACTAAGCCCTAACCGCAAGAGATTTTATAACAAAAATGTTCTCAAAATTGGCATAAAACTCATAGCATGCTGATATACAGACTTTTATAAAAATAAGAAATACAGCGCATATTTTGAAATAGAGTTTTGTTTTTTCAGAATAGGCCAAGCAGCAGAGACGTTTTGTCTGTTTTTTACATTCAACGGAGCATCTCGGCTCTGTAGGAAAAAAGTATAGCTTTATTAGTCTAATTAAAAAGAATTTTCTATCAGGGCTCACAATGCGCTCGCCGAACGGCATAAAAAATCGCAGGCCCCGAATAGAGCCTGCGATTCTTAACTGATCTCTTAAATATTTTAGTTGAGCAACCCACGATTGTGCAATGTAACGTTCAGAAGCATAGTGAACTTCCGATACTGGTCACGCGTGAGAATGTAGCTCATGTATTTCAACTCCTTATCAGCGGCTTGCTTTACCATGGCGCTGCGATCTGTGGCATCTGCCTGTGCCACCTCGTTCATCTCTCCGACAAACTTGTTGTGGATGAGCTGCACAGCTTCGGCCTGATAACTGTTGAGTCCCAGCGTAGAAGCCAGACTGTTATAGTTCAACGACATATCATAATTATTTCTCATGTTGGTCGCTGTCACCTCAGGAGCCTTCTTCGTCTCAACATTGTTCTTGTCACTATTCTCAGCAAATGCCATTGTCATTGAAAGCATGGCGGCTAATGTTAATACAATCTTTTTCATTTCTTTCTTTTTTTTAATTTGTCCACTCCCTGTGTGAGCGGATTCTTTTGTTAAACTTGTTATCCTTTTGAAATCCTCTGATTTCTAATGCAAATATAGGTGGTTTTTTCAGAAGAAACAAGCTTTTCACATGGTTGTGTGCGCAAACAGTGTGTTTTGTTGACTCAAATCAAGAATATGCATATTTTCGACTGATTGAATACACCTACTTAAATAAATAACCAAACAAATAGAACATTCTAAGAAAAAAACACTATCTTTGCACCTATTATAATGTATACAAACAAAATGGACGACAAATTGAAAAAGTATATCATCACTTCTTATCAGCTACATGACATAACCAACGGGCAGAAAAAACTTATCGAGGAAACATCCGCCGACCACCCTTTCTCGTTTATCACCGGGATGGGACTTTTGATCGAGGAATTCGAACGTCAACTGATGAACCTCGAAATAGGCAACAAATTCGACTTTGCGTTGCCCCCTGAGCAGGCCTTTGGGATGTATAGCGACGAGCAAATTGTAGAGCTGGAAAAGCAAGCTTTTTATATAGACGGCAAATTTGATGATAAGAATGTGTATCAGGATGCAATTATCCCATTACAAGACGAAGATGGGAACAGGTTTTACGGTCGTGTGATGGAAATAGCCAATGACATGGTAAAACTAGATCTTAATCATCCTTTAGCCGGCAGAACACTCAATTTCAGTGGAGAAATCATCGAGAACAGAGAGGCGACGAGTGAAGAAGTGAGCCAGATGAAAGCCATGCTGAACGGACAACATAACCATTGCCAATGCGGAGGACATGGGCACAAAGAGGGATGCTGTGGAAATCATGGTCATGGTGAAGGATGCGGCCATCATCATCATGCCGATGGGGAATGTTGTGGCAAGCATCATCAGGATGGAGATTGTTGCGGCAAACATCATCAAGATTAAACTCCACGCAGCCTCGCGCAGCCGGCAGCAGTCGGCAGCAGTCGGCAGCAGTCGGACGGATTCTACGGGAATCCTATATACACCAACAAGACATAGGTAAGACTTAGAACCCCCTTTGCACAGCAGAAAAAGATAGAAGCTCACAGAACGCCCATTATCTTCCTGCAAGTCACAGGGGGCGTATTGCTATAACAAATAATTGATAGAGAGATGACAAGAAACATATTTGGAAATATCTTCACACTGACCACGTTTGGAGAGAGCCATGGCACAGCCATCGGCGGTGTAGTGGACGGTATGCCTGCCGGCATAGAAATTGATATGGACTTCATTCAACATGAATTGGGCAGGCGCAAACCCGGCCAGAGCAAGATAACCACTTCGCGCAGCGAAGCCGACCATGTGGAGTTTATGAGTGGTGTGTTTGAAGGAAAGAGCACAGGTACGCCCATCGGTTTTATAGTCGTCAACAAGAATCAACATTCCCAGGACTATGACAATATGCGGCAGCTGTTCCGTCCGTCACATTCCGACTATACCTATTATAATAAATACGGCATACGCGACCATCGCGGGGGTGGGCGCTCCTCGGCACGAATAACCATCAGTCGTGTGGTGGCAGGAGCCTTGGCCAAATTGGCATTGAAGCAATTGGGCATCACCATTCAGGCATATACCACACAGGTGGGCGACATCAAGCTGGAGCAAGACTATCATCAGTATGACCTCACACAAACTGAAAACAGCTTGGTACGATGCCCGGATGCAGACAAGGCCAAGGAAATGGAAAAACTCATCATGGAGGTAAAAGATGACGGTGACACCGTAGGAGGAGTAATTGCCTGCGTGGTGAAGGGATGCCCCATAGGACTGGGTGAGCCAGAATTTGGCAAGCTCCATGCTCAATTGGGGGCGGCCATGCTGAGCATCAATGCCGTGAAAGGATTTGAATATGGCGATGGCTTTGCAGGAGCCTCATTGAGGGGAAGTCGACAAAACGATGTGTTTGTCGGAAAGGACGGCAAAATATCCACCACCACAAACCATAGCGGAGGAATACAAGGGGGCATAAGCAACGGGCAGGACATCTATTTCCGCGTAGCTTTCAAGCCGGTAGCCACCATTCTGCAAAAGCAAAACACCGTAGACATTGAGGGGAAGCCCACAATACTCAACGCCAAAGGGCGTCACGACCCGTGCGTGCTGCCTCGTGCAGTGCCCATCGTAGAGGCAATGACCGCAATGGTCTTATTGGACAACTACCTTATCGGGAAGACCACTCACCTATAGATGTGATTTCGATGGCAAGTATAAGATTTTTATTGGCATTATCCTTTGAATATCAGAAATATATCGTATATTTGCATCGAAATGAGGTGGGATTTGAGAAAACCCCTAATCAGATTAGTTAAGTCTAGTTTAGTTTTTGTGTTGGTTGGGAGCTGCCCGTTGGCAGCTCCCACATTTTTTAATCAATCGGAAAATATTTTGGCCACAATGGAGCTCAGTAAAATTTACTGGGATAGGCATATCGTTTCGCACTTCTAATTGGAGAAGAGCATCATTTTACTTTTGATTCTCCCTCTTTTTATACTGAACTATCAGACGATCATAGTTTCAATGAAATTTGATAAAATGATGGCTGAGACGAACAGAAGGAAGAGAATAAACAGTGTCCCTTTCCAGTTGCCCTATCTGAGAAATGGAATATCCAAGGAGATTACTATTTTATGAACTTGAACTTTCCGTTCTTATAACTGAGTTTTTTGCAGCTGAGAAGCCAGTCACGACCCTTGGTTTTGTTCCCCTGAAAGAACAGATAGAGTTGTCCGTCATTATCTTGGAAAATATCTGGATGCCCCGACTCACTCTCATTCCATTCTCCGGGTTGTCCGTTCTTGAGAAAAGGTGTGTCGCTCATACGTGTCATATACAAGGGATCTGTGCCTGTGGCAATACCAATCTGTTGTGGATCGTTGTTGAATCCACCTGCATAAAACAGATATAGCTTACCATCAAGGACGATGGCTGACGGTGCTTCGATACACTTTGTTTCCCAGGGCAATGTAGGTGCAAGCACTGGACCAGCTGTGGAAAGATGGGTCCACGACGTACGGTCGAATGAGCTGTTCTTGCCCGTGACTGCCAAGCCCACAAGCTGATGCTCAAAGGCAGGATCACGCGTGGCGAAATACATATAGTATCGGTCTTGATAAGCAAATACTTCTGCATCAATGGCCCTTCCGCAAGTCCACTGGTTAGGTTCCGGATGAAACACAGGGTTGCTGTTATCGCGAATGAAATGAAGCCCGTCTACGGAATAGGCATGGCAAATGGCATCCGTACGCGTCACAGTCTGAACCTGATAAAAGATGTGCATCGTATCGTTGCGTTCAATAACACATGGGGCGCAGATGCCATTGGCCTCATATTCTACTGCAGGCAACAATTCGCCTACCTTCTTCCAATGGATCAGATCGCTGCTCTGCGCTATGCCGATACCCCATCCACGCAGCCCAGATTTATAGTTGGCTGGGGGCATGGAATAGTACATGAAATAGTTGCCATGATAGCTGATGACGCAGGGATCTTTAGCAAACGGCAATCCCACGCGAGAACTATCGCCATACATCATGATGTTCTTGTCAGCCGCATAAAGTCCTACAATGGAGCATAGCAAGCATAGGACAAGTCCAAATCGTTTCATAATATTTGTCATTGGGTTATATCTTTGATAAGTGAAATTTCGTTGGGATCATAGGGGGTGAAATCCGACTTGTAAATATCGTGTTGCCAAACACCCTTATAGGGTAATTGCTCTGGGCGATGTCCCCAGCATAGATGCGTTTGTGTCTTGCCATTGACCAATCCCCACATTATACTGCCAGCATTGTTTTCCTTGAGCATAGGCAGTATGTCGGGGATGGTGGAATGGACTACACGATTCATCCATTCGGTGCATATAACCGGCCTTCCCATAGCGGTAAACTTCTTAATCGCCTTTTCTGTCTCGGCTTTGTTAGCATAACAATGGAAAGTAATGATGTCGGAGTGGGATGAGAGGAAATCCTCTAATTCTTTATTCCCATTCCACATGCCAGACGTAATAGGTTGTGAAGGATTGACAGTGCGTGCCCAGACAAACACCTTACGTAACAAAGGCCAGCTTCTTTTGGGCATGGTTGTGTTGGTAGGTTCGTTGTAAAGGTCCCAAACAAAAATGCGGGGGTCGTCCTTGAAATGCCCCATGACATCTTTCACATATTTCTCCAGCTTTCCGTGAGTACGTTCATCAACCACCATAGAATATCCAGGAGACGGCGACCATGCCCATGCATACCAACCTGGCAGAGGCTCGGGTTGTTTGCCCACAACAGGATCAGTATTGGCACCAAAGGCGCAATCGTCAAAGAAAATAGGCATCACTTTGATATGATGTTTGTCGCAGATACCAAGAAATTTGTATAGGGTAGTGATAAAATAGCTGGGATCGTCGGCATATACGGCATATTGGAGCACAACACGCACGCAATTCATGCCCAAATCCTGCATGAGCTGTAGTTCCTTGTCAATAAGTTTGGGTGAGAAACTCGTCTTATCCCACATAGCTGTGTAGTTGATAGCATTAGAAGGGATATAGTTAACGCCACAGAACCAAGGATTGTTTTGCTGCCATTTGATAGCTCTCTCTTTGCCCCAATTGCCATTTTGAGCCATCACCGCAAGTGGAGCGAGGAACATTAGGGCCAAAAATAAAATGTGTTTAATCTTCATAATATGTCGTGATTATAGATAAATGTGGTTAATTAATTTCGCCCATAGGTTGTTATACCGCTCCAATGATTTCCTGGACGCTTTTGCAACCGTGACGTTCGAGCCAATCGGCAATACCGTTTTTCACCTTGAGTGTCACCGTTGGGTCGATGAAGTTGGCCGTACCTATTTGCACGGCAGTGGCACCCGCCATCATAAACTCGATGGCATCTTCGGCATTCATGATTCCCCCAAGTCCTATCACTGGAATTTTCACTGCATGAGCCACATCCCACACCATACGCACGGCAACAGGTTTTACCGCCGGGCCGCTAAGCCCACCAGTGCGGATACTCAGCTTGGGCTTGCGACGTTCAATGTCTATTGCCATTCCCATGAGTGTGTTGATGAGCGAAACGGAGTCAGCCCCTTCGGCCTCGCAAGCACGAGCGATTTCCGCAATATCTGTAACGTTGGGAGAAAGCTTCACAATAAGTGTTTTATGATACACTTTGCGCACAGCTCGCACAACACTCGCAGCTCCTTCACAGCTCACACCAAAAGCCATACCGCCCTCCTTTACATTAGGGCACGATATATTAAGTTCGATGGCTGGAATCTTGTCCAAAGCATCTATTTTGGCCGCACAAGCTGCATAGGACTCCACGGAATGACCGCTAACATTTACAATAATATGTGTAGGAATGTCTTTCACCTGTGGGTAAATGTGTTCGCAAAAATAATCTACTCCTTTGTTCTGAAGTCCCACACAATTGAGCATGCCCGAAGCCGTTTCGGCCATACGGGGGTAGTCGTTTCCCTCGCGGTGTTCGAGCGTGGTTCCTTTCACAATAATGCCACCTATTTCACCTAACGGAACGAGGTCTGCAAACTCTAAACCGTACCCGAAAGTACCGCTTGCGGTCATCACAGGATTATTGAGCTCAAGATGATTTATCTTTACATTTAGATCTACCATAACAACTTCTTAATATTAAACACAGGACCATCCGTACATACACACAAATTTCCTTCTACGGTCTTCTCCACACAACAAAGGCAAGCACCCAATCCACAGGCCATCAGGTTTTCTAATGATGCCTCGCATTCAACACCTCTTTCCCGTGCATAGCGAGCCACCGACTGCATCATAGGCTTAGGCCCACAGGTCTGGACGAAGTCGAAATGCTCTTTCTGGAGAATAGAATGATTAGTGACATAGCCCTTCTCTCCTGCTGAAAAATCCTCAGTTGTGACATACACTGGTCCCATCTTCTTAAACAAATCCAACTGTAATAAGTCGGACGCCGAACGCGCTCCCAACAAAAAATGAGGCTGGTTACCCGACTCGAGAAGATTATGTCCCTGGAACAAGAGCGGTGCAACGCCAACGCCGCCACCTACAAGAAGCACCTTCTTTCCATGCAGTTCGTCTGCACCGGTGAAACTATTACCGAGAGGAAAAAGGCAATTCAGCTTATCGCCTGCACGCAGTTTGAGCATCTCTTTCGTCCCTGCTCCCACGGCTGCGACTAAAAGCCACATCTCATTTTTACGCTTATCGACATAGTTTACTGATATAGGACGACGGAGAAAAGTTTGGGGGAAATTGTCTACTTTGACCTCAACAAACTGGCCTGGTAGCATTTCGGGAAGAGGAGAGTCTTGAGTAAGTTTCAGCAAAACGTGCTTGCTGCTTAACCTCTCGGCTGCACTCACGCACAAGTCGTGACAGTATTTATTCATAAATGCCTATCTTTGATGGATTAACTTCCACAAAGGTAGGCATTTTTTCAGTCACAAATAATAGATGATTGGAAAAAGTTAGCGCTTAGGAACAAACGTCTCCCAAGTCTGATCATCATAAAATATACGTATTTCTGTTATCTTTCGTTCCGGTTTGTCAACATATTTAACCAATGTTTTTCCTGTATTTTGACTAATTTCTCCTCTGTTAGAAGGATGTTGACCAACTGAAGCGCTGAAAAGAGAAGGAGAGGACGAGGTCGCATGAGGATCAAATGACGGTGATTTAGCATCAAATGAAAGCACTTGGGAATCTGTTGAAGAAGTTTGAACATCCAATAATGAAGATGCAGCACCTGTATTATTTTCATTATTTATGTTAGACTCTTTGTTGTCATTTAAGTACATTGGTCCCGTTCCGAACATAATCCACTCAACAGAAATACTTGGCATGCGCTCATGTATAGCTTCTATCATTTGAATAGTTGGTCTGGTACGCTCATTAAAAACGCCACTAAGTGAGCCCTCAGATATTCCTGTAAACTGAGCAAACTCTTTTTGGGTCATGTGTTGGGCATCCATTATCTTCCTAATTCGATCTTTCATATTGCTATATTTGAGGTTATGACTACTAGATAGACCTATTTTTTCGTTCTCTTCTCTAATTTGCAAAGTTAAAGCATTAAATTCAAAATAACAAATATATTCGTTGCGATTTAAAGACCTAAACTTTGAATTTTTAATTCGATATTTTAAATCCCGAACTCTTAAGTCGGTAAATTTATGTTTGAATACGTAAACCCAAATCAAACCGTTGAATTCACAAATATAAATCAATATATCCAAAATTCATAAGAAGCTGGCTTCCAACTATATAATTATACTATATATCCACATATAATGCGAATATACGGCCATACGAATGCCTATTTCGCTACATCTTTACAATACACTTTTATATACCTACATAAATCATTGGTTTTAAGCAATATACACATTATAGACAGGCTATGAATATATACAATTAACAAAGTAAAAGTGCGGATATTTAGATTTTAAAACGTATATTTAGATTCACAAATAAGCATTTCAAGTATTAACAAAGTGTTTGCAGATTTAAATTTCCATATATTTGTTTTTAGTTTGCATAGTCAAATTTAAAATCGAAAATAGTAATAAACGTTAAATAGCGATAAAGACCCCTTCTGACTACGAAAAAATCGATAAATTTCGAGAATTACGAGCAACGGGCAATGCAGTTTGAAATAAGCGAAATTTGAGCCTATTAAAAAAGGCGTAACTCCCCTATTGCGACAGAGTTAAGCCTAAAAAAGAGTGCCACGAAAACATTTATTATAGAGAAAACAAGAGCGATTTTGCCGTTATTTTAGTGAAAAATGAAGAATATTAGCTCCTTCATCAAATCTCCAGCAGGTGTATTTGAGTTATTTACACCCTTACTTTTGGTATCTGTCTCTCTAATTTTCGACAAGATCTGAAAAGTCTTCTTTCCAGAATAATTTCTCATTCCGGTCATATAGTCAATTGCCCCCCACTCGCTTCTCAAACCCAAATAGTCTGCAACACTTTTTTTGTCTCCCCTATTTGGGGCATAATAAGCAATCATTAAATTTTGGAAGAAATTAAAAAGCAATGGCAAGAAAGAGTAGACAGAGCCAGCTTTAGGATTACTGTCAAAATATTTGATTATCTGATTTGCCTTGAAAACATTTCTATTGACGATGGCACTCCTCAACTCGAAAGCATTGAAGTCTTTGCTTACTCCAATATTTTTTTCGACCAATTCTGGTGTAACACGGCGGTTATTTTCAGGAAGGGCAATAAGCAGCTTATCTAATTCAGACTGCAACCGATTCAAATCCGACCCTATACTGTCAGCAATCATGCTTGCACTCTTATCGTCTATTGCTACCTTTTTCTTTGCCAGATACTTCTGTATATGTCCTGTCAGCTGCCAATCCTTTAGTTTTTTACTTTCAAAGACCACTCCCACACGCCCAGCCGCAGCTACAAATTTGGTGCGTCGATTGAGCGTTCCATTCTTATAACAAATGACAAGAACTGTTTTAGGTTGTGGATTCTCAGCATATTTTTCCAGTTTATCAAGCGATCTCATACCCTGCGCTTCCTTTACGATAATCACTTTGCGAGGTGCCATCATCGGATATTGCATCGCCAGGTCAGCCACTTGGGCAGCATTCACATCAGCACCAAACACCACCGTCTGGTCAAATGCTTGTTGATCTGGGCTCAAAACATGATTCTGAATGTAGTCGCTGATTTGGTCAATATAGTAAGACTCGTCACCCATCAGAATATAAATAGGTGAAAACTTACCTGCCTTGAGATTGCTCATGACTGCATCAAAGGTGAGCGTAGGTTTCTTTTCTGGCATATTTTATAATTGTACGTTCCAAATTCTCAACACAATTCATTATCTTTGCACCATTGAGAATCCATGCAAAGATAATAAAATGATTCCATTAAACCTACCCTCTTTTGATATAAAATTACAAGGCACACGCGAACATCCACGCATTTTTGATATTCTGCGAAAGCGCTATATCGCACTCACACCAGAGGAATGGGTACGCCAAAGTTTCATCCATTATCTCATTAACCATCTCGGATATCCCTCCACTCTTCTTGCAAACGAAGTCAGTCTAAAGGTTGGCCAAAAGCAGCTGCGTGCCGACAGCGTTCTCTACAACCAATCGCTTCAGCCTCGAATGATTATAGAATATAAGGCACCCAGCATAGAAATAACTCAAAAGGTGTTCGACCAGATTTCAGCCTATAATCTTTTGCTACATGCCGATTATCTTGTTGTATCCAATGGTATTCATCATTATTGTTGCAAGATGGATTATGATGGTAAAAAATATTTATTTATTGACCATATTCCAAGATACGAAGAAATTTGACATTCCTATCTCGTCACTAACTGCTTCAACACTAATTATCCACCCTGCACACACCGCAACGGGCCTCACTCCATTCCGAGTGAGGCCCGTTGCCCTATTGAAACATTAAACCTTGGATTTTATCGAATCTGAAAAGAAAGATTAGCCTACAGCAATATAGCCCTTTGTGCTATTATCGCGCAAGATATCTCTCAGACTCAGTTCTACATATTCACCACCTTGGTGTGCTGTCGGGTCCGGGTGATGAGGAATATCTTCCTCATAATGAAACCCTTTGTAGTTCAACTCGCCAATACCCCATAATATCAAAGCAACTACGAGGAATGCAATGAACGCAATAGCTATATTCATAATGGATGCGTATTTTTATTAGTTATTTGCTGCAAAGTTAGCAATTTTTCAGCAAAAAGAAAATTGTGCAGAGATTATTTTGCTACCTTTGCAGCAAGCATACATTCAAAAACGAATATGAATTCCTGCCAATAAACGTATCTCCCACTCGATGCCGCAAATCGCAAAGTCCCAAAAAGTGATTCGACATCACCCCCCAATCGATATATTTTTGGCAAGAATTTTGTTGTATATATCTCATGTTCTAAGATCAAAACATGGTCTACGCTCTCTTCTGCAGGTTTATAAGATAATCCTTTCCGGAGAGACGCAAAGCTTATCATTTTTACACGGCACGGTTGCCACATTATATAAAATTAGATTATTATGGCCAAATTAGGCAAATGGATTGGTGGTGTTCTTGGTTTCATTGTTACAGGAAGTCCTCTCGGCGCATTAGCAGGTTATGCTTTGGGGTCGTTGTTCGATTCCGATTTAGACTCCGACAATTCTTCTTTCAGCAATGCTTTTGATAGTAAAAACAACTATTCTCAGCGTCAATTTGACTATCAACAAGACCGCTTTTACAGGGGACAGCGCAACGATTTTCTCTTTTCGCTACTCGTTTTAGCCTCCTACATCATCCGTGCCGACAACAAGGTGATGCATTCCGAGATGAATCTTATGCGCCAATGGCTCCGAACTAATTTTGGCGAAAACAGCGTTGCAGAGGGTGAGCAGATTATGCTCAAGCTCTTTGAACAGCAAAAACGATTAGGCGCCACAGAATATCGCAGTGCCGTGATGAGCAGTTGTATGCAAATCAGACTGCACATGTCTTACGAGCAACGGCTGCAACTTCTCAATTTCCTCGTCTTGCTTGCACAGGCTGATGGCGCAGTGGTTACTGCCGAAATCAATGCTCTACGCGAATGCACCCTACAACTCGGACTTAGCGAAGCCGACCTCAATTCCATGCTCAACCTCCAAGATGCCGGTACGAGTCTTGACGCGGCCTACAGAGTTTTGGGGGTGTCTCCCTCCGCCTCCGACAAAGAAGTCAAAGCAGCCTATCGCAAGCTCGCCCTGCAGCATCATCCAGACAAAGTTTCAGCGCTTGGAGAAGACGTGCGCAAAGCTGCCGAAAAGAAATTCCAAGAGATTAACGCAGCCAAAGAAACCGTTTGGAAAGCACGCGGGCTGTAGTTCTCGTCATTTTCCAAACCCATATATACAATTAAAAAACTCCTCACCGTTCTATAACGGCGAGGAGTTATTTTTTTTAGCTTTGCAAAGGGCTCAACCCCACGCTTCACCTATCACTTTTTGTCAGCATCGGCCTTTGCGCTGCTCTTCTTCGTACGACGGGTTGTGCGTTTGCGCTTGGGCTTTTCCTCCACAGCTTTCTCCTCCTTGACACCAGCCAATTCCGGGTCGATGAGGATGCGTCCACAATATTCGCACACGATAATCTTCTTGTGCATCTTGATGTCAAGCTGACGCTGTGGGGGAATTTTGTTGAAACATCCGCCGCACGCATCACGCTGCACATACACCAGTCCCAATCCATTACGGGCACCCTTGCGAATGCGCTTGAAGCTATCCAGCAAGCGAGGCTCTATCTTTGTTTCGAGTTCCTTAGCCTCGCTCTTCAGACGTTCTTCCTCCTCGCGTGTTTCTTGCATAATTTCAGACAGTTCCTCACGCTTGTGGTCCAAGTCTTTTTGACGTTCGCTGATAACCTCCTGTGTCTTAGCCAAGTCTTCCTGTCGCTCGGCCACCTTCACCGTAGCCTCCTTTATCTTCTTGTTACAAAGCTCTATTTCCAGGCTCTGAAACTCTATTTCCTTACTCAGAGTGTCATACTCACGATTATTTCTCACGTCATCCAACTGAGCTTTATAACGCTCCACACTCGTTTGTGCAACTTCTATTTCATTACGCTTCTGCGCAATGGCTGAACGGAAATCCTCAATATCATTCTCAATTTTGTTGAAACGAGTTGTCAATCCCTCAATCTCATCTTCGAGGTCTTGCACCTCTAAAGGAAGTTCACCACGCAGCGCACGTTTCTCGTCTATTGCCGACAAGGTAGTCTGCAACTTGTAAAGTGTAGACAGTTTTTCTTCAACAGACAAATCTGTAGGGTCTTTCTTTGCCATAATATTATAATGTATTTAAAAATTACAAATAAATAATCGGATTCGTATTGGTCTTCGTCAAATAACATTTCACTCCGGGGCATTGCTTTTTGATAATCTCCCGGAACACCTCATTGGTATACTGTTCGCTCTGATAATGTCCTATCACCGCAATCTGGATTTCTTGATCATGTCCAAAATAATCGTGATAATTCATCTCTCCTGTCACAAAGGCATCGGCTTTCTGTGCTATTGCTTCCGGCAAGAGGAACGATCCCGAGCCACCACAAACAGCCACCGACTTGATTTCTCGCCGTAACAACTGATTAGCCATCACACATTCCACATCGAACACACGCTTCAGCATAATGATAAAGTCGTCGGCCGCCATCGGCTCTTTGAACTCCCCTATCACGCCTTCGCCACCTTCCACTATCGTCGCTGTCTGCTGACCATCTGCCACCGGAGCCTCTACCGTCTGTTCCTTTCCAAAGAAACGCACATGGTCGAGCTCCATTTTTTCGGCTATCTTATGATTCACGCCTCCCTTGGCACTGTCCATATTGGTGTGCATGGAAACGATTGTCACATGATTCTCGATGGCTTTCATCACCGTGCGCTGCACTTCATTTTCACCAATGATTCTTGCTAATTTGTGGAAAATGAGCGGATGATGTGACACTATGAGATTACAGCCCAAGCCAACAGCTTCGTCCACTATCTGCTCGGTTACGTCAAGACACAACAAAGCCCCTGAGACTTCCGCTTCTGTTAATCCTATCTGCAAGCCGGCATTGTCGAATCCAGCCTGCAGGGGCAGAGGCGCGAAACGTTCAAGGGCATTCACCACTTCTATTATTTTCACGCTAAATACGATTTAGAGTACAAAGATAATAAAACTTATGGAGATAAAGAAGTACACGAGAGCCCCTTTTAGTTTGTTTAACAAATGCTATACCTCTGACCTGTGACAGGTCAGACCTGTCTGATGGATCGGCCAGTCCGATATCATCATTATGGTAAGCGTGAGTTTCTACTGAGCCTGTTCAATCCCCGTGACACTATCCAAAAGGTGCATTTCTAACAGCAAAAAGATAATGCACAAAAATGTAAAGCCAGGCTCGTATCATTCAATTAAAGTACTGTCATAACAGTATTAAAATAATATGAATATATATTACAAAACAGCTCGCATACGTCGCGTATTTAAAAACAGATAAGCACTTGTTTGAAATACGTGAAAAATGGCATTTTTCGTAACCTCCACAATTTCAAGACATTAGAAAGAATAGGCAAAAACCTCTTTATTGTCATCGTCAAAAACGGCTGCGGTTAAGCCTTTGTCATATCATGAGTAAGGCCTAAATAGCAGGTGGTTACAGCTTTGCCGCCACACGACTAAGCCCTTTTCGCAGGACCAAAACTATCTAACCGCAAACAAAATAAAATTGTATGATCTGAAGAATGCTTTTTAAAGACGAAAACACCGTATTCTTCATCGCAGAAGGTCCGATAACAATGACGTCTTTATAGTGAAGTTATATTGACAATTCTACACCGAAGCACAGGTTATGATTGCACATTCTCCCACCAACATGACCATACGGCTCATGCCTCCGCTTTTCGTGGACTTTCAGCCAATGAAACTTTCACAGATTTCACTCCAACGGCTCTTCACTTTTGCCGAATTCGGAGTCGATTCTCACGAAGGCCGCCAAGACAAACATCACTACGCACAAAGCCAACGTGAAGATAAAGAAATGGCGATAGCCCATCATCTCCTGCAAAGCCCCGGCCACTATGCCCGGAAGCATCATCGAGAGAAACATCATGGCCGAAGCCAGTGCGTAATGGCTCGTCTTGTATTCACCCCGACTGTAGTAGATAAGGTAAAGCATATAGGCCGTGAGGCCGAAGCCGTAGCCGAACTGCTCGGTAAACACACAGACATTGATAACCACAAGGCTCGACGGCAGCGTGTAGCTCAGGAACACATACACCAGTTCGGGCAGGGTAAAAGCAGCCACCATAGGCCATAACCATTTTTTCAGACCGTCCCGACTGGCCAGCCATCCACCTAAAAGACCGCCACAGGCTATACCGATGATTCCCACTGTGCCTTGCACCAGACCGTATTCCTGGGGCGAAAGTCCCAATCCCCCGTTGTGCCCGGCATCGATCAGAAACAGCTCTGACACCTTCGACAACAGCCCTTCAGGCATACGGAACAGCATGATGAACAATACGGCAAACACCACATGGTCTTTAGTGAAGAATGTGCGAAAAGTCTCCCTAAATCCGTTCCACATCGTGTATTTATCCACATACTTGTGCTTCACATCCTCCTTGGCATACGGCAACGAGAAGTTGTGCCACAGCCACAGCGCAAGAAAAATGCCCATCATGCCATAGAACAACAAACTCCACGAATAGGAAATACTGTTGCGAAACACCACTTGCAAGTTTCCGGCAATCATCACCAATATACCTTGCCCGAAAATAGTGGCAAAGCGGTCGAATAAAGTGCGGACCCCCATAAATTCAGCCTGCTGATGGGGGTTGAGTCCGAGCATATAAAAGCCGTCGGCCGCCACGCAATGACTGGCTCCGGCAAAGGCCATGACCCAGAAGAAAAATAGCGTACCTTGCAACCACGAGGCCGTAGGAATGGTAAAAGCCACGCCCCCAAGAGCTGCCCCGATGAGTATTTCCATGGCTAACACCCACCAGCGCTTGGTCTTCACCAGGTCGATAAACGGACTCCATACGGGTTTCAACACCCAGGGCAGGTAAAACCATGAGGTGTAAAACGTGATGGCCGCATTGCTTAGCTTCATTTGCTTGTAGAAGATGACGGAGATAGCCATCACGGCCACAGCCGGCAAACTGTCGCTAAACGTCAGTGTAGGTACCCAGAGCCAGGGGGAGCGAGCTTTGGTCTTGCTGTTTCCGGAGTCCTGATTGTTGGGGGGTGATATGGAATTCATTAATTATTCTTATATGATTAATTGTTGGTTATTCAGTTGATATTCAGGAACAAATACGTGCGCTGTATATCTGTCCTAATTGCTTATTTATATAGGCTCACAATGTCGGCTCCGGGATAATAATGTGCGAGGATTTCGTCATAACCGAATCCCCGCTCTCCCATCACCGCCGCACCGATTTGGCACAGTCCTACGCCATGTCCCCATCCGGCTCCCACGAGTTCAAATGCAGCGGGGACGCCATCGGAGCCGATGTCTTTCCGGTCTACCACAAAAGCCGAACTGTAGAGGTGGCTCTCGCTAAGAACACGGCGAATCTCGAGTTCCTTGCCCACAATGAGCGTCTTGCGCGTGCCCACAATCTTGAGTTTATACAGCCGCCCACTCTTTCCGCGCGCTACGGGTACGAGATTTACAATTTTCCCGAAGTCCATTCCCAGTTTGCGGGCGATCAGTTTGGAAAGCTGCGACTGCGTGTAGGTGACGTGCCAGCGATAGAAATCTGTGGTTTCCTGATCAAAACTATTGAGCACCTGCGACAGGATGCGGACATCGTGCGTGTTGCAATAACTGGGCGGCGAAGTGCGAATCCACCGCTCAGCATTCTGCTCGAGGGTAAGGTCGGGCAAGTTGTGGGAGTCTTCTGACCCGTCAGGTCGGTCCGACCGGTCCGAAAAGTCAGACAGATCCGGCAAGTCGGAGGTGTCCGACCGGTCTACCAAAGCCTTGAGATAGGGCTTGGGTGTGTCTTCCCAGCAATACTGGAACTCCTCGACCACCCCACCGCAGCATTTGGAAAAACGGGCGTCGCAAATGTCGCCGCCCGACATGAGTAGCTGGCCCCGCGTCTGCCTGACGGCCTCGCCCACCTGCGGCGACGTGGCCTTCGTGATGCCTTGATAGCGCTGACAATGGTCATCGGCACACACATCAAACAGGGTGTGGTCCTCGCGGTCGTACCATCTGATGAGCTCCTCATCGGTCTGCACGGACGAAACGGCTTGATGCTCGGCCTTCGTCTTGCGTTTCTCCATCTGGGCCAGCAGCCACGAACGCGAGATAACGGCATGGGCCTTTAGCAATTCGAGGCTGGATGTACCGCTCATCTCACTGGAAATAACACTCTGAAGATAGTCCTCGACGGGCAATTCATTGATGGCCCGTACCCTGTCTCCTTCAACTACAAACCGAAGAAAGCCCGAAAAGACCTGTGTCTCCTTGCGCTCCCAATGAAAATTGATGCCGATTGTGACGTCTTTCAAAGCGAAAGAAGCATCGGTTCTGTTAGTTCGGAAAAGCAGTTGGTCATAGCGTTTGCCGTTCCACCAAAGGGCACCATCAGTGAAAACCACCTCTTGTTCACCCACCGCTTCGCAGCCATCTGCCATATATGGGACATTCAGCGAGAAAGCTATGCGTTCTCCGCAAACAATGCCCACAGTTACATGCGGCTCTTGTCCAAGCGAAGAACCTGCATGATGTTGATTTAAGAACGACCGACGATATTCCAACTCGTTTCCCATTGTTTCCCTTTATGATTTGCTCACCGCACAACTGTAAAATTTCTGACATCTCCACCGCGCAGGTAAAAGACGGCAATTGCCTCATACATGGCTATAAAGTAGGTGAAAATCTATGCAAAGGTAGCGATTTTAGGACATAATCCGCATACTTTATTCAAAAAGTTTGTATCTTTGCAGTATGAATAAAAAAATATTACTTGGCATGACGCCCGCCGAGCTCAAGGCCGTTGCGAAATCTCTGGGTATGCCTGCTTTCACGGGCGACCAGATTGCCAAATGGATGTATGTTCAGCACGTACGTTCGATAGACGAGATGACTAATATCTCCAAGGCAAACCGTGCGCGTCTGGCCGAGGAATATGAGATAGGCTGTGCCGACCCCATCGACGCCCAACATTCCAAGGATGGCACCATCAAATACCTATTTCCCGTGCGTACTACGGCGTACAAAGGTGGCGAAGAGGCTCCTGTAAAGGCACAGACCAAATATGTGGAGACGGTGTATATCCCCGACGACGACCGTGCCACACTGTGTGTATCGTGTGAGGTGGGATGCAAAATGAATTGCCTTTTCTGCCAAACCGGCAAACAGGGGTTTGAGGGTTATCTCTCGGCAGCCGATATCCTAAACCAAATTTACAGCCTGCCCGAACGCGAAAAGCTCACCAACGTCGTGTTTATGGGTCAGGGAGAGCCTATGGACAACCTCAACAACGTGTTGCGGTCTACGGAAATTCTCACGGCTCCGTATGCCTATGCATGGAGCCCGAAACGCATCACGGTGAGCACCATCGGCATCAAGGACAAGCTAAAGCGGTTTCTCGAAGAGAGCGATTGCCATGTGGCTGTGAGTCTACATTCGCCCATCCACGAGCAGCGGGCAGAGTTGATGCCCATTGAGCGGTCCACACCGGTAGCGGAAATCATCGAATTGCTGCGCAACTACGACTTTTCTCACCAGCGCCGGTTGTCGTTCGAATACATCATGTTCAAGGGCGTAAACGATTCTCAGGCCCACGCACGGCAGATTGTGCAGCTGCTGAAAGGACTGTTCTGCCGCGTTAATCTTATCCGCTTCCACCAGATTCCGAACGTGAATTTGCGGGGTACCGATGACAAGAAAATGGAGAACTTCCGTGATTATCTCACGGCACACGGCATTTTCACAACGATACGTGCAAGTCGGGGGCAGGACATTTATGCGGCCTGCGGACTGCTGAGCACTTCGAAGAAGGTGAGCGAAGACCGCCGGAGGTAAGCCATGCGTAGGGCAAGGTGGAGGCACGCAGCCGCATGGGGCATCATAGGGATTGCTCTCCTCGTGGGAGCGTGCAACGGTAGACGGGGATTGCTGCCCAAGTCGGGCGGAAGATCCTATGAAGTGCTGTTGGTCAGCGATACCAATAATATCGTAAGAAACGTTCTTGAGAGCGATGCCAAAGGATTGCCACAGAGCGAGCCGGAATTTGACGTGTCGAGCATAGACAGCTCCGAGCTGAATGCCACATTGAGATTGGCACGCAACATCGTGACGGTGAGCATCAATCCCGACCTCTACACCACTACACGCATACGTTATGAGAAAAACGTCTATGCCCAGCCGCAAATGGCAGTTCATGTCAGTGCACCGTCGACCAAAGCCCTACAGAAGGGGCTTGTCGCACAAGGCAACACATTACTCGCTCTCCTGAAACGGGCCGAAACAAATGCGACCCTCCTGCAGTTGGAACATCAACGCAATGCCAAAGCAGAGCGTATGATACAAGAAAAATTTGGGCATACCCTGTGGATTCCCATGGATATGCTGTCATCAAAACAGGGAAAGGACTTTGTATGGCTGAGCAACAACTCGCCGACAGGAATGCAAAACATTGTGGTTTATCGCTCGCGACCGGCCAAGAGCACACGTGAGTTCGTGGCAATTCGAGACAGCGTGATGTTGGAAAACATTAAGGGAGAAACCGATGCCATGCACATGAAAACCGTTGCGGAAACGGTAGCGGGAATCAAAACCAAAGAAAAAGGAGGGGAAATAACCATCTATCGGGGCTTGTGGGAAATGGAAGGTGACGATATGGGTGGCCCGTTCGTAAGCCACAGCATAGGCGATCTCACCGTCGAGGCTTTCGTATTTGCACCGGGAATGAAAAAAAGGAACAAGTTGCGGCAGATTGAAGCTGCTCTATATACACTAAAATAATATACAGATGAACAATAAAAGAATTCGCGTGGCTATCACCCACGGAGATACCAACGGCATTGGATATGAGCTGATTTTTAAAACCTTTGCAGATCCAGCCATGTTGGAGATTTGCACACCTATCATATACGGCTCACCCAAAGTGGCCACATACCATCGCAATGCGCTGGGAATAGAAGCTAATTTCAGCATCATCAACTCTGCCGCAGAGGCTGAGGACGGACGCGTCAATATGCTGCCCGTGTTTGATGAAGAAATTAAAGTGGAGTTTGGCACGGCTTCTGAGGAGGCCAATCGTGCTGCCGTTAAATCGCTTGACAAGGCCCTCACCGACTATAAGGAAAAGCTATTTGACGTATTGGTGACCGGCCCCGCTAACGATAGCAACCTCGAAATCAACGGCTATCCCATTCCCTGCACTTCCAGATACATCGAAACAAGTATCGGCGAAGGTCACAAGGGGCTTGACATTCTGATGAACGAGTGGATGCGCGTGGCTCTGATGACCGATAACATGGCATTGAAAGACGTGCCCAAAAGTATTACACCGGAAGGCATCATAGAAAGAGTAGCGGTGTTTTTCACTACACTCCGACGCGATATGCGCATCTCCAATCCACGCATTGCCATCCTCGCCCTTAACCCCGACGACAGCGAAGACCATCCCGGCAAAGAGGAGACAGAAGCCATTATCCCGGCTGTTCAGAAACTGGCAGACGTGGGAGTAAGCGTTTTTGGACCGTATCAGGCTAGCGAATTATTTGGCTCCGGCGAATACAATGCTTTCGATGGAGTGTTGGCCATGTATCATGACCAAGGAGTCCCCCCTCTCAAGGCTCTGTCTCCCGAAAACAACATCCATTATTTCGGCGGACTGCCTCTCATCAGCACTTCTCCCGACATAGGACCTTGCTACGATATTGCAGGGCAAGGCGTAGCCGATGAGAGTCCGCTGCGCTATGCTATCTATCAGGCTATAGACGGTTTCCGCAACCGCAACAACTATGATGAGCCCCTCGCCCACCCACTGCCTAAGCTCTATCATGAGCGTAAGGACGACAGCGAGAAAGTGAGATTCTCTATTCCCAAGAAGCACGAAAACGCTATCAAGGAACGTCAGAAAAAAGAATAATCGTGTAAAACGATGAAAAAGAAATACCAGAACGGCTTCTTCCTTTTCGGACTGTTGGTGCTGATCATCATGGTCACCCAACTCAATTTTGCACAAGTATGGCAAGGCCTTCAGAATGCCGGCTATTGGTTTTTTGCCGTTGTCGCGCTATGGGCTTTCCTATATATGTTTAACACAGGAGCCTGGTATCTCATCATCAAAGGTGTGTGTAGCGAAAAGGCAGCAGAAGGAGTGCCGACCAAGAAAATCCCATTCGGATGGCTTTATAAAATCACAGTTTCGGGGTTTGCCCTCAACTATGCTACGCCGGGCGGACTTATGGGCGGTGAGCCGTACAGAGTGATGGAACTGGCCCCCAAAATCGGGACGGAAAGAGCATCTTCTTCGGTCATTCTCTATGCGATGACCCACATTTTCAGTCATTTCTGGTTTTGGCTGCTCTCTGCCATACTATTCATCATTATCCGTCCTGTCAACTTTCTGATGAGCATCCTGTTGGCCGCGACCATAGGATTCAGTTTGCTCGGTATATGGTTTTTCATTGCCGGATACCGGAAGGGGCTGGCCAATCGCATGATGAATATCCTGCGTCATCTTCCATTCATCAAAAAGTGGGCACGACCTTTTGTAGACAGGCATCGCACGCAATTAGACACCATCGACCGCCAAATAGCTGCGCTACATCAGCAAAACCCGCACAATTTCATTGGTGCCGTACTGCTTGAATTCATGTGCCGCGTATGCTCCGCATTGGAGATTTTCTTCATCCTGCTGGTCATCATGCCCAGCATGAACTATCTCAACTGCATTTTTGTGTTGGCATTTACCTCACTCTTTGCCAATCTGTTGTTCTTCATGCCCCTGCAGTTGGGTGGACGCGAAGGCGGATTTTTGATGTCTACCACAAGCTTGGGCATCAGCGCCAGCGGAGGAATCTTTGTAGCCTTGATCGTCCGCATACGGGAGTTGATATGGACAGGTATAGGACTTTTGCTCATCAAATTTGGAAAGCGGAGTTGAAAGGCATGGAACAGCCACATGAAACATCACTGATTAAAACAGCAAATTACAACCATATTTAACCTTCTTTTTCTGCCAATTTTGCAGTATTCTCAAATTAATTATGTAATTTTGTCAACCAATGAATACATCGGAACTGCAAAGAATAAAGCAACGCTACAACATTGTTGGCAACTATGCCGGGCTCAATCGTGCGCTCGACGTCGCCATGCAGGTGGCTCTAACCGATCTCAGCGTCCTCATTGTTGGGGAAAGCGGTGTCGGGAAGGAGATTATTCCCCGTGTAATTCATGACAACTCCCCACGCAAACGTGAAAAATATTTCGCTATAAACTGCGGCTCCATTCCCGAGGGTACCATCGACAGCGAACTCTTTGGGCACGAAAAAGGAGCTTTTACGGGGGCTATCGGTGAGAGTGAAGGCTATTTCGGCGTGGCCAACAAAGGAACTATTTTCCTTGATGAGGTGGGGGAACTCCCCATTGCCACCCAAGCGCGCTTGCTTAGAGTGTTGGAGACAGGCGAGTATATCCGAGTAGGAGGACAGGAAATTCGCAAGACCGATGTGCGCATCGTAGCCGCCACCAACATCAATATGCGCAAGGCGATATCCGAAGGTCGTTTTCGCGAAGACCTGTACTATCGTCTCAACACCATTCCTATTCAGATGCCCCCACTGCGTGATCGAGGCAACGACATCATTCTGCTGTTCAGGCTTTTTGCCATGCAGATGGCAGAAAAGTACCGTATTCCGAAAGTCACGCTTACCGAAGATGCTAAGAAATTGCTTCTGCAATACAAATGGCCAGGCAACGTTAGGCAGCTGAAAAATATCACCGAGCAGATGTCTATCCTCAGCGAGGCAAGGGAATTGGATGCAGAACAACTCAAACGTTACATTCCAGAAAACCCTGAAAGTACTCAGCTGGCCACCATCAATAAGCCCGGACAGCACTCCTATGAAAGCGAGCGGGAAATTCTCTACAAAATCTTATATGAGCTGAGAGGGAATGTTTCTGATTTGAGACGTGACTTAAACAGCTTGAGGGAGCAGTTGAACGACGCGCATAAGCTGAACGAGGCCATCGCCTATCAGAACAACAAGTTTATAGAGGCCGGCACCGCTCAGATGCCTGCTCAAGCTGGTGACGCGAGCAACATGACAAACTTGGCACGCCCATCTGCCATAGAAGTGGAAGCAGAGGAAATTAAAAACGAGCCTGAAAGTCTCAATTTGAATGACATCGGACGGCAATTGGTGGAAAAAGCTTTGGAGCGAAATGGGGGGAACAGAAAGAAAGCTGCTCAGGAGTTGGGAATTTCCGACCGTACACTCTATAGAAGAATCAAGCAATATGGTCTGGACAAGAAATAAAAACTCCGCCTCGCCTCTAAGGGAAACAGGAAGCAAGGGGTACCTGAAGCGTATGGCTCTGTGCTGTTTGTGCCTGCTGGTGAGCTTCTTAGCCATCACATCCTGCAAGGTGAGCTATAGTTTCAATGGGGCCAGTATTGATTATAACAAGACCAAAACCATACAAATAGCTGACTTCCCCATCCGAAGCAGTTATGTGTGGGGGCCAATGGCACCCTTGTTTAACAATCAGCTCAAAGACGTATACGCCAACCATACACGTCTGAGGCAAGTGAAACGTGACGGCGATTTGGTTATAGAGGGAGAGATTACACAATACTCCCAACGCAACAAATCAGTCTCCAGCGAAGGATATTCGGCACAAACCGAACTATCGATGACGGTTAATGTGCGCTTTACAAACAACGCAGACCACAAGGAAGACTTTGAACGCTCTTTCACGGCAACACAGACCTATGAAACGACACAGAGTCTAAGCAGTGTCCAGGAAGAACTTGTCACGCAAATGTGCAAGGACCTTACCGACCAGATTTTCAATGCGACAGTAGCCAATTGGTAATCATTACCGGGGCGCCGACGATTCAACGCCACACCCCTCATCCAATACTCATCACAAGACAATGGATATAGCAAATCTTATCAAACACCCGGAACAACTCGACAGTGAGACCCTATACGATCTCCGCAGTCTGTTGGCGCTATACCCATACTATCAGACGGCAAGACTGTTGCTACTCCAAAACCTTTACCTTCTTCATGATCCCACGTTTAACGATGAACTTAAACGTGCAGCCATTTATATAACCGATCGGAAGGTAATCTTTAATCTGGTGGAAGCCGCACACTATCGATTCAAGCTGTCCGAGACTGATCAAAATAAAGAAGAACAGCAAAAGTCGGGCAATAAGGCTACAGGGAAACAGGATCGTACTATTTCTCTTATCGACAATTTCCTTGACACGATACCAGAAGAAAAAGAGCCGGAAAAGAAATCTAAACGTCGCCCTACCCCGGCTGATGCAGCCATCGACTATGTTTCCTATCTGTTGGAAACAGAAAGTGAAGAGAAAGAGGAATGTAACCTGGCACCACAACTGAAAGGGCAGGATTTGATAGATAATTTCATAAACAATGAAGGCAAAAAAATCAAATTAAAAGAAGAAGTCGAGTATACTCCTGCACTTGAAGAAACTGCACCTGAAGAGCAAAAAGAAGGCAATGAAGGGTATTTTACAGAAACATTGGCCAAAATCTATATCAAACAAGGCCGATATGACAAAGCACTTGAAATAATTCAACGTATAAATTTGACTTTTCCAAAAAAAAGTGCTTACTTTGCAGACCAAATACGTTTCTTGGAAAAATTGATATTAAATAATAAAAATAAATAAGTAAAGAATTATGTATACTTTTTTTGTAGTTCTCATCGTCCTGGTGTCGCTACTGATGATTTTCATCGTACTCATTCAGGAGTCTAAAGGAGGTGGCCTGTCAAGCAACTTCTCTTCTTCCAATGCCATTATGGGCGTACGTAAGACCACCGACTTCGTAGAGAAAGCCACATGGGGGCTCGCTGCTTTAATGGTTATCTTCAGCATTATTTGCGCATACACCGCTCCTCAAGCGTCTGCCAGCCAGAGTGTACTCGAAAGAACGGCTACAGAAACACAAACCACAAATCCGACCAATACTCAAGGATTCCAGGCCGCCCCTGCAGAAGGTGCTAATAAACAAGATGCCCAAAAAGCTAATACTCCGAGTAGCACTCCCAAAGTGCCTACTACACCTGCAAAATAAATGCAAAAAAGTAAGAGATTTGTTTGGCTAAACCGAAATAATCTCTTACCTTTGCACTCGCTTAGAAATAAGCAATCCTAACACGGTGGATGTAGTTCAGTTGGTTAGAGCGTCAGATTGTGGTTCTGAATGTCGTCGGTTCGAGTCCGACCTTCCACCCTCCCAAGAAATAAGCGGAAGCCCTGTAAACAAAGGGTTTCCGCTTTTATTTTTGTCCTAAAAGCATAAGCAAAGAGTGGCTACAGGTGGTATTCAAATCGCAGAAGTGGCAATAAATTGTTTTAGCAAAGTTTTAACAAATCAATTATAGGAACATTTAACCCAAATCCGTCATTAGAACTTGTATCCGCATTGAAAGGTATTACACAACAACCCACACCATCCCCCACCTTACTTTAAAGGAAAGAAGTCCTACGATAAAAAAGCTGTTATTAATATGTTTGAACTACTTCTTTCCACTCATCTTCTGAATAAAGATTGAGCTGAATACCACCACTTTCAATATCTTCATCTTCTATCTCTCCGCCAAAGAAGCTACCCCTATACTGAGTTATCACATTCCGTTTCACCTCTACGTCCTCGAATACCTTTTCTACAAGCACATTGTTGCCGGCATCATGAGCAGTGACCTGAATTTTTAACTTCCTGCCGTCTGAATGTGGGAAGGTATAGACTTCGAAAGTCCCCGATTTACCATGCATCTCCTCTGTGACATCCCGAAATTCCGTTTGTCTGGAGTTCACATTGCCTACGCCATGCACAGCGTCGAAAGTTGAGCTACCACCTGTATAATAAAAGTGCATCAACGCTACATTAGACGGTATCTTGTCGGCGATAACCAGACGGAACATTGCCACGGCACGCTTCATCATAATATCATACGTCGATCCACCGGTGAGTTCCAAATCCTTGCAATAATAAAATGTGTCGGTCACCTTGCCGTTGAAGGTTATTTTTTCCGGATCGGTCATAGTGGGGGCTTTCAAACCACTATGTGCTATCAAAACCACCTTATACGTACCTGCGGCAACGTTTAACTTTAGTTGTCCAAAATCCGCATCGTTCGATGTCTGATTTATTTGTTTTACTTTCACACCATTCTGATACAGAGCCAGACTGATACGATTACAAACAGACTTGACATCTGTACCGCGCGAAGCAAATATGTCGGCAAACGGAATTTGCTCAAGCTGGACAACATTGAAACGCACCGTCTGTCCATCTGTTGCTTCTTCAATCTCATCAATTTCTTCAGTAACTACTTTCTGACAAGATGCAAACGAAAAGCATAACAAGCCCAGCAGTACATACACAAAATAAAGTTTCTTCATAAGTTCCAAGGTTAGATTAATATTTGCAAATATAGGAAAATATATTGACAACGTAGATGCAAGAAATAAAAAAATAAAGATGATTAGTATTTAATTAGCCGTTTTATAACATCCATTGGAGCACGAAGTGTTAAAACAAAGTTAATTATTAGTTTTATATATGGTTTATATGTCGAACATCGTAGTTTTGCAAAACAATATTGAGATCAATGAATCATTACAAACACGACACCAAGCGGACTTTTGTAGCATGGTTGCTGTTGGCGCTCTTTATGATGCCGATAGCCACCAAGGCCGTCCACGTTTGCAATATTCATGATCTTACAGAAAACTGTAATACCAAGACAATCGGTCACAATGCCGACAGTTGTTCCATCTGTCAATTTAGTTTTTTCTCCTTCGATAAGGCTGAGAACATTGTGTTCGATTGCAGCATTACATTGGTGACCTTTGTCACCGTTTTTTTCTTCAAGGCGCGCTATAGCTTTGAGGAATTCACTACTGCGAGTCTTCGCGCACCTCCCTATAGCATTTAAAGACTTTTTTCTAATTTCGCAGCCCTGATTAGAGGCAGGAATAACTATATGCTCTCCGAGCCTATATGGATGGTACGACTTGGTGCCATCAATGGCTCCGCATAAGTTTGCTGCATACATTTACCATTCTTATTTTCGACAATGAATAAAGTTTTATTGACTTTTGTTCTGTTGTCATCGTCTCTCGTACAAGGGCTTATGGCTCATGACCATACTGCCGTGATAGAGGGTGCGCCGATGTATGTTGACACCACACGTGTCGACACGGGAGTGACGTTACGGGGTGTGACGGTCGTTGGCAACAGCATAAAGGATGTTCAGATGCAATCGTCTATCAATCGTATTATGATTGACCAAGACTATCTGACCACAAACTTCGCAGGCAGCCTGATGCAAAGCCTTCATGGTGTGCCTGGCGTCAAAGCCATGAACATTGGCTCCGGACAATCGAAGCCTACCATTAGAGGGCTGGGATTCAACCGTATGGTGGTGGCTGAGGACGGCATCAAACACGAAGGACAGCAGTGGGGATTCGACCATGGATTGGAAATAGACCAGTTTGCCATCGACCGGATAGAGATTATCAAGGGGCCGTCGGCATTGCTCTATGGCTCTGACGCCATTGGCGGCGTTATCAATCTCTATTCCAATTATATTCCCACCAAGCCTTTCGAGGGCAGCGTATCACTGTTTACACGCACCAATAATGAATCGTTAGGACTTTCATCCCGGTTTGAAGGGCGGCGAAAGAAGTTCTATTGGCGCACTAACCTTACGGCTATCGACTATGCCGATTATAAGGTCACGACCGACACCATAGCTTACTATTCCTACCGCATAGGGCTGCATGACAAGCGCCTGCGCAATACAGCCGGCAAAGAGCTCGACGGCAGTCTGACCCTGGGCTATACGGGATATCGTCTGCACACAGCCTTTCAGGTTTCAGATTCGTATGCCAAGAGCGGATTCTTTGCCAACGCGCACGGATTGGAGGTGAGAAATTCAAAGCTGGATTACGATTCTTCAAGCCGTGACATAGATTTGCCTTATCAGAGTGTAAACCATCTGAAAGTGATGAGCCGCTCGGTCTATCAAGCCGGGGCTCTGGTATTCAAGGGAACACTGGCCTACCAAAATAATGTGAGGAAAGAATTTTCGGAGCCGGTCTCGCATGGATATATGCCCAAGCCCTCTGGCAGTCTGGAACGGCAATTCAACAAGAACACTTATACGGCACAATTTGAAATGTCTGCGCCCATTGCCCAGAAACATGACTTCAAGACCGGTATGAACGCTGAATATCAACATAACCGACGTCGAGGATGGGGGTTTGTCATTCCCGACTTCGAGACCTTCTCATTTGGCGCATACGCTTACGACCGTTTCAATATCTCCAAAGACCTCGCCGTGAATGCCGGAATGCGTTACGACTACGCACACACCAATATTCATAGTTACAGCGATTGGTATCAGACACCCGTCAATGAGACCGACTCGGTATACAAGATGCGATCAGACGATATCAGCCGTACCTTCAACAGCTTTACATGGTCCGCGGGCATCAACTACGCTTCAGGTAACTGGATGCTCAAGGCTAATATTGGCAAGAGTTTTCGTATGCCCATCCCCAAGGAGTTGGGAGCCGATGGTGTGAGCTATCATATCTTCAGATATGAGAAAGGTAACGCCGAACTGGAGCCCGAAGAATCGTATCAGCTTGACGCGGGCATCCATTGGAGCAATGGCAAAGTATCTATCCAGGCAGCCCCCTATCTGAATTATTTTCCAAACTATATCTACATGAATCCCACAGCCCACTTCTATGAGGGCTTGCAGCTCTACAACTATAGTCAGAGCCGTGTGTTGCGATACGGATTCGAGGCAATGGTAAACTGGAAGATACTGCCCAGTCTGGAGGGAGAAGCCAAAGGCGAATACCTCCATGCAGAACAAAAATCAGGTGAGAAAAAGGGATACACCCTTCCGTTCTCCACACCTTGGTCTATAGACGGCGGACTAAAATACTTGTTCGACAGACGGCATGGCAAAGAGGGTTTTGTAGGTTTCAATGTTCATATTGTAGGTGCTCAGAACGACATTGTTCCACCCGAAGAGCCCACTCCGGGTTATTACACGCTCAGCATGACTGCTGGTAAGACGATTTCGCTCAAACATTGTAATCTGAATGTGAGTCTTAACGCCGACAATCTGCTCAACCGAAAATACTACGACCACACCAGCTACTACCGACTCATATATATACCCGAGCCGGGAAGAAACGTCTCGCTGATGGTTACAGCTCATTTCTAAAATATTTCAATTCTATATTTATAAACCAGAGGCATCTGCCTCATAAAAAACAAAAAATGATGAAAAACAAATTCTTTTTAGGAGTTATCGCTCTCCTGAGTATGTTTACACTGTCGCTTACCTCATGTGACAAAGATGATGATGTGGATGTTGCAAACGTGACATTTGCCAATGTAGAAATCGGCCACGACAACTCCAAGAAGGGTGTTGCGGGCAAAGGCTTCCACATAGAATGTAATATTACCTCCACGACAAAAATCAAATCTATCGAAGTCGACATCAAACAGAAGGACGGTGCAGCATCTGCACATCAGCTGTGGACAGATGCCAAATACACCAATGTTTTGGAAACCAATTTCCACGAACATATGCATTTTGCCGACAATCTGCCCAGTGGCGTCTATCATTTTACGCTTACCGTGACCGATTTGAATAACGCTAAGAAGAGCATAGAGACCGATATCACCATTGACGGCATCAATGCCGAAGCTCCTGTCATCAAGTTGGAAATGCCCAATGACAACTCCAAGACGGGGGCAGCCGGTAGTAAACTCATGATCAAGGCCCAAATCACGGTGAAGAATCCGGTAAAGGAAATCGAAGCAGAATTTCACGGAGCCGATGAGTATCCTGTCGACATTGAAGGCTATGAGGGCAAGACCGGAACGTTCGACCTCATGGAAACCATCACCATTCCTGCCGAATGCCCCGCAGGCGAATACCACCTTCACTTTACAGTCACCGACAGCAAAGGTATCTCCAATACGGAGGAGATCGAAGGTTTTGTCATCACTAAGAACAAATAAAAACATAACCGGCAAATATGAAGACAACAAAAGTAATAACTTTTCTATTTCTTGGTCTCGTCGCCTTCGCCGCTTGTAGTGGAGATGATGACGTGGAGAAAGATTTAGAAAAACCTACCATCAGTGGGACGGGCATTGTAGCCAGTCCCATTGATTGTCAACAATACAAGCGGGGGGAGACGCTTCCTGTGAACTACGTATTTGGTGACAACCGGGAGCTTGGAGAATACACCTTGGAAGTTCACAACAATTTCGACCATCACAACCACGACAAACACAACGTGGTATGCGACAAGGACGAAGACAAAGAGCCTGTCAAACCTTGGACTTACAAGAAGGAATTCAAGATTCCAAGCGGAAACAAGACCTACACGGCAAGACACGATATCCCCATTCCCACCGATATCGATCCGGGAGACTATCATTTCATGATTTATCTCACCGATGCAGCAGGACATATGCAAACGCTGCCCGTATCCATAAAAATAACGGAATAGTAGATTTTTTATAATGTATAACACTATTTTACTCAATAAAATTACTAAAGTTGCGTTATATTTATAACGATTCACACAATTAATAAACTCAAGGCAAAATGAAAAAAACAGTTTTTATGATGATTGCTTGCATGGCTATGATAGCTTCTTGCAAAAATGGAAAGACAACAACAGCTGAAGCAGGAGATGCTGCAACTACTGACTCCGTAGTTTACGAAGGTATGACACCCGCAGCCGACTGCTATGGCATCAACTATCGTCTGGTTATGGCTCAGGATTCCACGATGGGATTCACCATGGCTCAGAGCTACATGGAGTCTGAAACAGAGGCTGACACAACATTCAACTATCAAGGTGTTGCCGTTGCTGCTACAAAGACTGTAGATGGCCAGGAAAACAACTATCTCAAATTCCCCATAGCAGAAAACGATACCACCTATTTCCTGGTACTCAACGACTCTACATTACGCATGGTTAATTCAGACCTCGAAGAAGCCGTTATGCAGGATGGAGATATGCTATACGACTTGAAACTCGTGAAGTAATTTCTACTACAATCAATATTCAACGTAATCCGCCAAGTGTGAAAACAATTTTGGCGGATTATTTTTTGAGGTTTATGAATCAATGAAAACAGACCGTCTATAGCTTCGCATTGTATTTAACCTTATTCATCAAGACGTTAAAAGAACACGGAAAATATGGGTTATAAATAAAGGAAAAAGTGTATCTTTGTCTCAGTTTATTCAAACCTCTGAACTCCTATTTAAAACATGTAAAATGAAGAAAAAACTATTCTTATCCTTGTTTATCTGCTCTATAAGTCTGTATTCGTGGGCAGGTAAGGTCGTTACCGATAGCATTCAAAGTACAGTGCTGGATTCAACGATCATGTACAACGTGTATCTTCCCGACGGTTTTGATACCGCCAACCGGAAATATCCGGTGGTCTATCTGCTTCATGGGTTATCTGACACCTACAAGGCCTGGAACGACAAATCACACATGAAAGAAATCGCTGACGAACTCATAGGCACAGGCGAAGCCACTCCAATGGTTATCATCATGCCCAATGCCGGGCATCCTGACATTCATCACCAATGGAATGGATACTTCGATATGCCGGGGTGGTCGTACGAGACTTTCTTTTTCACGGAGCTGTTGCCAACTGTAGAACAAAAATACAATATTATAGGTGATAAGCAGCACAGGGCTATCATGGGACTCTCAATGGGTGGCGGAGGCAGCACCGTCTATTGTCAGAAGCACCCCGATATGTTCTCATCGTGCTATGCCATGAGTGCATGGTTGAGCAGTGACGAACCGAAAGTAGGAGAATACGGGAAAGACAAACTATATCTTGTAACCCAATCCGTGCACGATAACTCAGCCACAGATTTTCTGGCTAACGCTGATGATGCTACCATAAAAAAGCTTCGTACGGTAAGATGGTTTTTCGATTGCGGCGATGACGATGGCCTCATGGGACTATCTGTAAATATGCATGTACTTTCTACCCATTTCCGCATTAAGGATGAACTGCGCATCAGGAATGGTGCACACAACTGGGAATACTGGAACTCAGCACTGCGAACAGCCTTGCCTTTCGCCTCGCAAGACTTTCGCAAATAAGTATTAAGGTAGGGGAAAGAGCGTGCAACCATGGCTGTTCCCCAAAACTCAATCAAATACAAAAAGACAAGGCGAGGATGGATTCAATTTCCATCCTCGCCTTATTCTTTTGTGGAGCTGGCGGGAGTCGAACCCGCGTCCAAACAGGGAAATCATACGCTTTCTACACGTTTATTCCAGCCTTCAATTTTCGTGTGACGGCAAGACCTGGACCACCAACCGACACCTTATCCTCTAAATTTCACCTATGCACCGAGGCATACATAAGCTATTTCCGATTTTCCTGCACCGCTTTATCCTCAGATTCGGAACA
>JBMNUU010000018.1:0-64386 GCA_050946435.1 Prevotella sp.
TGTACTCTAAACAATAAATCATTAAATTAATGGCGATATTAGCATTTCAAAAACCTGATAAAGTAGTGATGCTGGAGGCATCGGAGAGTTTCGGAAAATTTGAATTTTCTCCTCTTGAGCCTGGCTTCGGTGTTACCATTGGTAATGCCTTGCGACGCATCCTCCTTTCATCACTGGAGGGTTATGCTATCAACACCGTTCGCATTGCGGGTGTTGAGCATGAGTTTTCTTCAGTTCCTGGTGTAAAGGAAGATGTAACCAACATCATCTTGAATCTCAAACAAGTTCGATTCAAGCAAGTAGTAGAAGAATTCGAGAATGAGAAAGTTAGTATCACCGTAGAGAATTCCACTGAATTCAAAGCTGGTGATATTGGTAAGTATCTGACTGGATTTGAAGTGTTAAACCCTGATTTGGTGATTTGTCATTTAGACTCCAAGGCATCTATGCAGATAGATCTAACCATCAACAAGGGACGTGGTTACGTCCCTGCTGATGAGAATCGTCAATTCTGCACGGATGTCAATGTGCTTCCCATCGATTCTATCTACACCCCAATCCGCAACATTAAATACAGTGTTGAGCCTACTCGTGTGGAACAGAAAACTGACTACGACAAGCTCTGCATTGAAGTAACGACGGATGGCTCCATCCACCCAAAGGATGCATTGAAAGAGGCTGCTAAAATCCTCATCTATCACTTCATGTTGTTCTCTGACGAAAAGATTTCTCTTGAGAATCCAGACCAGGACGGCAACCAGGAGTTTGACGAGGAAGTACTCCATATGCGCCAGTTGTTGAAGACCAAGTTGATCGACCTGAATCTTAGTGTTCGTGCGCTCAACTGTCTGAAGGCTGCTGATGTGGAGACGCTTGGTGACCTTGTACAATACAATAAGACGGACCTTTTGAAGTTCCGCAACTTTGGTAAGAAATCGCTCTCAGAGCTTGATGATTTGCTCGAGAGTCTGAATCTGTCGTTTGGAACCGACATTTCAAAGTATAAACTGGACAAGGAATAAGAAGAAAGATGTTAGGAGAGGGCTTTTAGAGTCTATATCCTGTTGCATATTCTATGCCTTGTTCGAAACAAGTAAAAACAAAAAATGAGACATAACAAAAAATTCAACCATTTGGGTCGTACTGCATCTCATCGTGCTAGTATGCTTTCTAATATGGCATCTAGTTTGATCATGCACAAAAGAATCACTACGACTCTCGCAAAGGCTAAGGCTCTGAAGAAATATGTTGAGCCACTGATTACGCGCGCAAAGCACGACACTACAACCAGTCGTCGTGTTGTTTTCCGTTACCTGCAAGATAAATATGCAGTGAAGGAGCTCTTCGGAGAGGTGGCAAACAGAGTTGGCGACCGTCCCGGTGGCTATACACGTGTTATCAAATTGGGTACACGTAAAGGCGACGCAGCCGAGATCGCTTTCATCGAGCTTGTAGACTTCGACGAAAATATGGCAAAGACTCCTAAGGCAGAGAAGAAGACTCGTCGTAGCCGTCGTTCCAAGAAATCAAGTTCTGCAACAGCTGAAAATAAGGTAGCAGAAGCTACAGAGGAAGCTGTTAAGACAGAAGCTAAAGAGTCTGCTAAAGAGGTTGATTCTGAAAAAGCTGTAAAGTCGGAAGCTAAGAAGGCTGCAAAGCCAGAGGCTAAGAAAGCAGCAAAGGCAGAGAAGACTCCTAAGGCAGAGAAGGCTGCTAAAGCTAAAACTGCTGAGACAGAAGAGACCAAAGCTGATAAGGCTGAATAATTTATCGTATATCTATAATATAGAAAGTGCACCAACAATAAAAGTTGATGCACTTTTTTTACTTCACATATTAGAAGTTTTTTCTCTATTCTTTCATGTTTCCCTGTTGAGCTTGCGTTATCTCAAGTTCGGATGAAAAACACATACATCAAGCTTTATACTTTTGAATAGAGTATACGATAAAATAGTGATACTAAACAATGGATTCAGAGAAGCAGGATACCTTTTTCTTGTTAAAATATACTGTGTATTAGTTTGTTATCCAACGTACATGATGTAAAAGAGATCTCGTTGGACAATTTTTATATACATTGAGTCATAATATCTTGAATTGATGCGAATTTAGGGAAACCCCTATGTTAATTTAGGGAAAAAACTTAGTAGATGGTGTTTTTTTCGATATCTTTGTAATGTGGAGTAAATATGGGGAACATGACAAAGTCTTGGGTATATATCATTTCAGCATCGATTCTTTTTAGCGCCTGTACAAGTTATGCGGGTGTAGGTGCCTATCAAGGTTCTTCAATAGGCGCTGTTCTTGGCTCTGCCGTTGGCGGCATTGCAGAAGGACCACGTGGGTCAGACATTGGTACCATTGTCGGTATGGCAAGTGGTGCTATTATTGGTGGTGCCATAGGCAATGCCAAGGATAAAGAGCATGAGCGTGATATGGAAGAATATCGGCGTGACAAGGCTGAAAGAGCAGCCGCCCGTGCACAGCGTAACCGGATGGAACAATCGGAGATAGATTCCGATATCCCCTATGACAGTGGCTTTGATTCATCCAATAGTGGAGACGACCGTCTCTATGACTTCAATTCTACAGATTATACAGGCGATTACAGTGCTCAGCAGCCTGAAATCAATTTCCCAATGCAGTCCAGTGTGGAGCAAATGGCAGAGGGGCTGAAATACTCTCCGGCGATTGAGATTCGCAATGCCCGTTTTGTAGATGATAATGAGAATGGGCAGATTGAGCGTGGAGAGTTGTGTAAGATTATTTTCGAGGTGGTGAACACAGGGCACCAGCCACTATACGATATTCAACCTACTGTGGTAGAAGCGACCGGCAATAAGCATTTGCTAATTTCTCCCAATATGCACGTAGAGAAGATTATGCCCGGCAAGGGCATTCGCTATACGGCCATGGTCAAGGCCAGCAATCGACTGAAAGCGGGTAAGGCCAAATTCTGTGTGAGTGTTATACAAGGCACACACGCCATCTCAAAGGTCGTAGAGTTTAACATTCCCACTCGAAAGTAGAAACGAATCAAGGAACTATTAGACTTTAAATTTAAAATGTGGGGAATATGTGCAAAACATATTCCCCACATTTTAGTTATATTCTATTTCCAATTTATTCAAAGACAATACCCGTAACAAGACGCTCTTTTCCTATGTGTTCTTGTGTGGCTTGTCTACAGCTTTTATTGATTATACCTCACTTTGTCTCGATCTATCCCCTGCTTTTCACTTCTTCCTTTTCAAGCAGAGGTATTTCTGCTGTCTTCTTTTTTTGAATGTTGTTTATGGTCTTTTTATGACCTTTTTTGCGAGTTACAGTTTTCTTATCCCTGCCGTTCTTCGTACTATGGTTTCGAACATTGGCTTTGGACAGGATGGTAGGATTTTGGGTTTTAGTTTTTTCCTCCTCCATCTCATTATCAGGCATTCGTGTTATCTGTACGATGGCCCCGTTAGCAAGGTTACACATATCGAAATCAACGTTAGATTCTCCCGTCTCCGCATTTTCTATACGATAGGGAGGTTTCAACTTCTCCACGCGTTTCACTTCTACCATACCGATGCCCTGGGCAAGCATACCCAACTCTTCGGCAGCCTTATAGCTGAGGTCAATGATGCGTCCGCGCACAAAAGGCCCCCTGTCGGTTACCTTGACTATCACTGTCCGGTCGTTGGCCAGGTTGGTAACCTTGAGCAATGTACCGAAAGGGTAGGTGCGGTGGGCACACGTCAGACTGTCATGATGCAAACGTTCACCGCTGGCCGTCCTGGCCCCGGTGACTTTTTTTGAATAATACGAAGCTTTACCCCTATGCGTTTGAGCAGCTATAGGGGTAAAGCCTATCATGATTAGAAATCCTGTTAATAAGTTCTTTCTAAAATCCACAAATGTTAATTTAAACAATGCCTTCTGCCATCATGGCATGGGCTACTTTCATAAATCCGGCAATGTTCGCTCCTTTGACATAGTTAATATAGCCATCAGATTGTTTGCCGTATTTCACACACTGCTCGTGAATGGAGTGCATGATATAGTGGAGCTTCTCGTCCACTTCTTGAGAGCTCCAGTGCAAGCGTATGGAGTTCTGCGTCATTTCCAGTCCGGATGTTGCTACACCGCCGGCATTTACAGCCTTGCCGGGAGCAAACAATTGCTTGGCCTTAATAAACTTTTCTGTAGCCTCGGCAGTACATCCCATATTACTTACTTCTGCCACACACAGTGGCTTGTTGGCGAGTATCTTGTCGGCATCTTCACCGTTAAGTTCGTTTTGCGTAGCGCAGGTCAGATAAATATCTGCTTTCTGTTCCCAAGGCTTTTTTCCTTCAAAGAATTTGGCTCCGGCAAATTTCTCTGCATAGGGTGCGCAAATGTCTTCGCCGCTGCTGCGCAGATCAAGCATATAGTCGTTCTTTTCGCCGCAGATTCCTTCCGGATCATAGATGTATCCGTCGGGTCCGCTGATGGTAATCACCTTAGCACCGAGCTGAGCGGCTTTCTTTGTTGCCCCCCAAGCCACGTTTCCAAATCCGGAGATAGCTACGGTCTTTCCCTTGATATCAATGTTGCGGGTCTCAAGCATCTGGTTTACAAAATAGAGCGCACCAAAGCCTGTTGCTTCCGGGCGAAGGTTGGAGCCACCCCATTCTAATCCCTTGCCGGTCATGACACCCTGGAATTGGTGGGTCAGTTTTTTGTATTCGCCAAAGAGATAGCCCACTTCGCGAGCACCTACTCCGATATCACCGGCCGGAATATCTTCGTCAGGACCGATATGATGATAGAGCTCCTGCATGAATGACTGGCAGAAACGCATCACTTCTGCGTCAGAGCGTCCGCGGATGGAGAAATCAGAACCACCCTTGCCACCTCCCATCGGAAGCGTGGTGAGTGCATTCTTGAAAGTTTGCTCAAACCCGAGGAATTTCATGATGCTCAGGTTTACAGAGGGATGAAAGCGCAGTCCGCCTTTATAGGGGCCGATAGCACTGTTGAACTGTACGCGGTAGCCTGTATTTACGTGTACCTTTCCATTGTCATCCGTCCAAGGTATGCGGAACATATATACACGTTCCGGCTCCACGAGACGTTCAATGAGTCCGGCTTTTTCAAATTCCGGATGTTGGTTGTAGATGTCCTGAATAGATTCCAAGACTTCTTTCACTGCCTGTAGAAATTCAGGCTCGCCCGAATGTTTTTCCATCAGGCTTTTCATTACTTGTTCAACTTTCATAGCAGTAATACGATTTATTTTTAAAGGTCAATAAGGTTGGGGAAATCCAATCTCTGTGGTTTCATTTTGTCTATATCACCCAGCAAATATAGAGTTTTATTCTATATGTTCCAAAAATAAAATCGATATTTTCATGTATTTAACTAACATTTTGCACATGCCCTCATAAAACTCCGAATATTGCAAGTCAATAGTTCAATGAACTAAATCTCAAATCTTCGGTCGCAATCGCTCCAATATGCCCTGTTCATGAGATTGTTTATAGGCTTTTTAATCGCAGTTTTCAAGACCTACAATTTATATGACCAGTGATAGCTGCGTTCATATGAATAAGGTGTCCGATTTTCTCTAAAATAGAATTGGAAAATGTAGCGACATATAGAATTCCTTATCCGAATCATAGCATAACAAAATAAGGTTTATTATTTTGGTTTTCTCTCTTTAGTTTATGGGGGTCGATGTTGGTTGCGGAAGACATTTATCAGTCAAAAAAACGCCTCGTATCATATACGGTAAAGTGTTGTAGGACAGATAATTGGAGTTTTTGATAAGTTTTTATAATTATTATATTTATATGACAATAATTGGGCAAAAATAAGTTGCTTCTCTGCAGAAAAATGTGTATATTTGAGTACACTTCACTTTTAAATTTCCTAGATATGAAAAGAAAATTTTTTAATGCGAAGATCTATCGTAACAGTTCAGCAACTGAGATGATAGTAGAGAATGGTAAAATCACTCAAATTGGTGCAAACTTGCCTAAATGCGATGAGGAGATTGACTTAAAAGGTAAATTTGTTTTGCCACCCTACGTCGATCCACACATCCATTTGGACTATGTCTACACTTTAGGCGAAATGGAAGGCATTGGTGCTGCATCGGGAACACTTTTCGAAGCTATTGAGAACTGGCCCAAGTACAAGGCCACAATGACTATTGAGGGTGTGAAAAAATTAGCCCGCAAAGGTATCGAGGATGAAGTTTCGCAGGGCGTACAGTTTATCAGAGCACAAACTGATGTTACAGATCCCAAGTTCATAGGCTTCAAAGCCATTATGGAATTGAAGGAGGAGATGAAAGACATCGTTGACATTCAGGTGGTTGCTTTCCCGCAAAACGGTATGTACACCTATAAAGGCGGAAAGGAATTGGTTGAAGAGGCCCTAAAAATGGGTGCTGACGTCGTAGGCGGAATTCCACACTATGAGCCGGCTAGAGAATTTGGCGAAAAATCAATCCACGATATTGTGGAGCTTGCGCTTAAATACAATGCTTTGATTGATGTTCACTGTGACGAGACCGACGACCCGATGTCAAGATTTGTCGAAATCTTAAATGCACTGGTTTACCTCGAAGATTATGGTACCAAGACTACCGCAAGCCATACTTGTTCATTCGGCTCTGCTGATAATTCGTACGCATACAGAATGTATGATATGTTCAAGAAGAGCAAACTGAACTTAATATCCTGCCCGACAGAGAATATTTATCTGCAAGGAAGACAGGATTCTTATCCAAAGCGTCGTGGATTGACAAGAATTAAAGAGTTTATGGAAATGGGTATCAACGTCGCATTTGCACAAGACTCAATTAACGACCCATGGTATCCTCTCGGAAGTGGAAATATGATGAATGTTTTGGATAATGGTATCCATATTTCCCAATTCGCAAGTCCTGAGGAAGTAGAAGTTGCATTCGACTTGATTACTTACAATGGCGCAAGATGTCTGAATATTCACGATCAGTATGGCCTGGAAGAAGGCAAGGATGCTAACTTTATTGTCCTGGATGGAGATAGTGCTTGGGATTGCATCCGCAGACGCGTTGGCGTATTGGCATCAGTAAGGAAAGGCGAGTTCCTGTTCAAGAAGAAACCAACAGAGTATGAAATCCCATTGAAGATGTAGCACCTTCACGGATGAATAAGGTGTGTAATAATTGATATAAACCCCGAAAGTTCAACAAGAAACTTTCGGGGTTTATTTATGCTTGATATTGGGCAACTAACTTCTATTCAATCCTTCTAAATGTATGTTTTGCTAAAATCGAAATAATCATGCCCGGCACTGCCAAGATTATGGCGTACCATGTAAGGCTCAATGCTCCAAATTGTATTAGCAATACACCAGCAATCCATGTAGTAAGCATAATAGAGAGGTTAAACATACACGATTGCACTGACATGGCCACGTCTTTGGCCTTTTCCACTTGGTTGCCCACTGCTGCTTGGAATAGTGTGACCAGAGGACCAAAAGACAATCCCCACAAGAAGAAACCCAAATGAGAGATGCCCATTGTACCCTTGAAGAAGTAGAAAATCAACATTGCAAGAGCAAGAAAAGCAAACATCGATACGGTGAGTTCATGGAGATACTTGTCGATGTATTTTGTCGCTATAATAATGGATACCAGCGAGCCGATACCAAAGACAAGCAGTGCCACTTCAATACCACCCTCGATGCCGATTTTTGCAACCAGCTGAGTAATATAAGTATAAACTCCGTAATGCCCGCAAACTCCTAATAAAGTAAGGAGGATGAGCAACAAAATAGATTTGTTTTTTAACATAGCAAAAGGCGAAGTGTTCCTTGTGAGCTTTTCACCCGGCGTAGATGGCAGCATAAAGAGCGAAAGCACAGCAATCAGAAGAACCAAAACTCCTAACGCTATGAATTCAATGCGCCAGCCAAATCTGTCACCGATAGCGGTCATAAGAGGCATACCCAGGCTAATACCCAATGTATTACCTGCCATGATTACCGCCACGGCTTTTCCTTGATGATTAGGCTCCACCAAACGCATACCGAATGCAGCAATCATAGGCCACATTATACCTGCACTAATACCGCCGAGGAATCGCAGTGCCAATATCAAATAATAGTTATGAACCAACCCCGACACAATGTTACACACAGCAAAGCCGATAAGCAATAGCAATAGTAGGCTTCTGCGATTGAACTGCATCGTTGCCGAGATTAATGGAATACCAAAGATAGCTGACGCAAGGGCATATAAGCCCACCATTCTACCACCAGCTACCTCATTAATATCCAGGTCTGTCATAATTTGTGGCAATACTCCCGAAGGCATTAACTCCGACAAAATTCCCACAAAAGTAACTGAAGACATTAAAATCATCATTACCCATGGGAATACATCTGTAGATTTCCTTTCTTTTATCATAGCTAATCAATTAATAATGAGATACATGCAAATATAATCATTTAATATTTTTATGGCAAATTCTTTAGGATTAATTAATGGTGGATTTTTCACATATTCTTATTTTTTTGGGTAGAAAAGCAAAATAACTTGTATGGGCTCGTGTAATACGGTGTATCTCGTAGGCAAGTTCCTTAATGTAAAAATTCAATGTCGATTTTCTGATGACATTTTTCAGCGCATCTGGAGAAAAAAGCACTATGTTTTAGCCATTATAATCGACTTGTGTGACCAGGAAACAGCAGGGCAGTTGCGTTTGATATTCATTCGTCATGCGGTTAGGGCCTAAAGGCCGTGCGGGAAAGGCTCTTTCGCATGGCGGTTAAGCCGTTGCCGTTTTGCCATTGCATACTCAATCGCGAACGACAAAATTTGAGACTTAGGAGTTTGTTTTTGTAACACTATGGTTATCAATGTGTTATACAAACTCTTCGAATTTCGCGTATTTTGTGCGGGAAGCCGTATGTTTCCAAATACGCGAATTCTAACGAGGTGTTTGTAAAAATAAATGTTGGGATATTATCCTTCAAAATTTTATCGCACAGTAATAAATTGGGACAATGATTGCATCAGATGCGATGAATTTCGAATTTATTTCGTAATTTCGCCCTGTCGGTAAACGCATTGTTGCCTGAAAAAGACAAAGCCATTGAACTATGGAAGAGAAAATACCACAATCGTGGAGTAAGTTTATATTGAAAGACGTGACGTTTGTCAATCTCATGATGCGTCGCATCTACAACGTACTCATCGTGGCCAATCCTTATGACGCCTTCATGCTGGAAGACGACGGGCGGGTGGAAGAGAAAATCTATAATGAATATATGGAGCTTGGGCTTCGTTATCCGCCGACGTTCACTCAGGTGTCTACGATTGAGGAGGCGGAAAAAGTGCTTGCCACGATGAAAATTGACCTGGTGATATGTATGCCCGGCAATGCCGACAATGATGCTTTCACCGTGGCCCGTGCCATCAAGGAGAGATTTCCGGAAATCCATTGTGTGGTGCTCACCCCGTTCTCTCATGGCATCACCAGTCGTATGCAAGACGAAGACCTCAGCATCTTCGACTATGTGTTTTGCTGGTTGGGCAACACCAATCTCATCCTCTCCATCATCAAACTTATCGAGGACAAGATGAATTTGGAACACGATGTCCTTGAGGCAGGCGTGCAGATGATCTTGCTTATTGAGGATTCCATTCGCTTCTATAGTTCCATTCTCCCCAATCTCTACAGCTACATTCTGCAGCAGAGTCAGAACTTTTCTACCGAGGCGCTCAATCGCCATTCGGCCACCTTGCGTATGCGTGGCCGTCCCAAGGTGGTATTGGCCCGTACCTATGAGGAGGCCTTGAAAATGTATGAGAAATACAAGGACAACTGTCTGGGCGTCATCAGCGATGTGCGTTTCCCGTTGAAGACCACTGCCCTCTCCGAGACAGTAGGGGCCGGGTCGTCCGCGGTCGAAAAGGATCCCGACGCCGGTTTCAAACTGCTGCAGGCCATTCGCAAGGAAGACGAATATCTGCCACTTATTATGGAAAGCTCCGAGTCGGGCAATCGAGATCGTGCCGAGCAGGAAGGGTTCAAGTTCGTGGACAAGAATTCCAAGATGCTCAGCGTAGATCTTCGTCATCTGCTGGAGGAACACATGGGATTCGGCGATTTCATTTTCCGCGACCCGGCGACTCACAAGGAGATACTGAGAGTGCGTAGCTTGAAGGAATTGCAAGACAACATCTTTACCATACCACGCGATTCGATGCTCTATCATGTGTCGCGAAATCACATGAGCCGTTGGCTCTGCGCGCGGGCCATATTCCCTGTGAGCAACTTTCTGAAACACGTCACGTGGCACAAACTCCAGGATGTGGATGCTCACCGCCAGATTATTTTTGATGCTATCGTACAGTACCGTCGTATGAAGAACATCGGAGTGGTGGCAGTGTTCGATCGTGACAAGTTCGACCGTTATGCCCATTTTGCCCGTATCGGAGATGGTTCTTTGGGGGGCAAGGGCAGGGGATTGGCCTTCCTTGACAACGTGATCAAGACCCATCCGCAGTTCAATAGGTTTGAAGGCGTTACGGTGCAGATACCCAAAACGGTGGTGCTATGCACCGATGTGTTCGACCAGTTTATGGAGCAAAACAACCTTTACGATATTGCCCTGAGCGATGCCGACGACGAAACGATACTGGCCGCCTTTCTAAAGGCTCAATTACCGGACAGCTATATCGAAGATTTCAATATTTTCTTTGAGGCCACCCATTCTCCTATTGCCATCCGGTCGAGTTCGCTGTTGGAAGACAGCCACTACCAGCCTTTTGCAGGGGTCTATTCCACCTATATGATACCCTATCTCGACGACAAGCATCAGATGCTGCAGATGTTGGCAGCTGCTGTCAAGAGCGTTTATGCCTCAGTGTTTTACAAGGATTCCAAAGCCTATATGTCGGCCACGTCCAATGTGATAGACCAGGAGAAGATGGCCGTTATCTTGCAGGAGGTGGTGGGCAAGAGATACGGTGACTACTATTACCCCAACATATCGGGCGTGCTGCGTTCCATCAACTATTATCCCATTGGCGAAGAGAAGGCCGAAGAAGGCATTGCCTCGCTGGCGCTGGGACTGGGTAAATACATCGTCGATGGTGGACAGACTTTGCGCGTGTCGCCCTTCCATCCACATCAGGTATTACAGATGTCGGACATGGATATTGCCTTGAAAGACACCCAGACACGCTTTTATGCCCTTGATATGAAGCATGTGGGTACCGACTTTCAGGTGGATGACGGTTTCAATATCCTAAAATTGAAGGTGAAGCAAGCCGACAAGGACGGCTCGCTCAACTATATTGCTTCCACCTTCGACCCTTACGATCAGATTATTCGCGACGGACTTTATGAGGGCGGTCGGAAGGTTATCTCGTTTAACGGCGTGTTGCAGCATGAGATATTCCCCTTGCCCGAAATATTGCAGATGTCGATGGAATATGGTGCAACGGCCATGCGTCGACCTGTAGAAATAGAGTTTGCCTGCAACCTTAACGCAGACAAGACGGGCGATTTCTATCTGCTCCAGGTGCGTCCTATTGTCGATTCCAAGCAGATGTTGGACGAGGATGTAGCTGCTGTGCCCGACGCTGAATGTTTGCTTCGCACCCACAATGCCTTGGGACACGGCATATCAGATGATGTGACCGATGTGGTGTATGTGAAATACGACGATCATTTCTCGGCCGTAAACAACAGTCGTGTGGCCGAAGATATAGAGCGCATCAATGATAAGTTTCTGGCCTCGGGTACCAATTATGTCATCATCGGTCCCGGCCGATGGGGCTCGAGCGATCCCTGGCTTGGAGTGCCCGTGAAGTGGCCACATATCTCTGCTGCCCGTGTCATTGTGGAGGTGGCGTTGAAGAACTATCGTGTAGACCCCAGCCAAGGCACCCATTTCTTTCAAAACCTGACATCTTTCGGTGTAGGATATTTTACGATAGATACCAATTGGCCCGATGAGGGCGGCCTCCTGCGTAAAGACTTGCTGGATGCCATGCCTGCTGTCGAAGAGACGGAGTATGTGCGTCACGTGCGGTTTGAACACCCGTTGAAGATTATGATGGATGGCAAGAAGCAGGAAGGGGTGGTGATGCTGGACGAAAACTTGAAAGGCTGAGCCTATGAATCGAGAACAAGAAGATATCTGACGATTTGTTATGCAAAAATATTATCAGGACCAAGCTGCCGGATTAGCTGTCCGCATCAAAACACTGAAAGGTCGTGCTCACGGCTTTGTGATGGGCGAGATTCTCTCATTTTTATCCGCCATCGCCTGTGTGGTGTTCATCACTCTGACCGACAATATCAACCTCCGAATCCTGGAACTCGGCGGGGCCGTGGTGTGTCTCGTCGCCTATGTCGTTATCAGGCAGCGCGATACGAAAAACGATGAGCACATCCGTCAGCTTGAAGACTTAAAGCAGGTCTACGACAACGAGCTGCGAGCCATTGAAGGGGATTTCTCGTGTTTCAATGACGGGCAGCGCTATGTAGATCCGCATCACGCCTATACCTACGACCTCGATATTTTCGGCAGGGATAGTTTGTATCAGCGTATGAATCGAATGGTGACTACCGGGGGAGGTGACGCCCTGGCAGAAAGACTTAGTTGCTTGGACGGTCGAGAAACCCCTTCTGAACTTCGCGACCGTCTTGCCCAGTATGACGGAGCCTACCATCAGCGAATTCAGATCTTGGCCGAGGACGTGAAGTTTCGCTCGAAGTTTATCTCTTGCGGGGTAAGACGGCAAATAGACACTGAGGTCATTCGTAAGGCCCTGCACACGGCCGGTGACGTGAAGGTGAACCGCCTCTTTGCCCATCCCGCTATACTCGGGTTGGCTGTTGCTGATTTGACGGCATTCTTTGCTTGCATTGTGTTGGCTGCAATGGGTAAGGTGAGCGGGATGTTGCCCGTTTGGTGGGGCATCCTCCAATTCTTTGGTGTCTATCTGCTCTGTATGGGAACATTGAAAGAAGTGCATAAGGTCATCAACAGCCTGCAGGGACAAGTGAAGCAGTTTGCCAAGGTGGCAAATCTGATAGAGACACTCTCGTCTCATGCTCCCTGTGGAGGAGAGACAGCTCAAGACTCCAAGTGCTATAAACGGTTTGCAGAATCGAGCGACGTGTTCCGTCGGCTTACCGAATTGCTCGACGGACTGGACAAGCGGGGCAATATCTTGGGACTGTTTGTGGTCGATACGTTTGCGCTTTATGACTTTTTCCTTGTGCGCAAATTTATCAAGTGGAGCAGGAAAGACACGCAAGCATTTGACGAGTGGATAGACCGTGTCATCCAAATGGATCAGGAAGTCACCATTGCCACGTTCCTATACAATCATCCCGACACTTGCTGGGCAAAGATGCTCGATGACGAAGGAGTGACTTACGAAGCGCAGGCACTCTATCATCCGTTTTTGGGCGAGAAGGCGGTGCGTAACGATTTCCGAATCGATGACCGGCAGTTCTACATCATTACCGGCGCCAATATGGCCGGGAAATCCACTTTCCTTCGTTCAGTGGGCGTGAACTATATTCTTGCCATGACAGGCATGCCCGTCTTTGCGGCGTCAATGTGCATTTCAAAATTCAAGCTATTCAGCAGTATGCGTACCACCGACGACCTGGCACACGGCATCTCCTATTTCAATGCGGAGCTGCTTCGTCTGAAGCAGTTGCTTGCCTATTGCAGGAAAAATGACCATACCTTGATTATCCTCGACGAGATACTCAAGGGCACCAACTCGCTTGACAAACTCAATGGGTCGCGTCTTTTCCTTGAGCACATCTCCCGATTGCCGGTGAGTGGCATTGTTGCTACCCATGATTTGGAACTTTCCAAGATGGAAGGCGACCGTTACCACAATTTCTGTTTTGAAATAGAGCTTGGGACAAACGTCACTTACTCTTACAAAATAACACCCGGTGTGGCTCGTAACCAAAATGCCACGTTTCTCTTGAACGAGATACTCAATGACAACACAGCTACTGATCGCTGACTGGCACAGCATTGACCGGACAAAGTTTTCGACAATCAGATGGTGCGAATTTGCGCATGTACCCATACATTTCCTGCAAACTGTTGCATTTGAATGATATTTTATCTAAATTTGCAATTCCAGAAAGAACATAGTTATCTTATATGAAATCCATTCGCACACCACTTACCAACAAGCAATACCTGCTGCCATTCGCTCTTGTCACGTCGTTGTTTTTCCTTTGGGGCTTTGCCCGTGCCATTCTCGATGTACTTAACAAACACTTTCAGAATGCACTCGACATAACGATCACGCAATCGTCGCTCATTCAAGTTACTACTTATTTAGGATATTTCATCATGGCCATTCCTGCCGGATGGTTTATCAATCGGCACGGCTATCGCATGGGTGTTGTCTTTGGCTTGATGCTGTTTGGTATGGGGGCATTGCTGTTTATCCCCGGTGCTGAGGCCGGGACGTTCTATGCCTATCTCGGTGCTTTGTTCATCATTGGTTGCGGGCTGGTCTTCCTGGAAACGGCAGCCAACCCCTATGTCACGGAGTTGGGTGACCCGTCGAGTGCCACCAGCCGCCTTAACTTCTCACAGTCATTTAACGGATTGGGTTCCTTGTCTGCCACCTTTGTTGTGGGTCAGTTCTTGTTCAACGGTACGGAGACTGGTGGAAACATCGTAATTCCCTATACCGTGTTGGGCGTTCTTGTGCTGGGCATCGCTGTGGTGTTCTCGCGGGTGAATCTTCCCGAAATCCAACATAGAGAGACTGAGGAAGACCGCAGCCAGGGAACACGCATCATGAAGCTGTTCCGTCATCACCCGGTATTTGTTTTCGGCCTGTTCACTTTGCTGGCCTACGAGATTGCAGAAATATCCATTAACAGCTACTTTATCAATTATGTCACGGGGAAGGGTTGGATGACCGACAACACGGCATCCATTGTTCTCACCATAGCATTGGCTCTGTTCATGGTAGGTCGGTTTGTCGGAAGCTGGATTATGCGAAGGGTGAAGGCTGAACACATGTTGCTCTATTGCGCTACGGGTAGTGTGGTATGTATTGGTTTGGTGATGCTCAATCTTGGAGTTGTTTCCATGATAGCCCTTATCTGCAACTATGCCTTCGAGGCTATTATGTTCCCTACGATATTCTCGTTGTCGCTCCACGGACTCGGCAATCTCACCAAGAGCGCATCTTCACTGCTGATGATGACACCCATTGGCGGATGTGGGTTCCTGTTGATGGGGCTTATAGCCGATGCCACCCAAATGATGAGCATGCCATTCATCGTTCCTTTCCTCGGTTTCTTCGTTGTGTTGTTGTTCGCGTCGGAACTGACAAGGAAAGGCAAGTGCCCTCTGCTGATGTTGTAGATGCCCTCCGGACAAAGCATGAGGAGAGATTTGTCTTCCTTCGGATAGTTCGGACGTTGGCATAAAGCAGATGCATAGTAATGAAAGATTATAGATGATGCGAAACATTCTTGTATTGTTTACTCTTATTTTGATAGATGTTGTTCCTTTGCAAGCCCGTCATCTGACGGGCCGCGTCATAGATGCAAAAACCAATGAGATGCTGCCTGGTGTTACGGTAGAGCTGCTTTCGGCCGTTGACAGTAGTCTTATACGCTCAACGGTGACGAAGGAGGTAGACTATTCCAGATATAAAATTATTAAATACGATATAGATGTAGAAAACCATACGAGCTATATCCTGCGCTTCTCGATGGTGGGTTACAAAACGGTTTGTAGAAATGTAGACGTGGAGATGGCCGACCGGGTGAACGAGCAGTATGTCGATATGGTTAAGATGGAAGCAGATTCCAAACTTCTGGACGAGGTGGTGGTGAAGGCCACGAAAATAAAAATGGTGATGCGAGGGGACACGTTGGTCTATGATGCCACGGCGTTTAAGCTGAGCGAAGGCTCCATGCTCGACGCGCTGATTCAACAATTGCCAGGCGCGACGCTTGAGGACGGAGTGATTAAGGTGAACGGGCGCACGGTGAGTTCGCTGCTTGTAGATGGTCGCGATTTCTTCAAAGGAGATGCAAAGAAGGCCTTGGAAAACCTTCCGGCCTACACGGTAGACAAAGTGAAGGTATATGATAAGCGGGGTAAGGAAAGCCGATTGATGGGACGGGATATGAACGACCGTGAATATGTGCTTGATGTGGGATTGAAAAAGCAATATCAGCACGGCATGATGGGAAACGCAGACCTTGCAGCAGGTACGGATAGCCGATACAGCAGCCAGCTGTTTGCGATGGGCTATACCAAACATTCGCGATTGACATTTACCGGGTCGATGAACAATGTGAATAGCCGCGGAGTACCCGGGAATGGTCGTGTGATACAGGCCATGCCTATAGCGGGCGGTGGACTTACTTCTACCAAAACAGCAGGGCTGAACTATCACTACAACGGTAAGACCGAGGACGACTTTGTTGAATCGGGTGTTAATTTCGTTCATTCGGATAACGAGACGCAGACCCATGTCACTTCGCAGACCTTCTTGACCGGAGGCGACTATTACGGACTAAGTCGAAACCGTAATAGAAACAAGAATACATCATTCTCAATGCGCAATAATTTTGGCCTACATCCGGGCAATCACATGCTCGATGGCAATATGAGTGCAACTTATTCGAAGAGTAAAGGGTGGGGGAGTAATTTGTCGGGACGGTTTTCAGATAATCCTCCGACATTAGGCTCCCTCGACAGCTTGTTTATGCCTACGGCCGGACGACAATTGCTGGCGATGACCATCAACCGTGTGCGCAATGATAATAAGAACAACGGTGAGAACTTCGGGTATAATGTCAGAATGAACGAACGACTGAGCTTTGGCAAGGAAAACAATTGGGAGAATATGCTTTCTTTTTCAGGGGATTTTGATTATGGGCGTAGTAAAAACTATAGATATGCGCTCAATCAGGTGGATTATCTGGGTGATAATCCTTCCGAGGACCATCGTAACCAATATTCCACAACCCCGAACCATGACTATTCCATCAATGTCAATGTGGACTATACGCGACTGTTTGAATGTGACACAAATAAGGTGGCAACGGTATTTTTTCGTCCGGGTTATCGATTTAGTCAGCGATACAGCAATACCGACTATTCGCTCTATCGGCTCGATGAGCTTGAAGATTATACCGACGAAGCCTACGCCCTGGGTGTGCTGCCCTCAACACGGGAAGCTCTGATGCAAGTACTGGATAAGGATAACAGTTATCGCAACGGCGAGCGTACTGTGTCGCATACGGGAAGTGCCAATGTGAGCTATATTCATGGTGATGGGATTCGTATGCCGAGATATGCGATAACCATGACGCTGCCATTTGAATCACGATATGAGAAAATAGATTATTACCGGAATAAAAGCTATGTAAAAGAGCGCACGTCATTCTATTTCAGCCCTTCTTTACGTTTTGATTATCATTTCAATGATTCTACGGGCACCCGATTTGTATCTTTCGGTTACAACACAAGTCAGAGTCAGCCCTCGCTCTTGTCGCTTCTCGATATCCGCGACGATGCTAACCCCTTGGTGGTTACGTTGGGTAATCCCAATCTGAAGAAATCCCGCAGTCATGCTCTGAATCTCATGGCAGCCATATTCCAAATGGCGTCACAACGCAACATCATGTTGGGGTTGAATTATAATGTGGTAAGAAATGCTATCGCTACGTCAACGCTGTATGACAAAGAGACGGGAAAGACAACCACACAGCAGGTGAACGTTAACGGCAACTGGAGCATGGGGGGAAACATCGGCATAGAAAGTCCCATTGATAAGCGGAAACGATGGACGTTTAATGAGAACCTCTCGACAAATTACAGTAATAATGTTGACCTCACTACGGTGGAGGGAGTGAAGTCGGCAAAGAGTAATATTCACAATTGGACCGTTACCAACCGCCTTGGGATTCAGTATCAATTAGGGAGCAAGCTTCGTGCCTTTGTCAGAAGTAATGTGACCTATCGACGGGCAACCAGCGACCGTAAGGATTTCCAAACGGTAGGTGCGTGGAACAATAGTGTGAGTTTGGGAGGACAGGCTGATTTGCCTTGGGAACTACAAGTTTCCACAGATATTACGAACTATAGCCGCAGTGGTTATAACGATGAGCAGATGAATACCAGCGAGTTGGTGTGGAACGCACGTCTGTCCAAGAATCTCCTGAAGAAGAAACTGGTCGTTTCGCTCGACTGCTTTGATATATTGGGAAACTTGAACAACACCTCGTTCACGCTCAACACGCAAGGAAGAACGGAGACCTGGACCAATGGGCTTACCCGATATTTCATGCTTCACGCATCTTACAAGTTTACTTTGGGTATGAAACGGTCGGGCAGAGGCTTCCGAAACTTCTAAAAGAGAGAAATGTAAAACCCATATTACAAAATTGTAAGTGCTGGGCCATTTATGTGACTAATTAACCTTTTTAATCTTGAAGTAACATTAAAAAACATGATTCACCTTTGAAAAAAGAAAATAAAATACTATTTTTGCAATTGGATAATATTCAAGAACCATTCATTTTTTAAATATAATAAAATGGCAGTAAGTTATAAAGATTTAGGTCTCGTCAACACAAGAGACATGTTTAAACGTGCCGTAAATGGCGGTTATGCAATTCCTGCATTCAACTTCAACAACCTCGAACAACTTCAGGCAATCATCACCGCTTCTTCTGAATTGAAGTCGCCGGTAATTCTTCAAGTTTCCAAGGGTGCTCGCAACTATGCAAACGCTACCTTGCTTCGCTATATGGCTGAGGGCGCTGTGGAATATGCAAAGGAACTGGGCTGCAACCATCCTGAGATTGTGCTTCACCTCGATCATGGTGACACTTTCGAGCTTTGCAAGGACTGTGTAGATATGGGCTTCTCGTCAGTAATGATCGATGGCTCTTCTCTTCCCTATGAGGAGAATATTGCATTGTCTAAGAAGGTAGTGGATTATGCTCACAAGTATGATGTTACCGTTGAGGCTGAGCTTGGTGTCCTCGCAGGTGTTGAGGATGACGTTGTAGCAGAGGTTTCTCATTATACCAAACCAGAGGAAGTTATCGATTTCTCACAGCGCACAGGTTGCGACTCGCTGGCAATTTCCATCGGTACTTCTCATGGTGCCTACAAGTTTACACCGGAGCAGTGCACACGTGACCCGAAGACAGGTCGTCTGATTCCGCCACCATTGGCATTCGATGTATTGGAAGAAATCGAGAAGAAACTTCCTGGTTTCCCAATCGTTCTTCACGGCTCTTCTTCTGTTCCACAGGAATATGTTGACATCATCAACAAGTTTGGTGGCAACTTGCCTAATGCCGTTGGTATTCCTGAAGACCAGTTGCGTCGTGCTGCTAAGAGTGCTGTATGCAAGATTAACATCGACTCAGACTCTCGTTTGGCCTACACTGCAGGTGTTCGTCAGACATTGGCAGAGCATCCCGAATACTTCGACCCACGTCAGTATGGCAAGGTGGCACGTAACAACATGATTGACCTCTATAAGAGCAAGATCACCGACGTGCTGGGTAGCGACAAGAAACTTGCTCAGCTCGACTAAAAAACTGAGTGCTTGCGAAACAGAACGTTTACGTTAAGCTAAAATAATAGAATTAAGAAAAGGTGAGTTCGACGATAGTGCGGACTTACCTTTTCTTTTTAAGGAATGAGCAACAAATGGCTCAGTAGGAAAAAGGTGGAGAGATTTTGCTGTGTTATTGAGTTCAGCCATATTGAAAATGACGTTCCTTCCCGAACTCAAGTTTTGAAGAATTTGAAATGGCCAATTATATTAACAAAAAACCCTCTCATTTTCGCTTATTTAAAAACAAGTTTGCTTTCGTCCTAAATACGTAAAATATGCGTCAGTTCGTAAATAGCTGACAGTCAGAGTTTTTGAAGAAACGGTTTTTCCCCTCCTATTTTGCCGTCTGCGATTGAGTATCTAACGGCATGATGAGAAAGCCCTAACCGCAATGCGGTTGGGGCTTTTCCGTATGGGCGATAAAGCCTAACCATGTGATGAGAAGATACTAACCGCAGCAACCTTACGTATTTTGGGAACGTTCGGCCCGATGATGACGAGAAAAGATAGTCCTTTTTTCTCCAGATGTCTCGAAAATAATGTTCAAAAAGTGGTAATTATATTTTACCATTTTAGAGAGGACACTTGCGCAAATTCGGATGAGCAGACATCTTCACCGGATTCAGGAAGCGTCCGGGTGCGGTAGGAGCTTACATGTATGCGCTTTATTTCCTACATCATCTCCCCATTTTTTCAATCCTGTTTATGGTCGTATGGGTACCACGATCGTAGGGACTACGTTGTTCCCCTGTCAATGGCTGTTGAGCCATAAAAATCAAGACGCCGTCACGATTTCACATGAATCGTGACGGCGTCTTGATTTGTCGTTGTATTGCGGAGCTTATTCCACGGGAATGGCCTCAATGGTCTTGACGCTGCCCGTGAGCGGGTCGAGAATAATCTTAGACGAACGTTTCTTGCCGAACAAATCACCGCTGAGTGATTCGATGGTACCAAATTGTGGCGCAGAAAGCTCATACGTGCCAATGGTTTGAATACCATTGCCTACGGTTATTGTGATCTTGCCGGGTTGACTTACGCGTAGTCCGATGTCGTTCTTGTCTTCTTTCTTGCTTTCCGGAGTAGGTTCAGGAACGGCCACAGTGTGATTGTCTTCCACATTGATATAATAGGGAGCACCTGCCAGGTCATCGCTGTCTACAAGTCCGAGATGCTTGGATAGACGGAATAAAACCTCTTGTCCTTCTGTTGTAGGGGTATAGTCGATGGTGGTCCATATAGTGTCTTTCTCCGTCTTTCCTTCGAAGAGTTGGGCTAAGCCCCGTTCCTGCTTGTCCAGATTAGCGAGCATCATGCGCAGCTGTGCGCCATCTTGAGGCATGAAGTCGGCTTCGCCGCGACTAAGTTGGTTCCGGCTGTCACGAATATCATAGATTTCACGTGCGGTCAGCTCTGCCATCTTGGCGTTGCTGCCTGCGTTGAGAATTTCCTCTGACATCAAATCCTTGGGATTGATGGGCCGGGGCTTAGGTGCCGGCGTAAAGGTGGGGATATTCGTTTCTGCGGGTTGGCCTTCAGCATTGATGGCAAGCAGCAGCCCATTGTCGGCAAGGCCCACCTGGAAGATGGTGTGTTTCTTGTCTATGTTGAGTGTGAAATGCTTGTCCGTGTCAGGCATGGCAATCTGTGTCATATCCATGCCGATGAGCCGATAGGCTGTTGTGCCTTTTAGCTTCACATCCTTTTTCAGATAGCGACGCGCATATTGTGCAAACCTTCCAGGGGTATATTGGCTCTTTTCAATCTTTACAGTGAATCTCATTACAGCTTTGGGAAGATAGTATGAGGTCCCGTTTACAGATTGTGCAGATGCAGTCAGGGACAGCAGCAAGGCGGCCATGATTCCTCCCACACCTTTGCAGAAAGAAGCATTGGCATGCAAATATGAAAGTAATTTGTTGTTAAAGCTCTTAGTTGTAATCATAATTATATAATCCTAACTTCTATTTCTTGGTTTAACGAAGTCGTTTAGTCTTCCAATCGCATGAATGCTTTGGGAAGATAGTCCACGATGTCTCCTGCTACCAGGCTCTCCTTGCCTATGTCTCTGATGGCAAGGTCTCCTGCCAACCCGTGCAGATACATACCGAGCATACAGGCTTCGGCGCGTTCATAGCCTCTTGCCAGCAGGGCGGTGATAATGCCGGTGAGCACGTCTCCACTGCCGGCAGTGGCCATACCGCTGTTACCTGAGGAGTTGAATATTACGTGCCCATCGGGCATACACAATGCGGAATAGTGTCCTTTCAGTATGATGTATCCTTGCAGTTGCTCAGCGAGCTGTAGGGCGCGTGTAAGCCGTTCATAGTCGCTATTGCTCACGCTGCCTACGAGACGGTCGAACTCTTTGGGGTGGGGAGTCATGATGATACCTTTGGGCAGCTGCTGCATCCATGCCCGATGATTGGAAAGGATGTTCAGTCCGTCGGCATCTATCACTATGGGGCATTGAGTGCGTCTAATCTGGCTGATGAGGGCAATGGCCGTGTTTTCTCCCAATCCTATTCCCGGGCCGATGGCAACGGCATCGAAATCGCTGGTCTCAATGCTTTCGGAGAAATAGGTTTCTTCATGGTCCATTTGCATCACAGCTTCGGGCACCGCCACCTGCATAATGCCGTAGTTTTTTTTGGGAGTATGGGTGGTAACCTTTCCCACGCCAGAACGCAGACAAGCTCGTGTGGCCAGGATAGCGGCCCCGGCCATACCATAGCTTCCTGCAATAATGAAGGCATGACCCATAGATCCTTTGTGGGCAAAGTCACTGCGGTGCAGCATATATGTTCGCACCTCATTCTCCTCGATAATGCGATGGCTTACTTTTGTATTCTTCACATATTCGGGGTCGAGCCGAATATCCAATACCCGCAAACGTCCGATATATTGTTGGCAGTCGGCAAACATCATCGACAGCTTAACCTGTTGGAGGGTAAGCGTCAGGTTGGCTCGGATGATATTCGATCGAATGTTATAGCTGTTGTCATCACACATCAGTCCGGAGGGAATATCAATACTTACCACCTTGGCGGGGCTCTGGTTGATATATTTCACGAGAGACGCAAAGCCGCCCATGAGGGGCTTGTTGATGCCCGAGCCAAACAGACTGTCTATCACGAGCGTGTCGGAAGTAAGTTCGGGAGGGTCGAATTTAAGCGTAACCTCGGTGAACTTATCTATCTTTTTGCAATCGATGACACGCTGACGATTGGTAGTACATTCCTCGGACAGCTTATTGTGGATGTTGAAAAGATAAACGCTGACTTGATAGTCAGCCTCTGCCAACATACGGGCAACGGCCAGCCCGTCACCTCCATTATTACCTGGCCCGGCAAATACGACAACGGGTGTACGGTCAGTCCATTTCTCCATAATGGCGTGGGTAATGGCCTTGGCAGCACGTTCCATGAGATCGATAGACTTGATAGGCTCACGTTCTATCGTGTATTTGTCAAGCTCGTGAATCTGAGCAGCATTGAATATCTTCATACTGCAAAGATAATCAAAAGATTGCAGAATGGCGGGCGGTGTTTGCAGATTTTTGTAAAGAAACATAATTTCTTTTGGCGTCACTGCCCATTGTCGTTACTTTTTCGTACTTTTGCATTAACTTATAAAAGATACACTATGAGTATAGTTAAAATCAAGGATAAGTCGTTCAAGACGTTTATTCCCGAAGAGGAAATCCTGAGGCGCGTAAAGATTGTGGCAGACAAGATAAACAAGGATATGGCCGATAAGAATCCGCTGTTTCTGGCAGTGCTCAATGGGTCGTTTGTGTTTGCAGCCGATTTGATGCGCTACATCACCATACCTTGTGAAATATCATTCGTGAAGCTGGCTTCATATCAGGGTACGGCTTCTACCGGAGTGGTCAAGGAAATCTTTGGTATCAACGAAGATTTGCAGGGGCGCACGGTGATTATTTTAGAGGACATCGTCGATACCGGTCGTACCATGAAGCGCATGTTGGAATCGCTGGGTACGCGTGGTCCGGAGTCACTGCATATCTGCACTCTGCTTCTCAAATCGGAGAAGCTGCAAATTCCGCTCAATATTGAGTATGCGGCTATGGAGATTCCCAATGATTTCATTGTGGGCTACGGACTTGATTATGATCAACAGGGACGCAACTTGAGAGATATCTATACGGTAGTGGATTGACCATAAGGTCAGGAAGTTGATGAGACTGGAAGATTCGAGACTGGAGTTTTAGGCTCTCTTTGACAGGGGTCTGATGGCTATTGGTCAACTGACGTATTGTCCTCTCCAACTTTCCATAATATTTCCCCAGATTCGAAGACTTATTTACATTTAACAGTAATGAAGAATATTGTAATTTTCGGTGCTCCCGGCTCAGGCAAGGGCACCCAGAGCGACAAGATGATCGCTAAGTACGGATTCGGGCACATTTCTACAGGAGATGTGCTGCGCAATGAGATTAAAAACGGAACGGAATTAGGCAAGACGGCCAAGGCGTTTATTGATAACGGGCAGCTTATTCCCGATGATTTGATGATAAATATCCTGGCAAGTGTATACGATAGCTTTGGCAAAGAGCATAAAGGTGTAATCTTTGATGGCTTTCCACGGACTATTCCGCAGGCTGAGGCTCTGAAAAATATGTTGGGCAAGCGTGGCCATAAAGTGGCAGCGATGATAGAACTCGATGTTCCCGAAGATGAATTGATGAAGCGTTTGCTGCTCCGTGGGCAACAGAGTGGACGAAGCGATGACAACGAAGAGACCATCAAAAAACGTTTGGACGTATATCATAACCAGACGTCTCCACTCATTAAATGGTATGATAAGGAAGGCATTCACCATCACATCAACGGTCTTGGTAAGCTCGATTGTATTTTTGCAAACGTTTGTGCCGTAATTGATGCCGTGTAATCTTTGAACTTTAATCTTTGAGCGTTAGCTGTTCTTTATTATTCTATTATTATAGAGTCAAGACCGCTAACGCATCTTAGGGTAATCATAAGGTTTAAAGTTCAAATCTCAAAGTTCAAGGTAATGGAAAGTAATTTTGTAGACTACGTAAAGATTGTTTGTCGCTCCGGCAAGGGCGGCCGAGGTTCTATGCACCTGCGTCACATCAAATACCAGCCCAACGGTGGCCCCGACGGTGGCGATGGCGGCAAGGGTGGGGATATCATCCTGCGTGGAAACCATAACTACTGGACATTACTTCACTTGAGATATCAACGTCATATTTTTGCAGAACATGGCGGAAATGGCGGCAGCAACAACCGTAGCGGTACCGATGGCAAGGATGTGTATATAGACGTACCGTGCGGAACGGTGGTCTATAATGCGGAGAATGGTAAGTATGTTTGCGATATTTCGTATGACGGGCAAGAGGTAGTGTTGTTGAAAGGCGGACGCGGCGGTCTGGGAAACTATCAGTTCCGTACCGCCACCCGACAAGCTCCACGCTTTGCTCAGCCGGGAGAACCCTTGCAGGAGATGACTATTATCCTTGAGCTGAAGCTCCTTGCCGATGTGGGATTGGTGGGCTTTCCCAATGCGGGAAAGTCGACGTTGCTGGCGGCTCTGTCGAGTGCCCGTCCCAAAATAGCGAACTACCCGTTCACCACGCTCGAGCCATCATTGGGTATTGTGAGTTACCGTGACCATCAGTCGTTCGTCATGGCCGATATTCCGGGCATTATCGAAGGTGCCAGTAAGGGCAAGGGATTAGGTTTGAGATTTCTCCGCCATATTGAGCGCAACTCGCTGTTGTTGTTTATGGTGCCCGGCGATAGTGAGGATTCGCAACATGACATCATGCGCGACTACGAGATATTGCTCAACGAAATCAAGACTTTCAATCCCGAAATGCTCGACAAGCATCGTGTTTTGGCCATTACTAAAAGTGACTTGCTTGACGAGGACTTGATAGAGATGCTTCGCGAAACATTGCCTACGGATTTACCTGTGGTATTTATCTCGTCGGTGACGAGCTACGGACTCGATGAGTTGAAGGACGTGCTTTGGAGGGAACTCAACAGCGAAAGCAACAAGCTGCAAGATGCCCTCGGTGAGGAAACCATCGTGCATCGTGACAAGGATTGGGCATTGTTCCAAGAAGAGATGCATGCCGAAGGAGCCGACGAAGTGATAGAGGTGGACGAGGATGACATTATAGATGTTGATGAGGATGAACTGGAGGATATAGACGACCTCGAGGATTATGAATTTGTTGACCCCGAAGAACTCCAGTGAAACCAATTCTAACCTATTATAATATAGACGATAACGTGATGGCTTTCTCTACGACCCGACATGGCGGAGAAAGCAAGGGCAGCTACGGCAGCATGAACATCAATCCCTATTGTGGCGACGACCTTGAAGCAATTGCTGCCAATCGCAGGTCGTTGGCTGTGGAATTGCAAGTAAAGGAGCAGCACATTGTGGTATCGCATCAGGTGCACGATGTCGTTTGCAAAGAGATTGCCGATGATTATTTCAATCTCCCGCCGTCCGAACAAGGCAAATACCTTGATGGTGTAGACGGTGTGATGACCCGATGCAGAAATTTGTGCATCGGCGTTTCCACGGCCGATTGTATTCCAATCCTATTATACGACAAACTCCATCATGCCGCTGCTGCGGTCCATGCCGGATGGCGAGGCACCGTACGCTATATTGCCCGTAGGGCAGTGGAGACGATGAGTCAGACTTTTGAGACACTTCCCGAAGATATTATGGCCGTTATCGGGCCAGGCATATCACTCAAGAATTTCGAGGTGGGGCAGGAAGTCTATGATGCTTTTGCGGCCTCCGGACACGACATGAACGCGCTTGCCACCAAATATGAGAAATGGCATATCAACCTCCCGTTGTCTAATAAGTTACAATTGGTGAGTACGGGAGTGAAACCGGCAAACATCATCGTGTCAGGCATTTGTACATACGATGCGGTAGACGATTATTTCTCAGCGCGGAGATTGGGCATTGCCTCCGGAAGAATCTATACGGGAATCATACTTCGATAGTTTCTTTTCAACGGTCGCTGAGGAGTTCTTCCAAATTCTTTAAAATATGAAATCCGTAATAAAAACATATATTGCAGGTTTACTATTGTCTGTAACGTATCCTGCGTTTGCTCAGCAGTTGGTATTGTTTACCCCTGCGGAGCAACAGCAAATCAGCATTACCACTCCGGGAATCTTTTCCGGGGGCAGCAGCTTTACGATAGATTTTGATGCGCTGGGTGCCGATGATTATTCGTTCCCGTTGCCCGTCGGCAAAGCTACTGTGTCCAATGGCCAGATTCTTAACATTGAGACCACCAAGGGAGACGCCGTGAAGGCAATGTTTGATGGTGCCGTACGTATGTCACGCAAGAGCCCCCATTATGGCAACATCGTGATTATCCGTCACGACAATGGTCTGGAAACGGTATATGGCAACAATGCGCAGAATCTTGTCAAGGTGGGGCAGCGCGTGAAGGCGGGGCAGACCATAGCCATTGTGGGTGGTGACAAAGGCAAGTATTCATGTCTGTTTGCGTTCATGGTCAATGGCGGCTGGATCAATCCGTCTATCATTATCGATCCGGGAAGTCACCGTTTGCGCAATGCCATGATACAGTGCCGGAAGAAGGGAAACCATGTGGATGTATCGGTGGTGAAGACCCCCTCAAGGAAGAATAGCTTAGACCCGGACGACTTCAAGGAGGACCCCTTTGCCGGCAAGTCTAAGGTTAAACTCAACCTCACCCACATCGCCAAGGCGCATTGGGCCTACCCCTTGCCGGGAAGTCACGTCATCAGCCCCTATGGGGGTAGGCGCAGACATTCGGGGGTAGACATCAAGACCAAACCCAATGACAAAATTCTTGCGGCTTTCGATGGAATCGTTACCAAATCGTCCCCTTTCTCCGGCTATGGAAACTGTATCATCATACGCCATGCTTATGGCTTTGAGACACTCTATAGTCATCAAAGCAAAAATTTCGTGCGAGTGGGGCAGAAAGTTAAAGCCGGAGAAGTGATAGGCCTCACGGGGCGAACGGGCCGCGCTACCACCGAACACCTGCATTTCGAGGTGAAGTTTCGCGGTCACAAGGTCAATCCTGCCGTGCTGTTTGATCATGGCAGGCACGCCCTGAAGAATATCACGCTTACACTGACCAAAGCTGGGCGCATTAAATAAATCATTATTGCCCTATAAAACAACTATCTTTGCTCATTGTCACATTTGAAACTCCTCTCATTCGGCCGGTGGTTTATTTCATAGCTTCTGGATAATGTTGTTCTCTTTAATATGGTGGCTGTCGTCTTCTTTTTATATTGCGTAGGTAACAGCCACTAAGATAAATCCTATTGGATGTAGAGACCGATGCTAAATCCGAAAAGATTATTTCTTTTGCGATTTTCTGTTTGCACGCTGTTCCCTATACTTGGCTTTCTGCTTGGCTGACCCTGAGCCATGAGCACCTGTAATATATTTCTTTTTCTTGGCCTTGGTCTTCACCTTGTCGTCTTTAGGAGCTTTCTTGGGAGCCGGCTTAAAGACGATACCTTCTTCTAATATCTTATCAAAATCATCCATGGATACAAAGTATAAAAAAGTAAAGAGTTAGGAATAAAAACAGAGAAAAGGCAAAAAGGTAGAAGCCTACAAGAGAAGTCCGGACAGAATTTCCTTGGGTGTTTTTACCTTTTTGCTTTTCTTACTTTTGAATTAGTGGTGGAACAGTCTCACCCCGGTAAATGCCATTGCAATACCGTATTTGTCGCAGGTGTCAATGACATGGTCGTCGCGGATGCTGCCTCCAGCTTGTGCAATGAATTCCACACCGCTTTTATGTGCACGCTCGATGTTGTCGCCAAAGGGGAAGAAAGCATCAGAGCCGAGGGCTACTCCAGTGTTCTGGGCAATCCATGCCTTTTGTTCTTCGCGGCTGAACGGCTCTGGCTTCTCGGTGAAGAATTGCTCCCAGGCTCCGTCGCGCAACACGTCGTCGGCTTCTTCCGACAGATACACGTTGATGGTGTTGTCGCGGTCGGCACGGCGCAAATTCTCCTTAAAGGGCAAGTTCAGCACTTTCGGACTCTGGCGCATCCACCATTCGTCGGCTTTATTGCCTGCCAGTCGGGTACAGTGAATGCGGCTCTGCTGACCGGCACCAATGCCGATGGCCTGTCCGTCCTTCACATAGCACACACTGTTGCTTTGCGTGTATTTCAGCGTGATAAGTGCAATCTTCAGGTCGCGCAAAGCCTCGGGGGTGAACGCCTTGTTTTGTGTGGGGATGTTCTCAAACAAAGTGGGATCATTGAGGTCCACCTCGTTGCGTCCTTGCTCAAAGGTCACGCCGAACACCTGTTTCCGCTCGGTAGGCTCCGGCACATAGTCGGGGTCGATCTTAATGACGCAATAGTTGCCTTTGCGCTTTTCTTTCAGTATTCGCAGGGCTTCCGGAGTATAGTCCGGTGCAATGACACCGTCGCTCACCTCACGCTTGATGAGTCGCGCTGTGGCTTCGTCGCAGGTGTCGCTCAAAGCACAGAAATCACCGTATGAGCACATACGGTCTGCTCCCCGGGCACGGGCATAGGCACTGGCCAGTGGCGTTAACTCAAAATCTACGTCGTCTACGAAGTAGATTTTCTTCAAAGTGTCACTCAGCGGCAGTCCAACAGCTGCCCCTGCAGGGGAGACGTGTTTGAAACTGGCCGCAGCGGGCAGCCCCGTTGCAGCCTTGAGCTCTTTTACCAATTGCCAACTGTTGAGGGCATCGAGGAAGTTGATGTAGCCGGCACGGCCGTTGATGACTTCCACAGGCAGTTCTCCCTGCTCCATATAGATGCGGGCAGGCTTCTGATTCGGATTGCATCCGTACTTAAGTGCGTATTCTTTCATGCTAAAGTGAATATTTATATGCTATGGCAAAGTTAGCGAAAAAAACACAGAAAGGCGAGGCTCCCCACTTCCTTTTTTAGACAAAAGAATGACGTTTTGTGGATTGTAAAGTCCAACAGCAGACGTAAAAAATACTTTTGCGATGCGTCGTTCGGTCTTCATGAGCCATACGTGCTTTCGCCCTTGTTCTTTATATAAGTGCAACAGTTTCACTGTAATTCTTCTATGTGGTAGCAAATGAGTATACACACACTCTCTTGACTATACCCGCTATTTCAGCGTAATTTTCACTACGTAATCTATGTCAGTAGGCACTTCGTTGAGCGTAAGCTGGTAGCCCTGCTTGTTGCGTTTCAGCTTTAACTTCGTGTTGTCCTTGAAACATACGGCGCTCTTCACTTTGGCTTTCAGCGGCAGTTGCAATGTCTTGTCGTTCAGCTTTAGAATGTGCACATAGAGTGTATTTCCCTTTTGCGTACTCACGCCCCATTCCTGCGGAGCAATGATGCCGCCCCGTGTGCCGTAAATGGTCTCGCCGTATTGGCTCATAAATTGTCCTATATCGCGTAAGCGTTCCAGTGCTTCTTTCGGTAATCGTCCATCGGGACGCGGCCCTATGTTGAGCAAAAGGTTGCTATTCATGCCTGCCGATGTGACGAGGCGGCGGATTATTTCGTCAGAAGACTTATAAGCCTTGTCGGTAATGTTGTATCCCCATGTGTTGTTCATAGTCTGGCACGACTCCAAAGGCAGCTTGCTTATGTTTGCTTTTCCCGAGAAACCAGCCTTGTTCTGTCCCGGCAAATCTTGTTCAAACGCTTGGGCATCCTCACCCGGATATGGGTCTTGATGATGATTGTTGATAATGAGGCATGCAGGTTGCAGCCTATGTATGAGGGCGTATTGTTCAGGCAGCTGCCAGTCGAAGTTTTCGGCATGGTCCCAAACGCCATCGAACCATATTGCGCCTATCTTCCCGTACTGCGTCAGCAACTCGGTTAGCTGGCTGTTCATAAACTTGTAATACTTCGGCCAGTTGGTTGTTGCCTCGTCGTGTGGCAGCTCTTTGCTTGAGTTTCCTAGTGGATAATCGGTACGGTACCAATCCATGTGCGAATAATATAAATGCAACTTGATCCCCGCTTGTTGGCAAGCGTCGGCCAGCTCTTTTAGGATGTCGCGATGAAACGGCGTAGCGTCTACAATGTTGTATGGCGAAGCTTTGGTTCCAAACATCGAAAATCCATCGTGGTGGCGCGTTGTAAAGGTTATATATTTAGCTCCGGCGGCTTTGAATGCGTCCACCCACTCTTGTGCGTTAAACCGCGAGGGATAGAAGCCTGCCGGCAGCTGTGCATACTCGTCTCGGTTGATTTTGCGTGTGTGCATCACCCATTCGCCGTCGGCCAGCATGGAATAAACTCCCCAGTGAAGGAAAATGCCGAACTTCTCGTCTTGGAACGTTTTGCGGGCTTGTAAATTCTCTTCGGTAGGAACGTATTGCTGTGCCCACAACTGCAATCCCATCAGGAGGCTCAATGAAAGTAGAAGAAACCTTTTCATACGGATTTTTTAGTTTAAAAGTTAACGACAGATGGTAGATAGTTCGCAAATACACTTTGCGCTTCTATCTGCAAATATAATAAAATGTAACAATAAAAGTAATCTGTAATGGCAGAATAAACAAAATGGAAGTAAAACCTTGTGCCACGTTGCACGGTCTACAATAGCTCCATCACCTTTTCTCTATGTAAAAAATAATGGCCAATTTCCAATGCTTGGCTTTCAGAACATTTAGCGAAAAAAGAGCTATGTTTTGGTCAGTATAGTCAGCCTGCGTGACATGAGAAAAACGAGGGTGGTGCGGTTAGTATCTTATAATGACATGGAAAGGCCTTAACGGGGATGCGGAAAAAGCCCTTTCGCGGTGCGGTTGAGATTTAACGGTCATGCCGTTTGATACTTAATCGCGAGCAACAAAAATATGGACATAAAGGGGTTTCTTCAAAACGTGTTGGTTATCAAGGAATTAGCTATTTTCGAAATTTTCGCGAATTTCGAACGTAAGTATGTTTATTTCTGAATTTTCGAAGTATAAAAAGGTGTTTGTAAATAAAAATCCAGCAATTTAGACAACCTGATTTCACCGTGCATTTTATTTTAATATGACATTAATTTTTAATGCGAAAATATGATTACCGTATTTAAATATTGATTAACTTTGCAGTGGAAAATTTGAGTATAGTTAGTATAAAACATGAAACGCGATTTAAGACTTCTTCTAGCGGAAGTCGGCAAGAAGATGAAGCAGGAACCCCAGCATTTTGCTGCGGATCTTAACCATGTTTCGGTGGCTATGTCCAGACACCATGTTCATCTCAGTAGGGCATCGCTGAAAAAATTGTGGGATGTTTTGTCGGGAAAGCGCAAACTGTCGGCCGAAACTCTGGACAAGTTGGCCTTGCTCACCGGATTTCAAGATTGGCAGGACTTGCTCGATGCTCTCCACGGAGAAGTGGATGCCTCTGTGAACTACGAGGAGGGAAAAGACAGGTAACAACAAGGCGGTAGGCCTTTTGCTACATACTGTTTTTCTTGCTGAGCCGTATTCCCGATTGGCTTTCTCAAAACACAAGAAAGGCCCAACCTGCATGGGTTGAGCCTTTCTGTTTTGGAATAACGTGAAGAATGTCGTTGCAATCTTAATTCTTTGCGGTTGAAACGTTGATTCTTTCCTTAATACGAGCTGCCTTACCTCTAAGCTTGCGCAGATAGTATAACTTGGCGCGACGAACTTTACCACGCTTGTTGACTTCGATGCTTGCAATAGAAGGAGACTCAATGGGGAAAATACGCTCTACGCCAACTGTTCCTGACATTTTGCGAACAGTGAAACGCTTCTTGTCTCCATGGCCGCTAATCTTGATAACTATACCACGATAGAGCTGTACACGCTCCTTTGTACCCTCGACGATTTTGTAACCAACAGTTACAGTGTCACCTGCTTTGAACTCGGGGTACTGCTTGCCGGTTGCAAATGCTTCTTCAGCAACTTTAATTAAATCCATTGTTTTGATAATTAAATATTGTTTGTCGTTCCAACCCAACATGGCATGAAAACTCGTCTTTCAACCAGCGGTTGAGCCGAAAAGCTGTGCAAAGGTACGGCTTTTCATTGGAATAGTATAGCAAGAAAGCAAAAATCTGACGTTTTTAACATTTTTCGATGATAAAATACGCTCTGAGATGGTTTTCAGGTGGGTTACAGACTGTTACCGACGAAGATGCTGTTGTGTAAAAATAACAAATTCTTCTTGTTGCTCTCGCATAAAAACTTTAATTTTGTGACATTGTTTTATAAATTCATAGATGAAGTGAAGAAACATACATTATATTTAGGTGTTATAGGCTTGTCAATGTTGATGGGTGCATGTGGCACGCATTATACGATGAGCGGAATATCGCGCACACGTATAGTGGTTGACAATCGTTATGATACACATACGAATGAGGAGGCTGTGAACTTTCTGCAGCCGTATAGCCATGAGGTGGACAGCATGATGAGTCCTGTTGTGGGCAAGGTAGCTCGATACATGGCCAGCGATAAACCCGAGAGCGAATTGTCTAATCTGTTGACCGACATACTGCTGTGGAGTGGAAGCCGGTATGGTGAAAAACCGGACTTCGGAGTCTACAATATGGGAGGTATTCGTGCGGCATTTGCCAAAGGCGATGTGAATTTGGGAGCAATTCTCGATGTAGCTCCGTTTGAGAATAAGGTGTGTTTCCTGACGCTTTCCGGAACAAAGACGAAGGAGCTGTTCGAACAAATCGCAAAGCGTCGAGGCGAAGGCGTAAGTCACGGAGTACAGTTGGAGATAACAGACGATGGTAGACTCCTAAAAGCAATGATAAACGGAAAGCCTCTGGACGAGGGTAGGAGTTACCGTGTGGTAACTTTGGACTATCTGGCGCAGGGCAATGACCAGTTGACGGCGTTCAAGGCCGGCACGGATATACGTGCACCGCAGGAGAAAAAAGACAACGTGAGGGTGCTGATAAGAGACTATTTTAAGGAGAAATCTGCTGAAGGGATTGTGGTAGACAGTAAAGTGGAAGGACGTATAAAGATTGTGAAATGATGAGGTGTTCAAGATTAATATTGACGTTGACATTATGTTTGTTGAGTGTGGGAGTACATGCTCAAAAACAGTTGACAATACTCCATACAAACGATACGCACAGTTGCATTATGCCGTTGAGCGCACAGTTGGCTGACACGATGTTGGCCGGGCGAGGCGGTTTTGTGCGTCGTATCTCGATGTTGGAAGAGGAGAGAAAGAAAGATCCTGATTTGCTGTTGTTTGATAGTGGTGACTTCTCGCAGGGCTCTTCTTATTACACCCTGTTCAAGGGAGACGTGGAGACGGGCTTGATGAATAAAATGCAGTATGATGCAGGGACGATAGGCAATCATGAGTTTGATTTCGGATTGGAGAACATGGCCCGGGTGTTAGCCAGCCTTAATTTCCCTATTGTCTGTGCTAACTATAAGTTCAGCCAGTATGGGCTGGATAAGATAGTGAAGCCTTATGTCATTCTCAAACGGAATGGAGTGAAAATCGGCGTCTTTGGGTTGTCGCCGAAACTGGACGGCCTGGTAGACCGTAAAAATTATGAGGGCACACAGTATCTTGACCCCGTTTCTACGGCTCAAGCTATGGCAGATTTGCTTCACAAGAAGAAATGTGATGTGGTGATTTGCCTATCTCATCTTGGCTGGGAGGAACAGGGAATAGATGACCAGAAACTGATAAGCAATACGCGTGGCATCGACTTGGTGTTGGGCGGTCACAGCCATACCTATTTTAAAGAGCTTCGCTATGTGAGGAATCTCGACGGCAAGTTGATTCCTGTGGACCAAAACGGGAAGCACGGCATATTTATAGGAAAAATGGAGCTGAAGCTCACTCCTGCTCATACTTCTTCCATGTAAAATAAGGAGAGGTAGTTGGCGCTTGAGCGGGACTCCGGGAGAATAGAGGTTACTTATTCAAAATAGAAAGTAAGCACAATCATTTTAGACCTTGCTTTGGTTATGGACGTGGCATAGGGTAGCATGGTCTTGTCCTTGAGGTTGTCGGGGTGGCCGGTGTCTATGGAGTTGGTCAGCCCGTACATGAATTTGAGTTCCGGGCGGAACTTGAAAAAGGGCAGGTAGAAGTCGCATCCCAGACCGGCTTCGAGAAATAGGTCGTAGCGTTTGAGTTTGAGGTAGTCGTTTTCGCTGCCGGAGAGATTTATTATCGGATTTAGCCCCATCATGATATAAGGGCGGTGATTGTTGAATCGCTGGGCCCCAAAAATCAAGTCCATAGAACAACCGATATAGACCGATTTGAGGTCTTGGGTACGGGAAATCAGTGTGTCGTTGGCTTCCGGGTCCATATTGTGAAAAGAGATGTGCCTGTTGCCGAAATACAGGGTAGGGGCCAATCGGAACTGGAAACTTTTGTTGAGTCTCACCTCCCCCAACACACCAACTTGAAATCCCTGATCCCAGCGGTCTTGATCGGCTGTGATGTTGTATTCTTGTTGGGAGCCGTCACTGTTGGTGATAACTTGCGGACCGATGTTGGTGAATTCGATGTCTTGCATATGTGGACCAACGAGAATACCAAAATGAAAGGGGCGCAGATCGGTGTACGGACGGTTTTGCACCGTGCGCTCTTGAGCCTGCAGCAGTTGCACACAGCTTAAAAGCAACAGTATGGCGGGAAGGATTCTTTTCATATCCATATAACGTTCCGGCTTTGGCGATTATTGTTTATATTGTCCTTTTATCGTGTGATAAATCTACAATCGTCTCACTATTTCAAATTAGACAATGTTTAAATCATGTAAAAAACAGTCATCATTTATAGGTATTACAAATAAACTTTTTATCTTTGCAACGTATAGAAGAAGGGGGTATACCCCCTTTTGCGTACAGTATAAAAAACTTTATAAACAATAAAATCAACAATTATTATGGCTTACGTAATTAGTGAAGACTGCGTTGCTTGCGGAACTTGCATCGACGAGTGCCCTGTATCAGCTATTTCTGAGGGTGATATCTATTCCATCAATCCTGATGAGTGCACAGAGTGTGGCTCTTGTGCAGCAGTTTGCCCACAGGAAGCTATCAGCTTGCCAGAGTAATTTTGTTTTTCATCGCCTTGTTTCTCTTGAGGCAGGGTGTTGAAACTAATAGTAATGCAAAGCCTCACTGTCCGTCTAACGTGACAGTGAGGCTTTGTTTGGTATGGTGGTATGCTATTTTGTCGGGCTGGTCGGACCCGTCAGACTGGTCAGTCGATTAGCTGACTACAGCTTTTCATCTCTATGAATTATTAAACATACGACAATTTATGGCTCCTGAATGCGTTTGCGGTATTCCTTGGGAGACATCCCCATGAGTTTGATGAAAAGGCGGGAGAAATAGTAACTGTCGCTGATGCCTACTTTGAAACATATCTGATTGATTCTCATATCCGTTTTGGATAGAAGCTTACACGCATATTGCACCTTCAGCAAATTGAAATAGTTAAGGGGGCTATGCCCAACCTCCTTTTTAAATATCATGGAAAAATGACTTCCGGAATATCCGGTATAGTCGGCTATGGCCTGTAGTGAAAGCTTCTGCTCAAGGTTCTCCTTCATGTAATGGATGGCTGCGTGAACAATATCGTTTTTAGCGACCTTATCTTCTTTCTTCTCTGTGGCGTTGCTGATTCTATAGAGACTGAGATAACGCATGGTTGCGAGGTAATAATGAAGCAGGGAAGAAGCATAGCGAAGATTTTCGCGGGCATAGCCATTTTCCAAGGTGAGATAGATTTCTTCAAAAAGTGTGTTGCGCTCGTTGATTCGCGAATTCATGGCAGGGGTGATATTTTGTGGAATAGCAGCGCCCTCTGCAAATATATGCGCATGATTGCCGCTGAAATGAATCCAGTATATCGTCCATGGATTGTGCTCCAATGTGGCATAAATATGGGGTTTGTCTGCGGGAAGAATAAAAAATTGGTTGGCAGAGACCTGCTGCTCTTTCCCATCTCCGATTTTATACCAACCTGCCCCTTGAACGCAATAGATAAGCACGTTTTGTTCAATAGGTTTTTTTCGTTCGCGGTAGTGATGGCTTGCTGCTGGATAATAACCAATATCGGTGATGTATAAACTCGATACTAATGGATCAGCTTGCTCCATCTCAATAATCATCTTAGGCAGCACAATGCAACGCTCGCCTGTAAATCCATCTTTAAGTTTTAGCATCTCATTAAGTCATGGTTCATGATGGACAAATTTACTGATAAAAAAGCAATAATGCAATTTAATGTTTCAAATGATTGTGAATTTCATGGATAAAGCATGCATGTTTTATTCATTTAATAATGTGTTGCAAAAATCCTGCGATTGCAGTTCTATGCGACTAATAAATAAAATCGTCTATCTTTTCCAAAAGAAAATCTATTTTTTCTTTCATGGATAACAATTACCTTTGTCCACGACATTGAGACACTGCCTATGTAGTGTTTTGGTAATTGTATAAACCTAACCTGAATATGAAAAAGTTTAATCAAGGATTTATCTATTTTATCTGCGTAGTGGCGGCTTTCGGAGGTTTGCTCTTTGGCTACGACTGGGTGGTGATTGGCGGTGCGAAACCGTTTTATGAAGTATATTTCGGCATTTCCGACAGTGCTGCCGATCAAGGGCTCGCCATGACGATGGCCCTTATTGGCTGCATGATTGGAGCAACATTGTGCGGCTCATTGGCAGATAGGCTTGGACGTAAGAAATTATTGATCATAGCTTCTCTCATATTCCTCTTCTCATCAATTGCTACGGGTGCATTCAACAATTTTGCAGCATTCTTGACAGCTCGGTTCTTTGGAGGAATAGGGATTGGAGTGGCAAGTGGTCTCTCGCCAATGTATATTGCAGAGGTCGCCCCCGCAAATGTTCGTGGTCGATTGGTAAGTTTGAATCAAATGACAATAGTTCTCGGTATTCTCGGAGCACAGGTTACAAACTGGCTCATTGCCGATGAAATTCCGGGCGGTGTTGTTACTTTGGAAAGCTGGAATGCACAGATGGCCTGGCGCTGGATGTTTTGGGCAGCAGCAGTTCCATCCATCATATTTTTCCTCTTGGCCTTGTTTATTCCCGAGAGTCCAAGATGGTTGAGTACATTTGACACAGCCAAGGCAACGAATATCTTGGAAAAGATAGGTGGAAAAGAATATGCCGCAAAGGAGATGCAAGCGATTCAGGCTGCAAATGCAGAAGCAGCAAATGCTGCGGGATTGGGAACGCTGTTCTCTAAGAAATATAGATCAATTCTTGTATTGGGTATCATTATAGCTGTATTCCAACAGTGGTGTGGTACTAATGTTATCTTCAATTATGCGCAGGAAATATTTCAGAGTGCGGGTTACGAAGTTGGGGATGTGCTGTTCAATATTGTGATTACAGGTGTGGCTAATGTGCTGTTTACAATATTGGCTATCTTCACGGTAGATAAGTGGGGACGTCGTTCGCTGATGTTGCTGGGTGCCGGTGGATTGTGTGTTATCTATGCAATTCTGGGAACATGCTATTTCTTCCATGTAACTGGTATGGGAATGATCATCCTCGTTGTTGCAGCCATTGCCTGTTATGCGATGACGCTTGGTCCTTGTACATGGGTGCTCATCTCGGAGTTGTTCCCAAACAATGTTCGTGCTATTGCTGTCGCGTCATGTACATTTGCCCTTTGGGTAGGCTCTTCAACACTGACATATACGTTCCCGTTCCTCAATCGAGGTTTGGGCAGCTATGGAACATTCTGGATTTATAGTGGAGTTTGTCTTTGTGGTTTCCTGTTCTTCCTGACAAGGCTGCCGGAAACGAAGGGCAAAAGTTTGGAAGAACTTGAGAAAGAATTAGTGAAGTAAAATTAAAATTTAAGATATAATATTATGGTTAAAGCCTGGAGAGAAATTGTTACAATTCCAACATATAAGGTTGGTCATGCAGAAAAGAATCCTATTTTCTTGGAGAAACGTGTCTATCAGGGCTCGTCAGGTGTTGTATATCCTTATCCGGTGATAGAGTCGATAGCCGATGAAAAGGAGGATGTAGAATATCATGCCGTGTGGATTGAGAATGAATATATTAAGGTGATGATTCTGCCTGAGCTCGGAGGTCGAGTTCAGATGGCATACGATAAAATCAAGAAGCGTCACTTTGTTTACTATAATCATGTAATCAAGCCGGCATTGGTAGGGCTGACAGGGCCTTGGATTTCCGGAGGTATTGAGTTCAACTGGCCGCAGCATCATCGGCCGTCAACATACCTTCCGGTGGATTCAACGATAGAGCAAAACGAGGACGGCTCCGTTACAGTGTGGGTGAACGAGCAGGAAAAGATGTTTCACCAGAAGGGCGCTGCAGGATTCACGCTTCGCCCGGGGTGCGCATATCTGGAGATCAAGGGCATGGTTTATAATCGTACGGATACACCACAGACATTCCTATGGTGGGCAAATCCCGCAGTGGCTGTGAATGACCATTATCAGAGTGTGTTCCCACCAGATATCAACGCTGTATTCGATCATGGGAAGCGTGCTGTAAGTTCATTCCCAATTGCGACGGGTACATATTATAAAATGGATTACAGTTCAGGTGTAGACATTTCTAATTATAAGAATATTAAAGTGCCCACGTCTTATATGGCGGTGAACTCAAAATATAATTTTGAGGGCGGCTATGAGAATGACTCTAAAGGCGGAATGCTTCATGTGGCCAATCATCATCTGAGTCCCGGCAAGAAGCAGTGGACATGGGGTAATGGCGATTTTGGCCAGGCATGGGATCGTAACCTCACTGATGAAGATGGTCCGTATATAGAGCTTATGGCTGGCGTATATACAGAGAACCAGCCTGACTTTACATGGCTGATGCCTTATGAGGAGAAACATTTCACACAATACTTTATGCCATATCGTGAATTGGGTATCGTGAAGAATGCCTCCAAGAATCTCATCATGAATATTGTTGAAGTAGAGAGTGGGGTAGAATTGAAACTTCAGGCAACGCGGAAGTCAACCTATCATGTTGTTTTGAAAAGTCGGGTAGGCGAGGTGCTCTTTGATGAGACATTAGAACTTACGCCTGAGGAAATATTCAGCAAGCCAATCAATATCAAGAGTGTTTCATGGCATGATATTTATTTTGTGGCTTATAATATAGAGTGCGGTCGCAATGCCATCGAGATGGAGTGGATGCCGGAGCCGGACACTATCAAACCTATTCCTGACCCGGCAGAAGCTGCTTTGTTGCCCAAAGATATCAAGACGAACGAACAGCTCTATCTGACAGGACTTCATATTGAGCAATATCGCCATGCAACATACAGTCCTCTTGATTACTATGAGGAGGCTCTCTGTAGAGACCCGGACGATTATCGTTGCAACAATGCGATGGGGCTTTGGTTTGTTCGTAAGGGACGTTTTGCCCGAGCAGAGGAATATCTTCGCAAGGCACAGAAGGTGCTTTACAAACGCAACCCCAACCCATACGATGGGGAGCCCTTGTATAATCTTGGTTTGGCCCTGAAGTATCAAGGTAAACTCGATGAGGCCTACAATTGGTTTTGGAAATCAACCTGGAACAAGGGATGGGCGGATGTTGGCTATTTCGCGGCCGCTCAGATTAGTATTGGGCAGCATCGTATAGAGGATGCAATTGATGATGTAGAGCGTTCACTTATCAGCAATTGGCACAATCATAAGGCACGTGCATTGAAGTTATCGATTCTTCGTTATGCAGGGAGAAAGTATGAAGATGTGAAAGCGTTTATTGATGAAAGTCTGAAGCTTGACCTTTTCAATTATGGAGTGCTTTATGAGAAATATCTGCTAACGAAGGATGAAACTGTCCTCAAGCAGATGACGGAGCTGATGCATGGCAGTATCAATAACTATCAGGAATTGGCTCTTGATTATGCTCAGGCAGGTTTGTGGTCAGAGTGCATAGGCGTACTTGATTTGGCAATCAAGCAAGGTGCTGACGACCCAATGACTTATTATTATAAGGGATGGGCGCAGTTAAAACAGGGTAATGCTGTAGAAGCAAACAATACCTTCGAGGAAGCGGAAAAGCAGGATTCTGCCTATTGTTTCCCCAATCGTTTAGAGGCGATTCTGGCACTTGAGGCAGCCAAGGCAAGCCATAAAGATGGCGCATTTGCCCCTTATTATCTGGGATGTCTGTTCTATGACAAACGCCAGTATGATGTTGCCAAGACCAACTGGGAGCTTTCTGCAAAGCTCAATCCAAAGTTCCCTACGGTATGGCGCAATTTAGCCCTTTATTTTGCAAATAAGGCAGATGACCACACAACTGCTCTGGCTTATATGGAAAAGGCTTTCAAGCTCAACACCCATGATGCTCGTATTCTCATGGAACTTGACCAACTTTACAAGCGTTTGCAGCATTCGCAAAAGGAGCGTTTGGCTTTTCTTGAGCAGTACCCTGAACTTATTGAGCAACGTGACGACTTGCTGCTTGAAGAGATTACCCTGCTCAATCAAACCGGAAACTATCAAAAGGCTATGCAGTTGCTTGATGCACATATCTTCCATCCATGGGAAGGCGGTGAAGGTAAGGTAAGCGGACAATACCAGTTATGCCGTACGGAACTTGCAAAGAATGCTCTCGCGGCTCATGACTATGATACTGCAGTTCAACTTTTGAAAGAGTGTTTGGAGTTCCCACATCATCTTGGTGAAGGTAAACTCCAAGGTGCTCAAGAGAATGATTTCTACTATTTCATGGGGCTGGGATACGAAGGACTTGGTGACATGGTTAAGGCACGTGAGTGCTGGGAACATGCAACCGAAGGGCCACAGGAACCGGCTGCTGCTCTGTATTACAATGATGCTAAACCGGATAAGATTTTTTATCAGGGATTGGCATTGCTGAAATTAGGCCGCGAGGGTGAAGCACGAGGTCGTTTCTACAAACTTATCAATTATGGTAAAAACCATATATTCGAGAAAGTAGTCATGGACTATTTCGCTGTGAGCTTACCTGACCTTCTTATTTGGGAAGATTCCCTCGACTTGAAGAATCAAATTCACTGTAAGTATATGCTTGCCTTGGGATATTATGGCTTGGGCGACGTGGAACATGGTGAAAAGTATTTGCAAGATGTGGAGTCGCTCGATACCAACCATCTTGGAATTATGCAACTTCGCACGTTGGTAACTTTGGGGCTAAATCAGCTTTAATAGCAATTCTGTAAGTTACTACCGTTATTAATAGAAATATCGCATAGGAATAGATTACATCCTCTTTTTAGTACAAAGCGTTAACCTGTAAATAGTGTAGCTCGCTACATTCCATTACTCGTTAACGCTTTATATTTTTTAGCACAGTAGCTATCTTTTATAATATTCAATATATTTTTGAACGTTCGTAGTTTTTTGTAACTTTGTCGTTCCCAATATTGGAGTTGGGAAGAAAACAGTAATACTATAATCATAAGTTTATATCAGATGATTAGAGGGATATTTCGTGGTGTGGGACAGGTAATGTTCCAAAACAATGCGCTTTCAGGTATTCTCATGCTTGTGGGCATCGCCTGCAACTCTTTGTCTATGTTCCTATTTGCCTTGTTGGGTACGATAACCAGCACGTTGACGGCGGTTGTTCTGAAATATAATAAGGAGAATATCGAAAATGGACTCTATGGTTTTAATGGAACATTGGTAGGTATAGCTGTTCCCTGTTTCATGTCTATCAACGTGTGGTCGTTTGTGCTTATGGTCGTAGCCTCTGTTGCAACAACGCTTGTGTGTCGTGGCTTTGAGAGGCAGAAACTTCTCCCCACGCTTACTGCACCCTTTGTCATTCTTACTTGGGCGATGTTGCTTGTGAGTTACGTTTTCCCGGTGCTGCAACTCCCCAGCGAGACTGCAGTTGCTGGAGAAGAATCTTTTTCGCTGATTCGGACTGTCTCATTAAATTTCGGGCAGATTATGTTGCAGGGGAATAGCCTGTTGACGGGCTTATTTTTCTTTCTGGCCATCTTCGTTAATTCCCGTAAGATGGCACTGGATGCCTTTCTTGCTTGTGCTGTCTCTTTGGTTGTTATGTGCGTTCCGTTTATAGATGTCCAGTCGATAAACAATGGACTGTATGGATATAATGCTATCTTGACGGTTCTGGCAGTAGCGAATATCTTGAAAATTTCTTCATGGAGGTACACTAAGGCATTGGCCGCTTTAGCATTTTCGCTTGTATTTCAATATGCAGGCTTACAACTTGGCCTTGTCACTCTTACGGCTCCTTTCGTGCTATCAGTATGGTTGATAGCACTATATAACACCTTTAAGGTATATCGAAATAATGTCGGAAGTAGTAGAGCTATTGGATGATTTGTCATTCCTATTGGCTATGGTCATAACTATTAGTTGTAAGTAGTCCGCTTGTTTTCGCTAATGCTTGTAGTGCCTTTTAATTCGTCATGTCATAACTGCTGGAAACAAAAAATCCTTCTCAATATTTAAGCTTGAGAAGGATTTAGTGTTATCTTTAGCAGATACAAATAATGTATCTGCGAAAATATCTATTTATTTTCGCTTACTATTTCATTTACTTGCTTTGCAACCTCGTTTTCCGGGTCTACAGTTAGCATCTTGCTTGCATAAATCTTTGCATTTTCTAAGTCTTGCTTCACGTTGAAGTTGTAGACAATGAGGTACAGATATGCTTGCTTCAGCATAGCCAACTCACTTTCGTTCTTTTCTTCTTTGGTTTCGAGGGCAGTTGCCAATGCCTCATAATATGGCTTAGCCAGTCCTTGTTTACTGTCCGGGTCAAGGTTGGCATTGATTTGTCCTCTCATGAAGTTGCCGTAGTTATTATAGTTGGGGTAGGCTTCCATCATTTGGGCATATACTTCGTCTGCTTTTTTAAAGGCTTCCTGTGCTCCAGCCTCGTCACCGGCCTGAACTTTCTTGGACGCAATGGTAGCATATAGAGTTCCAAGCTCATCTAAGTTATCCATTGTGGGATTGTCGGTACCAAACGTTTTCTTGAAATATACTACAGCGTTGTCATAATCTTCTTTCTTGAGGTATACATCAGACAAGTTCTTGTTGATGATGGCAGTCTGCTTGTCGTTGTCCTTGTTCAGCTCGATGGCCTGGTTGTATGCATTAATGGCATCATCCCAACGCTCAGCCTGCTGCAGTGCAGTACCATAATAAATATAGTCCTCACCGATGTAGTGTGCACTGTCGCTCTTGTTGAAGAGCTTGTCGGCGTAGTCAAGAGCCTCGTTGGTCTGCTTGAGGTCGGTATAGTTGTAGAATGCTATACGATTCCAACCAGAGCGACGTGGGTCGCGTGTCAAACCGATTTTACAGATGTCGATACTCTTTTCGCGCTTGCCAAGCAACCATGTAGACATAGCGTAATAGGTAATATCCTCATCTTCCAAACTGCTCTTGTTGGTTACCTTGTCATAATAGCTTTCGGCCTTTTCGTAGTTCTGTGCGATGTAGTATATTCTACCGCAGAGAGCATCGACGGGGTAGTCGGGGCGTTGTGTGCGAAGTTCTTCGAGATTGGCTACAGCTTCCTCCGGACTACGTCCACGGAGAATCATAGCATATTTGTAATATGCGTCCGGATTCTTCGGGTCAAAGTATTTTGCCTGCTGGTAGTTTTCTGCAGCAGCTCCGGCATCATCTTTGGCTACGGCAATGTCACCTTTCAGTATAAAGGCCTTGGCGAATTTCCCGTTCCTTTTGAGAGCATAGTCTGCAAAGGTGTTGGCGTTTTCCAAGTCTTTTTGATTCAGAAAAGCCCTACCTATAGCTACAAGTGCCTCCGGGTCTTTTTTGTGGTCTTTATACAGTTGTTTCACTTGCTTGTCGAAATCAGGGCCTTTGGCTTTAATGATTTCTGTGGCTTGTTCGAAGATGGCCTTGTTGTTGTCTTGTGCCATCGCTGGTGCTACTGAACCAAATGTCAGTAAGCCCATCAATAAATATTTAATTGCTTTCATAATCTCTTAACTTTGCTTTTTGAACTTCCGTATTATGATTTATTGTAATAACGAAAAAATTTTAGAGTTGTTTCTGCTATTGAGTTACATTAACATCTCTTATATTTATATCACCCAACATGGGAAGTAATCCAGTTTTCATGATTATTCGCTGTCCTTTTGGTCCTTCAATGAAATGAGCAAAGCCCCATGGAAGTCCTTGACGGGGGTCATTGAGTAACGCGTAGATAACGCGTATCAGTGCATATTCACCATTATAAATATAATATTGGTATGGCTTTCTGCTGCTGTTGGCAGTGGCAGGATGGATGCGACTAACGCTCATTACACGGATATCTTTGTTGAATGTAAGGTTAGTTGTGTCGCGTTTGTCGTTGAGCCAGTTGTTTCCGATAATCCCAATGGCTCCGGGATTATCTTCCACATATTTAATAACCTCTTCGGTTTTGTTCACAGCAGCTACATTTGGGTTGCTGATGGGCTTGCCTCCGAGAATAGAATCTTCTACATAGTGTACAGTACTCGACTTCGCATTGTCGAATACTACGGTAATGGTGCCACGCTTGGAGTCTTTGTACAGATCACTCCATGAAGTGGCTTTTCCTGACATGATATTCTCGATATCCTTTACAGAAATAAGGGTATCGTTGTTGTTCTTGTTTACGATGAATGCCAGAGCATCGTATGCAAGTTTGATTGCTACCGGTCTGAAATTCTGACTTTGTAGACTTTTTAGTTCTGATGGCTTGAAGTTACGTGCTGTAAATGCTAAATAGGTCTTACCTTCGAGAAGCTGATTAATAGCATCAGATTCATTGGTGTAGATCGGCGTAACCTTTGCCTGGGGATAATCTTTCTGGAAGACAAAACGTTCTTCCTCTATGATTGGACTAAAACTTTCATCAGAGACGAAACTAATCGCCCCTGATGAATATGTATCTGTTCTACCATCTTTACTCTTCTTGTTGTTGCAAGAGGAGTAAAGACATACAGAGAGTGTTAATCCTACGATGATGTAAGATGTTATTTTCTTCATAAAATAGGTGTTACTGCAGTCTGAATGATACAGGAACGTTGTATTTCACACGAACGGCAGAACCATTCTGCTTTCCGGGAATCCACTTTGGCATGGACTTAACCACACGAGTGGCCTCGCGGTCAAGCGATGGGTCTACTGAGCGTACGACCTTGACGTCAGTAATAGAGCCATCACGTTCTACAACGAATGAAACTACTACACGGCCCTGAACTCCGTTCTCTTGAGCAACAACAGGATATTTGATGTTTTCGGAAAGATACTTCATCAAGGCGGCAGCACCACCTGGGAATGAAGGCATCTGCTCTACAACGTCAAACACCTTGTTTTCTATTTCAGGTTTGTCGGGTTTTACAGGTTCGTCGGCTACGCGCTGAGTTACTTTCAGCACTTCGCCATTTTCGCTGTTACCCTTCACGTCCAGAGCACCGATAGCAGTGTTTGTCTGCATCAATTCATCCTGGGTCTTGATTTCTTCTTCAGGTTTTACCTCCTTATCTTTCTTGATGACAGGTGCGGTAAACTTGATAGAAGATTTCACTTGCTTTACGACCTCTTGTTTTTTCTCTGGAATCACAATTTCCTTACGTTTCACCTCAGCCTTTTTCTTTGGCTGATTGAGTGCTGACAACTCTGTTACTTGCTCGTTTTTCTGATGAGCAGCCTGATACTGATCGTATGCAGACTTAACAGCATAGAAAGCGATAAACAGTGCAGCCAACAGTGCTATAACCACGATTGAATAGACGTTTCTCTTTGGGGTGCTCCTACGAAGCCTATAGGCACCGTATTCCTTATTTCTACCCTCAAAGATAAGGTCAGTCCAACCGTTAGTTGTTACATCTATATTTGCCATTTCTTAACTTTTTAATCGTTTCATCGTGTACTTACAACTTGACATTATTCTTCTTGAGAAGCGTAAGGTCATCGTTGTTAAGTTTATCGATTACGTATTTACCTATGCTGCATATCTGCATTTCATCGAGAGCGTCTACAAGATTCTTGTAGTTGGCGTTTTCAGAGGCTTTGATGATGACGGTCAAGGTTTGAATCTTATTACCATTGATTTCTCCGCCCCTTATCTTTCTCAACCTTTCGTTGTAGACCTCGTCAGTCATTTTCTTGGTGGGGTCTGCCTTCTCCTTGTCGAGTTCAGCCTTTGCTTTCATTACATCTTGAACAGGCGTAGTACCATCTTCCGTTACATGATTGAAGAGCACAGAACGGATACCTTGTGTACCCCATGTGGTCTCTTTCAGGCAGTCGGGCTGTTCCGGCTTCACCTGTCCTGCTACATAGTGGATCTGATTGTCAGCAGTGCAATAAATTGTAATAGTGTACGATTCCTTGGATACTGACTTATCTCGATCTTGCAGGTTCTTATCATTACTAGGCATACTCAATTCCATAGTCTGCGGCTTAGCCAGAGACGTACAGAGCATGAAGAACGTGATAAGCAGCATCATCATGTCAACCATAGGAGTGAAGTCCACGCGGACGTCCATCTTCTTCTGTTTGCTTTTCTTTTGCTTTGCCATTATTAGTCCTCCTGTGCTTTTTTGTATTGAGTAATCAGATAGTAACGGTTCTGATTTATATCCTGAAGTTCATTCATGATCTTGTTAATTATCTTGTAAGAAGTATTCTCGTCAGCCTTGATTGCGATCTTGGCATCGGGATTGGCGCCTTTAGCTGCCTTCACCCAAATCTGGAATTCGCTTAAAGCTGCGTCTCCTTCTTTCCCTGGAACAGAGTCGGTGGGAATACCATAGGCTTTGATAGCTTCCGGCATATCCGTCTTGTTCAGGTTAAGATAATTTTGAAGTTCATTCATTGGAACACCCCACATAGGGTCGTCCTTAAACTTCACCTGTTGTTCTGCGGTTAACGCAATACCAAATTGTCCTGTAACATCTTGGAGTGCTGCCACTACGTCTGTCGTCTTGTCCATGTTCATGAATACCTTGCCGTCTTTACTAACAAGAATACTCAGAACGTTATTCTCTGGAACTTTGATTTCAGAAACCGACCCTGGTGTATTCACTTTTACCGGCTCTTGCTTCACGAACGTTGAAGTCAGCATGAAGAAGGTCAGCAAAAGCACCATTACGTCGGACATAGGGGTCATATCAATCCAAACGTCACTTTTCTTAATCTTTACTTTACCCATAGCGATAAAATTTTAAAGGGTTAGCAAAAATCAAGCTTCGTCCGTGTGGTTTGCTTCGTATGTCTGAGCAATTGAGTAACCTACTTCGTCGAGTGCATATGTCAACTTATCAATCTTGTTGGTGAAGAAGTTATAGGAAATAACAGCGCACCATGATGTCACGATACCGAATGCGGTATTGACCAAAGCCTCAGAAATACCTGTAGACAGAGCAAGAGAGTCACCACCACCACCGGCAGCCAAAGCTTGGAATGAACGAATCATACCGGTTACAGTACCGAGAAGTCCGGTAAGTGTACCCAGTGTTACCATCGTGGCAAGGATAGGAAGGTTCATCTGGAGAGTAGGCATCTCCAACTGTGTAGCCTCTTCGTGTGCCTGCTGAATCTTGGCAACTTTCTGGCTCTTTCTCAAATTGGCGTTAGCGCCGCTTTCCATGCTCTTGTAAGCGTTCAGAGAAGCCAAAACAACATTGGCAACAGAACCCTTCATCTTGTTGCAAAGGTCTTCAGCCTTAGCAAAGTCGTTGGCTTTCAAAGCAGCCTTGATGTTTGCAACAAATTTGGTGAGGTTGCCCTTGCCGAAAGCGGTCTTCAAAGCCAACCAACGCTCTACAGATAGGCAGAGAACGGTGAGCAGCAATGTATGAATAATAGGAACAACAACTCCACCTTTGAAGATGGTACCCAAAATGTTGATAGGAGCGTTAGCGTTGTCATTGCCTTGGAAGTTGGAAGGATTACCCAACACGAAATTATAGATACAGATAGCTGCAATGAAACATACGACGATGATCCAGAATGCACCTCTAATTCCTGTGAAGCCCTCAGACTTCTTTACAGCCTTGGGGGCTGCGGCTTTTTGTGTAGTTGCCATAATTTTAATTTAATTTTTAGTTGTTAATAAATTATTTCTATTATTGTTTGTTCTGCATTTACTGTTGGTTGTAGCGTGTCTATCCGTTATATGTCTGTCAAAGACAGTGCGTACAAGCGGCATAAACATTCGCAAAGATAACAACTTTTGGTTTATTGCAAGTGTGTTTATTCGGTTTTAACAAAATTTTATTTTAAAGCTGCAGTGACTTTTTTAATGCGTTTCATAGCTTCCCGAATGTTGTCGTCGCTGGTAGCATAACTCATGCGAAAACAGTCGGGGTCGCCGAAAGCATCTCCTGCTACGGTTGCAACGTGCCCAACTTCAAGCAGATACAGCGAAAAGTCGGTTGAGTTGTTGATGGTGTATTTGCCGTTGCTCTTCCCGAAGAAATTGGAGCATTTGGGGAACACATAAAACGCACCTTCCGGCACATTGACTTCCAGACCGGGAATTTCTTTGGCCAGACCAACGATGAGGTCACGTCGGCGTTCAAAAGCGCTTCGCATGCTTTCCACACACTTTTGGTCGCTGTTATAGGCGGCCAATGCTGCCATCTGGCTCACGTCACAGGTGCCGCTGGTGTATTGCCCCTGAAGTTTGTTGATACCTTTCACAATCCATTCGGGGGCAGCCACCCATCCAAGACGCCAACCGGTCATGGCGTAGGCTTTGCTCACGCCATTGCAAATGATGGTGCGCTCCTTCATGCCCGGATAGGAGGAGATGCTGGCTTTGCCACCTATATAATTAATGTGCTCATAGATTTCATCAGAGAGTACAAACAAATCTTCGTGCTTGAGTACGATTTGTGCAAGGGCGTTCAACTCCTCTTGAGAATACACGCTTCCCGTAGGGTTGCTTGGCGAGCAGAGGATGAGCATCTTCGTCTTGGGAGTGATTGCGTTCTCAAGCTGTTCGGGTGTAATCTTGAAATTCTGCTCGAAGCCTCCACGGATGATGACAGGATTTCCCCCTGCCAATTTTACCATTTGTGGATAGCTGACCCAGTAGGGTGCGGGGATGATGACTTCATCTCCGGGGTTTACCAGGGCCAGCACCGTGTTGCACACGCCCTGTTTGCCGCCGGTGCCCACAAGTATTTCCTTGGAGGTGTAGTCGAGATTATTTTCTTTTTTGAGTTTGGCGGCAATAGCGTCTCTCAATGCTGGATATCCGGGCACCGGAGAATATTTTGAATAGTTGTCGTCAATAGCTTTTTTTCCAGCTTCCTTAATGTGTTCAGGGGTGTTGAAATCGGGTTCTCCAACACTCATGTTGATTACATCTATTCCTTGAGCTTTCATTTCGCTGCTCTTCTGCGACATCGCCAGTGTAGCCGATGGGGCTAAGCGATTCAGACGGTCTGATAATTGCGCCATAATATTGATGCTTTAAGTATTGCTAATGTTTTGCAAAAGTAATCATTTTAATTCTTAAAACGCATAAAAGCTTCCATTATTTTATGAAATAGAATAATATTGTAACACAATTGTTACCTGTTTGCCTAATGTGACATCTGTCGTATTACATTTGGCCAATGCGTTCCATTCAGGCACGCCAATGAAGTTTGTGAATATTGCTTTATATTTCGTCTCATGCTTGAGTCAAAAACAAAAGCAGTATTGGGTGGGAGGGAGATGACTTGCCTGCCAGTTTCAAGATGGTCTTTAGCAATTGCAACATGATGGGATGATGAAACATTGTTTCTTTGTATTTTTATTTACAAACATCCTTTTAAATTTCGCTTATTTAAAAATAATTTTATTGTCGTCCGAAATTCGAGAAATAGGAGAAAGTTTGTAGTGGGTTGATAGTCAGTCTATTCCGAAAACAGCCCCTTGTGTTCTCGATTTAGTCATTCCCGGTTGAATATCGAATGGCAGGACGAGTACGCCCTAATGGTAATCCGAAACGACCCCTTCCGCACGATGGTTAAGGCCTTGCCATAAGACGGTAGGACACTAACCGCGCCGTCTCTTCCATTTTCTTGTCATCGGAACGGATCGGGCTGACCAAAACATAGTGCTTTTTTCGCTAAATGTCTTGAAATCCAAGCCCTGAGAATTGGTTATAATTTTTTACATGATGAGAAATAATGATAGAGTAGGGAGTGCACTTTGTTGGCAAGGTCGATATCAAGATGACAGCTCAACTCTATGGGATTGATAACTACGGGGCCCTTTTGCAGCTGATTGGTTCAATCACAGCATGGGCAATCGGCTGTGAGGTTGCTCCATGCTGTTGTAGTTGTTTGGTTGGAATGGCCTCGAACAGTCTATTCCACTACTTTGGAATCGAGCGTCACATTTTTGCTATTGTCGTTTTGCACGATGGTGCTCGAGGCGTTCACTGCCTTTATTTCATCGAGTTTCAGTCCATCAACATCATCGGCTACGATAATCGGGCGCTCATCTCGATTGCGCATTATCAATTTGAAATTCTCTACCTTGATATTGTCTGCGTGTCTCACATATAATCCTCCGGCAGGGTTTTTGCGTCCAAACATTCGGTTTTCCGGATATCCCGTAAGATTTTCCGGCAGACGCTTGGCCATTGGCTTTTCGCCACCATAATGCTCTACAGTGATATCTCTTAGCAGAATGTCGCTGATACGACTGCCGGGAATACCGGTTATCATACTGGGGATGATGCCTTCAGCCACAGCTGTGACCTGGCTGATGCTGACATCTCGCAGCACGCCCGTTCCGTCACCGTGACGCTTGTTCATACATATAAATATAGGTGTGATAATTCCTTCCATGGTGATGTTGGAGATGGTAATGTGCTCGACTTTGCCCCCATCTACACATTCAATAGCAATGCCGGCCAGTCCGGTCTTGGTTTTGGGAGCCACTCCGTCATATTCTGTAGACCAGTCCCAAATATGACTCTCCGTGGTGGGCCGAATGGCACAGTTGGTGATAGTGACATTGCGGAAACCCGCATACGATGATGTACCAAATTTGATAGGATTACAATTGCTTGCAATGACACAGTTGCTCACTGTGATGTTTTCCGGAAGGAAATCGCGACTGTCGCTCTTCAGACAGATTCCGTCGTCGTCGCACTCTATAAGACAGTTGCTGATGGTCACGTTGCGCGCATCCACGTCTATACCGTCGTTGTTACCCTGCATGAGCGAATGAATCCTTATTGCATTGATACGTACGCCGTCACACCGGAGCAGACGGAACGTCCAACTTGCGGCGTTCCGAATCTCGAAGTCGTGGGCGGTCATATTCTTGCAATCTTCGAATATAATGCCATTGGGGCGCACACCGTCATTCACTTTGAAGCCATGCGCAAGATATTCCGGCGTATCGGCTTGACCGTTAATGATGCCGTGTCCTGATATCCCGGCATCTTCAACATCTTTGGCATAGATAAGCGCTCTGACGGGGTAGTCTTCTGGAATATTGGTGCTACCCAGGATTGCTGCTCCGCGCTCCAGATAGAGTTCTACGTGACTACGTAGATAAAGCGTCCCCGTGAGATACTTGCCGGGTGAGAACGTTACGACACCGCCTCCAGTGCGGGCACATTCGTCTATGGCTCGTTGAATTTGCGTGGTCTGCATTGTTACACCGTCCGCTTTGACACCGGATTCCTGCACATTGATGTTTTTGCTGTATCCGGGAGCGGACATCAATAGGCCAATACTCAAAATTACAGTTTGTACTGTTGATAGTTTCATCATATTTTTGTTAGGTCCTTGGTCACAAAAGAACAAATTTTAAGGAACAAAAAGGTATTATTCTGTGCCAAATTTTTATATTTGTGTGAACAAAAAAAACAATGATCTAATTTTTTAGAGAAAACACGCATTATATGCCTAAAATATCTTATATTTGTACATAATATAACGGTTTCCTATAACTTGGAAGACGCGATGTATGAAATAAGGTCAATGTGTCGCATAGCGTTATAGCTATTAAGCTATATAGTTTAAGATTGTATCGTATCAATTTATTATAACCTATATAAAATATGAAGAGAACAAAATTAATGTGCTTGCTTGTTGGTATGGCAATGAGTGTGTCTGCCCAGCAAACCGGAAGTAAACCGGTTAGGGCGTATTTGGTGAGTGACGCCCATCTGGACACTCAGTGGAACTGGGACATCCAGACGACTATCCGCACTCATGTTTGGAATACACTCAACCAAAACCTGTTCTTGTTGAAGAAATATCCAGAATATGTCTTCAACTTTGAGGGCGGAGTGAAGTATTTGTGGATGAAGGAGTATTATCCTGCACAATACGAGCAGATGAAAAAGTATATCAGCAACGGGAGATGGCATCTCGCCGGCTCCGGTTGGGACGCTACGGAGACCATCGTGTCATCGCCGGAAAGTTGGATTCGCAACATCTTGCTCGGGCAAACGTTCTACCGTCAGGAATTTGGCGCAGAAGGTAAGGATGTGTTCCTGCCCGACTGCTTCGGATTCCCCTACACAATGCCAACATTGGCAGCACATTGCGGTCTGATTGGTTTCTCGTCACAAAAATTGCAATGGCGTGCTGTGCCATTCTATGATGGCGGAAAGAAATATCCGTTCACAGTTGGGTTGTGGAAAGGTATAGATGGGTCGCAAATTATGATGGCCCATGGATTCGACTATGGCAAGAGATGGAAAGATGGGGAAGACCTGTCGAAAAGCGAGGAGCTTATCAAGGAAGCTAAAGAGAGCCCGCTCAACATCGTTTATCGTTATTACGGTACGGGAGACATCGGGGGTTCACCGGATATGAAATCGGTACAAGCTGTGGCGCGCGGCGTGCATGGCAACGGACCGGTTAAAGTGATTAGTGCAACCAGCAGTCAGTTGTATGAAGATTTCCTGCCTTTTGACAAGCACCCGGAGCTGCCCACGTTCGACGGTGAGTTGACGATGGACCTTCACGGCAATGCTTGCTATACTTCGCAAGCTGCCATGAAACTCTATAACAGGCAGAATGAGCTTCTTGGAGATGCTGCAGAAAGAGCCGCTGTTATGGCCGACTGGGCAGGAGCCTACACCTATCCCGGTAAAGACCTTACTGACGATTGGCGTCGCGTCATTGTTCATCAGTTCCACGATGATGTTACAGGAACGAGTATACCACGCGCTTACACCTTCTCGTGGAATGACGAACTGCTTTCTACTAAGAACTTTGTATCCACAATGAATAACTCTATCGGAGGCGTATCAGATGCATTGGACACAAAGGTAAGTGGAGAGCCGATAGTAGTTTATAATTCTGAGAGTTTCCCCATGAAGGCCGTAGCTACCGTAGATGTTGCCGACGGCAAGAGCAATTACAAGGTTTATGATGAAAATGGGAAACGTGTAAATTCGCAGCTTGTCAAGAACAACAAGGGCGAGTCGCAACTCCTGTTTGAGGCCAGTCTTCCTTCAGTCGGAATGGCCGTATATAATATTAAGAAAGGTGGAAAGGCCGTAAGTAATGCGGTTTCCAATAAAAAAGTATTGGAAAACTCTGTCTATCGCCTTACTGTAGACCAGCAAGGAAATATCAGCAGCATCATTGACAAGCGAGCCAACAAGGAGCTCGTTGCATCGGGCAAGGCATTGCGTCTCGTTGTTTTCGATGATTGCAAATCAACGGCATGGCCTGCATGGGAAATCCAAAAACGCACTTTGGACAAGGAACCCGTAGGCGTCAACGATGGTGTGAAAGTGAGTATGGTAGAGAATGGCGCACTCCGCAAAACCATTTTGGTAGAAAAGGAATACGGAGACTCTAAGATTCGCCAGTATATCCATTTATACGAAGGAAGCCAGGCCGACCGCATAGATTTCAACACTCAGGTAGAATGGCACTCGCTCAATGCGCTGCTCAAGGCTGAACTGCCTTTGGGCGTGAGCAATCCCGATGCTACTTACGGCATAGGATTGGGTAGCATTAAGCGTGGCAACAATAAGCCTACTGCCTTTGAGGTGTATGCACACGACTGGGCAGACCTGACCGATCGCGACGGTAGCTATGGTGTTACCATCCTCAATGAGAGCAAGTACGGATGGGATAAACCTGCAGACAACGTGCTCCGGCTGTCGTTGCTCTATTCGCCACAAACCGGTAGAGGGTATTCCTACCAGGATAGGCAGGACTGGGGACATCACGAGTTCACCTATAGCATTGTAGGACATAAGAATGGACTGAATCATGTGCAGACGGCAGAGAAAGCTGCTTCCTTCAATAGCAGACTCAAGACGTTTAAGGTTGAGAAACATAAGGGAGAACTGGGCAAGTCGTTCTCTTTCGTACAATGCGACAATCCCAATGTTATTATCCGCGCTTTGAAGCATGCCGAAGCAGACGACGCCTACGTGGTGCGTGTTTACGAACTTTCCGGCAAGCAGCATCAAACGGCTCACTTGACCTTTGCTTCCAATATCGTTGCTGCCGAAGAGGCAGATGGTACAGAGAAAACCATTGGCAATGCCACATTTGCAGGCAAAAAGCTGAATGTCGATATCAAGCCGTTCAGCGTCAAGACCTACAAGGTGCGTTTGCAGAAGAAACAACCTATGCGTACTGTTGCCAAAGAATTCTTGGCATTGGATTTCGATCGCAAGTGCTTCTCATATAATGAGATGCGTTCCTCCGGCAATTTTGAAGGAGGATATAGCTATGCCGCCGAACTGGTTCCAGAGGATGGCATTACTGTAGACGGAATTCCGTTCCAGCTTGGGAGTCTTGATTCGTTCAGCGGAATGTCGTGCAAGGGGAATGTGATTACGTTGCCTAAGAATCATAATTATACGCACGTTTATTTGTTGGCAGCTTCTGACCAGGGCGACCGCTCGGCAACCTTCACCGTTGGAAAAACCAAACAAGAATGTAATGTGCCATACTATAGTGGATTCATCGGACAATGGGGACACACCGGACAGAATGTTGGCTATTTGAAAGACGGCCGCGTGGCCTATGTGGGTACACATCGCCACTCATCTGATCAGGATGAACCTTATGAATTCACCTATATGTTTATGTTGCGTCTGGATGTTCCCAAGGGAGCTACACAGATTACTGTTCCAAATGATGAGCATATCGTCATCTTTGCAGCGACTGCAAGCGACAATGCAAATATGTCACAACCCGCAACGGCATTCTATCGGACCAATAATATTTCCGACAAACTCGAACAAGGCACAGGAAGTAAGTTTGGTGAAAACGTGATGAAAACAGCTAAGGTTATAGCAAGCTCCGGACAGGCTCGCGAGGATGAGCGTGCTGAAATGCTTATAGACGGCAAGGATGACACCAAATGGTGTGACACCTCTGCTGCACCCAATTGGGTGACGTTTGACCTTGGCAGCGCACAGACCGTCAATGGTTGGAAACTTCTGAATGCTGCCAGTGAAACATCATCGTACGTCACTCGTGGTTGCCTGCTTCAAGGACGCAACTCGACAACAGAGGAGTGGCAAACCATCGATATGCTGGACGGTAACCGTGCAAACATTGTGGAAAGACGCTTTAAGCCGGCAACCTATAGGTATATACGTCTGTATGTCACAGCTCCTGCTCAGGATATCGAGGGTAACGTTACACGCATATATAATTTCGAACTCTATAAATAATGTGACCTTGATGGGTAACATCATGAACGAGTAAAGATAGGGCTTTGCCCTATAAGAATAAACTTTAAAACATAATCCCCCGCCATGATCATGGCGGGGGATTATGTTTTAAGTTGATGTAACTTCCAGCGTGAAATGCAGGAAAGTCAAAGAGAAATAGGCCAACAGGAAGTTATGCTGGTATCAGAAAGTTGATAACTTCTTGTTCGACACTGATGGTAAATGCTCCCACTGGGGTGCGCATCAGCCGGCCATCGATACCGATAAGTGCATTTCCTGCCTTCTCCACTTTGACCATGCGAGTGCGGTAGGGGTGAACACTGTGGTGATTGAGAATTTTTCCTCTTAGGAACAGATAGATTCCCTCGGCCACCTGGGTCATGGGCGAATGATAAACTACAGATACGTCAAGTTGGCCGTTGTAGGGAACGGCATTTGGAGTTTGCCCGTATCCGAGAGCGTTGCTGACACACATTGTCATGATGCGACGGTCGATAGTGTCGCTGTTAATCTTGATTCGCATCTTGTATTCCATACGTTGGAAGATAAGCAATATGAACGAAAAAAGGAACGAGAGCGTGCGACTTCCAAGAAGCTGCCGTGTCTTGCGACGGAGATTCATGATGGCAGCGATGAGGCCCATGTTGACGCAGTTGAGAAAATAGCGGCGGCAGGCGGCTCCTTCTTTATTGGTATAGCGCATACAGCCCAAATCTATTTTGCGGACACGGCGCTCTTTAAGCCATTTGATGGTTTGTGCATAATGGTCTTCGTTAAACTCCCAGAAATGAGCAAAATCGTTCATAACGCCATTGGGAATAATGCCTAAAACGATATTGTCACGCACCTCCTTCTCAACTTGCATCAAGCAGTTCACCGTGTCGTTGAGGGCAGAGTCGCCACCCACAATCACAATGGTGCGGTAGCCGTTGTTGATAAGCATCTTGACCAATCGTTCAACGCTCCCGCGATTTTCACTCTGCACATGGTCGTAGGCAATGCCGTTCTTCTTTAGGCATTGTTGTATCTTTTCCCATCTATGCTTGGATGATCCAAAAAGTCCAGATTTGGGACAGTAGATGATTCCCCAACGGTTTTCTTCTATCATATCAATCGTTTTATTTCGTTTATCTTTTGCTCCATTGGCAGTCTTGCATCAAGCCAGTGAATGGTGATGCCACGACGTTCCATTCCGCGAAACCATGTCATCTGGCGCTTGGCAAACTGATGAATCGCTATTTCCAATTGGCGAAACATTTCGTCGTATGACAGTTTGCCAATAACGTACTCTGTGACGTATTTATATTCCAGACCATAATATATAATGTCCTCCGAGGGGATGCCTCGGTCGAGCAAATCGCGTATTTCGTCGACCATACCACTTTCCAGACGTTGCTTCAATCGGTTGGTTATTTTTCGGCGACGCTCGTCTCGGTCAATGTCGATACCGACAACTATCGAAGGGATGGCGGGCATCTCTCGCCTGTCAGCCGTATGCTCGAGATTATAAGTTTCTATTTCGATGGCTCTGATGGCCCTCTGGCAGGAATCTACATCTGTGGTGTTGTGCATATTCGAGCCATTTTTCCGCTTCAAATCTATAAGAATAGATGTGAGCTGATCTATTGTTTTGTTTTCCAGCTTTGCCCTCAACATCGGGTTTTGCGGTACGGTAGACAGTGCATATCCTTTCAACACAGCCTCGATATACAGTCCTGTACCACCGCAGAGAATGGGTTGCACCCCTCTGGCTACAATGTCGCTATAGGCTTTCAGGAAATCCTGCTGATAGCGATAAAGGTTGTATTTGGTGCCCGGCTCGGCAATGTCGATAAGATGATAGGGTATCTGTCGGCCCTGCACTACATAGTCAGCGAGGTCCTTGCCGGTGCCGATGTCCATGCCCCGATACACCTGCCGACTGTCGGCACTGATGATTTCGGCATTGAGATCATAGGCCAATGCCGCCGCTAACGATGTCTTACCGCAAGCTGTAGGACCGAGAATGGTTATCAATTGATTCACATCGCAAACTTACAAAAAATCTATGAGAAACCTTTCGGTTTGTTGCAGATTTACTCCATAATATCAATTAATTGTGCACACTTCTTCTTTCTTTTCTTATTTCACAACTTTGCGTCCGTTTACAATATATATACCGTGAGGCAGGCTATTGAAGTTGGCAGATGATGCTACGCGTCTTCCTTGCAGGTCGTAGACATAGTCGGTATTCTTTTGTGACGTACTCACAGATGAGATTCCATTTGCGATGTTGCCCAGAGCAGACACGTCGAGCACCACTTCCTTTACATGCTGGTTATTGTCATATTTGTAGAGACGCACATAAGCTGTGTGTGCAGGGATTTCGCTGTTGTCAGAGATGATAGGGAAGGAGAGCGTTTGACTATCGCCAGTAGACACCGCTGTCTTCAATGGGAAATAGAGATAATCGGCATTGAGGATCTCGGCAGATATGGCGGGCAGCGCTCCAAACATGCCATCGCTCTCGATGCGGGGCAGGTCGGCGTCGGCTTCACTCAGCGCGAACTGCCGAGTCGTTGTGGCGTAAAGCAAGACCGGAGTGTGGGCGGGGATAACGTTATTCAGTTTAGTGGGTTGCAGGCTGCAGACATTCCCTTCGCCCCGCTCTGTCTCTATGGTGCAGGCCGTGAGCCCATCCGGAATGATCAGGGCCATGTCATTATAGATCGACGTCGGTTTTCCGGCTTCCATATTAACAAGTAGCACTCGTCGACCGTTGGCATTGTAAGTGGCCGTGCACCCGTATAGTTGGGCTGTAGTCGAACGGCCGTCAGACTCTGTGAAGACGATGGTGTCGTGACCGTAGCCTTGCGGCACAGTTATCTTGTACAGCCCGTCTGCCACCTTGTCCATCGGTTGTCCGGGTATGGCGCCGAAAGGTTCGGCTGTTCCTCCGGTTGCCGGCAGATAAGCCATGGGTCGGGCATTAGGGCCGGCACAGCGATAGAACACGTCGAAGGCGGCGGGCACTTCCACCAGCCTGAAGTCGGTCGATATGATCATATCGCTTCTGTTTGCCTTGTAGCTGCTCATGTCATCGCCGTAATTGAAGGAAATCAGGTTACCATATTCATTCACCTGCGCAATGCGGGTCTTGTCGCCCGACATGAAGCAAAACGAGCCCCATGTGTAGCCGCGCGTGAGTCTCATGCCCTTGAGGTCACGCGCCGTCTGAGATAGGTGCAGCGCCATGCCGCCAGCCGTAAATCGATAGAGGCCGTCCACCCATCCGGTCTTCCATTCGGCACCTTCCTCCGGGGCGTTTCGGGCCATGAGCGGGTCGGTGTCGGCCGACTCGGGTTGCTTGAGGTAGAAGTAACGCTCTGTACCGTATTTCTCATGATAACTGGCTATCTTGTAGGTCTTTCCCACGGTCGGCATCACCACCTTGTCGTCGTCTATGGTACCAATGTCTATCAAGACCTGTTCCATAGCGTCTACAGCTGCGGCATCAAGGTTGGCCTGCGGTTTGCCGTCTTCCGTGTACACCGTTTCATACCGTGCTTTCAGTTGTTGACTTTGTTTGATGTCGGCCTTAGGATAGCCCATTTTCCCGATGTTGCGATACAACTCGTTGGCCAGTGCCGCCAGCCGTTCCGCTTTCTTGCGGACGACAGCGTCGGCTCCTATGGGCTGTTTTATCTTGATAACTTGGGTATATACCGACTGTTTTCCGCCCACCCGAGCCGTCCACCGGCGGTAGAGGGTGTGGCCCGTCCACTCCGTCGAAGCATCGGCCGTTACTGTCGTGCCACCTGCCGAGGCTTTCAGCTCGGGCATGTTGCCTATTTCGTCCTCGCTGTCTACTTCTTTATATATTTCGGGCTGGGGGGCAAAGGTCACGAGGTTGTCGTTCTTCGTGATAAATCCTCCTATGTAAATCACCTCGCGTCCCTGGCAGATATAAGGTACCTCGGTGGACAGGGCATAGGCTGCCTGACCTACTACCTCGACTTTCAGCACGCCACCGCGCACCTCGGCGTCGATATTTTCATTATACACATTGCCTATCTTTACATAAGGCATTACGCCCGACCACGACCCACTGTTGGGCACCTCGTCGGCTAGCACATACTCGAATGTCTTTCCAAAATCGGTCGATAGCAGGATACGTACCTTGCTGTCGTCGCCATAGAGCTCGCTACAGGGATTCCAGGTCAGCCTGATGCGCGACTTGCCGGGTGTCACGCGGAAAAACAGGTCGTCATCCAAGGTGACTGACGTCATTTTGAACGGTTTGCCCTCCACGATGCGCAGCTTCACTGTTGTGGCGTCGTGATAGCCGTGGTTGAAAGCTGAGAGGCAGTAAGTGTAGAGTCCGGTATTGTATTCATCGGAATATTTCAGGAAAGCGGGCGTCGCCTCCGAGGTGTAATAAACTGGTTTCACATATCTCGGCCCGAACATCACCACGTTGCGCTCTGACGGATGGTATAAGCGTTGTATCAGATTGGTCTCGCTGCCCCAGAGCGTGATGTCGAACTGGTGGGCATTATACTCAAATTGTCGGCTGTCTGTGTTTCTCACCGGAATGTAAAACTGGTAGCGAGTGCCTTTTGTCACCACATATTCGTCACGCAGGGCGTTTCGGTCGAGCACCGGTTTCTCGCCTTCCAGCGGTACCACATACGGCGCATTGTCTGTGTCGGCCATGCCTTTCACGTAGGTCTGTCGGCTCGCATCGGTATAATGGCCCAAGCGGCTCAGCGTGGACCTAATCTCCTGAATGGTGTACATAGAGAAAAACGTGCGTGGACTTCCGTAGCTCATGATGGAGAAGCCCTGCCCCTGCTCGCCGATTTTGGCATCATCACGCTCGTGTGTATGGTTGGCACCCAATACGTGGCCTAATTCGTGGGCAATGGTCTTTGGCGCTGTCACGGACCATGCCTCACCTTTGGTGTATTGAGAGTACACGCCACCCAGCACGCCCTCACCTTTCAGACGGGTCAAGTCGGGCTTGATAAGGATGCCGAGGTCATAGTTTTCGGAGCCGATCAGCGAGTTGATGAGTTTGGTCGACTCTTTGAGCGGTATTGAGGTTTCTGACACGATCAGTCGATCGTCTCTTACAAAATCAAACTGTATGCCGCAGTCGCGACCGTAGACTTCGTCGAGAAACGCCTCCAGGTCATCCCAAAATTGGTACACGGCCTGGCGGTCTCCGTTGAAATCGGTGCTATAAAAGGATTCTTTCGAGATACACACCGCCAAGCGGAACACATAGGTGTAGTCGCTTTTGAAAATGACATCGTGCGGAGTTTCGGGGCGATAGTATCCGGGTACGCGCTTGGCTTTCGCAGCGCTTTGCATGATTTTGTCCACCCGTGGGTCGTGTATCACTCCACATACCCGGACATCCCCTCCGTCATCAGAAAAACTCGTGCTGGTTTGTGCCTGTACTTGCGACAGAGACATGAACAGCACTATCAAGAGGACTGAAAATTTGAAGGCATGAAGTTTGGATAAAGACTTATAGCATAACATAGTTTTGCGGTTTAATGTATTCAATCATTCCGATTGCAAAATTAGCTCAATCGGATGGAACTTTTCACATCCCGCCCAAGCTTTTAATGTATTTTTACGATAGCCCCCCGACATCGCAACTATAAAACGCAGTATCGTCCCCACAGGATTTTAACCCAAAAAAGGCCGCCCACTGCAATTGCAATGGGCGGCCAGTATTTTAAGGATTATTCTTATCGAATATTTGCCTTGAGAGGTATTACTTCAACTCGGCCATGTATTTGATGGTGCGTACCATCTGAGAAACATAAGAGTTCTCATTGTCGTACCAAGAAACAACCTGAACCTCATAATGATTGTCATCGAGTTTCACAACCATTGTCTGAGTAGCATCGAAGAGAGAACCAAACTTCATTCCGATTACGTCAGAAGAAACGATCTCATCCTCATTATAGCCATAGCTCTCGTTGGTAGATGCCTTCATAGCTTCGTTAACCTTTTCTACGGTTACGTCCTTACCCTCAACAACAGCATAGAGCAGAGTTGTAGAACCTGTTGGAACAGGAACACGCTGAGCAGCACCAATCAATTTGCCATTCAACTCAGGCAGAACCAGGCCGATAGCCTTTGCTGCACCGGAAGAAGCCGGAGTGATATTGCAAGCACCTGCGCGTGAACGGCGAAGGTTACCCTTGCGCTGAGGACCGTCGAGAATCATCTGGTCGCCAGTGTAAGCGTGAATTGTCTGCATGATACCAGTCTGGATGGGGAATGCCTTGTTCAGAGCTGCAGCCATAGGAGCCAAGCAGTTGGTTGTGCAAGAAGCAGCAGAGATAATGGTATCCTCAGGAGTCAAAGTCTTGTGGTTTGTATTGTAAACGATGGTAGGCAGATCGTTGCCGGCAGGAGCGGAGATCACAACCTTCTTAGCACCAGCCTTGATATGTGCAGAAGCTTTAGCCTTTGAAGTATAGAAACCTGTGCACTCGAGCACTACGTCTACACCCAGCTCACCCCAGGGGAGGTCAGCAGCGTTGGGCTTAGCGTAGATGGTGATTTCCTTGCCGTCCACAGTGATGGAGCCGGGAGTAACCACCGTCTTGCCGTCCTCACCGAGAACGGAGTCTTTGAAGTCCACCGTGTGCTTGCCCTCACCATATTTGCCAGCGAAACCGCCCTGTGCGGTATCATACTTCAAGAGGTGTGCGAGCATTTTGGGACTTGTCAAGTCGTTGATGGCAACAACTTCATAACCCTCTGCCTCAAACATCTGACGGAATGCGAGACGACCGATACGGCCGAATCCGTTAATAGCTACTTTTGTCATTTTTACTTTTATATTTATAAAGGTTTATAAAAAATAATGTCTATCCTGTTACAAAGAAATATTTTCCCTCGGACACTTGCAAAGTTACAAATTATTTTCTAAATTTGCGGATGTATGGAGTATTAAATATATTAAAAACGAAAAGATTATTTATAATGTTTCGCAAAATAAATCATAAAAGGTATAGAGTGTAAACTCCATATGTCAAAACCGTGATTTTTATTATATACTATATTATTTTCAATCACAAATAACATGGGCTTTATCAAAGAATTTAAGGAATTTGCCATCAAAGGCAATGTCATGGACATGGCTGTCGGTGTAATTATCGGCGGAGCTTTCGGCAAAATCGTATCCTCGTTGGTAGACAATGTTCTTATGCCTGCCATTAGTATTTTCACCATCGGACTGGACTTTACTAAGCTGTCTGTCAAAGTTGGTAAAACAGCCATCAATTACGGTATATTTATCCAGAGCGTTGTTGATTTCTTAGTTATTGCGTTATGTATCTTCTTCATGGTTAAAGGGATGAACAATCTCATCAAGAAGAGAGAGGAAGAAGCTGCTCCAGCTGCTCCTGCCGCCCCAGAGCCTACGAAAGAGGAGAAGCTCCTCACCGAAATCAGAGATTTGCTGAAGAATAAATAAATAGCATAAAAACTTTTCCTCCTAAACTATAGGTTTCCATGGAGGAAATTTTTATATAAATGGTAAGGGGACGTAATGGCTCGTCCCCTTATGAGTTTTTAATGTTTCGCCAAATGCCGTTCTTGTTGGAGAAAATGAGCTGTATCGCGTTTTCTCAATGATGTTTTTATGATCTTCGGTCGTATATCTGTTTTATTGGGAAGAGGATTTCTTGATCACTGAATGAAACAAGAGGATTAATGGCTATGCATTATATTTGCAGCAGAAACGATGTTTCCCTATCCTATGAATACAGAAATGTATAGCATAATTGTATAATTCTCTGCAAAATATGTATCAAAATTGAGGCTTTGTACAAAATGCATACTTTTCTGTCACAAATATTGATATGACGAAACCAAATTTTATTTATATTTGTAACACAAACTCATTAGTATTAATAAATAGGTTGTTAGATTATTTAGGTAATTTTAGGCGTATAGCTCATTTTGCAGGCTACTTTTTTATTGAGTTGCTCAATAGCTCAAATTGCAGGCTGGTATTATTCGGTATATTTATGACGTTTATATATATTTGTCATGCAGTCTGAAGCATA
>JBMNUU010000019.1:0-63039 GCA_050946435.1 Prevotella sp.
CGAATACTTACTCGGTTGTGTCGTAGCACCAAGTTAAGTGAAAATCCTGACATATGCAAGTCTTTCCAAACAAATGTTTGTCAAGGACTTGCATTTATAACAAATAATTAAGCTGCGAATTTAAGGTGGAATGAAAACAGTTGTTGTCGGTGTCGGATTAAACTGGGCGAGCATCCAGATAGATACCAATCCTTTATCTTTTGTCCATGTTTCTTTCCCTGTATTGGTAATTTTGTTCAGACTTTGGTAGGCCACGAGCTTAGCTTTTGCTGGTAATTTTATATTTAAGCGTTGCTCTGCGACCGACTTTGATAATAAACTAACAGTTCTGTCTATATCCATATCAAACACGGTGCCCATAGTGTTTGTTATGGATGCGCTTTTTTTGAAGTGTATAGAAGTGTCATTTTGCTCAACTACCTCATAAGCTTCTGTGTCTATGAAAGATGGAACTTCCCAGTTTTCATAGACTTGCTCTTTCCCATTTTTAAAGTAAAGTGAATAGGGCCCCCCTTCCGGACCAAGCCAAATTCGCTCTTCTCCACCAACAGGATTAAATGCGTCGCTCTGTTTACCTGACTCTATAAATCGATAGTTGATCCATCCATAACTATCACCATTATCTCCTGCTGCAGATGTAGTAAGTACTCGTCCCTGCCATGATGGCACAATCATTACTTTAGAGTTTCCATCACTCGATTTTAATTCCACGTATTGAATGCCATGATCATTTAAGAACTGGGCATCGTAAGCATAGGTTCCCATTTTTATTTGTTTTTGTTTGTTGCAGGCTGTCAATCCAATGAGCAATGAACAGGTTAATAGTATATATTTATTCATTGTACAGGTAGTTTAATACGCAAGTGCTTGCCACATTAGGAGCAAGCACTTGCTGTGCTTTTATTTATACAAAGGACCATAATTCTTACATGCACGATAGTCGCTGCCCTCTGCATCTTCACCAAATGCTGCCCATGCGCTTGGCCGGAAGATGTCTTCTTCAGGAATATTGTGCATACAGACAGGAATGCGAAGCATAGAGGCCAAAGTTATCAACTCGGCGCCGAAGTGCCCGTAACCGATGGCCCCATGATTGGCTCCCCAGTTATTCATTACAGAATATACATCTCTGAAATGCCCTTTACCCGTTAGGCGTGGTGCAAAGAATGTAGAAGGCCAGATGGCGTCAGTGCGGTCGTTAATAATAGCAAATGACTTGTCGTCAAGTTCTACGCTCCAGCCTTCAGCAATTTGCAATACCGGTCCTTGTCCTTTGATCAAGTTCAGTCGGCACATGGTCAGTGGCATACCGCCTTTAGTTTGGAACTGAGAGGAATATCCACCACCACGCATATAATCGCGATTTGATGGGTACCAAGTTGTTGCTTCAAGACAGGCTTCAACATCTTCTTCTTTGATGTCCCAGAATGGTTTTATGACAGGTTTGCCGTTTTCTGTTTCTCTGCCAGAACCGTCGAGCGTACATGACCCCGAATTAATTAAGTGGATAAATCCATTGGCTGCATTACCTTCTAATTTCTGACTTGTTACACGCTCAAATGCTGTTGGACTCCAATATGTTCTTACGTCAGCGAAAATTTGTGGACGGTTACTTAACAGCTTGTTGAACAACATTGCAGCACAGTTTAGGGTGTCGTTTTCCGTTGCGAAGGTAAAAGGCTCGCGAATACCGTTCCAGTCGAATGAGCTGTTTAATATGGTTTCTGCAAAGTCACCATCTGGTTTAAAGTCTGTCCATTGCCGTTGTCCCTGGAATCCGCCAGCAATGGCGTAATGCCCGTTGGCTTCTTCTTTAAAGCCCATTTCAGCTAATTTGGGATTACCTATCATTAAATCGCGGAAAATCATGGTCATTTTTACCACGTACTCCCATACTTGGTCTTTCTCCTGGCGACTGTAGATTAGATGCTCCGGGTTATGATCTTTACCTTCGTTCTTCTTGCATTTCTTTTCAGTCCAAGCCATGGCTTTTTCAAACTCCTCGTGGTCATAGATGCCAAGTTTTACACGGCGCTCTATTTCACTGGCATCTACGTACTCATTACGCATACCAAGATATTCCTGGAAAAATTCCGGATTAGGAATGGAACCGCCAATACCCATTGATACACTACCAATAGAAAGATACGACTTACCTCTCATTTGGGCTACAGCCAAACCTGCTTTAGCAAAACGCAATAGTTTTTCCTTGACATCTTGAGGAATATCCTCACTGTCTACATCTTGAACGTCATGGCCGTAAATACCAAATGTAGGCAATCCTTTCTGATTGTGAACAGCCAGTGCTGCAGCTAAGTACACAGCTCCCGGGCGTTCTGTTCCGTTGAATCCCCAAATGGCACGTGGCATATCTCCATCCATATTAATAGTCTCAAATCCGTAACACCAGCAAGGAGTTACAGACAAAACCACGCCTACACCGCTGTTCCTAAACTTCTCGTCACAGCGTGCTGCCTCTGCAACACCGCCAATGGTAGTGTCGGCAATAACACATTCTACAGGGTCTCCATTGGGATAGCGTAAAGTCGCCTTGTAGAGGTCGGCTACACGTTTAGCCATGTTCATCGTCATGTCTTCCAATGATTCACGAATACCACCACGACGTCCGTCAATAATAGGACGGATACCAATCTTTGGATTTTCTCCATTTAATCTTGTTTTTCCCATAGTTATTTTTTTTATATAGGTTTAGCTAAAACTATTTAGCATTCTTTCATCAAATATGGTTTAAGCGGTTTATGACTTATGTAATTCTTAATAGGTGCTTCTAAAAGTGAAAGAGTTAGTACTTGCGCTTGCAGACTCTACGTTATGCTCAATAACAACTAATTCTCCGTTTATTAGCATTGATTTCGGCTCTTTGTTATTAATGGCGTCAACTAACGCAGTGAATGTATGTTTTGCAATTTCTTCCAATGGTTGTTTAATATAAGCAATGGGCTTATCAAAAAAGTCGAACGCCGGATTACCGTCAAATCCGACCAATCCCAAATTATCCGTTGCTTTATCATGCATATTGCGTATCATGTATAGGCAAGATAGGGATATCAAGTTGGTAGCAAAAATAAAAGAGTCGACTCCCTTATCTAAAGCAGTCTTTATGACTTCATGTATCTCTGTCATCGTGTTGTGCAGATGTGTATAATACACTTCTGGTGCGGTAGTGGACTGCATGTATTGCATGGCCTCACGGTAACCTCGAATACGTTCTTGCATATGAATCAATTTCATATCGTACGCAACTATGGCGGGCTTTCGATATCCTTTTTCAAATAAATATTGTGTAGCTTGATAGGTGGCTTGATAATTATTAAGGCCGACATAGGGAATTTTTGAATTTTCAAAATAACGGTCAAGCAACACCATAGGGACAGAATAGGTGGAAAGTTTTGTGAGGAATTTTTCTGTTTTTTCACAAGGAACTATGATAACGCCATCTACACCGCGACTAATCAAATTGCCGATAACCTTCCTCATGCGATCAGGGCGCTCATCTGAACTACCAAAGAATACTGTATACCCATATTTCCCCGAGATATCTTCGAATAAACGTGCCAATGATGAGAAGAATGGGTTTGAAATATCTGAAACCACAACACCTATAATATTAGATCGCCCACCACGTAAACTCTGTGCTGCGAGATTGGGCTGGTACCTCATATTTTCTGCAATGTCTCTTATTCTTTTAGCCGTTTCATCACTAACACGGTATTCTGCAGATTTTCCATTCAGAACAAATGACACTAAAGTCGTGGAAACCCCAGCTGCTTCTGCAATATCTTTTATGGATACTTTTTTAAATAGTGACATTAGCTATATCGATTTAGTTGCGATAGATATTATATTACAAACATATCAAAAAAAAATGAATAAACGAAATGTTTTTAATCAAACAACTATGTATTTATGTTATTTTAACCCTTGGGGCCTTTGAATGGTTTCTACAAGTAAGTGCAAAGTTAGAATTTTTTGTCAGCCAACCTTTTTTAAGGTGCATAATAGGAGACATTACCTATGTGACAATTGTAGGTGGATGAAGATTTTCCTCTCATTAGGAATGTGTTCACAAACTTAATTGTAGCTTGCGTTTCATTTTACTATTAGGTGTCTTCCTTGATATTGTTCATAAGTTTATTAACAACAATTGAAAATGAAATAAATAACAACTAAGAAGCGAGAAGATAAATTGTGATACACAAAAAGAGATTGTTAATTTTGCAACTATAAGTCATCTGTCAATGTCTCTACAACTCTGCGAAAGTCTATTGCTTAAATATTCTAAATTACAAAAGCAGCAAATTGCTTGGCACTCTATCTTTTATTGGTTATCTTTGTACGTCAAATGGAAATATGACGAATATTACACTAATTTATGGGTGTTATGTTCTAATGAAACAATAAATCCAAATACAAACGAATTGAGTACGTTGTTAATATATCAATTTATATTATAGAGAAGAGAAATGAAGAAATTTGTTCTTGGACTATGCCTTATGTTTGCCATTACATCTAATGCACAGGGAATTGGTAATGTCAGATTTGGGACGGCCTATGATGAGGCAATGGCATGTATCAAAGCAATATTAGGTACTCCTATTGCTGCAGATGCAAGCGTTGTAACCTATAAAGATGTATCTTTCAAAGGCTTTAAGTGGAGCGAGATAACGTTCACGTTTAAAAATGGGCGATTGGCGGAAGCTCGCTGTTATATGAATCAGAGAAGTAAAAGAGCGGCATCTTCAAAAGTTACTGATATAGCAAAAGTAATGGCGAAAGATCATGTTATGAGTATGGATTTTGAAGATGACGGTAATAAGTTCTATGCCGGAGGAAAGTCCCCGGAAGGTTTCGGCCATTTGTTTACGATTTTCATTTCTCCCCGTAATGGTGTTTGGACTACGCAGATGCGTTTTGGTCCATTTCGCATCTGATGTTTCCTGACGTATCATAGAAATTCTTGAAGGCATTTACAATATAAACATCGCTTTATGAAAAGGTTGATTTTATCTGTATCCTTACTTCTTTTTACCTTGACTATCTCGGCCAAGTCAATGGTAGAGGTATGGGAAACTATACCCGATGCAATGCTACCATACATTGATCGTAACCATCGATTGGAGATGACAGAGTTTCTTAGTATGGGATTAAAAGGCGAGGTAAACCATTCTCTTCAAGGACAGAGTGAGATGGATACTATCACGTCAAATTATATTCATCTAACGCTGAATGAATCAGTTGAGATGCATATCAAACGACTGGCATATAATAATGGTGATTCTATTTTGTGTGTCGTGAAGACGTGGAGTGCACCTGATAAAGAGAGTGAAGTTCATTTCTATACACAGGACTGGCAAAAACTTGATATTCCCAATCCATTGGAAGCCTATAAGACTGAATTTAAACTAATACGTCCGGATTCTATGTCAGTGGAGAAATTTGAAGCGCTCTCCTCAAAAGTAAACTTTATATTGACAGGAGCCGCCCTTTCCGCATCCAATGATAATCTTCAGGTCTTCCAGTCTGTGCCTTTGCTTTCTACTGAGGATAGGGACAAGATACAGCCCCTGCTAATGTCCATTTCTTTGAAATGGGATGGACGGACTTTTAAGTAACAGCTTTATTTCGTATAAAAACTACTGGAGCTATGGCTTTTGACCAATAGCTCCAGTAGTTTTTATGATTCAATTATAATCTTGACTTACAAGATTCCGAGCTTGCCAACGGCAATTAATAATGAAAAGCCGATAACCAATGTAATAGCGCCAATGATAATACCGGTTTTCATCATATTCTTTTGCTTTATGAGTCCAGTCGAGAAAGCAATGGCATTTGGTGGGGTAGAGATCGGCAATGTCATTGCACTTGATGCGGCGATAGCAATACCAATGAGCACGGTGGATGTTCCTCCAATAATTTCAAGCTTGTCTCCCATCCCTTCACAGACTACGGTCAAAATAGGAATCATCAAGGCTGCAGTGGCAGTGTTGCTGATGAAATTTGAGAGGAAATAACAAACAAGTCCGGCTATAACCAGAATGACAATAGGATTCCATGCGCCAAAAGGGATAGCCTTTATGGCAACTTCGGCAAGCCCAGTTCCATTCATGGCAAGCCCCAGTGCAAATCCTCCGGCCACCATCCAAATAACGCCCCAATCTATGTCTTGCAAGTCCTTGGCAGTAATAACCCCCGTAAATGCAAACACTGCAATGGGGAGCATGGCTACGGTATTGGCATTCACACCCAGTTGCTTTCCAAATATCCAGAGGAGAATTGTTATAGCAAAGGTAGCACCGACAACAACGGTACGCCAATTGCGATGCATATCGCCTTCTATATTTAGTTCAATGGTTTTTTGAGAGAAAGGGAAAAGCTTGCAAAGTATGAACCATGCAATGATAAGTACCAAGATTACAAGTGGCACCATTATCATCATCCATTCTCCGAAACCTATATTCAAATTCAGTCCTGCAGGGTCATTCAGCACTTTGTAGGCGAAGGCATTAGGAGGAGTTCCGATTGGCGTTCCCATACCACCAAGGTTAGCCCCAATCGGGATAGACATGGTGAGGGCAATACGCCCCTTTCCGCTTGCTGGCAATGCTTTGAACACTGGGGTAAGAAAGGTGAGCATCATTGCTGCAGTAGCTGTATTGGAGATAAACATGGAGAAGATTCCGGTAATCAGCAAGAAACCTAAAAGCACATTCTGACTTTTGGTGCCAAAGGGTCTAATTAATGTTTTCGCCATCCATACATCCAACCCTGATTTCGTTGCAGAGATAGCCAAGATGAAACCGCCCAAGAACAAAATGATGGTAGGGTCGGCAAAGCAGGCCATGATACCTACAGAATCGAGCAGTTGACCATATTCTCCTCCGTTTCCCTGTAAGAACTTAAAAGAGGAGTTGCTGACACAGAATAACAAGACAAAGATAATTGTTACGGACGTGGCCCATGCCGGAATGGCTTCCGTAAGCCACAACATCACAGCCATTACGAAAACTGCGATGACACGTTGCTGTACAATGGTTAGGCCTTCAATGCCAAAGACTGAACTTGGTAGGTTCCATACAATCAAGGTGATGATAGCAGTAATCAGAAACCACATGGCCCTTTTCTTGTTAAAATCGCCGGTAATTGCTTTTTTAATAGATTCTTGCATAATATGTTTATAAATTAAGTTTTGCTGACAGTTTTTTAAAGGACGGTTTAAGGACTAAAATTAGTCGATTTAAGCTAAATAAATAGGTAATATAGGTTAGGTATTTGATGTGTTTTCTTTCATGATGGCTATCATGTAAGGGTATAGATGTAAAATTCCACATACATTGTCAGGAAGTGTATGTGGAATTTTCGTATTCTATTTCTTCTCTTTCTTGACCTCTTGCATAACCCCTTCAATATACAAGCGGGTCATCTCCGGAACGCCGTTGGTACGGATGGTTACGGTCTTTTTAAAATGACCGGGAAATTTCCCTTTGCCATTGTAGGTTACGGTAATGGTTCCTTTCTTCCCAGATTGTATAGGGGTCTTGGTATAGGAGGGTACAGTACATCCACAACTTGCAACCGCTTGATTGATGACCAACGGTTGATTTCCAACATTTGTAAATGTGAACGTACATTTCTGAACAGGTTTTGATTCAGAGAATGTGCCAAAATTATGGCTAACCTTATCAAATTTGATTTGAGCCTGTGCAAATGCTGCATTCATGCCGCCGATAAGCATCAGAGCTATAAATAATAGTTTCTTCATATTCCGACTGTATTATTAATATGTTACAAATATATCAAATATTTATGACTTATATTGTCCGGTGATTGTTATTTAACAGTCTTTAATGCTGGTATGTAATTTTTTATTGAAAGAAAAAGTTTTATAGAAAGTAATACTTTATTATAACCTTCGATCACAATCATCAGGCTTTTTTATAGCAATCCCCCGATAATCCGATGAAAGATAATGGGGGATATACGCCTGGTTATGGTTATTATCGTTTATCAGAAATCACTATCGTCGCTGATCTCCTCGGCCTCATAGTTTAGTTCGTCAGGATCGGTTTCGTATGTCGTGCGATAACTTTCTTCCGTGAGTTTGTCCTCATCGAAATCATCATCGTCGTCTTGCTTGAAATCATCTTCCGGCAATTCTTCGTCTTCATCAAGGTCTTCATCCTCATCAAAACTATCTTTGGCCTTGGTCGTTTTTTTATGTACCTCTATTTCCGGTTTCTCTTTTGCGAAGATGGCCTCTACCCATGATCCCTTGGGTATTTCCAGCACCTCGAAACCGTCTGCAACTTTCTTTTCATAGAGACCCCCACTTTTGTGCAACCGGTCTTTAGGTAGTGTGGTTGTAGAAATGTCGAAACCTGATTCAATAATATCCTGTACGCTTTGTGACAGCGACTCCCATCCTCCACCAAAGTTTCGGTCGAGCACTTCTATGAGTTTTGCTGCCGAGATATGATGGATATTTTGGTAGGTGAGGTCGGTTACCCTTAATATGGGACGTTTTTTTATAGCAATTTTTTGTTTTGCACTTTCACCGACACGAATCATTCCGGTCTTGAACCCTCTTGCTTCGTACTTCTTGATAACTTCGGGCTTGTCAACCTTCACTTCTTCAAGTTCAAATGCACTGCGGATAATGTCGGTGTAACGACGTATATTGTCTTTCAGGTCCGCATCTCGTTCTGCAGCTTTCCACATACGAAACACGTCGTTTTCCTGAATATCCCATACGTTACTCTTGGTCAACGTCTTAAGTGTTACGTTCTTTTTCTCTTTCATTTCAGTACAGTATATTTGCTGCAAAAATAAGTATAAATTCGTAATTCACAAACATTTCTTGGTTTTTTTGAGCGAATTTATAATACTTATCATGACACAATGCCATTGCTCATTGTGGAAAGTGATTTTTATGTCCAAAATTTACTGTTGCCATTGGGTTTCATTGTTGCTTTGCAGCGTGGACAGGTGTGGAAATCCCACTCTTTTATTTTGCTGCTGCCGCATTGCAGACACAAGCGCCCTACGATGCTGCTGAATGATGGAGCAGAGTCACCAATGACACCACCTACCACCAATGGCTGGATGGTACGACAGTCGGGACAACTCATCATGACGATGTGTTGTCTCATGAAGCCGTATCCTTCATATACGTCAGCGGTGTAACCACATTCCATACATTTATATTGAACAATCTTACCCATATTGTTGATAAACAGAAACATATTGCTCCGCCACTTTGATATAATCGTGATGGCGTCGTATATATTCTATGCTTTGATGTTTAAGTTTTACGATTTGTTGCGGATTGAGTACCAGCTGCTCTATTTCATGAAACACGCTCTCATAAGTGGGCTTAACGTTGATAATGGGTCTTAGATCATGCTCTCCGATAATCTCATAATTCTCCGGCTCGCCCCCGCCAATGCAAACAATGCCTTGACTCATGGCTTCCAGGGCATTCATGGCAGGTGTATAACTATAGAGCTGGTCAAGAATGACATCTGCCTTGCTCATCATCCCAACATATTGGGTAAAGGGAACTCCTTCGGCTATTATCAAATTCAGCCTTCCCGGATATTTGTAACTTACCGCTTTTGCTGCTGCCAGCATGATGTCTGTACCTTTATATTCGCTTCGTTTTTTGCTAATGCCAATAAACAAGTTTAGAGGTTTAGACACCGCTATTTGTTTTTGTCTTATCCCTATCTTGGGTTTGATGGGAAATGGAATAAAGCAAGTTTTGTTGGGAAACAGCGGTTGATAGCATGCCCAGTATTCATATAAGCCGCAGATGATTCCGTCGCAGTCGTTGGCTATATATTTGTTGAGTTTTTCTTTTGTCGTCCCAATCCAGTCTTTGCGTTCTTTGATGGCATCCGGAGTTTCCCGTAGTGTATCGCCAAAATTGAAATCGCTGTATCTCAGAGGCTTTCGCGTGATATTCTCATTCACCCAATAGTAGTCCATTCCAAAAGCGCCCATAAAAACTTTGCCATTGTGTTTCCGTAGCCATCGGTAGAGCGTGTAGTTCCGTTTGGCTTTCAACTCCACAAACATAGGATTGATGAGCTGCACCACATCGTACCCTTTGAGTCGCGACAGATTCATGAAGATGTCTTTCAAGAGTCGGGCGCCTCCCATTTTTCCCGGCTTCCTATCCAGGTTTATGTCTCTTGGATAGTTCTTCCAAAAATCTCCATTACTGGCTATGGTGACTTCGTGGCCGAGAGCTCTTAATCCTTCGCCCAGTGTGGCATGTACGTTGCTGTATTCTCCTAACAGAAGTATTTTCATGGAAATATTTTTGGCTTAATGGTTGCCAGCAGTAACCGTCTTCCGAAGGAGTGCCCGATGAGGTTTCTGAAAACTGTGTATTTTCGGGTATATTTCTTGTTGGGCAGAGGGTATAGGCCGTATTGGCGCAGCGTTTTTATAGCCACATTCAGATGTTTGTTGCTGTGTGTCAGTTTGATGGTGTTGTACAGATAATCCATGGACAGCTGGGCGATACGACGGTTGAGAGCCTGCCGTTCTGTCCTGGGCACCCTGTCTGTCATTTCTTTCAGTCGCAGTATGACGGAAAGGGTATCATTGAGCCGCTTCACGGTGTGTCGCCTGTTGTGCTTTGTCATGGTGGAGTTGTCACGCTTGCGGTAAAAATATGCTTTGGCTTGGGTGGAATACACGCTTTCGGCACGCAGTAACAACAGAGGAGTAAACTCTTCGTCTTCATGGATGATACCCTCCGGGAATCGGAGAGCACCGAGGATGCCTCGCCTAAAAATATAGCCGCATACAGAGGAATGGAGGTTGTTTTGGTGCATATAGGAAGTACCGGTCATTGGACCGTCATGCAGAAAAGGCACTTTGGTGGTCGTCTTCCTGGTTTCCTGAAACAGCACCATATCGGCTTGCTGATACCTGATAATATCGAGACAATGCTCATAGGGGGCTTGCAAGAGGTAGTCATCACCGTCTACAAACTGAATATACTTGCCCGAAGCACATTGCAGTCCTTTGTTGCGAGCAGCAGACTGTCCTTTGTTGCGTTGTCTCAGATATATTATCTCATCCTGTATGTCATTCAATTCGTTGAGAGGGGTGATATCGGAGCCATCATCCACAACGATGATTTCGCGCTCGTCTTTTGTCAGCGTCAGACGCAGAATGCTGTCAAGGCATTCTCGAAGCATTTCACCAGGCAAATTATACGTGGTGACTATAAAGCTGATTAACGGAGCCGATGAAAAAACTTGTGAAGTTGGCATAGACGTTTCAATCCAATGAGGTGTAACAGTTTTAGTTTAAAGGTGTGTTTGTAGGGTAGGACGGGGAAATATTTGGAAACCATGCCACGTGCTCTGTACACATCAAGCTGAATATTTAACACATGGGCATAATAGTCTTTCATGTCATAGTTTGCCTTTTTCCTATTTCTTTTCCTTCTCTGTTTTCTTCGTATATTGGCTATAGCCCTGGTGTGTGCCTCAAGAAGATTTGAAAGGTCTTTGCCGTTGGCCGTTTCTGTGATGCCATTGGGGTTGAAACAGTAATAATACAGCCCCACATCGGTCGTGGCCACGCGGTGGCAGTTCTTCAGGATAGACGGCAGGGTGAAAACATCTTCAAAGGTTTTTCTGGGATATTTCACTCCCTTAAACACCTTTTTCTTGTATATCTTGTTCCACGCATAGGCATGTTTGTATGCTTCGCCTTCTATCCAATAGGCAATCATATCTGTGTATTCCTTGCGCTGAAACTGCAGCAAGTGCTTTTTCTTTGAGCCATAGTGCTCGTTCACGGGATATTCCAGAAAATCATAATCCGGATGGGTGTTCAGTATTTCGAAGAGGGTCTTGAAACTCTCATCAGCGATATAGTCGTCGCTGTCAACAAATGTAATGTATTCTCCGCGCGCCTTGTTTATGCCCACGTTACGGGCATTGCTCAAGCCTTTGTTGCGTTTGAGATGCACCACTTGGAAACGATGGTCACGCTTGGTGTAGTCGTCGCAAATGGCAGAACTGCCGTCGGTAGAGGCATCGTCGATGAGTATAGCCTGCCAATCTCTAAACGACTGATTGGCAATGCTGTCGAGACATCGGGGCAGTGTGTCGGCTACTTGATATACGGGAATAACGATACTTAATTTCATATTGCAAAGATAATAAATGTTTTGCATTTACGTTAAATTTACGATGGAAAAACGAGAAAACAGTAATTCCTATTCCCAGATATTAAAATACACGAGTCTGTTCGGTGGCGTGCAAGGTCTGAATATTCTTATCGGGCTGGTGCGCAACAAACTGGTTTCCGTCATCTTGGGCCCTAATGGTATGGGATTGGTGTCCTTGTTCAATTCCACGATAAGGATTGTTTCTGACTCTACCAACTTCGGTATCTCGATGAGTGCGGTAAAAAATATTTCGCAAATCATGGAGTCCGGTGACAGGGAACAGGTCATGAACGTTGTACAGACTGTACGTATGTGGAGCTTCATCACAGCGTTGCTGGGCATGTTGGTCTGCGTAGTGCTAAGTCCATGGCTGAACCGTTGGACCTTCGACTGGGGCGACCACACGCTCCATTTTATTATGCTCGCCCCGGTTGTTGCGCTGATCGCTATCACCGGCGGTGAAACGGCAATACTGAAAGGCGGACGCCACTTGAAGTCATTGGCTGTAGTGAGTGTTTACAATATGCTTTTCGCTTTGGTGTGCTCCGTTCCGCTGTTCTATTTTTTCGGACAGACAGGTATTGTCCCATCGCTCATTCTGATGGCTTTGGCCCAGTGTATACTCACCATAGCTTATTCCTATAAGTTCTACCGCCCTAAGTTTTTATTTTCTAAACGCCATTTCAACGAGGGCAAGGGCATGATTAAGTTGGGGCTGGCCTTTGTTGTTGCAGGAATTTTCGGTAGTGGTGCCGAATTCTTGATACGCTCTTTCCTGAACAATATTAGTGGGTTGGATTCAGTGGGACTTTACAATGCCGGCTTTGTAATGACCATGACTTATACCAGTATGGTGTTTTCGAGCCTCGAAGCTGATTATTTTCCCCGATTGTCAAGCATTAAATTTTTGGGCGACAAGCTCAATGAAACTGTAAACCACCAGATGGAAGTCACGCTGTTGCTCATCTCGCCAATGTTGGTTTTCTTCATGGTGTTGCTACCCATCCTCTTGCCGTTGTTGTTTAGCAATGAGTTTTTGCCTATTGTTAACATGATGCGTTTTTCGTTATTGGCTATGTATTTCCGTGCCATTAATCTTCCAATGGAATATATTTCCCTGTCGCGTGGTGATTCGCACAGCTATCTTCTGCTTGAGGCCGCTTATTATATTATTTTCGTACTAATGATTGTCATAGGTTTCCAATGGCGGGGACTCACGGGGACGGGCGTTGCAATCATGACTTGTACAGTTGTTAATACTGTGATGGTGCTGATCTATGTACATTGGAAATACGGTTATTGGCCATCCGGACAAGTGGTGGTATATGCCCTTATCCAGATTTTTCTTGGTATGGTGACATGTGTGTCTACCTTTGCTTTCACTGGCGTGGCTTATTGGTTGATAGGTATGTTGTTGACGGTGTTGTCTCTGGGCATATCCATACAGATTTTGCGGTCGAAAACTCATCTTTGGTCTTCGCTTATGGGAAAGTTGTCCAGTCGATTCCACTGCAAAAAATAGCCTGTTTAGGCAGGTTGACTCCTATATCTATATATTTTCGTTCAACGGTCAAATTTAGTACGAAAATACAAGACAAAGACCTGCTTATTTTTTGAGAATTTACAATCTCTTATCTCGTTGTCTTGAAAAATGAAAAAATATGAGCAATTTCGCAATGTGCTTTGAGTCAAGACCTTGCATAAATTTGTTAGAAAATGGTCTTTTGTATAAGGTTATAAGGCTTTGCCGTTACTATCTTCTCGCATTGCGAATATGTAATAACGGCAGTGCCAATAGACTGTTGTCACCTTGCGTCTAAGGCCTTACCGCAATATGATGAGATAGTAACCACCGGTGATAGATGTTCAAAGCATTGAAAATTGATGGAAAGAAACCGGAAACATAGCTTCTTTCTTGCTAGAACGATGGAATAGGTGGACATGATTTTGATGAAGTTTTGTTGACAATATAGACTTGTTTGGCGGTATGTTTTGATGCTTACATAATATGTCTCAGCAGTTTTGACTATGCCTCCACAATGTAATCAATTTCTTTACTGCGTGATAGGCCAGAAAACCGGCAAGGTGTTAAATCTTCGTTAATCCGGCATAAAAAATAAATATTGCTTGTTGTTTTTTGGATTATTTGTTAACTTTGCGACAAAGTAGGAATTTTTAAGCATCTGTTATTTTAATGACACTGGTTATCGTTGGCATATTACTTTTGGGATACCTACTCATTGCAACCGAAAATATTACGAAAGTGAATAAGGCTGCGGTAACGATTTTCGTGTGTACTGTAGGATGGGTTCTCTATATTGGTTATGGTACCGATTTTGTGATGAGCCAACACGCTGGTGAATATATGGATTTCTTGAACGGAAGAGCATCTTCCAATACTTTAGTCAAGGAATTTATAGCTAATAATGTTTTTCTGAAATACGTTGGTCGTGCTTGCGAGATCGTGTTGTTCTTGCTGGCTACGATGACCATTGTAGAAATTCTGGAAAACAATGGATGCTTCGATTTTATCACAGAGTTGCTTAGAACGGGTAATAGCAAGAAGATGCTGTGGATGCTGGGCATCATTACCTTGATTATTTCGGCCAATCTCGATAACCTCACGGCAACAGCAATGATGCTTGTGGCCATGCGTAAGCTCGTTCCTAACCGTCGCCAACGCATGATTTACGGCTCTACGATAGTATTGGCGGCCAATTGCGGAGGAGCGTTGACGGTGATAGGCAGTCCTACCGGGCTTATGCTTTGGAACACAGGACTGGTTACCCCATCCGATTTTTCGCTCGACCTGCTGGTTCCTTGTCTTTTGGCCTGGGCCATACCTACATGGTGGTTGGGTAGGCTCTTGCCCGACTATGTTGAAACAGAATGGGTATCAAGGGCCTATCGGGGCGACGATACCACACTCAATGTGTGGCAGCGCTTTCTGGTGCTGATCTTGGGCATTGGGGGCTTGTGGTTTATCCCCACGTTTCATAGAATAACGAAACTCAGTCCTTTTCTTGGTGCCTTGTGTGTGCTAAGTTTGCTTTGGGTGGTGAATGAGATCTTCAACCGTAAACTGCTAAACATGGACAGTATGAGCGGAAGGCGAGTGCCTAAGGCTTTGTTTTATGGCAACCATCAACTCATACTATTTGTAATGGGTATGATACTGGCTCTTGGGGTGGCAAAGGAAACCGGGGCCGTAGATACGGCATGGTCATTTTTACAAGGCCAGAACGTGGAGAACTGGTTGCTAGCCGTAAGTGCCGGTTTTGTCAGTATCGTCTTGGATAATTTCTCAACTGCTGCGAGTTATATTACGCTACAGCCGTCGGTAGAGGTGAATGACGCCTATTGGAAGATCGTTGCCTATGTGTCGGCTGTCGGCGGTAACGTTCTCACCATTGGTTCAGTAGCCGGTATAGTATTGATGCGTACTGAAAAACTACACGTGGGCTGGTATTTTGCCCATGTGGGCTGGAAAGCTGCAGTCGGTGCGGTAGCGGGACTGGCAGTGCTTTTGCTCACAGTGTTGTAGAAAGTAGAAATAATAAAAATAAAATTATAATATAATGGGACAGATTAAAACGATAGGAATTCTTACGTCGGGTGGCGATGCTCCTGGAATGAACGCTGCTATACGTGCCGTGACTCGGGCCGGCATCTATAACAATTTCAAGATTAAAGCCATTTATCGCGGCTTTGACGGACTGGTTAACGGTGAAGTGAAGCCTTTCTCGACAGAAAATGTTTCGGGGATTATCATGCAGGGTGGAACTATTCTGAAGACTGCAAGGTCTAAGGAATTCATGACCTCCAAAGGCCGTGAAAAGGCGCTTGCCACGATACAGAAAGAGAAAATCGATGCGCTGATTGTGATTGGCGGAAACGGTTCTCTGACTGGAGCAATGCATTTTGCACGCAACAATGATATATGCTGTATTGGACTGCCCGGAACCATCGATAATGACCTTTATGGCACCGATACCACCATTGGTTATGACACTACGCTGAACACCATTGTGGAGTGTGTGGACCGCATCCGTGACACAGCACAAAGTCATGAACGTATCTTCTTTGTGGAGGTGATGGGACGTGATGCCGGGTTCTTGGCTCAGAACGCGGCCATCGCCTGTGGAGCCGAAGCTGCCATCATACCGGAGGATTCTACAGATGTAGACCAGTTGGCACAATTCATGGAACGAGGCATTCGCAAGTCGAAGAAGAGTTGTATCGTCATCGTGTCGGAAAGTCCGAAATGCGGTGCAATGTATTATGCAGACCGTGTGAAAAAGGAATTCCCCGGTTTCGATGTCCGCATTTCTATTTTAGGACACTTACAGCGCGGTGGCCGACCCTCGGCTCACGACCGTATTCTGGCTAGCCGGACAGGAGTGGGGGCCGTTGAGGCCATCATTCAGGGGCAGCGCAATGTGATGGTTGGAATTCGAAACAACGAGGTGGTTTACGTACCGCTTTCCGAGGCTATACGTTCTGACAAACCTTTTGACAAAAAGCTTATTAAAGTTCTTGGGGAATTAAGTATATAATTGAAAACAAAAGTTTGTTAAAAGTATCACTTTTGTAAGAAATATAATGTATATTTGTAGGCAGCATACGGTCTTGCGTATGTTATCTAAATATGAACAAACAAAAAGCAGTCAAACATTTAAAATAATAGCATATGTCACAAATTAGCGGACGCATCTCTCAAATCATTGGGCCGGTTGTCGATGTATATTTCGATACACAGGGGCAGGACTCAGAGAAGGTGCTTCCTAAAATCTATGAGGCTCTGAAGGTAAAACGTCCTGACGATACTGACCTTATTATAGAGGTACAGCAGCATATCGGTGAAGATACCGTGCGCTGTGTAGCTATGGATAATACTGACGGTTTGAATCGTGGGCTTGAAGCTGTTCCTACGGGTAGTCCTATCACCATGCCTACAGGAGAGCAGATTAAAGGCCGCATGATGAACGTAATAGGGAAGCCTATCGACGGTATGGGAGCTCTCAATATGGAGGGTAGTTATCCTATTCATCGTGAGGCTCCGAGTTTTGACGAGCTCTCTACACGTAAGGAGATGTTCGCAACCGGCATCAAGGTCATCGATTTGCTTGAGCCATATATGAAAGGTGGCAAGATTGGATTGTTTGGCGGTGCCGGCGTGGGCAAGACGGTGCTGATCATGGAATTGATTAACAACATTGCCAAAGGACATGACGGATACTCTGTGTTTGCCGGTGTGGGTGAGCGCACCCGTGAGGGTAATGACCTGATTAGGGATATGCTCGAGTCAGGCGTTGTTCGTTATGGTGAAAAATTCAAGAAAGCAATGGCCGAGGGCAAGTGGGATCTTTCGCTTGTTGATCCGGAAGAACTGAAAAAATCGCAGGCCACCCTGGTCTACGGACAGATGAATGAGCCTCCAGGGGCACGTGCTTCGGTGGCATTGTCTGGATTGACAGTGGCCGAGGAATTCCGCGATCATGGTGGAAAGAATGGTGCTCCGGCCGATATCATGTTTTTTATTGACAATATTTTCCGCTTCACCCAAGCCGGATCGGAAGTGTCGGCTCTGTTGGGACGTATGCCTTCTGCTGTAGGTTATCAGCCCACGTTGGCTTCGGAAATGGGTGCCATGCAAGAGCGAATTACTTCGACGAAGAATGGGTCTATTACATCTGTTCAGGCTGTTTATGTGCCTGCCGATGACTTAACTGACCCGGCTCCAGCCACGACTTTCAGCCATTTGGATGCAACAACGGTGCTTGATCGTAAGATTACCGAGCTTGGAATTTATCCCGCTGTAGACCCGTTGGCCAGTACTTCGCGTATTCTCGATCCGCTGATTGTGGGTAAGGAACATTATAAGTGTGCCCAGCGTGTCAAGGAGACTCTGCAGCATTACAAAGACTTGCAGGATATTATAGCTATCCTTGGTATGGATGAACTTTCCGACGAAGATAAGATGGTGGTGAACCGTGCACGTCGCGTGCAGCGTTTCTTGTCTCAGCCGTTCGCTGTGGCAGAACAGTTTACTGGTGTTCCCGGAGTTATGGTAAGTATAGAGGACACCATTAAGGGCTTCAACGCTATTCTTGATGGAGAAGTGGACGAACTCCCTGAACAGGCATTTATGAATGTCGGAACAATAGAAGATGCTATTGAGAAGGGTAAGAAACTGATGGAACAAGCTAAATAATAATTGCTTATGCTGACAGTAAGAATCGTTTCTCCGGAAAAAATAGTCTATGACGGTCCATGCGAAAGAATCAAAGTTCCCGGAACTTTGGGTTCTTTCGAGATTTTGGACAATCATGCTCCAATTATTTCTTCGCTCGAAACCGGCATTGTGGAATATGTCACGAAGTCGGGAAAGAAGTCGTTGGAAATCAACGGCGGCTTTGTCGAAGTTTGCAAGAACGATGTCAATTTGTGCGTAGAAGTATAGGAGGTTGATAAGAAGAAACGGGAAAATGACGCGAAAAGACATTGAACACATAGGCTGGAAATACCGTAGACAGGGATTACTCATTATTGGGACGCTGTTTCTTGTGGCATTGCTTGTTGTGAATATCGGTCGTTTCAACGTTGTTCTCACTCCTCTGATTGTATGTGCTGTTTATGCGCTGGTCTTTGAGATGCTTGAAGGAGTGGTGTGGACTAAGGTAGCTAAGAATTCTACGGAGAATCTGCCTACGTTTTTCATGGCCGTTTCAGGGGTGAGAATATTGACTGCTCTTGCGGTGATGCTCGCATATTATCTTGCTGTCGGTCGTAGTGCAATGTTAGTGTTCTTGTTGTTTTTTGCGGTGTTCTACGTCGCAATTCTCGGACATCATGTGGCCTTTTTCCGCAAGCATACGGATATTTCAATTGATGAATAGAAAAATAAGAGAATAATGAAACATATAAAATCATTGCTTTTCCTTTTCGTGTTGGTATTGCTGCCCTTGCAGGTCAGTGCTGCCAATGAAGAACAGGGGGAGGGGATTGATATTCCGGAGATTGTGCTTGGACACCTTTCGGATGCATACGAGTGGCATATTGCATCCTATAAGGGGAAAAGCATTAGCATCCCGCTGCCAATCATCGTGCGTAGTGATGCTACCGGTAAATGGACTTTCTGCACGGCTGAGACGTTACCGGAGCCTTATTTTTTCGATGCGGAACATCATGGTAAGATCTATGAAAAGATGAGCGACGGCACGACAGTACGTCCGTTAGATTTAAGTATTACCAGGACTGTGACCCAAATATGGATTGTAGCAATTCTGTTGATTTGTATATTCCTTTTCTGTGCAAGTTGGTATAAGAAACGCGACGAGAAGAGCGATGCGCCGAAGGGCTTTGTGGGAATGATGGAGATGTTTGTGATGTATATCAATGATGATGTCATCAAATCGTCCATTGGAGAAAAACATTACCGGAAGTATGCCCCATACCTGTTGACTTTGTTTTTCTTTATTCTTGCCTGTAACTTGATTGGACTGATTCCGATTTTCCCCGGTGGCGCAAATGTCACGGGTAATATCAATGTCACGTTTTTACTTGCTGTATTCTCAATGCTGGTTATCAATATCTTTGCTAATAAGGAGTATTGGAGAGATATCTTCTGGCCTCATGTTCCCATATTCTTGAAAGTACCCGTACCATTGATGCCTGTTATTGAGTTGTTTGGCGTGTTTACTAAGCCTTTTGCCCTGATGATTCGTCTCTTTGCTAACATGATGGCAGGACACGCGGTAATCTTGAGTTTCACTTGTGTGATTTTCATGGGATGGTCTATGGGTGTAGGATACGGTCTGGGACTGAACGTCTTCAGCATCATCATGCTGATGTTTATGAATGCCCTTGAATTGCTGGTAGCCTTTGTACAGGCTTATGTGTTCACCTTGCTTAGTGCGGTGTTCATTGGCTTGGCTCATCAGGAAAGTGTTGCGGAGTAACACTTGCTGGAAGAACAGCAACTATCTGATAAAGTCATACATACAATAGAGCTTTAAAAAGGTTAGCTTTGGTTTACGAATAAATAATAAAATCAATAATATAACAAATTTAAAACATTTAGAATTATGATTATTTCAACATTATTGGCTGCAGAAGGCTTGGCACAGCTGGGCACAGGTATTGGTGCAGGTATTGCAACTATTGGTGCAGGTATTGGTATTGGTAAGATTGGTGGCCAGGCTATGGATGCCATTGCACGTCAGCCAGAGGCCTCCGGCAAGATTCAAACTAACATGATTCTTACTTCTGCATTTGTTGAGGGTTGTGCACTCTTTGCTATTGCAGCCTGCGCATTCTTGATTTAATAAAGAATATCAAATGGATAATTTACCATCAATATTAACGCCGGACTTAGGACTCTTGTTTTGGATGCTCTTGGCGTTCTTGGTGGTCTTTGGTGTTCTTGCTAAATTTGGTTTTCCTGCCATTACCCATATGGTGGAAGACCGAAAAAAATACATTGACGAGAGTTTGCGCAAGGCACACGAAGCCTCAGAACGGCTTGAGAACATCAAGCAGGAAGGTGAGTCCATGTTGCAAGAGGCTCGTGAGAAACAGGCTCTGTTGTTGAAAGAAGCAACAGACACTCGCGATGCTATCGTTGAGAAAGCTCAGGAGAAAGCGAAGGAAGAAGGGGCTCGGTTGCTGTCTGAAGCCAAAGCGCAGATAGAGGCTGAGAAACAAAACGCCATTCGCGACATCCGCTCCCAAGTGGCCGAACTCTCTGTGAAAATTGCAGAGAAGATTGTCAAGCAACAGCTTTCCTCAGACGATAAGCAGATGGACCTGATAGACAAACTGTTGGATGAGGTTTCTGAAGATAACAAACGTGAATAATAAATGTACAGCTTATGGATTTAGGTGTAATATCGGTTAGATACGCCCGTGCACTGATAAAGAGTGCAACGGAGTTGAAGCAAGAAGATAAGGTTTACGAGGAGATGCAGATGTTAGCAAAGAGTTATCTCCAAGTGCCGGCCCTTCGCTTCACGATAGACAACCCTATGCTCGCCAAAGACAAGAAGCAGAGCCTTCTTGAAACGGCTTGTGGAACAGAGGTTTCCGACTTGACCAAGAGGTTTATTGACCTTGTTTTGAAGGAGGGTAGGGAAAGTACCTTGCAATTTATGGCTGCTTCTTATATCACGCTTTATCGCCAACAGAAGAATATCATTCGTGGAAGGCTCATCACGGCCACATCGGTATCTCCGGACATAGAGACAAAGATGAGGCAAATGGTGGAGAGCAAGACACGAGGTACAGTAGAGTTCAATACAGAGATAGACCCTGATATTATCGGAGGTTTTATCTTGGAGTATGATACTTACAGAATGGATGCAAGCGTAAAGACCAAACTCAATATGGTTTTGAACGATTTGCGGCAATAAACAATAAATAAAAACAATGTCAGATAAAATAAAACCAAGCGAAGTATCAGAAGTTCTTCTGAAGCAACTGGAGAACATCAGTGCTGATGAGAAATTTGACGAGGTAGGCACGGTGCTTACTGTCAGCGATGGTGTGGCACGTATTTACGGTCTCCGCAATGCAGAGGCCAACGAGTTGCTTGAGTTTGAGAATGGTACGATGGCTATTGTCATGAACCTTGAGGAGGACAACGTAGGTTGTATTCTATTAGGTCCTACTGTTGGCATCAAAGAGGGACAATCGGTGAAACGCACCCACCGTATTGCTTCTATTCGTGTGAATGACAATTTCTTAGGCCGTGTAGTTAATCCTTTGGGCCAGCCCATTGATGGTAAGGGAGAGATCGACTTGACGGAGTCTTTTGAGATGCCTCTCGACCGCAAAGCCCCGGGAGTGATTTATCGTCAGCCTGTAAAGGAACCATTGCAAACAGGCTTGAAGGCCGTAGACTCTATGATTCCTATCGGTAGAGGCCAGCGTGAGTTAATCGTTGGTGACCGCCAAACGGGTAAGACTGCCATTGCTATTGACACCATTATCAACCAAAAGGGAAACTACGAAGCTGGTAAGCCTGTATATTGTATTTATGTGGCCATTGGACAGAAGGCCAGTACGGTAGCCGCTTTGGTAGAGACGTTGAAAGAACATGGAGCTTTGCCCTATTCTATCATCGTTAGTGCAACGGCTGCAGATCCTGCTGCCATGCAGTATTATGCCCCGTTTGCCGGAGCCGCTATTGGAGAATATTTCCGTGATCGGGGATATCATGCGTTAGTGGTTTATGATGACCTTTCCAAACAGGCTGTTGCATATCGCGAGGTTTCCTTGATCCTCCGCCGTCCTTCTGGACGTGAGGCTTATCCTGGTGATGTGTTCTACCTCCATTCTCGTTTGCTCGAGCGTGCTGCGCGAATTAACGACCAACAGGAGGTTGCAGAGCAGATGAATGATCTTCCTGAATGTCTTGAGGGTCATGTGCGTGGTGGAGGCTCTCTCACCGCTCTGCCTATTATTGAGACCCAGGCAGGAGACGTTTCGGCGTATATTCCGACGAATGTCATCTCTATTACTGACGGACAAATTTATCTTGAGACCAACCTCTTTAACCAAGGTTTCCGCCCTGCTATTAATGTTGGTATTTCGGTATCCCGTGTGGGAGGATCAGCTCAGGTGAAGAGTATGAAGAAAGTTGCTGGTACGTTGAAAATTGATATGGCGCAATATCGTGAGTTGGAGGCCTTCTCCAAGTTCTCAAGCGACATGGACCGTGTGACAGCCATGACCCTCGACCGAGGGCGCAAGAACAATCAGCTGCTGATCCAAGATCAATACAGCCCGATGCCCGTAGGAGAACAGATTTCTATTCTCTATTGCGGAGTACATGGTTTGATGCGCGATGTTCCTGTAGAACAGGTGCGTACATGTCAGGACCAGTTCCTCGAGCAGATGCGGTCGCAGCATCAGGATGTAATGGATGATCTTGCTGCCGGCAATCTTGAGGAATCCAGCACCAAGGTTATAGAAGAAGTAATGGCCAACATTACCGGACAATATAAGAAAAAGAATTAGGATAAACTATGCCTTCATTAAAAGAGATCAAGACCCGTATAGCCTCTGTTCAGAGCACTCGCAAGATAACGAGTGCCATGAAGATGGTTGCATCGTCTAAGCTTCATCATGCCCAGATTGCTATTCAGAATATGTTGCCATACTCCCAGCAGTTGGAACATATCCTTAAGCAATTTTTGGCTTCTGTGCCCGACGCCCAGAGCAAGTTCGACGAGGAACGTCCTGATGTTAAACGTGTGGCATTGATAGTCTACTCGTCCAATGGATCGTTGTGTGGGGCTTTCAATGGAAATGTCATACGTTTGATGCGTCAGGTAGTTGACGGGTATCGGGCTCAGGGCGTTAGTGATATCACAGTGTACCCCATTGGTCGAAAGGTGGCAGAGAAGGCCACTAAATTAGGGTACAAGTCTGCTGGTAATTATATGGAGTTGGCCGATAATCCCAATGCTCGTGCTTGTAGTGCTATTGCTCAAGAGGTTGCCGAGAAGTTTGTGAATCATGAATATGACAGGGTAGAGCTAATTTACCATCATTTCAAAAGTGCAGGGTCGCAAATTCTTACGCGTAAGACATTCCTGCCCATCACTCTCTCTACGGAAACGATTGGGGAAGATGACGATCGTGACCTCACTTCCACATTGGCTACAGCCAAAGCTCAGGAGTACCTTCGTAAGAAAGGTGAGAAAAAGAGGCGAAGTCAAGAAGAGTCTCAACCACTCAATGACAACTTCATAGTAGAGCCGGATATGAAGACTGTGCTGACGGTACTCATTCCGAAACTGCTTAATCTCATGGTCTATACAGCATTGCTTGATAATGTGGCATCGGAACATGCTGCCCGTATGGTAGCTATGCAAACAGCTACTGACAATGCCGATGAGTTACTTAGCGAGCTTAGCTTGCAATACAACAAGAGCCGACAAGCTGCTATTACCAATGAATTGCTTGATATTGTTGGCGGATCAGTGAATAATTAAGTTTCTACAATACATATAGATGGTAGGGGATGAACGCCTTTGTAGGTAGTTGGTCTCCTATTTCTATTTCATAGAAACATGTCATTTTCTATTGAGGAACAGCAGCCGATGCGTTTCTGTGAAACACGCCACGACTGATGTGTTATTTTGGCTTTCCTGGTGATTTTCAACGTTTTACCTACCAGGAGGTGCCGCTCTTGCTCTTTAAATTTAAGTCTTTTTTATTTACCGATTCACAGGGATGTTATACACACAAAATATGTAACTTACATTCTTATTTTTATTGAGTCTAATACTTGGTGGAATCGAAAAATAGTCTTAACTTTGTAAACACTTCTGTAAGAGATAAAGCGGCTCAAGGCACCACAAATCAATGACAAAAGAGAATACAACAACAATAAATCAAACAGTTAGAAAAAGCAGGGCGACTAGGACTTCTACGGGTGTTGGAAAAGGAAAGAAGCGCAAAGTGAAGCGCAATATTCCATCTGATTTAATTCCCATCGAAGAAGAAACCTGGTTGTTGCAGCCTATAGCCGTCACGATGATGCGTCACGATTATTCGCTCATCCAAATCCGAATCCTCGTAACCATTGTTGAGTTTATGCAAAGTAAGCTCTACAGCATTTTGAATAAAAGCTACCGGCAGCCTGAGATATTCTCGGATGCGGAACTGGATAACGATGGACGACTTGAAATCAAGACTTTGTTTAAGACGCTTGGTGTAGACCCCAATCATTATCCGCAACTGAAGGAAAGCCTAAAGATGCTGGCCGCTATTCCTGTGGAGATTCCCTATAAAACCACCGATGGCAGGAACTATCTTAAGGTTACCAACCTTTGTGATGTCTACATCCCAGAAGATAAGGGACTGTATGAGAAATATGCTGTATTGAAAATCGACCGTACGGTTGCTCAGCGGTTGGTCTCTCTTGATCTGGGTTATCATAAGTTGGGCAAGCAGATTGTATTTGCTTGTCGCAACCGTTACACCCAGCGCATCTATATGTTTATAGGAAGTTGGCTTGACAAAGGTGGCACACGTATCAAGACAGAGGAATTTCGCAAGATGCTTCGATTGGAAAATAGTTACAAGCGCTTCAGTGACTTTACTCGTCGGGTGTTAGAGCCTGCTAAGGAGGAGTTGGAGTCTTTGGCAGAGAATGGCTTTTGTGATTGCTATTTTGACTACGAAAAGCGATACAATCATGGACAACGGGGTGGAGAGCCTGATGAGTTGCTTTTCCGCATTTATCGTCCGAAGAGCAAACTCAATCAGCAGTTGAATGACATTACTGATATGCAACGCAGTCAGTTTGCGGATATGTTGGTGCGCTATTTCAGCTTCGATATCAACGTGGCTAAGAAGATGAGCGAACGAATCACCCCCGAAAATTATCAGAGCGCAGTGAACAAGCTTTTAGATTTGCGTAATAGGCTGCGTACCGACCTCACTATTCACGATCGTGGGGCATATACTTATCGCGTGCTCGACAATCTCTTTCGTGGTATTCAGGAATAATATACAATTCAAAATAAAAACAAATACTGCATGAAATCCAAAACATCAGATTGGTATGAAACCAAAATAAAATATGATAAAGTCCAGGAAGACGGGTCAATGAAAGCCGTTATTGAGCAATATGTGGTGGATGCTCTGAGCTTTACAGAGGCTGAGGGAACACTCATCGAAGAGATGTCGGCCTATATCAGTGGCGACTTCAAGATTGCCGGCATCAAGCCTGCGGCCTATCATGAGATATTCTTTAGCGATAACTCTGAAGCGGATAAATGGTATAAGGCAAAGCTGTCGTTTATCACGATTGATGAGAAGAGCGAGAAAGAAAAACGGTCCACTGTCAATTACTTGATACAAGCAGCCTCTTTTCCGGGTGCAGTGAGAAGTATCGAAGAAGTGATGCGAGGAACAATGATAGATTATGTTATCACATCCGTGACGGAAACACAGTTTATGGATGTGTTCCAGCACACTATCGAAACTGCAGCGGATTCGAGTGACGACACAGTTGAAAACGAGATAGCAGAACAAAATCATAAAACCGAAGCATAATGGAAATTGATGTTGCTAAAAACTTGAACGAAGTGCTTGGCAACCTTCCACAGGGAGTACGCCTGGTTGCAATCAGCAAGTTTCATCCCAATGAATATATAGAAGCGGCCTATGCGGCTGGACAACGAGTATTTGGCGAAAGTCATGAGCAAGAACTACGCAATAAAGTTCAATCGTTGCCCAAAGATATTGCTTGGCACTTCATAGGTCATTTGCAGAGCAACAAGGTGAAATATATTGCACCTTACATTTCTATGATAGAGGCGGTAGACAGTGTCAAACTCTTAAAGGAGATCAATAAGCAGGCCGCTAAGAACGATCGCGTCATTGACGTACTGCTTGAACTCCATATTGCCGAAGAGGAAACTAAATATGGATTCAGTCTTGATGCGTGCCGCGATATGCTTCAGGATGGAGGATGGAAGCAGATGCAGAATGTTCGTATCTGCGGTTTGATGATGATGGCCAGCAATGTCGATGATGAGAAACAGATAGCACGGGAAATGAATACGGCGGCTGACTTTTTCGATGAGTTGAAGCGCGATTATTTTGCTGAGGCCGATTATTTTTGTGAACGTTCTTGGGGGATGAGCCACGACTACTGTATCGCAGTGAAGTGCCGCTCTACAATGGTAAGAGTGGGAAGTCTCATCTTTGGGCCAAGAGTATATTAATGCTTTAAAGTTATGGTAAAAAGCAAAATGTTCGACTCTGCTTGTAAGGTTCTTGACGGTTACCTCGAAGCAACCGCCAAGCGAAAAACGCCAGAGCGTTATGCCATTCTTAAAGTTATCTACAATATAGACGGCCACTTTACGGTGGAAGAACTGAACGAAAAACTTAAGAATAACAAGTTTGTAGTGAGTCGTGCCACACTCTATAATGCGTTGCGACTATTTCAGAAAATCCATCTTGTAGTGAGACATCGTCTCGTGGATAAAACGAAATATGAAGCTGCACTACGTAACGATTCTCACAGTCACCAAATATGTACGATGTGCGGCAAGGTGACGGAAGTGGAATTGCCCGGTGTGGAGACTGCGCTTAATGCATCGCATTTGCGTCGTTTCAGAAAAGAGGGCTTCACGCTTTATATCTATGGCATTTGCAGCAGCTGTCAAGCGAAACTCACACGACAGCGTACCATGAATGAGAAAAAACAGAATAGTTATAAAAAACTTTAATATAGCGTATGAATACTGGAAAAGTTGATGTCCTGTTAGGACTGCAGTGGGGAGATGAAGGCAAAGGGAAAGTCGTGGACGTTTTAACCCCCGAGTATGATGTAGTGGCTCGCTTTCAAGGTGGTCCGAATGCAGGCCACACCTTGGAGTTTGAAGGTGAGAAATACGTTCTGCGCAGCATTCCTTCTGGCGTTTTTCAAGGAGACAAGGTCAATATCATTGGCAATGGTGTAGTGCTTGCTCCGGATTTGTTCATGGAAGAGGCTAAGGAACTCGAGAAGAGCGGGCACGAATTGCAGACACGTTTGCACATTTCGAGTAAAGCTCATCTTATTATGCCTACACATCGAATCCTGGACCGGGCTTTGGAATCTGCCAAGGGCAAAAACAAGGTTGGAACTACGGGTAAGGGCATTGGCCCGACCTATACGGATAAGGTCAGCCGTAACGGTTTGCGTGTAGGTGACATTCTGGAAAACTTTGACCAGAAATACGCAGCACACAAGGAACGTCATATGAAAATGCTGGAATCCATGGGTTGGACCGACTTTAAGGATTTTGAAAAAGTCGAAAAACGATGGATGGAAGGCATAGAATATCTGCGTAGCTTCAAAATCGTAGATAGTGAACATGAGATTAATAAACTGCTCAAAGAAGGCAAGAATATTTTGTGCGAAGGCGCGCAGGGAACGATGCTCGATGTTGATTTCGGCAGTTATCCATTTGTTACGTCGAGCAACACGATATGTGCAGGAGCTTGCACAGGGTTGGGCATTGGCCCCAATAAGGTAGGTAATGTCTATGGTATCATGAAGGCTTATTGCACCCGCGTGGGAGCAGGTCCTTTCCCCACGGAACTTTTTGACGAAACAGGCAAACATATCCGTGATCTTGGACATGAATATGGCGCTGTGACAGGACGTGAGCGCCGTTGCGGTTGGGTAGACCTCGTTCAGCTTCGCTATAGCATCATGGTGAATGGAGTTACTGAACTCATCATGATGAAGAGCGACGTGCTCGATACATTTGATACCATCAAAGCATGTGTGGAATACAAATTGCCAGATGGAACGGTTACCCCGGATTTCCCATACGAAATAGATCATGTGGAGCCTGTTTACAAAGAATTGAAAGGTTGGAAGACCGATATGACGAAATTTACCAGCGAGGACCAGTTCCCACAAGAATTCAAGGATTATATATCGTTCCTTGAGGCAGAATTGGAGACTCCTATCAAGATTATCTCTATCGGCCCGGACAGAAAGCAAACCATAGTTAGAAACAAATAAAAATAATGGGACAAAACAAACCATCCATCCCCAAGGGCACGCGCGACTTCGGGCCCGAGGAGATGGCAAAGAGAAATTATATATTCAACACCATTAAAGAGGTTTATGCCCTTTATGGCTTTCAACAGATAGAGACGCCCTCTATGGAGACTCTCCAGACACTCATGGGTAAATATGGGGATGAGGGTGATAAACTACTTTTCAAGGTGTTGAACTCTGGCAATTATTTCAAGGGTATTACAGATGAAGAACTTCAGGAACGCAACCCCCTGCATTTGCAGACAAAACTCTGTGAGAAAGGGTTGCGCTATGACCTTACTGTACCTTTCGCCCGATATGTCGTGATGCATCGTGGAGAATTACAGCTGCCTTTCAAGCGCTATCAGATTCAACCGGTCTGGCGTGCTGATCGCCCGCAGAAGGGTCGTTATCGCGAGTTCTATCAGTGTGATGCCGATGTGGTCGGGTCCGACTCGCTGCTCAATGAGGTGGAGCTGATGCAAATCGTAGACACGGTGTTCCAGCGTTTGGGCATTCGTATTGTCATCAAAATCAATAATCGAAAGATTCTCACGGGCATTGCCGAAGTGATTGGAGCGCCCGACAAAATCGTAGATATCACGGTTGCCATCGACAAGTTGGATAAGATCGGACTTGAAAACGTAAATGAAGAGCTGCGCAATGATGGAATCTCTGAGGAGGCGATAGCTAAGCTACAGCCTATCATTGCCTTGCAAGGGACCAATGATGAGAAGCTCGACGTTATTTCGGAGATGCTGAAAACTTCTGAAATTGGCCTCAAAGGCGTGGAAGAAATCCGTTTCATCCTCGACACGTTGAAGCGTGTGGGACTGAATAGTGAAATGGAGCTTGATCTTACATTAGCTCGCGGACTGAACTATTACACGGGAGCTATCTTCGAAGTTAAGGCATTGGATGCTCAGATAGGCTCCGTCACCGGTGGTGGACGCTACGATAATCTGACTGGTATATTTGGTATGCCGGGACTTTCGGGCGTTGGCATCTCGTTTGGAGCCGACCGGATTTATGATGTTCTCAACACACTTGACCTCTATCCTAAGGAAGCCGTATCGGCAACTCAGCTGTTGTTCATCAATTTTGGTGAGAAGGAAACGGCCTACTGTCTGCCACTTGTCGCTAAAGCCAGAGCAGCTCATATCCGAACGGAGATGTATCCGGATAAGGCTAAGATGAAGAAGCAAATGAGCTATGCTGATGCCAAGCACATTGCATACGTTGCTCTTGCGGGAGAAAATGAAATTGCCGAAGGCAAGGTGACATTGAAGGATATGGCTACCGGAAAGCAGAAATTGACGACTATTGATGAATTGATAGCCATAATCAACAACTAACGACATAAACTCTCTTGATATATCAAGTCCTCGAATCTATGGACAGGATTCGAGGACTTCTTTTTTAATCTACTTAAAACTATGAAGCGATTTTTTTCTTTTGTACTTGTACTGGCGATGGCGTTGTGCTTAACATCGGGCAAAAAACAAACCACTATTTTTATTATCGGAGACTCTACGGCAGCCGAAAAGTCACACCCTGAAACCAATATGGAGCGTGGATGGGGCATGATGCTCCAGGGCTTTTTTGATGATGCGGTGCGGGTAGATAATCATGCTGTAAATGGCCGGTCGTCCAAGAGCTTTCTGGACGAAGGACGTTGGCAGAAAGTGGTAGATCGGATTAAACCGGGCGATTATGTTTTTATACAGTTTGGACACAATGACGAAAAGCCAGCCGCCAATCGACACACGGACCCGGGCACAACTTTTGACGCTAATTTGGCTCGTTATGTGAATGAAACACGTGCAAAGGGTGGCATCCCCGTACTGTTCAACAGTGTTGTACGACGCAATTTTTTCAACAAGACAGATGCTGAGATTGATGATGAGTCGCTACGCAATGTCATCTATTCTGATGAGGAGATAAACTCAGATACCCTTGTCGACACACATGGGGCATACAAGGATGCTCCCCGTCATGTGGCCAATAAAATGGGGGTTATATTTATCGATGCTAATAAAATTACCCACGATTTGGAGCAGGGGCTTGGAGTGGTTGGCTCACGGAAACTACATATGTGGTACAAACCTGGTGAAATTGATGCGCTGCCTGATGGGCGCAGAGACAACACCCATTATAATGTATATGGTGCTCGCGTGGTGGCAGCCTTGATGGCTGATGCCGTTGCAAAGCAAATCAAACAATTAGGAAAACATGTCGTACATTATGATTATGTGGTGTCCAAGCGAGGCCGAGGCAACTATATGGACCTGCAAGAGGCTGTCAACGCAGCCCCGAAGAAAGGTAAAACACGCATTTACATCGTGGATGGACATTGGTCTTTGAGCGAACGTAATCTTCAGGGAAAGCGAATAAAGCTAATTTGCTATCCGGACGCAACGGTAGACATAAAATGATAGATCTTGGCATATTTCTTATGTTTTTGTATAATTTTCATATTATAAATGTAATTTATCCAATTTTTCTTGTTTTGATGTTATATATTGCTTATCTTTGCAAAATATAATATTTTCAGGTATATAAAAGAACTAAGGATTTAGAGATATGAGTCAAGATGCATATGATAGATTGATAAGTTGTGGAGTTCGTCCGTCCATGCAGCGTTTGGCCATTATGGATTATCTGTTGACCCACCATACACATCCAACGGTAGAAGAGGTTTATCAGGGAATCTGCAAAGACATACATACGCTGAGCCGCACTACAGTTTACAACACGCTGCGCCTTTTTTCCGAGCACCAGGCCGCGCGTATGATAACCATTGACGAGCATCGGGTGTGCTATGACGGTGATGTTCGCCCTCATGTTCATTTTTATTGTCGCAACTGTGGCCGTGTCTACGACCTGTTCGACGAGGAAGCTCCTGAGCTGGCCAGCCCCAAGCATATCGAAGGTCATCTCGTTGACGAGATGCAGCTCTATTATAAGGGGATATGCAAGGATTGCAGGTCACACCAGAACTAATATTCCCATACCGTTTCATTACCGGGCAGCCGTATACATTATTAGATGTACACGGCTGTTCTGTATAATGACGGCTCAATCACAAGCAGAATAAGGTTTTTTGCTATTGTTTGCCGCTTCTTTTAACAACCTTTTACGTATGATGTAAGAAGTATCATGTTTAAATTGTTTAACTTTGCATATAAAGCACTGAATAATTATGATAGAAGTAAGGGTAAAAGATGTTGACTTAAAGCAAGCAGCAGAAGAGGGGATGGATGCATTTGTAGCTGTTTTTACAGATGCTATACTTCGTGCTATTGGTGGCGAACTCAATGCCGACAATATGTTTGAGCTCAATGCCGACCAGATTACCCTGTTAGGGTATGTGGCTTTGCGCCAAGAAGTCATGAATGGAGGCTTTGTTCAGCTCATCCATAATGGATATGGGGCGTTCATCTACAAAAACCCATTCGACAAGGCTGTCCGCAATTGGGGCATACGGAAATTGTACTGCATCATCAATAAAAGCCACACCTTCTACAACTTGTATCATGAAGAAATTGAACGAGATTGTAGTCAGGAAGAGTTTGACGCTTTGTATGAGAAGTATCCGGAATTTGACGATTTTGACGATGCTTTTGTCGAAGACGAGGAAGAATTCACCTCACAAGTAGCTCATTATATAGATGAGCATATAGAAAACTTTGCAATTATAGATAATGAACAAGGATAAGCAGGAGCTTCGGAAGAAGAGTCCAGTACAGATAAGAAATAAGAAAGCGTCATTTGAGTATAATTTTATAGATACTTATACCGCAGGCATTGTGCTCACGGGAACGGAGATTAAGTCCATTCGTTTGGGTAAGGCTTCGCTGGTAGATTCATTCTGTTATATTCATAATGGAGAAATATGGTTGAAAGGTATGAACGTCACGCCATATTTCTACGGCTCGTATGCCAATCATGAAGCGAAGCGCGACCGCAAGCTGTTACTCTCCAAAAAGGAAATACGAAACTTGACGGAAGACACTAAAGCCCCCGGCTTTACTATCGTGCCTACCTTGCTATTCATAGATGGACACGGTCGCGCAAAGGTGGATATCGCATTGGCAAGGGGTAAGAAGGAATTTGACAAGCGCCAGACCCTTAGAGAGAAAGAAGATAGGCGCGAGATGGATAGAGCCTTAAAACATTTCTGACAGAGTCCGTGCAGTTGTTTAGCAACCATGTAATGAGGTTACAAACAAACTTAGGTCAAACCGTATCATTGTCGGTCAACAGAAATGAAAATAGAATAGCAGGGGGAATAACATTTTAAGCAAAACGATTGATAACACAATAAAGTCAATATGGTAAAGACGATAGCCTTGGATTTGGGCGGGGTCATAATAACAATAGACAACGAAGAGCCGGCTCGCCGTTTTAAGGAACTGGGCGTAGCAGATGTAGATCAATTACTCGATCCTTATGTACAGTCCGGTCTGTTTGGCGATTTGGAACAGGGAAAAATCAGTGAAGAGGAATTTAGGAGAGAACTGAGCCGACACACGGGTACGGATTTGACCTGGGAACAATGCCAATATGCATGGAAGGGATATGTGAAAGATGTACCGCAGCACAATTTAGATATCATACTAAAACTACGTGACATGGGCTTTCGCGTCATTTTGGCCTCAAATACAAATGGGTTTATGCAGGCATGGGCCGATTCGGAAGCGTTTTCTTCTGCAGGAAAGCCAATCAGCTATTATTTCGATGCGATGTATCGCAGTTATGAGATGCTTGAGATGAAACCAAGCGAACGCTTTTTCCGCTATATGCTTACCCACGAGAAGACGATTCCGTCTGATATGTTGTTTGTGGACGACAGTGCCCGAAATTGTGCTTCGGCCAGTCAGCTTGGCATGCATACCTTTTGCCCCTATAATGGAACGGACTGGGCAGACACATTGCTCGACATGATAGAGCATGATAGGGTGTAGGTTTGGACTCAAGACGATGTGGTGTCATAGATTGACATCGAAGATTAGAATTTGAAATATAGGGTACTTGTATTTTATTTTACAAAGACCCTTTTATGCTTTGCGAATTTAAAAACAATCCTATTTCCGTTAGAAATACGTGAAATATGCGGAAATTTGTACTCGCTTGATTATTAGTGCATTTTGTAGATTCTCTATTGTTTTCCCAATTCTATGCCTTTGCGGTTATTATCGAACGGCAAGGTAGTTACCCCCAAACCGCTATGCGTAAGGACTTTTCTCGCAAGACCGTTAAGGTCTTGTCGTCACATGACGAGATACTAACCGCCGCATCACTGTCTTTTTCTTGTTTTTAGCGGTGGATTTGAAGAACAAAACATAGCTCTTTTCTTTCTGGATGCTCTAAAAATTAATCATTGGAAAACGGTTATTAAACTTTACATGTTTAAAGCTTATTAAGCATTGATATTGCTTGATTTTTTAGTTGCTTATTGATATGCATCCGGTTGGAACGATTTATATAACAATGGGGGCAATATTGGCAATCGAGTATTTTTTCAAGTTTATGTTATTCTGTTAATTGTAAAAGTGTTATCTTTGCATTTGTTTTAAACTGATTATTATGGGTTTTAATAAAAGGAAACGGTGGCATGCCATTTCAGGGCAGCCATTGACAGAACTCGACAAAAAGGTAATGTATTGGGAGAATAAGGGTAAGCTGGTACCTACCCGCGATATGGTGAGAACTCCCGAACAAATAGAAGGAATTCGTATTGCCGGCAAGTTGAACACCGGCTGCCTGGATGCCGTTGAGGCAGCGATTCACCCGGGCATGACTACTCAAGATATTGATGATATCTGCATGAAATATTGTGAAGATAACAACTGCCATCCCTCATGTCTCAATTTCGAGGGTTTCCCTAAGAGCGTATGCACCAGCATCAATGAAGTGGTGTGTCATGGAATTCCAAAGACGAAAGACGTGTTGGTAGAAGGCGATATTGTGAATGTGGATATGACAATAGACTATAATGGCTATTACGGAGATGCCTCTCGTATGTTTATCATTGGGGGGAAAACTACTCCGGAGAAAGAACAACTGGTACGTGTGACCAAGGAATGTCTCGAAATAGGTGCCGAAGCCGCCAAGCCATATTGCTTTGTAGGTGATATTGGGCATGCCATTCAGAAACATGCCGAGAAATATCATTACGGTGTGGTTCGTGACTTGTGTGGTCACGGTGTAGGATTGTCGATGCACGAGGAACCGGAAATACTGCATTATGGGCATCGCGGTACGGGAATGTTGCTCGTTCCGGGCATGGTATTTACCATTGAGCCTATGATTAATATGGGTACATGGGAGGTGTTCATAGATGCTGACGATCCCTTTGGATGGGAAGTGATTTCGGGCGATGAGCAGCCGTCAGCCCAGTGGGAACACACTTTTCTGATGACAGAGACTGGTGTGGAGATTCTTTCCTATTAATTAAAGTTTAGAATTCAAAGTTAACAGTAAATCATGGATGTTTATATATTAGGAATAGAGAGTAGCTGTGACGACACCTCAGCAGCCGTTCTCAAAAATGGGGTGCTGCTGAGCAATGTAACAGCTTCGCAGGAAGTGCACAAGGCGTATGGAGGTGTAGTACCGGAATTGGCCAGTCGTGCACATCAGCAGAACATCGTACCGGTGGTTGACCAGGCCCTTGTTCGTGCGGGAATCACCAAGGAGCAGCTGTCGGCCATAGCTTTTACGCGTGGGCCGGGACTGATGGGGTCCTTGTTGGTTGGAGTGAGCTTTGCCAAAGGACTGGCTCGCAGTCTGAATATCCCTTTGATAGATGTAAACCATTTGCAAGGCCATGTGATGGCTCATTATATAAAGGAGAGCGAAGACGATCAGCACATGCCTCCGTTCCCATTCATCTGCTTGCTGGTTTCCGGTGGAAATTCCCAAATCGTGAAAGTCAATGCCTACAACGATATGGAGGTGTTGGGACAGACGATTGACGATGCTGCCGGAGAAGCCATCGACAAATGTTCAAAGGTAATGGGACTGGGCTATCCCGGTGGGCCTATTATCGACAAATTGGCTCGTCAGGGCAATCCGCAGGCTTACAAATTTGCGGAGCCTCATGTTCCCGATATGGACTATTCGTTTTCCGGTTTGAAAACCTCTTTCTTGTATAATCTTCGTGACTGGGTGGCAGAGGAGCCTGATTTCATAGAGCATCACAAGGAAGATTTGGCTGCAAGTCTGGAGCATACTATTGTAGACATATTAATGAAGAAGCTCCGCATGGCGGTGAAGAAAACGGGAATTAAACACGTTGCGGTCGCCGGAGGCGTCTCTGCCAACAACGGACTGCGAAATTCTTTTCGTGAACATGCAGAGAAATATGGCTGGACCATCTATATACCAAAATTTAGTTATACAACAGACAATGCGGCTATGATAGGCATTGTGGGGTATTACAAATATCTCGATAAGGATTTTTGCGCCATAGATGTACCGGCTTTTTCAAAAGTGACTTTCAAATAAAGATGGGATTTGAAACTAAGGTGTTGAGTCGCCGTATCCAAGAGTTGATGTACGATAATCAGGAAACGCTCGGGACGGCAGAAAGCTGTACCGGCGGGCGTATTGCTGAGGCTATTATTGCGGTGCCGGGAGCATCCGGATATTTTAAGGGTGGGATTATTTCTTATACCAATGAAGTGAAGGAGAAACTGTTGGGCGTATCTCATAAGGTGCTCGCGGAACAAACGGCCGTATGTGAAGAAGTTGCAAAGCAAATGGTGATGGGTGCTTGTGAGGCATTGAACTGCACTTATGCGATTTCGGCAACAGGCGTTGCAGGGCCAACGGGTGGCACGGCCGATATTCCTGTAGGTACAATCTGGATAGGCTATGGCTCTAAAGAGGACGTTCGTACCTTTAAACTTTCTGAGGACCTTGGGCGCGACATGAATTTGGCCGTTGCCACAACGAGTGCACTGCAACACTTCCTGAAATTCCTTGAAGAGACACATTCTGTTGAGCCAGAGCCGACTATTTGACGGACTTTAAAATTAAAATACTTTAAAAACGGTAAATAGCAGGGTATATGTTTTGCTATTTTAGAAAATATTTGTAATTTTGCACACTGTTTGGAATAAGTATCAAAATTTGAAATCAAAAAACAAAGAATAGCAATGTCTAAGATTTGTCAGATCACAGGAAAGAAGGCGCAGATAGGTTGCAATGTGTCTCACTCAAAGCATCGTACAAAGAGGAGCTTTGATGTAAACCTTTTCAGCAAGAAGTTCTACTATGTAGAAGAGAATTGCTGGATTTCATTAAGGATCAGTGCTGCTGGTCTCCGTCTTATTAATAAGGTAGGTCTTGATGCTGCTCTTAAGCAGGCAGTTGCTAAGGGTTATTGCGACTGGAAAGACATTAAAGTTATAGGAGAATAATCATCATGGCAAAAGCTAAAGGAAATAGAGTACAGGTTATATTAGAGTGTACCGAGATGAAAAACTCCGGTCTGCCCGGCACAAGTCGCTATATAACCACTAAGAATCGCAAGAATACTCCGGGTCGTTTGGAACTCATGAAATACAATCCTATTATGAAGAAGATGACTCTTCATAAGGAGATTAAGTAATCTTGCATAAATATTAAAGGAAGATAGACTATGGCAAAGAAAGCGGTTGCAACCCTCCACGAAGGTTCGACGGATGGTCGCGCATATACAAAGGTTATCAAAATGGTAAAGAGCCCCAAGACAGGTGCATATTTTTTTGACGAACGTATGGTACCTAATGAGGCTGTAAAGGATTTCTTTAAGAAATAAGAATTATAATACTATATAAAAACAAGAGGTCGCAAGCATAAGTTTGCGACCTCTTGTTTTTATGGTTTATAGTATGATTGGTTATTGATATCTCAGAAGAAGAATTATACGGTTATCTCGCCTGCAAGAGACCTGTTCATTAGGTTTCTGATGTCATTAGGATCGTCGTATTCGGCTAACAAGTACATGAGTTTGGTAACGGCAGCTTCTACGGTAGAATCATAGCCTGACACTACACCATTTTGCATGAGCTGACATCCTGTGCCGTATCTTTCCATTTCGACAGTTCCGGCTACGCATTGACTGATGTTGACCACGATGATTCCACGCGTGAAAGCCTCTCTGAGCGTTTGCGTCAACCAAGGATATCGAGGCGCATTACCACTGCCAAATGTCCGCATGATGATGCCCCGTATCTCTTTGGATTTTAGTACGTTGTTGACAATATGTTCTTGTACGCCTGGAAACAGACTGAAGACAACAACATTGGTATCCATGGTGAAATGAGGAGTCATGGGCTTCTCAAAGCTTGGCTTCAGAATGTTGTGATCATGAAAATCAAAGTTTACACCGGCATCACAAAGATGGGAATAGTTGAAAGACTCGAAGGCGTGGAAACCATTTGCATTTATTTTTGTGGAACGGTTTCCGCGAATAAGGTGTCCGCTAAAATAAATACATACTTCGGGAACTCGAGCGTGCCCGTCTTGGTCTTTGATAGAAGCTAATTCGATGCTTGTGATAAGGTTTTCTTTTCCGTCCGTCCGCAATAGTCCCATAGGCAGCTGCGAGCCGGTAAGGATAACCGGTTTAGTGAGGTTTTCCAACATAAAGGATAGAGCGGATGCCGTGTAGGCCATAGTGTCGGTACCATGCAGGATAACGAATCCGTCGTATTGCTCATAATTACGGGTGATGATGCGTACGAGTTGAGCCCATTTCTCCGGTGCAATGTCGCTTGAATCTATGGGACGGGTGAACTGATAGACGTCAATGTCGGTTTTGATAAGTTTAAACTCAGGCATGGAAGCAACAATATGGTTGAAATCCAAGGGCTCTAAAGCCGATGTTAAGGGATTTTTCCCCATGCCGATAGTGCCTCCTGTATATATTAATAATACTTTATTCATCTATCCATTATATTTTATGCAAATATAGTTAAAAGCCTTGATATTTCAAATAAAATATACTATTTTTGCAAAGACAATTTGAAACAATCAAATAAAGCAAATCAAGAAGTATGAAGCAGTTTATGGACGAGAATTTCCTGCTGGATACCCAAACGGCGCAGGACTTGTATCACAATCATGCGGCTAAGATGCCGATCATTGACTATCATTGCCATTTGGTGCCAGAGATGGTAGCCAAAGATCACAAATTCCGTAGCATTACAGAGTTGTGGTTAGGCGGTGATCACTATAAGTGGCGTGCAATGCGTACGAATGGAGTAGCCGAGAAATATTGTACAGGTGATGCCAGTGACTGGGAAAAGTTTGAAAAGTGGGCAGAAACGGTGCCCTATACTTTCCGTAATCCGTTATACCATTGGACGCATTTGGAATTGAAGACGGCTTTTGGTATTGATAAACTGTTGTCTCCCCAAACGGCACGCGAGATATATGATGAGTGTAACGAGAAGTTGAAATCACCCGAGTATAGCGCCAGGGGTTTGATGCGTAGATATAATGTGGAATGTGTGTGTACCACTGACGACCCGATAGATAATCTTCATTGGCATAAGATGACGCGTGAAAGTGGCTTTGAAATCAAGATGATACCAGCATGGCGTCCCGATAAAGCCATGAATATAGATAAGCCGGATTTTGCAGATTATATGAAGAAGCTGTCAGAGGCGAGCGGGATAGAGGTCGATACATATACCCACATGATGGAGGCGCTGAAAAATCGCCATGACTTCTTTGCAGAGAATGGATGTAAACTTTCCGATCACGGTATAGAAGAGTTTTATGATGAGCCATACACGGATTCTCAGATAGAGACAATTTTTTCAAAGGCAATGCGAGGCTTGCGGCTCTCTATAGAAGAGGTGCGCCAATATAAGCATGCATTTCTGAAGGATTGTGCCATTATGGATGCTGAATCAGACTGGACACAGCAATATCATTATGGTGCCATTAGAGATAACAATACATTGATGTACAATCAGCTTGGACCGGACACAGGCTTTGATTCTATAGGAGAATTCAATACTGCTCGTGCAATGAGTCATTTCTTCAATGAGTTGAACATGATGAAGAAACTGACCCGTACTATTCTATATACATTGAATCCATGTGCTAATGAAGTGATTGCAACTATGCTGGGCAACTTCCAGGATGGCTCCGAGCCTGGCAAGATACAGTTTGGCTCAGGATGGTGGTTTAATGACCAGCTTGACGGCATGACTCGCCAGATGAATGCGCTTTCTGTACTTGGCTTGCTTTCTCGCTTTGTCGGTATGCTAACCGATAGCCGTTCTTTCTTGAGTTATCCTCGTCATGAATATTTCCGCCGTTTGCTTTGTAATCTTCTCGGCAATGATGTTGAAAACGGTTTGCTTCCTAATGACAAGGAAGCCTTGGCTCGAATGGTTGAGGATATTTCATATAATAACGCCAAGAGATATTTTAGATTTTCGTAATAATTAAGCGTGTTTTGTTTCCTCATTGAGGTACAAGAATAACATAAGTAAGGATGAAGGACTTCTGCCCTTCATCCTTATATTTATTTAACAATTTTATTTTACTTTAAATTATCATATTATTTATTTGTCACTTCAAAAAATAAATATTAATTTTGCACAGAAATAGAGATTATAACTCAGTTAAAACATGAAGAATTTATTGACCTCATTTGTTCTGTTGGCAATGATTATGCTCGTAGGTAGTTGCTCGAGTAGTAAACAGGTAGCTTATTTTCAGAATATAGACTCTATTAGCTTAGCTGCGTCACGTGGCTTGTATGATGCCAGAATTATGCCAAAGGACCAGTTGACCATCACGGTTTTGACAACAAATCCGGAAGCTTCTGCACCTTTTAACTTGTCTGTAAGCCACACTGTTGGTACCAATGGGCAGTTGTCGACAACTACAAGTTCACTGCAGGGATATCTTGTGGATAATGAGGGAAATATTAATTTTCCTATTATCGGTACGCTTCATGTTGCAGGTAAGACCAAGACTGAGTGTGAAGACATGATTAGGGATAAGGTGATGCCTTATCTGAATGCCAACGAGAATCCAATTGTAACGGTAAGAATGTCCAGCTATCGTGTAACCGTGATTGGAGAGGTAGGGCGACCAAGCGTTGTCCCTGTATCTACGGAAAAGATGAGTATCATTGAAGCTTTGGCTTCGGCTGGCGACTTAAGCATTTATGGTAAGCGTGGCAATGTCCTGTTGATACGCGAAGATGCTACTGGTCAGAAACATGCGGTCCGTATCAATCTTAATGATGCCAGCCTGTTCAATTCTCCATATTATTATCTTCAACAGAATGATATTATTTATGTAGAGCCAAACTCGGTCAAGTCGAAGAATTCGTCTATCGGTAGTAGTACTACGATATGGTTCTCATTTATTGGTATTTTAACTTCTGTCGCCTCGTTAATAGTTAATATATTGAGATAAAGGATATTTGGAATATATATAAATCATAAATATGAAATATTGGAATATTAATTTTTACCTTTGCGTAATCTTTGATATTCCAATCTTTTTATATATATACTCTGCTGATGATTATGTAGAATATGGATGACTTGTTTATCTGACGATAGGATCACTTGCCTAAAGTCAGATATAAATATAGAAAGAATAATCTTAAAATAAAAAATAAGATGAAAAATGTAACCTTGGTATTGTCTGACGGTACAGAGTTTCATGGACAGTCGTTCGGCTATGATGCTCCTGCTGCCGGCGAAGTTGTTTTCAACACTGCGATGATGGGATATCCGGAGTCGCTGACAGATCCCTCATATGCAGGACAAATAATAACATTGACTTTCCCATTAGTCGGAAACTATGGCGTTCCTCCTTTTACCATTGAGAAAAATGGGCTTCCCACGTTTATGGAGAGCGATCGAATTTATGCCTCAGCAATAATAGTTTCGGATTATTGCGCAGACTACAGCCATTGGAATGCTGTTGAGAGCTTAGGCGATTGGTTGAAACGTGAAAAAGTTCCTGGAATAACGGGAGTAGATACCCGTCAGTTGACAAAGGTGCTACGTGAGCATGGAGTCATGATGGGCAAGATTATATTTGATGATGAGCCTGATAATATTCCGGAAGCTAATTATGAAGGTGTCAATTTTGTAGACCAGGTATCTTGTAAAGAGATTATTCGATATAATGAAGGCTCTGGAAAAAAAGTGGTTTTGGTAGACTGCGGTGTTAAGGCTAATATTATTAGAAGTCTTATAAAACGTGGTGTAGAAGTAATTCGGGTACCTTGGAATTATGATTATACCGATATGGATTATGACGGGTTATTCCTGGCCAATGGTCCTGGTGACCCTGAGACTTGCCAAGATGCCGTTGATATTATTCGTAAACAGATGAGTATGAACAGCAAACCAATTTGTGGCATCTGTATGGGTAATCAATTGTTGGGTAAAGCTGCTGGTGCAACAATTTATAAACTTAAATATGGGCATCGTAGTCATAATCAACCTGTACGTCTTGTGGGTACTGAGCAATGTTACATTACATCACAAAATCATGGCTATGCTGTAGATGCCAAGACACTGGGAGAAGATTGGTCGGAGTTGTTTGTGAACTTGAACGACGGTTCTAACGAGGGAATTCGCCATAAGACGAAGCCCTGGTTTACCAGTCAATTTCATCCGGAGGCATGTTCTGGTGCTGTGGATACTATGTTTATGTTTGATAAATTTGTTGAAACCTTAAAATAAGCAAGTCATGAAGGATACAGATATTAAGAAAGTCTTATTGTTAGGCTCTGGTGCATTGAAGATTGGTGAAGCTGGAGAATTTGATTATTCAGGTTCTCAGGCTTTGAAGGCACTGCGAGAGGAGGGAATAGAGACCGTTTTGATTAACCCTAATATTGCGACCGTACAGACGTCAGAGGGGGTGGCCGATCAGATCTATTACCTTCCTGTTCAACCGTATTTCGTAGAACGTGTAATTGAGAAGGAACGCCCTGATGGTATTCTTCTCAGTTTTGGTGGGCAGACGGCTCTGAATTGTGGAGTAGAGCTGTATGAAAGTGGAGTGCTCGACAAATACAATGTAAGAGTGATGGGTACACCTGTACGTGCCATTATGGATACGGAGGACCGTGAACTTTTCGTTGAGAAACTTGATGAAATCAATGTCAAGACTATTAAGAGTGAAGCATGCGAGAATATTCAGGAGGCACGGAAGGCTGCTCACGAACTGGGCTATCCTGTTATTATCCGTGCAGCTTATGCTCTGGGAGGACTTGGCTCTGGCTTTGCGGATAACGATGAAGAACTAAACGCTATATGTGAAAAGGCGTTTGCATTTTCTCCCCAAGTCCTTGTAGAGAAGAGTCTGAAAGGATGGAAGGAAATAGAGTATGAAGTGGTGCGCGACCGATATGATAACTGTATCACGGTGTGTAACATGGAGAATTTTGACCCGTTAGGTATTCATACGGGGGAATCTATTGTTATAGCTCCATCTCAAACGCTTTCTAATAGCGAATACCACAAACTCCGTGCTCTGAGTATCAAGATAGTCCGCCACATCGGAATCGTTGGCGAATGTAATGTCCAGTATGCTTTAGATCCATTTAGCGAAGACTATCGTGTAATTGAAGTAAATGCCCGTTTGAGCCGAAGTTCAGCCTTGGCATCCAAGGCTACGGGATATCCCTTGGCATTCGTGGCTGCTAAGTTGGGCATGGGCTACGGACTTTATGAACTTAAAAACTCTGTTACCAAGACCACAAGCGCATTCTTTGAGCCTGCTCTCGATTATGTTGTCTGCAAGATTCCACGATGGGATTTGTCAAAATTCCGCGGAGTAGACAAAGAACTGGGCTCAAGTATGAAGAGTGTCGGAGAGGTGATGGCAATCGGGCGCAACTTTGAAGAGGCCATTCAGAAGGGACTCCGAATGATTGGGCAGGGTATGCACGGCTTTGTGGAAAACAAAGAATTGGAGATAGATGATATTGATGCGGCCCTAAGAGAACCTACGGACAAGCGTGTCTTTGTGATATCCAAAGCCATGCACAAGGACTACACAATCGATCAGATTCATGAATTAACCAAGATAGACAAATGGTTCCTTTACAAGCTGAAACACATTATCGATATTGACGAGGAACTAAAGCAGAACAATATCAATACATTGGATTCTGACCTGCTGCGTGAAGCTAAAGTCTATGGTTTTACTGATTTCCAAATCGCACGTGCCGTAGGACTTGAGAAAGAAATGCCACACATGCATCAGGCCGTTCTCGTCGTGCGTAATCTTCGCAAGAGTTACGGAATACTTCCTGTTGTTAAGCAAATTGACACGCTTGCAGCCGAATATCCTGCTCAGACCAATTATCTTTATCTGACTTATTCCGGAGTTGCCAGCGACGTGTCTTTCTCCAATGATAAACGTTCTATCATTGTATTGGGCTCGGGAGCTTATCGCATCGGAAGTTCCGTGGAGTTTGACTGGTGTGGAGTTCAAGCACTGAATACCATTCGTAAGCAAGGGTATCATAGTATCATGATTAATTATAATCCTGAGACGGTATCTACTGATTATGATATGTGTGACAGACTTTACTTTGACGAGCTGACCTTTGAACGTGTCATGGATATTATCGAGGCAGAGAATCCTCATGGTGTTATCGTGTCTACAGGAGGCCAAATTCCTAATAACCTTGCCATGCATCTTGATGCACAGAATGTACCTATTCTTGGAACATCGGCTCGGGATATAGACAATGCAGAGGATCGTGCTAAGTTCTCCAACATGCTGACACGCAATGGTATCAACCAACCAGAGTGGAGTGCATTGACCTCGATGGATGATATTAGTCAGTTTGTGGAACGTGTGGGCTTCCCAGTTCTTGTTCGCCCCAGCTATGTGCTTTCCGGTGCAGCGATGAACGTTTGCTCCAATAACGAGGAGTTAGAGCGATTCCTAAAATTAGCAGCCAATGTTAGTGAGGATCATCCAGTTGTTGTATCCAAATTCATTGAGCATGCCAAAGAGATAGAGATGGATGCTGTGGCAAAAGACGGCGAAATATTGGCCTATGCTATTTCGGAGCACATCGAGTTTGCGGGAGTCCACTCCGGAGATGCAACCATTCAGTTCCCTCCACAGAAACTTTATATAGAGACTGTTCGTCGTATCAAGCGTGTGAGCCGCCAGATAGCCAAGGAACTGCACATATCAGGTCCTTTTAATATTCAATATATGGCTCGTGATAATGATATCCTCGTCATAGAATGTAACCTCCGGGCAAGTCGATCGTTCCCATTTGTGTCAAAGGTTTTGAAGCTAAACTTCATTGATTTGGCAACCAAGGTCATGCTGGGCATACCGGTTGAAAAGCCAAACAAGAATCTTTTTGACCTCGATTATGTGGGAATCAAGGCAAGCCAGTTCTCATTCAACCGCTTACAAAAGGCTGACCCTGTGCTGGGTGTGGATATGAGTTCTACCGGCGAAGTGGGCTGTTTGGGCGATGACACTAATCAGGCATTGCTTAAAAGTATGCTTTCCGTTGGCCAGCGCATACCTAAGCATACGGTGTTGCTGTCAACCGGTGGCGCTAAGCAGAAAGCCGAAATGCTTGATGCAGCCAAGATGCTCATTAAGAATGGATACGAGCTTTATGCAACGGGAGGAACTTCTAAATATTTGAAGGATAACGGCATAGACAACACATTGGTATATTGGCCTTCTGATGAAGGCAAGGAACCGCAGGCGCTTACCTTGCTTCATGAGAAGAAGATAGACATGGTCGTTAATATTCCTAAGGATTTGACAACCCACGAATTGACCAATGGATACAAGATTCGACGTGCAGCTATAGACTTAAATATTCCTCTGATTACAAACAGCCGACTGGCAAGCGCATTTATCACAGCCTTCTGTACATTGAAACCGGAAGACATTGATATAAAAGCCTGGGGCGAATATTAAACCAAAAAAGGCAGGATTTACAAGTCCTGCCTTTTTGTTTTCCTATGTTTCTTATCATTTGAAATAAGAGAATAATCTATCGTCCTCTTTATGCATGGAAAGCACTTATGTTTTTATAGCGACGCTTCATCAATCGGTTGTATATGTTGCGTAGCCAAAGTTTATGTGTTACGATAAAGAGGAGTCCAATTCCCATCATTACGGTCCATGCAAACTTATCTTCGTAAAAGGCTTCCAACATGCTAATTATCATTAGTGGCAAGGTAAAAGCTGCTATAGCCGCTAAGATTTGTATATAGTTGTTATCCACGCCTCCCTTGCTGGTTATTTTCTCGTTTAATGGCATGGTCTTGTTATTGTATACTGCAAGTTGCATGAGGAGGAAGTGCTGGAAACCGGCAGTGAATATGCCGTAGGATATGAGCATCAGTATATCCCACTTATCAACAAACACCATCGGCAACATCAGTATAAACGGGAATATAAGCAGAAGACAGAAGAAATAGTATTTCGCGGTCAGCAGTTTGAGAATATTTTCCTTGTGTACCATGAGGAAATCGATATAGTTACCTTCACCCGCCATGATTTTAACTAATATGGTTGCGGCATATATCACAAAGTTGTAGATACACCAGAAGTTTGTCATAAACGGGTTATCATAAATATCGGTAAACGCAATGACAGCGCTGATAATGATAACAACAGCCGTTGCCGTTATAAAGTTCTTACGTGGATTCTTATTCCGGCTCAGACTTTTTATTTCCAATTTCAGGTATTCACCTAATTCCCCCAACTTGTTTAATGTTGTGAAACTATAAACTTTGATGGGTTTTGAATCTTTCTCCCTTCCTAATTCCTGCATCACACTGGCATATTGTATCTTGCGATTGATGAAGACGAGAATTATCAAGGCGATGAATGCCAGCAGGTGGGGCAGGAGATTCCCCGATTCTATGCCCGTTCCTATCATGGCATAAGTCTTCAAGAAAAAGTCGAAATCCTTAAAGAGCAAGGGGCTGAGGATGGCTACGCTCATCCCTATAGGGAGCAGCCACCATAGGAAATGATGTATGTTGAGTGTTCTGACAATAGCATAGGCTTGGCTGTCAGCAAGAATGATAATGTAAAACAGAAGAAGCACTGACAGGGCGGAGAATAAACCATAACTGAACACCACCGACATGATGCAATAGGGGACCAACAATGTAAACCATATCGTATTTCCCCAATTAAACAACGACGTAATGATAAAGCTGTCGATGCACATATATTTGGGAATAGGCATCAGCACATAAGGCTTGATGATTTGGGACGGAGTTTGTTGGGCGATAAATCTTATCCAGAAGTCGGCCAATAGAATGAAAGGCGAAACGGACATGATAAATTCTAACGACGTGAATCTTCTGGAGTCATTGGCAGCCAGTGCAAGTATAATGGCAAGCATGATAAGATATATGATCACACTTGCCATTGACACGCCAATCAGCCACTTAGCAGCTCTATTAGCTTCGAAAATAGGGTCTCTCCGTTCTGCCAGTTTACGTTGGCGACGCAGCAGCTTGAATAATTGCCGGAAGGAAAGATGAGATTTCATGGATTTGTAGGGATTGTATTTTTGAATTTATGTCTCCGTCACCTCAAATCAATGACTTCTGCGGTTGGGAAGTCTTTGGCTTTGAACGTGAACTGGCTGTCAGACATTTTCTTTGCCTGGAAGTTGGAGATGGTAATAGTGGTCCATATACCACCTTCGCGCATCTTAACGGTGGTTGGCTTGTAGGTACGTTTGTTGATGGTGAGATAAATTTCTTGCACTGTACGCTGTTTGTTCTGTGCAGTCATGTGTACTTGGTAATTTGCTCCTTTCGAAGTCATCCCCAGGTTGTACCCGTTCTTATACATTGTGATAAACGTATATGGGTTCATACGCATACGCTGGGCTTCTGTCGGTGTGGTTATGTTTACCTCATTGGTTGATTTCAGATAGCTCCATTGGGTCTTCCCGTTAAACCACACGATAGCCTGATTGGTGCGGGCATGAAACTTGTTGCCTTTGATGGAGATGCTACCCGAGGTCGACCCCATTTTAGAATTCGATATTTTGAAATTGGCTGATGCGCCACCTTTGTTACCAACAATGGCTGCCGTTTTATCCAATACTCGACGTGCTTGTGCGGCGTTTTGCGCGCCTGCGCAGAGTGTGACGAGCACCATGAGTGTAATGAGAACTGTTTTCTTCATATTTATTCTTATCTGTTTTAATCAATAACTCAGATTGCCTATATCTTGTTACCCCATTTAATATCGTTTAACCCTTTCAATTCCCATGAATCTGTGCCAACAATATATTGAGGCTACTCTCATCAGTGATGAGCACCTCCCGGGGCTTTGAGCCTTGGGCTGCGCCGACAATACCTGCCATTTCCATTTGGTCCATCAATCGTCCTGCACGATTATAGCCAATCGAAAAACGACGTTGAATCATACTGGTCGAGCCCTGCTGAGTAATAACAATGGCATGGGCAGCCTCGTCGAAATAGGGGTCTAAACTTCTTGACTCCGCTCTGCCCATAGCCCCTGCAGGTCCGTTGGCCTCGTCAGGCTCAGGCAATTCCATGGGGTCTACAGGTCCCGGCTGGTCTGCAATATGATTGCAAATGGCCTCTATCTCGGGGGTGTCAACAAATGCACATTGCAAACGCACAGGCTCTCCTCCCGCCAAAAACAGCATGTCACCCCGGCCGATGAGCTGGTCGGCCCCTGTGCAATCGAGGATGGTGCGAGAGTCTATTTGTGAGGTCACACGAAAAGCCATGCGTCCGGGGAAGTTGGCCTTGATGTTACCTGTAATGATTTTGGTCGTTGGTCGCTGTGTGGCAATAATCATGTGGATGCCTACGGCACGTGCCAGTTGGGCTATGCGTTGTATGGGGAGCTCTATTTCCTTTCCTGCTGTCATGATGAGGTCGCCGAACTCGTCAATAACAACAACGATATACGGCATATAATCGTGCCCATCCGTCAGTTTCAACTTGTGGTTGATGAACTTCTGGTTATATTCGTCAATCTTTTTTACCTGTGCTTTTTTCAGCAAGTCGTAACGATGGTCCATAAGTTTGCAAAGAGAGTTGAGCGTGCGCACTACTCTCTGCACGTCGGTGATGATAGGCTCCTCTTCATTTTCCGGCAGTGTTGCCATATACTGGGAGGCTATCTTGTTGTAGATGCTGAATTCTACTTTCTTCGGGTCCACCAATACCAGCTTGAGTTCGTTAGGATGTTTCTTGTAGAGTAGCGACGATATAATGGTGTTTAGCCCCACAGATTTACCTTGTCCCGTAGCACCGGCCACAAGCAGGTGGGGTATCTTGGTGAGGTCTGCCATATACACCTCGTTGGTGATAGTTCTGCCCAAGGCCATAGGCAATGCCATTTTGGAAGTCTGGAACTTCTTGGTGTTCAGCACGCTTTCCAACGACACAATCTGTGGTTTTTTGTTTGGAACCTCAATACCTATAGTTCCCTTTCCCGGTATAGGCGCAATAATGCGTATTCCCAAGGCGGCAAGGCTCAATGCGATGTCTGCCTCAAGCCCTCGAATCTTTGAGATGCGAACTCCCTCTGCAGGAGTGATTTCGTATAGGGTGACAGTGGGGCCAACCGTTGCATTAATCTTGCTGATTTTTACACCAAAGCTGTTCAACACCTCAACGATTCGGGCGTTGTTGGCCTTGATTTCATCCATGTCAATCATGGGCTTGTTGTTATATTTCTTCAACAAGTCGCAAGTTGGGAATTTATATTTTGTGAATGGCTCCCAGGGATTGATAGGAGTGTTCAGGCGTTCTTTTTCTGTGAGCACTTTGCCTGAAGCCTTGTCTTCCTGCTTCACGTCGTCAACCGTAAGATTGCTCACATTGGGTGTGCTTGGCTGAACATTGGGCACGACGGGGGTATTAGACTTGTCCTGACGTGCGCTGCGATTTCCCTGATTCATATCCGTCAGGTCTACAACAGTCGGCTCGTCCTCGTCTCGAGCATCCTCGTCGATATCATCAGAGCGATCCATTTCTCCATCGTCTTCCCTGGCTGTACGGTTGGTGACGGTGAATTTCACCTTGTTGGTGATATATTTCACCGGATTCATAGCTTTCCTTACAACCTCTATGGTCTCCGCGCTGAGATAGGTTAGGAAGCCAAGAGCCACAATGAGTAGAATGGCCGTAAGTCCCGGTGCGCCAATCATGTTTTCCAACTGCTGTACACAGAACAGCCCGTGATTGCCTCCGGGATTAAACACTTGATTGCCCATGAGTGGGGTGAGGAACTTTGCAAACGTAACTGAAGCCCATATCATGACCAAAGCCGTTCCCAGAAACCATTTCCAGAGGTTTACGGAGTAGGCCCGCATGAGCTTAAGGGCTACCATAATGATGAATACGGGAATTAGAAAAGCCGGCAGTCCAAAGTTTATGGTGATGAGATAATAGGACAATATGGCTCCAAACGACCCGCAGTAATTGGTGAACTCTTGATGCTTGTTCATCCATTCTCCGGGCCGTAGATTCTCAAGTATGCTCTGGTCGGCCTGACCTGTGGAAAAATAGGAAACCATTGCTATCGTCATAAATATGGCAATAGCAAACAGAATCAGTCCCAAAAAGAAATCTGTAGTTTCGTTTCCAAATAGATATCGGATGCCTATGGTTTCGCTAAAGCTTTTCTGCTTACGCTTAGTTTTTTTTTTGGCCATTATTTCTATACTTCTTATTCTATATGCAAAAGTAATAGATTTTGGTCGAATCCCAAAGGAAAAACCGCTGAAGTTTTGCACTTCGTTTTTGAAACTTTAAGTCATTCTCCATCTACGATTACGGCTTCAATATTTAGGATGTCTACACTTTAATTTAGCAAATACTGTTTGCCGATGATGCCAAAGATTTGGGTATCGGCTTTTCTATATGCTTTTTACACGTTGTATCGACCCAACAGAATTGCTTGAGATGTAAAATAGAATTACCATTTTTCGATGATTATTATCTGTGCATCTAGAGAGAAAAGAGCTATGTTTTGTTCCTCAAATTTGTCGCAGAAAACATGAAAACAACAAGGAGGTCGCGGTTTGTATCTCGCCATGTTGCGACGAGACCTTAACGGTGCTGCGAAAGAAGTGCTTTCGCAGGACGGTTTGGACCTAATCATCCTGCCGTTTGATATTCAATCGCATGTGATAAAAATAGGGACAAAAAAGTGTTTGCTTGCAATGGTCTGATAATCAGACCATTGTAAACTTTTGCATATTTTGCGTATTTCGGATGAAATGAAAGTGATTTTAGAATACGTGAAGCATAAAAGAGAGTTTGTAAAGAAAAATACCGATATCTAATACGTCATGATGTTGTCGGATGACCACAATTGAGGACAATATTGGACCTAATGAGAAAAATCTCATGAGATTTCATGCTTTATTAGACGTTTTTTTATACATTTGCATTCTGTAATTGTATACAATGAAAAAACAGATATATAGCAAATTCGATAAAAAGAAGATTACAGACTTACCCACAGTGTCTTTTCCCGGCCGAATTATATCGATTATTACGGCAAGCGAAGCGGAGAAGGCTGTAGATTATCTTTTGTCGAGTGATATATTGGGTGTTGATACTGAGACGAGGCCGTCTTTTCATAAAGGTGAACAACACCAGGTTTGCCTGCTTCAGGTGTCTAATCGTGACACGTGTTTCCTTTTTAGGCTCCACATTACAGGTATTACTTCTGCTATCAAGCGACTGCTGGAAGATACGTCGGTAAAAAAAATTGGCCTTTCTTGGCATGATGATCTTCGTGGATTGCAGGCACGCGAGTCTTTCACTCCGGGCCTTTTCATAGACTTGCAGGACATGGTGCCGAAAATGGGCGTGGAGGATTTGAGCCTTCAGAAACTTTATGCCAATTTCTTTCATCAGAAAATCTCTAAGCGTCAACGCCTTTCCAATTGGGAGTCGTCGGTTCTCAGTGATCGTCAAAAGCAATATGCTGCCATCGATGCATGGAGTTGTATCAATCTATATGAAGAAATCGTGAGACTGGAACGGACCAAAGATTATGAACTGATAGAGGTGCCTGAGTCGGAGGAATCTGTAGAGCCGAAAGCTGAAGAAGCTGCAAAGAAAAAGAAGTCAGCAAAGCCAAAGAAGCCTAAACGTAGCGCAGCTAAGGAAAAAACAACTCGAAAGAAAAATAAAAGTAACGCCTCGGTTTAATCAATTTATAGTCCATTATGGCAGATACATACAAAAATATATATTTGAAAAGAAGCAAAGAGAAGTCTCTCTTGCGATTCCATCCATGGATTTTCAGTGGTGCAATCCATCATACCGACGAGGGTATCCAGGAAGGAGAAGCGGTGCGTGTCATTACGTCCGATGGCAATTTCATTGCGGTGGGGCATTATCAGATAGGCAGTATCACCGTGCGGATATTATCGTTTGAGGATATTGATATCGACGAAGACTTCTGGGCGTCTCGACTTGAAGCTGCATTACAGATGCGTCTGCGTATCGGCATTGCTGATAATCCACAGAACAACACCTATCGTTTGGTGCATGGAGAGGGCGACAATCTGCCGGGATTGGTAATCGATTGTTATGGATCGACGGCAGTGATGCAGGCTCATAGTGTGGGAATGCACATCTGCAGGGAACAAATATGCCGGGCCTTGATTCGGGTGATGGGTCAACGCATCGCCAATGTATATTATAAGAGTGAGACTACGCTTCCTTTCAAGGCTGACCTTGGACAGGAAGACGGCTTTATCTACGGCTCAACCGATGATAATATTGCTGTGGAGAACGGGCTGAAATTCAATATAGATTGGCTGCGCGGACAGAAGACAGGATTTTTCGTTGACCAGCGGGAGAATCGACGATTGTTGGAACGCTATGCCGGTGGGAGGAGCGTCCTCAATATGTTTTGCTATACCGGAGGATTCTCGGTGTATGCTATGCGGGGCGGTGCCAAGCTGGTCCATTCGGTGGACAGCAGTGCCAAGGCTATTGAACTTACCAACCGTAACGTTGAGTTGAACTTTCCGGGAGACAGCCGACATGAGGCTTTTTGTGATGATGCATTCAAATATATGGATGCCCATGACGATAAATATGACCTAATTGTCCTTGACCCACCGGCTTTTGCAAAACATCGTAAGGCTTTACGCAATGCCTTGAAAGGGTACACCCGACTGAATGTGAAAGGATTGGAGCGCATCAGGCATGGCGGTATTCTTTTTACATTCAGTTGTTCGCAGGTGGTAACCAAGGAGGATTTCCGCAATGCGGTGTTTACTGCGGCAGCACAGACGGGACGGAAGGTGCGCATACTGCATCAGGTTCATCAGCCTGCCGACCATCCCATTAATATATATCACCCGGAGGGAGAATATCTGAAGGGGCTGGTATTATATGTAGAATAAATAGACGGAATGATTTTTTCTCATAACATAGCAAATTATATCAGCCGTCATGACCTTTTGCATCATGACGGTTTTTATTTAGTCGCACTGTCGGGTGGGGCCGATAGCGTGGCTTTGCTGTGTGTGTTGAAAGAGCTGGGCTACCACGTAGAGGCGATTCATTGCAATTTTCATCTGCGGGGTGAAGAAAGCAATCGTGATGAGAAATTCTGTGAGTCGCTGTGCAATCAAATGGCTATCCCTTTGCATCGAGTTCATTTCGACACTCGGCTATACGCTGAAGCCCATAAGATTTCTATAGAAATGGCGGCACGAGATTTGCGCTATCGCTATTTCGAACAATTGCGTCACGATATGAATGCCGATGGCATCTGTGTGGCTCATCATCGTGATGACCAGGTAGAAACGGTGATGCTCAACCTTGTAAGGGGTACCGGCTTGGCAGGATTGCAAGGCATGAAACCTAAAAATGGCTATATCCTTCGTCCCATGTTGTCTGTTTCAAAAGAGCAAATATTGGCCTATCTCTCTGATATTCAACAGGAATATGTAACAGATAGTACAAATTTGGAAGATGATGTGATGCGCAATAAGTTGCGACTCAATATTTTGCCTTTGCTGGAGGAGATTAATCCGTCGGTGAAGGATAATATTTTGCGTATGACAGAAAATCTTTCAGAGGCAGGAAAAGTGGTCGATGATGCCATGCGAAAAGATATAGAAAGGCTTAGACAGAGCGATGGAAGCTATGACCTTTCTGCTTTATGTGACTCGATTTCTCCTTCCTACACACTTTGGACATTGCTGTCTCCCTATGGTTTTAATCGGACGCAAGTAATGGAGATCTTAGCTAACGAACGAAGTGGAGCGCATTGGGAATCAATCGATTATGTATCGATTGTAGACCGAGACCATCTTTATATTATCAGTAAGGATGATTGGGAGATTGAGTTTCCAGTGTTTCGGATACCCGAAACGGGAATCTTTAATTATTCGTTTGGAGAAAAGAGAGGGACTGATAGGGACGGGGCATCACATGAAATAAAATTTCGATTAACCATAGAAACTATTGATAATGGGTTTCAAATCAATAGATCCGAGTCTGTAGCCAACCTTGATGCCGACAAAGTAAAATTTCCGTTAACTATTCGTCCGGTCCGGGAGGGCGATCGTTTTATCCCTTTAGGTATGCACGGCTCAAAGCTGGTTAGCGACTTTCTCACAGATATAAAGGTCAATTTATTAAGCCGTCGTCGTCAGCTTGTGATGACGGATGCCAAGGGTATCATAGTCTGGCTTGTAGGAAAACGCATTGATAATCGTTTTGCCATAAACTTAAAGTCATCTTCTCGCGTACTGTTTATTTCATTTACATGACTTTTTGTCTTTTTGGCTATTATTTTATCCCTTTTATTCTTTATCGTTTCTCTGTTTGAGAAATATTCCTTAATTTTGTTGTATATATCTTATAACTAAACGCAATCAACAATGTTTACAGACGCAGACAAGAAGCAAATTGAAGGCCGCGGAATGTCCGTTGCCCGTGTGGAACATCAGCTCGAACAAATTAAACAGGGATTTCCTTTCCTTCGTTTGGAGGGGGCAGCATCTGTGGAGAGGGGAATTCTTGTTCCCGACGAATCTGCCCAGCAAAACGCAAGGCGGAAATGGGAGGACTACAAGAAAGAAGGCAGGCATAAAGTCGTGAAGTTTGTACCGGCCTCGGGAGCTGCCAGCCGTATGTTCAAGAATATGTTTGCGTTTCTATCAGCCGATTATGATGCTCCGAAAACAGACTTCGAGAAGAAATTCTTCGCTGAAATCAAGCATTTTGCATTCTTTGAAGCCCTCGACAAGAGTTGTCAGACTAATTACAGCAAGACAGTAGACCAACTGATTTCTGAAGGCAATTACAAGGCAGTGGTGGCCGATATGTTGAATGTAGAGGGCATGAATTACGGACAGTTACCCAAAGGTTTGCTGCTCTTTCACAGCTATGACGATGATGCTCGCACCCCAATGGAGGAGCATTTGGTAGAAGCTGCGCTCTACGCTTCGGCAGATGGCGAAGCCAATGTTCATTTCACCGTGTCGCACGACCATCTTGATCTTTTCAAGAAACGTGTAGCGGATAAAAAGCACTATTATGAACAGAAGTTTGATATTCATTATAATATCTCGTTCTCAGAGCAGAAACCGAGTACCGATACCATCGCCACCAACCCGGACAATACACCTTTCAGAAACGATGATGGCAGCCTGCTCTTCCGACCGGGTGGGCATGGAGCACTTATCGAAAACCTGAATGATATTGATGCTGATATCGTTTTCATTAAGAATATCGATAATGTTGTACCAGACCGTTTGAAAGCAGACACAGTGCTTTGGAAACAGATTATTGCCGGCGTTCTGGTTGAAATGCAGCAGAAAGCCTTTGCCTATATGCAGACATTGGATAGTGGAGAGTACAATCATGAGAAGCTGGAGGAAATTATTCGCTTTGTTCAGCGTGACCTTTGCTGTCGCAATGCCGACTTGAAGGTTTTTGAAGATGCCGAGCTTGTCACCTATTTGAAGCAAAAGCTCAATCGTCCGATGCGTGTCTGTGGAGTGGTAAAGAACGTCGGCGAACCTGGCGGAGGTCCGTTCCTGGCCTATAATGCAGATGGCAGTGTAAGTTTACAGATACTCGAAAGCAGCCAGATTAACACGTCTAATGCTGACTATATGAAGATGTTTACGGGCGGAACGCACTTTAATCCGGTTGACCTTGTGTGCGCTATTAAGGATTACAAAGGCAATGCTTTCAACTTAATCGACTATGTAGACGAGTCTACGGGCTTCATCAGTTCAAAGAGTAAGAATGGGCGTGAGCTTAAGGCGCTCGAATTACCGGGCCTTTGGAATGGTGCGATGAGTGATTGGAACACCATTTTTGTGGAGGTGCCGCTCTCTACATTCAATCCCGTGAAGACCGTCAATGACTTGTTGCGTGACAGCCATCAATAAACATTGTAGCAGTTCTGACCCTATTATATAATTAAACTCCAACACTGTCAGTTAGTTCATTTCATTTTAAATTGAACTGCTGATGGTGTTGGAGTTTAGCTTTGTATGTTGGAATTCCTTTGAAGATACATGGAGTTCCCATGAGGATAATTAGTCCCAGCTTTTACTTCTGATTTCTTTCAGTGCTTTTTCCCAGTTGGTATCCAATGAGAATGGAGTAGCAAATTTTGTGCTGTTGTAATATCCGAGTACAAGTTCCTTGTCCATATCATTGAATAGACTGTTGTTAATGCTTGCGTTTTTAAAACGGGTTATTACAATCTCTTTTTTCGATTTGCTGCTCGATTCTGCCAGTCGTTTGAAATATAGATTTACAAACTCTGTCATGGCATAGGTTTGCTGGCCCAATTGTTGCTCAGTGAAAGAGCCGTCATCGTTTGCCTTGTAGAGCATATATTCAATGGCATCCCATTTGAAAGAAGCTACTTTGCGTTCCTCCATCGGTTTGGTTTTGTCATACTTGACGGTTTCAAAGCCTTTTTGCATATTCCTTACTTCATTGTAGATCTGCTGGGCATGAACGTTGATTGTAAAAGCACACAGCATTGCAAAGGCTGTCAAAATCTTCTTCATATTCACTAATTTATTTGTATTGTTTATATTTTCTCTTTATTATTAAATACTGGCTAATGTCTAACAAGCTTCAATTTATGGTCTATACACGTGGGGAACTCATTTTCGTAGTGGGTCACCATAACGAGCGTCTTGTTCTTCCGACGGCAGAACGCATCAATGATATTCTTCACCTTTTGCCTATTCCGATTATCCAGTCCATGCAAGGGCTCGTCGAGTATGAGCAACTCCGGGTCTTTGACAAATGCCCTCGCTAATAATGCAAGACGTTGTTCTCCGCTCGAAAGTTTCATGAAAGTTCGATTTTCAATCTCTTTAACACCAAAAACGTCCATCCAGAAGCGGCAAATGCCGTATTCTTCTTCCTTGGGCTTTACATATAATCCAATGCTGTCTTTGAGGCCACTGGCCACAATTTGTATGGTCGGGAGGTCGCGTTTGTAGGCCCGATGCATCTCCGGAGACACATATCCGATGTGCTTTTTAATGTCCCAGATGCTCTCGCCCGTCCCTCTGGGTTGGTCAAACAGAGTAATATCGCAGGCATAACTCTGGGGATTATCCGCACAAACAAGGCTCAGCAGCGTAGACTTTCCAGCCCCGTTTTGTCCTACGAGTGCCCATCGCTCACCATTGCGAACGGTCCACGACAGGTCCTTCAAAATGGTACGCTTCCCATATTTGATACTTATGTTGTGCATATCCACCACATTTTGTGTGTGGTATTCATTGTTCTTGTAGGGCAATTCGGCAATAGCCATCTCGGCTTCTTTGCTCAAAACATGAACGGGTACAGGCTGTTGCTGTTCTAGATATTGTGAGCGTGTGAGTTTGGAACATACCTTATTGTCTTTCACTTCCACCACATGAGTGATGAATGATGGTATGTCGTCTGTTTTGGAAAGTACGAGAATGATTTGCAACCACTCGTTGCGCGAGAGTGTTTCAAATAGGTCGCGCAGCTGATCCCGTGTGGTGGCGTCGAGCCCAATAAACGGGTTATCCATAATCAGTACGCGTGGTGCTGCGAGAAGCGTTTCGGTTAGTTTGAACTTACGCAGTTCGCCGCTTGAAAGCAACATAGTGTATTTGTCGAGCAGCAAATCCATTTGAAAGGTTCTGTATAGACTCTTTTGCAGCGCTCTGCGCTCAGGCGTGTCTTCCCCTTGACGTTGATATGCCTCTTCCAACTTCACACCTACAGTGGGTGTGTTGTTGTCTATCTCCATCTGGTTCCAACGCTGTTGCAGGAAATAAGTACGGTCACTATCTCCTCCGTACGCATCTTGAAAGGCAATGTACTTAATGTTGTCGGACGCCATCGGCTTGGTGCTCGGGTGAAAATCGTATTCCACATCATTCATCAGCAGCGGATATCTTCCCGTAATGATATTCACCAAACGAGTTTTGCCTCCTGCATTCGGACCGACAATGGCTATATGTTCACCATTGCGGCTCTCAAAATTCACCGGCTCGGCCATTCGCCATTCGGGCATTCTGCACACACCATCGCTCACTTTGATGATGGGCCATGCTTCCTCATTGCCGTTCTGATTGTGGATATTTGTATTGCTTGATTTTAGCGTCATATCTTTATTTCTTTTTTAAAGCGTCCATTCACCCTTCCAACAGCTCAGCCTCTCACTTTCTTGGAGTTTCTCTTTGCAAAATCGCTCCAGCTTTTATAATGGGGTGCATCGATATCGGGCCTGGACGATTGCAGAAAATGACAATAGGCAGCCCCCAGTGCGTCGGTGGCATCCATGAATTTGGGCATTTCGTTCTTGTTTATGTTCAGCAAACGCTGCAACATTCCCGCAACCTGCTCTTTTGAAGCCTGCCCTTGTCCGGTGATGGCCATTTTGATTTTTAGGGGTGCATATTCATGGATAAAAATGTCACGATAGATGGCGGCGGATATGGCCACACCTTGGGCACGTCCCAGTTTGATGAGCGATTGCACATTTTTACTATAAAACGGTGCTTCAATGGCCATCTCATCGGGGTGATATTCATCTATGATACCAATGACACGCTCGAATATTTTGCCCAGTTTGAGATAAGTATCTGGTATTTTGCGCATATCGACTACTCCCAGTGCCATCATCTCCGGTTTGTTTCCGCAAACTCGCAACACACCATACCCCATGATATTGGTGCCGGGGTCAATACCCAGGATAATGCGTTCTGAAGGTTGTTTGCGTATTGCTGTCATTGTTTTATTCCTGAAAATCTATTGGTATGCCCTCAAGGGCTTTTCTGTTTGGGTTATCTGTCTATGTAGGGATTATTCGCTACCTCATTGCCGATGGTTGTCGTCTCGCCGTGTCCGGGATACACTTTGATGTTGTCGGGCATCTGCGACACCATGCGAAGGCTCTGTATGATAAGGAACATAGAGCCTCCTGGCAAGTCGCAACGCCCAATGCTGTTTCTAAAGAGAGTGTCGCCGGAGAAAGCAGTGTTTTCTTCCTTGCAATAGAAGAAAACACTTCCCGGAGTGTGTCCGGGCGTCTCGAGCAATGTAAATTGGTGGTTCCCAAACGTGATAACCGCGTCACCATACAGATATTTGCCTACGGGAGCAAAATCGGCCGGCTCCATTTCAATACCACATAGGCTCTTGGCCTGCATGGGGAGCGTACACATCAACTTTTCATCGGAAGCGTGTACCTCCACTTTCAACCCCCATGTGTCTTGCACAAACTTGTTGCCGAAATTATGGTCTATATGCCCGTGAGTGGCCAGTAGGTGCACAGGGCGTAAATCGTTCTGCTTGATATATTCCTGAATAGCTTTTTTTTCACTTTCGTAGAACGCACCGCAGTCGATGATGACGGCTTCCCGGGTCTCGTCGCTGACAACGTAGCAGTTCTCCTGAATCATGTTGCAAACAAATGATTGTATGTTTAGCATATTATTTCGGATGTTAGTTGATGGAATAGTGGTTGCTAAAGATATGTGTGATTGCTGTTCTCAATCGATGCATTATTTATATGGGGACAATGGCAGATAAACCACGTGTTTGTCTTTAAACCATTCGTTGTCGAAGAAAGTAGAAATCTCTGTCTGCTCCACTATTTTTGCAAAGGGTTTGAGCTCAGCTTCAAGGTTTCCGCCTTTGAGCACGATAAGTCCGTTGGGCAGTGCATTATGTTGCGATTTGGAGATGTTTTTCCGAACGATCTTAGCCAAATCCGGCAGCAGCATTACGGCACGCGATACCACAAAGTCAAACTTCCCTTTTTCCTCCTCGCCACGCCGATGAAAGGCCTCGACATTTTTCAGACCTATGGTATTGGCTACTTCGGTCGCCACTTTGATTTTTTTTCCTGTGCTGTCGATGAGCGTAAAACGACACTCGGGAAACATGATGGCCAGTGGAATGCCCGGAAAACCGCCACCCGTACCAAAGTCGAGAATGGTAGTGCTCGGCTTAAACTTTATCACTTTGGCAATGGCCAGCGAATGGAGCACGTGGTGGAGATACAAGTTGTCGATGTCTTTACGGGAAATGACATTGATTTTTGCATTCCATTCGTGGTAGAGTGCATCGAGTGCTTCGAACTGCTCTTTCTGTGTGGGAGAGAGGCTCGGAAAATAGTTGAAGAAGTCCATTTTGTCCATTATTGCAGGCAAAGTTACGATTTTTTGACGTAACTTTGTAGTCAAATACATATAATAATGATTAAAGCAGCCTTATTCGACCTCGATGGAGTAGTGATCGACTCAGAGACGCAATACACAAAGTTCTGGGGAGAACAGTTTAGAAAGTATCACCCGGAGACACCGGGATTAGAACATAAAATCAAAGGAATGACTCTCGATCAGATTTTCGATTCATTCTTTGCCGGCCGACAGGATATTCAAAAAATCATAGCCCATGAGCTTGATATATACGAACGCCAAATGAGCTTCGATTATATTTCAGGTTTTGATGTTTTCATCAAACAGCTTCACCAACGAAATATTAAGACGGCAGTGGTGACAAGCAGCAATCGTTCGAAGATGGAGAGTGTGTATGCCAAGCAACCGGAGTTGGAGCATTATTTTGACAGGATTCTTACCAGTGAGGATTTTACCAGAAGCAAACCTCATCCCGAATGTTATCTCAAAGGAGCACAGCTATTTGAGGTGCAGCCAGCGGAATGTGTGGGATTTGAAGATAGTATCAACGGATTGAAAGCAGTGCGTGCGGCCGGGTTATATTCTGTTGGACTGGCAACTACAAACAGTCGACAAGTGGTAGCTCCACTCTGCGATGTTGTGGTCGATGATTTTACGCAGTTAAAGCTTGACGACTTGTTGGGATAGAAACAAGTTAGAGGAGTTCTATATTGTTGAAATAATAGGACAATACACTTCTTATATTTCGTGTATTTTCCAACGCCAATATAATTTTTGGGAATTTGCCCAAAAATAAGAGTTTTTAGTAAGTCGTTGCATAGCAGCAAGATGTAGCCTTTTGTGTGGATACGCAATAAAAAAGTTTTTCAACGAGTTTGCGGTTGATGCCTAACGGCCTTGCCGTTAAGCCTTTGTGGCATTGGGGTTAAGGTCTTGTCGCAGGGCGGTTGCAGCTTTAACGCATCGCGATAGGGCCCTTGTCGCAGTTTGATGACGGATTATTGTTACGACCATTGGCTTTTTATGACCTAAAAAATGAGGTGCTTGCAGTATGACATAGCCCATTTTCCGCTAAATGACGTAATTTTGTGATGGCTTTTATGGTGAATAATTGTTGACGGAAATGGCATTTTCCTTTTGTTGTACAATTATGACGGACGCACGGGTCGTATGTCCCCTATAGGGTGCGTTATATTAGATACTATTGAAAATCAAACGAAAATTTCACAGTAATTTATTTCGAACACCTATTTATGTGTGTACCTTTGCACTCAAAATGTAAAAAGATGAAAACCAATAATATATTCCAACGCCCACTCTGGGTTTCTCTGTTTGCACTGACGGCAGCAATAGCTTGGGGCTGGGCCTATCCGCTCATCAAACTCGGATTTGCCGAGTTCGGAATCATGCCCGACATGACGGGAAGCAAAATGCTGTTTGCCGGAGTTCGATTCAGCTTGGCGGGATTGCTGATACTTATGTTGGCCCGGACAACGGGGAGGCCGTTTCATGTTAGACGCGGTACCGACTGGTGGTATATTTTGCTTTTCTCACTAATGAATACTACACTTCATTACGCCTTCTTTTATTTTGGTTTGTCTCATAGCGAAGGCTCGAGAGCTGCCATCCTCAATTCGTTGAGCGTGTTTTCGGTGGTTATCTTTGCGTGTGTCTTTTTCAAAACCGATAAGATGACGATGCGCAAAATTGTGGGCTGCGTGATAGGTTTTGCCGGTATCCTATCTCTGAATTTGGGAGGGAAAGAGAGTGGTTACTTCACGTGGCTTGGCGACGGCATGATTATTCTGAATGCCCTTTGCGGAGCGACAGCTTCCCTGATGATTCGCGGTTTGGGCAAGCGTATCAACGTGTTTGTAGGGACTGGTCTGTCGCTGGCCATTGGTGGTGTGCTGCTTGTCGTTCCCGGTCTGTTTGTTGGGGGGAGTCTGCCCCGTGTCACATGGTTGGGATGCTGCTATCTGCTGTTGCTTGTTGCTATAAGCACAATTGGTTTTGTGCTATACAACAAACTGCTCACTTGCAACCCTGTGGGCAAAGTGGCCATCTACAATTCTCTTATCCCGGTGGTAGGGGCTGTTACTTCATGCATCTGTCTTCACGAAACATTTTATTGGAAATATGCAGTTGCCGGAATCTTAGCAGCTACCGGAATCTTCATTATTAATAGAGGAAAGCAATAGGAGGGTATTGATGGTGGTGGGGATGGGCCTATAATCAAAAACGGGAATCCCATCATTGGATTCCCGTTTGAGGTGCCTGGCGGAGTCGAACCGCCTTGCATGGTTTTGCAGACCATTACCTAACCGTTCGGACAAGGCACCGTGCCCTTTCTTTTAAGTGAGTGCAAAAGTAGTGATTATTTTTGATATGCCCAAATTTTTACATGGGAAATTTTAAGACATTCGCATAATCAATGACAACCGCAGAGTCAACCAGCAAGTGCAAAATTACAAAACGTGTTTGAAGAACTCTCTCTTTGGTGTAGAAAAGTTTAATTTTTCTCTTGGTCTTTCGTTCAATTTCTTTTGTATCGACATAATCCTCTTG
>JBMNUU010000020.1:0-60528 GCA_050946435.1 Prevotella sp.
TATTTGTATATGGGCAATTCTGTCTATAATGGCATTACTAAGGCATCATTGGCCTCAATCTGATGCCTCACGCACGCGTAACAATTAAATTGGTTCGAGCAAACGGATTCGCTGCGAATTTGAGGATTATAATAAACGACGGAATGGATTTATCAAGTTCGAAGCCGGTAATGGAAACCATATCCGCAACCATTCGGTAAGACGTGACGTGGAGGAAGAATTTCCCGACACCACAGGGATGAATCTTCCCGATTTCGACTTGCTCAATGAATTCAAACAAAACGACTTCCGCTTAGTGGCAAACTATGAACTATCCAACTATGTAGGGCTGCAAGTCGGCGCACTCTTCCAACGGCGCGTGGCAATACACAAGGATAGCTTTGAAAAGCTGGGGCTCAAAGTTGTGTATCGGTCGTTTGCCCCACTCTTCCAACTCCAAATCAGGCCATGGGGATGGCACGGACCAGTGTTTACAGCCGACTATGACAGGAGCATCAAGGGCATCCTGAAATCGAACACGGCTTACGAGCGATTGGAATTTAATGCGGAATACATCCACCGTTTCCATAAGCTCAGGTCTTTACAGATGCGTGTCGGGACCGGCTTTTACACCTGGAAAGATAAGGATGCCTACTTCTTGAACTACGAGAACTTCCGGGAAAACAACATCCCTGGAGGATGGAACGACGATTGGAGCGGTGAGTTTGAACTGCTGCGCAGCGATACCTACAATACTTCCGAATACTACGTTCGTTCCAACGTGACCTACGAAAGTCCGTTGCTACTACTTAGCTGGATTCCCAAACTTGGACATTTCATGGAGATGGAACGCATCTATCTGTCGGTACTCGATGTGAAAGACATTCATCCCTATTTGGAACTGGGCTACGGATTCACTACCAGGCTGCTCTCATGCGGTTTGTTCGTAAGCAACGGCAAGGGCAACCGGGTGGTGGGATGCAAGTTCGGATTTGAACTGTTCAGGCATTGGTAGAGTGACCAGCAATCCATTTTGTTTGTCGTGTGCTTAATAATTAAAATCGTATGCGCCTTCAGCTTTTGTGATTTTATAGGAGTGCGAACTTTTTGCTCTACATTCCTATTTTCGTATTTCCAACTATATTTATGGATGTTACAAACAAAAAAATCCTCACGAATACATTGCTCGATGATTCGTGAGGATAAAAAATGTATTTAAGGCAATATCTTATGCATTTATCATAGCGATATTGCTTCCCCGCACTGTTTACAGGCCCAGGTCCTTACTAATGCGTTCTATTTGCTCCGCACCCTTTTTGTCCAGTGCTTCGTATTGTGAAGCATCGGTCATTGAACCCTTTACTTCCATGTAGAATTTAATCTTCGGCTCCGTTCCCGATGGGCGCACACTGACCTTGGTGCCATCTTCACAGAACCACTGAAGCACATTGCTTGATGCCGGCATGTCGAGTTTGCTCTCTTTGCCCTCAGCATCTTTAGCTACGAGCGTCTTGTAATCCTTCCAGAGGGTAACTTTGGCGCCTCCAAGTTCCTGTGGCGGGTTGTTTCTGAAATTGGCCATCATCTGCTGAATCTCCTCTGCCCCACTCTTGCCCGGGCGTTCCACATTTATGGTGAATTCTTTGGAGAAACCATATTCAATATAGATGTCCATCAGAATATCGTAGAGAGTCTTGCCGTTGTCCTTGGCGTATGCGCATATTTCTGCCAGCAAGGAGCATGCCGATACGGCATCCTTATCACGCACGAAATCTTCTGCCATGAAGCCGTAGCTCTCTTCTCCGCCACCTATATATTGCTGTTTTCCTTCCGAAATGCGGATTTCATTAGCAATCCATTTAAATCCGGTATAGCAATCGCGCATCTCTATGTTATGCTTTTCAGCAATTTGGCGAATAACCTCAGTCGTAACGATAGTCTTCACGATGAAGTCAGTCGGTTTCAATTTGCCCATTGCTTTTCGATTGGTAATGATGTACCAGAGGAACAGTAAGCACGTTTGGTTGCCGTTAATGAGCACCCACTCACCCTTATCGTCTTTACAAGCCATACCCACGCGGTCAGCATCCGGGTCGCTGGCCATCAAAATATCGGCGTCAAGTGCCTTGGCGTCGCGCAGGGCCAATGTAAGGGCTTCGGCAAATTCCGGGTTGGGACGGTCTACGGTTGGGAAGTTTCCGTCTTTGATCATCTGCTCTGGAACACAATGTACATTATCGAATCCCCAGTAGGCCAAAGAGCGGGGAATCATTACTCGACCCGCTCCGTGTAGCGGTGTATAGACGATTTTGAGGTCGTGCTGTCGCTTGATGACTTCCGGGTCAATGGAAATCGTGCGGATATCACGAAGATAGGGCTCGTCAATATCTTCTCCAATGATCTGAATCAAATCATTATTGGCCTCGAACTTCACGTCGTCGATGGTAACCTTGCCCACCTCGTCGATGATGCCTTTGTCATGAGGAGCGAGCACCTGGGCACCGTCCTCCCAATAAGCCTTGTAGCCATTGTATTCACGGGGATTGTGGCTTGCCGTGATGTTAACACCGGCCTGAGCCCCAAGATGGCGGATGGCATAGGAACATTCCGGTGTAGGACGCAGCTCGTCAAACAAGTAAGCCTTTATGCCGTTGGCTGAGAAGATATGAGCAACTGTTTCTGCATAGAGCCGACTGTTGTTGCGGCAGTCATGGCAAACCACCACCGAAATCTGCTGTTTGTCTTTGAAATTCTTTTTCAAATAATTGGCAAATCCCTGAGTAGCCATACCAACCACATATATATTCATTCTGTTGGTCCCGGCCCCCATGATTCCGCGCAGGCCGCCCGTTCCAAATTCCAAATCTCTGTAGAAGCTTTCAATGAGTTCGGTCTTGTCCTCATTGTCCAACATGGCACGCACCTGGGCACGTGTTGATTCATCAAAAGAAGGAGATAGCCACTGTTTAGCCTTTGCTTCACACTGAGCAACGAGTTCTGCTTTATTTTCCATAATAAATCGTGTTATAATATTTATAGTATTCTTTCAGGCAAAGATAATAACTATTTTCTGAAAATAGTCTATCAATATAAGTAATTTTTTGTAATTTTGTATGGATTTCATACCCTTGTAATCCATTCATGTTTTCAATAATAGGCAAATATAAAATATATGCATTTTACAGGATTAATCATAGCAATATCGACTTTTCTGGTGATAGGACTCTTTCATCCGGTAGTTGTAAAGACTGAATACTATTATGGCACACGGCCGTGGTGGTTCTTTTTAGTCACTGGGATATTGTGCGTTTTTTGCTCGCTCCTTATAGAAAATCCTATCTTTTCTTCAATTGTCGGTGTTGTCGGCGCCAGTCTGCTATGGTCCATCGGAGAATTGTTCTCACAGAAGAAGCGAGTGGAGAAAGGGTGGTTTCCGATGAATCCCAAAAGAAAGGACCAATACACTCGCCCGGAATAAAACGGGAATTTCGGCCCGGTGCAAAAAGGTAAAGACAATTCCTGCAGAAAAACGAATCAAAACTTCGCGATGAAAACAGTACTCATAGTAATCGGTAAAACGCAAAATAAGCATTTCATTGCCAGCATAAAAGATTACGTAGAACGCATTAATCATTATATGCCCTTTGAAATAAAAGTTGTCCCGGAGCCTAAAAACACCAAGAATCTTTCGGAGACTCAGCAGAAACAAAAGGAGGGCAGCTTGTTATTGAAACTAATACAACCCTCTGATACACTGATTCTCATGGATGAGCACGGGGAAGAATTTAGAAGTGTGGAATTTGCTTCGTGGCTTCAAAAGAAACAAAATACAGCCCGGCGGCTCGTCTTTGCAATCGGTGGGCCCTATGGTTTTGCTCAAGAAGTATACGACCGTGCGAACGGAGCAGTATCGCTCTCGCACATGACATTCAGCCACCAAATGGTCAGATTAATATTTGCGGAGCAAATCTATCGTGCCTGTACCATTCTAAAAGGAGAGCCTTATCATCACGAGTGATGTGGAGGAGAGGAATGTCTTGAACTGGTTTCCAACAAGGAAAATTACATTTGGGCCTAATCAGCAATACATATCCCACGGAATATCTCTTTTTAATCATATTTTAATTGCTTTTACCCACTTAATCATTTAAAATACTTTATCTTTGCAGAAAACATTTTGGAATTATGGATTACAAACGCAATATTGTTATTACAGGCGGCGCCGGCTTTATAGGCAGCCATGTTGTTCGACTCTTTGTGAACAAGTATTCGGATTATCACATTATCAATGTAGACAAACTAACTTATGCAGGGAATCTGGCTACACTAAAAGATATAGAAGATAAACCTAACTATACGTTCGTGAAAGCGGACATTTGTGACTTTGAAAAAATGTGTGAGCTGATGGCTCAATATCATGTTGATGGCATCATTCATCTGGCAGCCGAGAGCCATGTAGACCGCAGCATTAAAGACCCGTTTACGTTTGCCAGAACCAATGTTATGGGAACACTCAGCCTGCTACAGGCTGCCAAGCTGTATTGGGAAGGACTTCCGGAGAAGTATGAAGGTAAACGGTTTTACCATATCTCCACCGACGAGGTTTACGGCGCATTGGAATTGTCCAACCCGGAAGGTGTAGAATCTCCATTTACTACTAAGGCTTCGTCCGGACATCATCACGCCTATGGAACGAGCTTCTTCACAGAAGACAAGAAATACCAACCCCACAGCCCGTACTCAGCTTCCAAGGCAAGCAGCGATCACTTTGTGCGCTCGTTCCACGACACATACGGGATGCCGACTATTATAACGAATTGCTCAAACAACTATGGACCGTATCAGTTCCCTGAAAAACTGATTCCCCTATTTATCAACAATATCCGTCACCGCAAACCGCTGCCCGTATATGGTAAGGGAGAAAATGTGAGAGACTGGTTGTATGTGGAAGACCATGCACGTGCCATAGACTTGATATTCCACAAGGGCAAAATCGCCGAAACATACAACATTGGCGGATTCAACGAATGGAAGAATATAGACATTATCAAAGTCATCATTAAGACCGTAGACCGCCTGTTGGGCAGACCGGAAGGGGACGACGACAACTTAATTACCTATGTTACCGACCGTCCCGGCCACGATGCACGCTATGCCATAGACAGCCGCAAGCTCCAACGAGAATTAGGATGGGAGCCGAGTCTGCAATTTGAAGAAGGTATCGAACGTACTGTAAAATGGTATCTCGACAACCAGGAATGGATGGACAACGTAACCAGCGGCGATTATCTGAAGTATTACGATGACATGTATAAGAATCGATAAGCATTAATCAATGGCAAACAACAATCATATAGTGATTATGGCTGGCGGCATCGGAAGCCGCTTTTGGCCAATGAGCACACTCGAATATCCCAAGCAATTCATTGATGTGATGGGAACGGGGAAATCGCTTATCCAGCTTACAACAGAACGTTTGAGCAATATTGCCCCCATAACCAATTTTTGGGTTGTAACGGGCCAGAGATACGTCGATATTGTTAAGGAACAGCTCCCTGACATTCCGAAGCAAAATATTCTGGCAGAGCCTGAGCCGCGCAATACGGCTCCATGCATCGCCTATGCTTGTTGGAAAATCAAGAAAAAACATCCTGCTGCCAATATTGTTGTGACCCCTTCTGATGCGCTGGTCATCAACACTACGGAATATCAACGAGTAATCAAGGAGGCTTTGAATTTTACGGCCAACAGCAATAATATTGTTACCATCGGCATACGTCCCTCTCGTCCGGAAACAGGATATGGCTACATCGCCTCTGCGGGACAGTTGGAGAGCAGCGAATTACACAAGGTGGCTGCCTTTAAGGAAAAACCAGATTTAGAAACGGCAAAGAAATATTTGGCCGCCGGCAATTATTTTTGGAATGCGGGAATCTTTGTTTGGAATGTTGAGACCATAACCCACGCCATTTCCAAATATACTCCGGATTTGGCAAAGAAGATGGACGACATGAGTTCCTGTTTTTATACGGGCCGTGAAGAAGCTATTCTGGCCGAAGTATTTCCAACTTGTGAGAAAATCAGTATAGACTACGCTGTGATGGAAAAGTCTGATAGCATCTATACCATTCCTGCGGAGTTCGGCTGGAGTGACCTGGGCAGTTGGGGAGCATTGCAAACCTTGCTCAAAACCGACGAGCAGGGGAATGCCCATATCGGCGAAAACATCCAATTGTATGACAGCAAAGGCTGCATCGTTCATGCTCAAGGTGCCAAGCAAGTGGTCGTCCAGGGATTAGAAGATTATATCGTTGCCCTACGCGACGGCAGATTGCTCATCTGCTCATTAGACAAAGAGCAAATGATAAAAGAGTATTCACAAAATATAAAATAGAAAGATATGAATTTGTACCCATTTCTTTTCGAAGCCAACCTTCACTCCATTGTGTGGGGCGGCAACAAGATTACAAAGTGGAAAGGACTTCCCAATGAGGGCAAACCCATTGGTGAATCATGGGAGGTTAGCGCCGTTCCATCCAGTGTAAACATCATTGCAAATGGAGAATTTAAGGGCCGGGATTTGGTTTCGGTTATCAATGAGATGCCCGAGAAAATTTTAGGCAAGGCTGTTGCTCGTCAATATGACAATCAATTGCCACTGTTGGCCAAGTTTATCGACGCCCAGCGCGACCTCTCCATACAGGTGCATCCCAACGACGAGATGGCGAAACGGCTGCATGGAAAACGCGGTAAGACCGAAATGTGGTATATCATCGATGCCAAACCAGGAGCTTTCCTTTACGCCGGTTTTAGCAAACCCATGGCTCAAGATGAGAACTACGCCGTACCAGAGAACCGTGCGGAGGCAGTTGCAGAATATAGGCGTCGCATTGCCGATGGCACTATTACAGAGGTATTGGCCAAACATGAGGTCAAGACAGGAGATGTATTTTATCTGCCCGCAGGACGGGTGCACGCCATTTGTAGCGGCATTCTGTTAGCTGAAATTCAGCAGAGCAGTGACGTCACCTACCGCATATTTGATTACAACCGCCCGGGCATGGACGGCAAACCACGTGAATTACATACTGAGCTGGCTGCCGAAGCCTTGGATTTCAAGGTAAAGGACAATTATCGGACAGCATACACCTATCATGAGGGAGAGGCCAATACCATTGTAGACAGTCCCTATTTCAATGTATGCGTCACAGACGTTGACAAGACTTTCCATCACGATTTGAAGCAATGTGACAGCTTCGTCATCCTGATGTGCATGCACGGCGATTGTCGTGTTCGCCTGAAGAAGACGGATGTGGAAGTGGCTTTGAAAGAAGGATACAGCGCGCTGATTCCTGCTGCTGTTGCTGATTTTGATATCATTACAGACAACAAGACTGATAAATCTCAGCTTCTTGAAGCCTATATTGATAATAGTAAATCTTTCTAAATCAACGCTTTTAATATTCGCCCCTGTATCACACCACCCTGCTTCGCACAATTCATGACCGAAAGTAAGCGTTATACCTTACCATCATGTCATGACGTCCGGAAAGCGGGCAGGGTGTTTGGCAGGGGTGTTTTTATTTTTTAGAAATGCTGAATACGCAGCTACAACCTAAAAGCGAAACCGCATAGCATCACCGATGCCTTCATACGCAGGAAATCAAGTCATTAAGGTGGCTGCCCTTACCCTACTTAAAGTCTCTGGCGTCATTTGCAAATAACTGGCTATATACAATAAAGGAGCGCGCAACACCACTTGCGGTTTCATTTTGCAAAGACGCAAATATCTATTCTGTGCAGTTTCAAACCTCACCAAATCGGCATGGATTTGGGAAATAATAAGGCTCTCTTCAAGTATCTTTCTATATAAAATCTGGATGTTCACGTTGTGCAGCGCTACCTGTTCCAAACGTATCTTGGGAAGCGCATATACCGTTGTCGGCTCCAAAGCCTCAACCTGTAGATAGGTCTTTTCTTCTCTGAAAAGGCTCTCTATACACATAAATATCTCGCCGTCAGCCCCGATATGCTCCGTCAGTTCTTTATCATTCTTGTAGTAAAATTGCCTGATAAGGCCCTTATCAATATATGATATTTCCTCGCACACTTCTCCTTCAGAAAGAATCATCTCTCCTTTGGCATATTTTCTCGGAACGAGAATACTCTCCAGCGTGTCAAGTTCGTCATGGGTCATCGTACTGTATTTACGAGCTAACTCGCGAGCTATGTCACGCGTGGTGTTCTGTAACTTTTCCATTCAATCAGTAATATTAGGGGTAAATAATAATCTTGTCAATCCAACTTCAACACGGCCAAGAACGCATTTTGAGGCACCTGTACATTACCGATTTGCTTCATGCGCTTCTTTCCTTTCTTTTGCTTTTCAAGCAGTTTTCGCTTTCGGCTCACGTCTCCGCCATAACATTTGGCCAACACATCCTTACGCACTTGCTTCACAGTCTCCCGAGCTATAATTTTAGAGCCAATAGCCGCCTGAATGGCAATATCGAATTGCTGACGCGGTATCAGTTCCTTCAGCTTCTCACACATCCTGCGGCCAAAGGGAACGGCATTATCCTGATGGGTCAAAGTGGACAGCGCATCCACTGAGTCGCCATTGAGCAATATATCAAGCTTAATCAGTTTGGACGGTCTATAGCTGTCTATCGTATAATCAAAAGATGCGTAACCTTTTGAAATAGATTTGAGTTTATCGTAAAAATCTATCACTATCTCTCCAAGTGGCATCATCAAGTGAAGCTCGACACGATTGCCCGAAACATATTGCTGATTAAGCAGTTCACCACGTTTGTCTAAGCACAGCTTTACAATAGGACCATAATAATCAGCCGACGTGATAATATTGGCCTTGATATACGGCTCCTCTATATATTCTATCTTCGTCACCTCGGGAAGTCCGCTCGGATTATGCACCTCGGTTACATTCCCCAGCTTGTCATGTACCATGTATGACACGTTAGGCACGGTCGTGATGACCTCTGTATTGAACTCCCTCCCCAGGCGCTCCTGCACAATCTCCATGTGAAGCAGTCCCAGGAAACCGCATCGGAAGCCAAAACCTAAAGCCTGCGATGATTCCGGCATAAACGTGAGGGCAGCATCATTGAGCTGAAGCTTTTCTAACGAAGCCCTAAGATTCTCATATTCCGCAGGGTCAATCGGGTAGACTCCTGCAAACACCATCGGTTTCACTTCCTGAAAGCCCGATATAGCTTTTGAGCAAGGACTGTCCGTATGGGTAACCGTATCGCCCACTTTCACCTCGGTAGCATCCTTGATACCCGATATGATATAGCCCACCTCACCGGCAGACAAGGCTTTGTGAGGTTCCATCTGCATTTTGAGCACCCCCACCTCATCGGCATCATATTCCATTCCAGTCTGCACAAATTTCACCTTGTCGCCTTGTCGGATGGACCCATTTACAATCTTGCAAATCGTGATGATACCGCGAAAAGGATTAAAAATGGAGTCGAATATCAAAGCCTGCAATGGCTCCGAGGCATCCCCAACAGGGGCCGGTATTCTCTCGACGACGGCCTTTACGATTTGGTCCACGCCCTCTCCCGTCTTACCGCTGGCACGTATAATTTCGGAGCGGTCGCATCCGATGAGTTCCACGATCTCGTCTTCTACCTCTTCGGGCATCGCGTTAGGCATATCAATCTTGTTGATCACGGGAATAATCTCCAAGTCGTGATCAATAGCCATATACAGGTTTGAAATTGTCTGGGCCTGCACCCCTTGTGTGGCATCCACCACCAATAGGGCCCCCTCACACGCCGCAATACTGCGCGACACCTCATAACTGAAGTCCACGTGTCCCGGGGTGTCTATCAAATTCAGCAGATATTTCTTACCATCCAGTTTATATTCCATCTGTATGGCATGGCTCTTAATGGTAATACCGCGTTCACGCTCCAAATCCATATTGTCCAACACCTGATTCTCGGTTATCGCAACCGTCCCAGTGTATTCCAACAAACGGTCAGCCAATGTCGACTTACCATGATCAATATGTGCAATGATGCAAAAATTTCTTATATGTTCCATGAATGATTACAAATCTTCTATAGCATAGCCTTTTAAAGGTCGCAGGATACCTTTTATTTCCTTTGTCCGTCAAAGCCCATCCTTTGCAAAGATACAAAAAAGATAACATATCAAACCGTGAAGCTTCGTTTTTTTATTATCTTTGCAAAAAATCACATATCGTCAAATGAGAAAGATTTTTCAAATCCCCTTGTTTATCTTGGCAGCCCTTTCGGTTGCCGCTTTAGTCTCATGTAAGCGTGACACGCTCGAAGACCGTGCAGAAAAAGAAGCCAAGACGTTTACCGAAAGGTATTGCCCCACTCCGGTGCAAAATATGCAACGCACTGACAGTGTCACCTTCGATCGCTCCACACTGACTTTTAACTATTACTATAGACTTAATGGCGCTGCCGACGACCCCCAAGCGGTCAACAAGGTACGATCGGATATAAAGACCGCACTCCTCAAAGGCCTTGCAAGCAACACCAGCTGTAAGGCTTACAAAGACAAGGGCTACAATTTCCGCTACGTACTGACTTCTGAAAAGACCAAAAAAGTGCTGTACGAGGTCACATTCTCTTCTAAAGACTACCAATAGCACCACAAAAGTCGGCACACCCTACCAAGACGTCCATGTCATTATTTTATCACAAAAAAACACACGTGTGATTCTTGCATTATAGCGTCTGAAAATCAAGAATTCACAGGTCATTCCCTTGAAATACATTGTTTCAAAATAAATGGAACAGCCACAAGAGCCTTTTCGCATCACGGAACGGCCCTAACGACAGTCCGTCTAAGTGCTAACCGCTTCACCATTAGGCTCTCATGGCAGTGCCGTTAGATATGTAATCGAAAGCCGTTTCAACCCCATCATTTGTCCACACCGATTTAAAAACCGCCAATTCGGTGATAATCAGCAACTTGCGAAAACCACTCTATTTTCGCGTATTTGCAGCCAAGCCCCGACTTTTTTCAAATACGCGAAGCATAAACTGCATTTTGTCATTGTATTTCAAAAATAAAAACTCATTTTTCAACATGACTAAAAATCACGTCGGAGGCCCATGTAATTGCGATTTGCAGGTAATTATTCTTCAAAACAAACTTTTTGCAATGATTTTAGTTGGACATCAAAATAATAATTATTATTTTTGCAACAAAGTTTTGCTTCGGCCCTGTTTGTGTCAGGGGTGGCATTACATGACCAAAATATCTTATTGATGAAAGTATTAAAGTTTGGCGGAACATCAGTAGGTTCCGTGAAGAGCGTTCTTAGTCTAAAACGCATTGTAGAAAAAGAGGCACGTCGCCAACCGATTGTTGTTGTTGTCAGTGCCTTGGGTGGAATTACCGATAAGCTCATTGCCACATCGCAAATGGCGGTAGAGGGCGACGAAAGTTGGAAATCTTCTTATCAGGACATGGTAGACCGACATCACAAAATGATCGATACCATCATCACCGACACCAACGACCGAGAGCTATTATTTAATAAGGTAGACGCCCTTTTCGAACAACTCCATTCCATTTATTTCGGAGTATATCTCATACATGATCTCAGTAAAAAGACGCAGGACGCCATCGTGAGTTACGGTGAGCGACTGAGTTCCAATATCGTGGCTACGCTCATTCGCGGCTCCAAATGGTTTGACGCGCGCGAATTCATCAAAACCGAAGCCATAAACGGCAAAAACAACCTTGATAGCGAGTTGAGCACCAAACTGGTGAAAGACGCATTTGAGGACTTGCCCCGCATATCGCTCGTACCGGGCTTTATTTCGTCGGACAGAGACACAGGCGAGATTACCAATCTCGGACGTGGCGGTTCCGACTATACGGCATCAGTCATCGCCGCCTCGCTAGATGCAGAGTCGCTGGAAATATGGACCGATGTGGACGGGTTTATGACGGCCGACCCCAAAGTTATTCGCTCGGCCTACACCATCGATGAGCTGAGTTATGTGGAGGCCATGGAACTTTGCAACTTCGGGGCAAAGGTCATCTACCCGCCAACCATCTATCCGGTGTGCATCAAGAATATTCCTATTCATGTCAAAAACACTTTCAACCCGGGAAATCCCGGCACGGTCATCAAGAAAGAGGTGGAGAACGACCGTAAGGCCATCAAGGGAATTTCGAGCATCAAGGGCACCACGCTCATCACGGTATCGGGCCTTTCGATGGTGGGTGTCATTGGTGTAAACCGTCGCATCTTTACGGCCCTGGCCAACAACGGCATCAGCGTGTTCCTCGTGTCGCAGGCATCATCGGAGAATTCCACATCCATCGGTGTACGCGATGCAGACGCTGACGCGGCCATCAAGGTGCTGAACAAAGAATTTGAAGCCGAAATCGAAGACGGGGCCATGTTCCCCATGCACGCCGAAAGCCATCTGGCCACTATTGCTATCGTTGGCGAAAACATGAAGCACACACCGGGTATCGCCGGAAAACTGTTTGGCACATTAGGGCGAAGCGGCATTTCGGTCATCGCATGTGCGCAGGGCGCTTCGGAGACCAATATCTCTTTTGTGATAGAGTCACAATATCTCCGCAAGTCACTGAATGTGCTCCATGACTCATTCTTCCTTTCAGAATACAACGTGCTCAACGTATTTATCTGCGGCATTGGCACAGTGGGCGGCAAACTCATTGAGCAAATCAGGTCGCAATATGAGGAACTGAAAGAGCACTCCCGATTGAAACTCAACGTGGTAGGCATAGCCAGTTCGAAGAACGCCATCCTCTCGCGCGAAGGCGTAGACCTCGACAACTATCGGGAGCTGCTCAAAGCATCGGCCCCCAGCAACGCCGAGAAGCTGCGCGACCGCATCTTGGAGATGAATATCTTTAATTCCGTCTTCGTGGATTGCACGGCTTCCAAGGAAATAGCAGCCCTCTATCAATCGTTCCTAAATCACAACATCAGTGTGGTGACGGCCAACAAGATAGCTGCCAGTTCGGAGTATGAAAACTATTCGCGCTTGAAGTCAACGGCTCTGGAACGAGGAGTGAAATTCCTCTACGAGACCAATGTCGGAGCCGGACTGCCCATCATCGGCACCATTAACGACTTGAGAAACTCGGGAGACCGAATACTTAAGATAGAAGCTGTTTTAAGTGGTACGTTAAACTTTATCTTTAACGAGTTATCGGCAGACGTTCCGTTCTCTGAAACCGTGAGACGGGCCAAGGAACAAGGTTACTCGGAACCCGACCCGCGCATAGATTTGAGCGGTATCGACGTGATTCGCAAGTTGGTGATTCTGACGCGTGAGGCAGGCTACCGTGTGGAGCAGGCCGATGTGGAAAAGTCGCTATTTATCCCCGATGACTATTTCGAAGGCTCCTTAGACGAGTTTTGGGAAAGACTGCCGGAGCTTGACGCCGACTTTGAATCCCGCAGAAAGAAGCTCGAGGCCGAAGACAAACGGTGGCGATTTGTAGCCACGATGTACGGTGGCAAGACGCGAGTCGCTTTGCAGGCCGTAGACCGCAACCATCCGTTCTATCGTCTGGAGGGAAGCAACAACATCGTCATGCTCACCACCGAACGCTATAAGGAATATCCCATGCAGATTCAGGGCTATGGTGCCGGAGCAAGTGTGACGGCAGCCGGAGTATTTGCCAACATCATGAGTATTGCCAACATTTGATGTATCACCTCGCCTCCCGACCTGAGAGGCATGAAACAACAAGAAATGAAACACATTATTATATTGGGAGACGGCATGGCCGACCACGCTGTGGATCGGCTCGGCGGCAAAACTCTGTTGCAGTATGCCAACACCCCCTATATGGATAAGATGGCCCGCGAAGGACGGTGTGGACGGTTGATGACCATTCCCCAAGGATTTCATCCCGGCTCGGAAGTTGCCAACACGGCCATCCTGGGCTATGACTTGAACCGGGTGTACGAAGGTCGCGGACCGCTCGAGGCTGCCAGCATCGGCTATGACATGGCACCTGAGGACATGGCAATGAGATGCAACTTCATCACCCTGAAAGATGGAAAAATTCTCACCCACAATGGAGGAAATCTCGCTACGGAGAACGGCGACAAGCTGATTCAATATCTCAACGCGAAATTGGGGACAGAACAGATACAATTCACAACCGGCATTCAGTATCGCCACCTGCTCGTCATCAAGCGTGCGAGCAAACACGTGGTGTGCGCTCCGCCCCACGACCATCCCAACGAGGAATGGCGCAAACTGATGGTAGAGAGCGGGAAAGGCTGGGAAGACGTGCATGAGCCCATTATCGGATTAGACGGCAAACCCACAGGAGAAGTGAGAATGTCGGGCCGGGAAACGGCCGATCTGCTCAACGAACTGATATTGAAGTCACAGAAACTTTTGGCCGACCACCCTTTCAACCAAGACAAAGTGCGCAAGGGCGAGCGCCCGGCCAACAGCATCTGGCCTTGGAGCGGAGGGTATCGCCCGAGCATGGAGACCCTGATGCAACACTATCCGCAAATCAAGAGCGGCTCGGTTATCTCGGCCGTGGACCTGATACGGGGCATCGGACACTATGCGGGATTGGACATCATCAAGGTGCCCGGGGCTACCGGACTGGCCAATACCAACTATGAGGGCAAGGCGGAAGCGGCTCTCAAGGCGCTGCGCGAACAGGATTTCGTGTATCTCCATCTCGAAGCCAGCGATGAGGCCGGGCACGATGGCGACTTGGAACTGAAACTCCGCACCATTGAATATCTGGATCGTCGCATTGTGGAGCCTATATATAAGGAGGTGAGCCAATGGGATGAGCCGGTGTGTATTGCCGTACTGCCCGACCACCCCACCCCCATCGAAATACGCACGCACGTCTCCGAGCCTGTGCCATTCCTATTCTGGTATAAGGGCATCGAGCCCGACTCTGTGCAGCGCTATGACGAGGTGGCGTGCGTTTCAGGCTCATACGGGCTGCTCCATCTGGGTGAATTTATGGACTCATTTATGAAAATAGACTAATCATGAAATATTTTTCTACAAACCATCAAGCCCCCCTCGCCACACTTCGCGAAGCTGTAGAACGCGGTCTGGCGCCCGATCGGGGACTTTATATGCCCGAAAACATCAAGGCACTGCCCCAAACTTTTTTTGAGCACATCGACGAAATGACGTTTCAAGAAATGTCGCTCGAGGTGGCTAAGGCTTTCTTTGGCGACGACGTGGACAAGGATGCCCTGAAGCATATCGTATATGACACGCTGTCATTTAATACACCTGTGGCAAACGTGGAGCACAACATTTATGCGCTCGAGCTCTTTCACGGTCCCACCCTTGCCTTCAAAGATGTAGGTGCACGGTTTATGGCCCGCCTGCTCCAATATTTCATCAAACAAGACGGACTGGGCAACAGTCGCGTCAACGTTTTGGTAGCTACATCCGGAGACACGGGATCGGCCGTAGCCAACGGTTTTCTCGGTATAGACGGCATCCACGTATATGTGCTGTACCCCAAAGGGAAAGTGAGCAAAATACAGGAATGTCAGTTCACCACATTGGGACAAAACATTACGGCACTGGAGGTGGGCGGGGTGTTTGACGACTGTCAGGCGCTGGTGAAAAGTGCATTCATGGACAGCGAACTGAACAAGCACATGGCGCTGACCTCGGCCAATTCCATCAATGTTGCCCGTTTCCTGCCCCAGGCTTTCTATTATTTCAATGCATACGCACAACTCAAGAAAGCCGGAAAAATAGATTACTCGGAAGATGGAAAGAGCAATCTCGTGGTATGTGTGCCCAGTGGAAACTTCGGGAACATTACCGCCGGACTCTTTGCCGCAAGGATGGGACTGCCCATTAAACGCTTCATTGCATCAAACAATGCTAATGACGTGTTCTACAACTACTTGCAAACTGGGAACTATCAGCCGATGCCAAGCAAGCAGACCTTGGCCAATGCGATGGACGTGGGCGACCCGAGCAACTTCGCACGGATTCTTTCACTCTACGACAGTCGCTGGGAAAGCATCAAGGCCGACATCAACGGAGCGACCTATCCAGACCCTCGAATACGGGAAACGATGAAGGCTTGCTACGCCTCTACAGGCTATGTGCTCGATCCTCATGGAGCCTGCGGTTATCAGGCATTGAAAGAGCAACTCGACAGCAACGAGATGGGCGTGTTCCTCGAAACGGCTCATCCGGCAAAGTTCAAGGAGAAAGTGGACGGCATCCTCGGGACAGACATAGCCATACCCCAACGTCTCCAAAACTTCATGAAAGGAAAAAAACAGAGTGTTGCGATGGCCAACAGCTTCGAAGCATTCAAAAAAATCCTTATGCAAGAATAACATTGCTTTATTGAGCAATTTGCAAACATATTAACGCGTGTATCAAATAATGTCGGCGTATTGGCCTATATTTGGAGTCAATATGACAAATCATGATGGCCGACTTCTTTGACACACGCATTTATTTTATCTGTTTTTTGGCTTTCGCAGGTCTATCTTTTTTCATAAAAAACTAATTTATTCAAATTATTTAGCTAAGTTTGCAAATAAAGAATCCTCATGCGTTTCTAAACTAAATATAATACTACCGCATAAGCCTATGAACAAACGAACCTGTCTCTATGAACGGCACACCGATCTGGGTGCACTCATTCAGCCTTTCGGCGGCTATGATATGCCGATACAATACACCTCTATTATTGAAGAACACAATGCGGTACGCCGTCATTGTGGTGTTTTCGACGTGTCCCACATGGGCGAAGTCTTTGTCAGAGGAAAAGACGCCGAACGCTATGTGAATCATATTTTCACCAACGACGTGACCAATGCTCCCGTTCATCAAATATACTATGGCATGATGCTCTATCCCGATGGCGGCACGGTAGACGACTTGTTGGTCTACAAAATAGCCGATCATGAATTTTTCATCGTCATCAATGCCGCCAACATAGATAAAGATGTGGACTGGATGATGAGAAATAAGGAAGGGTTTGAGGTGGATATAGACCATGCTTCCGACCGCTATGGACAACTGGCCATACAGGGGCCCGAAGCTGAGAAAGTGATGTGCAACGTCCTTGGATGGGACTGCGGCGACCTGAAATTCTACACCATGAAGACCGAAAAAATCGGTGAGGAGCAGATCATCATCAGCCGAACGGGGTACACGGGTGAAGATGGCTTTGAGATTTACGGCTCGCCTACATTCATCGTTGACCAATGGGATAAGCTCATGGCGAGTAAGCAATGCGTACCTTGCGGGCTGGGATGCCGAGACACCCTACGCTTCGAAGTTGGCCTGCCCCTTTATGGCAACGAACTGTCTGACAAGATTACCCCCGTGATGGCTGGTCTGAGTATGTTTTGCAAATTAGACAAACCGGATTTCATAGGAAAGGAAGCTGTAGCCAAGCAAAAGGCTGAAGGACCCGACAAGCGGCTCCGCGGCATCGAACTGGAAGGCAGAGCCGTGGCACGGCATGGTTATAAGGTACTGAAAGATGGTCGGGAAGTGGGCGAAGTGACCACCGGTTATCGGCTCATCTCCGTGGAAAAGAGCTGTGCGGTGGCGCTGGTCGATGCAAGTTTGAAATTGGGCGACAAGGTGGAAGTGCAAATCCGCAAGAAAACATTTCCGGGTACCATTGTCAAAAAGAAGTTCTACGAGAAACATTACAAGAAATAAATATAAATAAAACCATACAATTATGACTTATTTTTGCGATTCACATGAATATGTACGCGTAGAGGGAGAATTCGGCTATATCGGGATTACCGACTATGCACAGAAGGCTTTGGGTAATATCGTCTATGTAGATATGCCCGACGTAGATGATGAGGTAACCGCCGGTGAGGAATTCGGGGCTGTGGAAAGTGTAAAGGCAGCCAGTGACCTGAAGAGTCCGGTAAGCGGTGTTGTAGTTGAAGTGAACGAAGCTTTGGAAGACGAGCCCGAACTCATCAACCAGGATGCCAACGCCAATTGGATTATCAAAGTAAAACTCGCCGATACCTCTGAATTGGACGATTTAATGAACGAAGAAGATTATTTGGCTTCTATCAAATGAACTGCATGATTCTAAATCAAACGAAATAGACCATACACTCGATGTTTAAATATTTCCCACATACCCCCGATGACATCCAGCACATGCTGGAAGTCATTGGGGTGAAATCCTTGGATGAGCTTAATTCTGACATCCCCAAGGAAATACGTCTGCAAGGCGATTACGCTCTTCCAAACGCCAAGAGCGAGATTGAGATACGCCAATATTTTGAACAGATAGGGGCTGAGAATCAACAAATGATTTGTTTTGCCGGAGCCGGGGTTTATGACCATTACGTTCCATCCGTCATTCCGCAAATCACGAGTCGCTCTGAATACCTGACAAGTTACACACCCTATCAGGCAGAAATTTCACAAGGTACGCTACATTACATCTTTGAGTATCAAACGATGATGGCCCGCCTTACCGGTATGCAGGTCTCTAATGCTTCAATGTATGACGGCTCCACAGCAACCGCAGAAGCGATGATGATGGCAATTGCCATCGTAAGGAAATCTGACCGTGTGCTCATCTCAGAAACCATTGACCCCAAAGTGTTGGAAGTGGTAAAGACCTACGCCCATTTTCAAGGCATTGGCATTGATATGATACCACAAAAGAACGGCGAAACCGACTTCTCTACATTGTCCGAAAAGCTCGCTCAAGGTGGTGTAGCTGGCGTCATTGTGCAGCAACCCAACTATTATGGCATCATCGAGGACTTTACAGGAGTTGCCGATAAGTGTCACGAAAAGAAGGCGCTCTTGATTATCAACAGTGTTGCAGCCGATCTTTCCTTGCTCAAGACTCCGGGTGAATGGGGTGCCGACATTGCCGTTGGAGAGGCCCAGAGTCTGGGCATACCGATGGCATGGGGCGGTCCGTATCTCGGCTATATGTGCACCACAGAGAAACACGTGCGTAAGATGCCGGGCAGAATCGTAGGACAGACCGTTGATGAAGCCGGCCAGCGCTCGTTTGTACTGACCCTCCAAGCGCGCGAACAACACATCCGCCGCGAAAAGGCGACCTCGAATATCTGCTCCAATCAGGGATTGATGACACTATGGGTGACGCTTTATATGTCGCTCATGGGGAAACGTGGTATGCAGGAAGTCACTCAAAGGGGATGTGACGGAGCTCATTATCTGCACGATGCCCTATTGAAAACAGGACGTTTCCAAGACGCTTTCCCCGGCAAGGAATTCTTAAATGAATTCTGCGTGAAATATAATGGAGAGCTGGACACTTTACTACAGTTATGGCTTGAAAATGGGATTTTCGGCGGTGTGAAGATTGACAACAACACACTGATGCTTGCCGTAACGGAACAACGCACCAAAAAGGAGATGGACACACTATTGAGTTTCATTAAATAAGCAGAAGCAAATCTATGAATAACAAGCTATATCACAATCTCATTTTCGAGCTCAGCCACACAGGACGGGAAGGATACAGCCTACCCGAAAACGAGTTTTCTCACCATGTCCTGTCCGATGCGATGCTGCGGAAGCGTCCGGCCGAACTACCCGAATGTGACGAGATGACGGTTGTGCGCCATTATACCAATCATAGCGGCAATAATTTTGGAGTAGACAACGGTTTCTATCCCTTGGGTTCATGCACGATGAAATACAATCCCAAAATCAATGACGAAATGGCAGGGAGTCGTCATTTCATGAACTTGCACCCGCTCCAACCGGAAGCAACCACTCGCGGAGCAGCGTCCGTGACCAAAGCCTTGCGCAAAGCGCTATCAGAAATCACAGGTATGGCCGACTTTACCTTGAAGCCATGCGCAGGAGCTCATGGGGAATTAACGGGTCTGATGATTATACGGGGCTATCATGAGAGTCGTGGAGATGACAAACGGACAAAGGTTATTGTACCTGATTCGGCACACGGCACCAACCCTGCTTCAGCCGCTGTATGCGGACTGGAAGTGGTGGAAGTAAAAAGCAAAGCTGACGGAACGGTCGACATAGACGACTTGGCTACCAAACTTGATGATTCGATCGCAGCCATGATGATGACCAATCCAAACACGTTGGGGCTCTTCGAGCATGACATATTGAAGATTGTTGACATGGTGCACCAATGTGGAGGCTTGATGTATTACGATGGGGCCAACCTTAATCCATTATTGGGCGTGTGTCGTCCGGGTGATATGGGCTTTGATGTGGTGCATCTCAACCTACACAAAACCTTCTCTACCCCTCATGGAGGAGGAGGTCCGGGGAGCGGGCCAGTAGGTGTTCGAGAAGGATTACAGTCCTTCTTCCCAATGGTAAATCCATATCATGGCAACTTCCTGGTAGAGCTTCGGGCTTTGTCATACATCCTGACGCTGGGTAAGGAGAATCTTATGAAAGTAGGATCTTTAGCCACCCTCAACGCCACCTACATCAAGGAACGACTGAAAGACGTCTACGAGCTGCCCATCCAAGGACTTTCCAAGCATGAGTTTGTGTTCAACGGACTACGAGACAAATCGACAAACGTGACCACAATGGACGTTGCCAAGCGGTTACTCGACTTCGGATTCCATGCCCCGACCATCTATTTCCCCCTACTCTTTCATGAGGCCATGATGATTGAGCCCACTGAAAATGAAAGTTTGGAGACAATAGACAAGTTTGTTGAAGTGATGCGTCAGATTGCTGAGGAAGCCCAAACGGAACCGGAAAAGGTGAAGTCCGCACCTCATAACACTCCTATTTCGAGAGTAGATGATGTGATGGCCGCACGCCATCCGGTATTGGTATTCCCTGAAGAACAGAATATAGAAACTGAAGAATAAACTATAAGAAACTAAAGAACAGGCCTTTGCAACTGAAGGATAGACTATGAAAACTGACCTCATTATCATTGGTAGCGGTCCCGGAGGATACGAGACAGCTGCCTATGCCGCCCGCCAGGGATTGCAAGTAACAATTATAGAAGAGAAGCTCGCGGGGGGTACATGCTTGAATTGCGGCTGTATCCCCACCAAGTCGTTGGTCCACGATGCCGAAAAAGCTATGGGTAAGGCCAACGGTCAGGCTCTATTTCAAGCAGCCATTGAACGTAAGGATAATGTAGTTACCAATCTTCGGCAAGGCGTTGAAGCCATGATGCATCAGCCAGGCATTAACATTGTGCATGGTCATGCTACCTTCAAAAACAGCCATTGCGTTGCAGTGGACGAAGAAGACTTCGAAGCCGAACACATCATTATTGCCACAGGGTCCACTCCAAAGCTCCCTCCTATACCCGGATTAGGGGGAGATGGACAACCCGTCAGCCCGTTTGTGGTAACTTCAGAAGAGCTTTTGACCCGCAAAGAACTGCCACACGACCTCTGCATCATAGGCGCAGGAGTCATCGGTTTGGAAATGGCTTCAGTATTTTCCGCCTTTGGTTGCAAGGTCACTGTCGTGGAGTTTCTCAAAGAATGTTTGCCAACGATGGATTCCGAAATAGCCCGAAGGCTACGCAGGTTGATGGAAAAACAAGGTGTCAAGTTTTATATGGGGTCAGCTGTACAAAGCATTGACAACAATAAAGTTATATTCAAAGATACTAAGAAAGGCACTATGGCGGATGTTGAAGCAGACGTCATCCTTGTGGCCACGGGTAGAAAACCTTGTACCAAAAATCTCAATATAGAAGCTATAGGACTGGAAGCCGGTCCCAAAGGCATAGTCACCAACGAGAATATGCAAACCAATTTACCCCATATCTATGCTGTTGGCGATGTGAACGGGCGCCAGATGCTGGCCCACGCAGCCACTTTCCAGGGCTATCGGGCCATTAACCACATTCTTGGCAATGCCGACAACATTCGTCTGGACATTATGCCGGCAGCTGTGTTTACCCATCCGGAAGCAGCATCAGTTGGTCCAACGGAGGATGTTTGCAAGGCCAATAATATGACCTACACAACACGAAAGGCTATTTATCGTGCCAACGGGCGGGCCCAAGCCATAGCGCAGACCGAAGGATTGGTGAAACTTATCTTTGACGAGAACAACAGAGTCATAGCCTGCCATGCCCTTGGAGTCGATGCTGCATACCTCACCCAGGAGATTTCCGCATTGATGAACTTCAATATTACCCGCTTGCAACTGTCTAATATAATACATATCCATCCCACGCTAAGCGAAATCTTATTGGATGCGTCAAGATGATATTGACATCCTCCACATCTTATAAAATATATTCGTACCTTTGCATCCACTAAAGGATAATATATATTATGTGGTTGATTTTAGCCTTCCTATCAGCAGCACTGTTAGGATTCTATGATTCGTTCAAGAAAAAATCACTTCAGGGTAACGCCGTCATTCCGGTATTGTTGCTCAACACCGTTTTTTCTTCGCTCATCTTTTTACCATTCATTATCATCTCTGCCACAGGGCATCAGTTGGATGGGAGTATATTCTACGTGCCTGGTGGCGGTTGGGAAGTCCATAAATATATCATCCTGAAAAGCCTCATTGTATTATTAAGTTGGATATTCAGCTATTTCGGCTTAAAGCATCTCCCACTCACCATTGTTGGTCCGATTAATGCCACCCGACCCGTCATGGTGCTTCTTGGAGCCTTATTGGTGTTTGGTGAAAGTCTAAACGGATGGCAATGGATAGGTGTTTCGCTCGCCATATTGTCGTTTTTCCTACTGAGCAAGTCCAGTAAGCGTGAAGGTATCAACTTCACACACAACCGCTGGATATGGTTTATCGTCATTGCCGCGATACTTGGGGCCGTCAGCGGACTATACGACAAATTTCTCATGGCTTCGTCGGAGGACGGTGGGGTTGGTATTGACCACATGACGGTACAGTCATGGTACAATATCTATCAAATGATTATGATGTTCGTCATACTGATGATTTTGTGGTGGCCAACGCGCAAAACGCACACCCCCCTCCATTGGAGCTGGACCATTATCGGCATCAGCATTTTCCTGTGTGCAGCCGATTTCGTATATTTTTATGCATTAAGTTTGCCGGGAGCGATGATATCCATTGTCTCTATGGTACGACGCGGCAGTGTCATCGTGAGCTTCCTCTTCGGCGCACTCTTGTTCCACGAACAAAATCTTAAGTCTAAGGCAGCAGATCTAGCACTCGTATTGCTAGGCATGGTGTTTCTATATATAGGTAGTAAATAAATCATTGATAGTTTTAGACCAATTATTTTGCAATATGAAACTAAAACAGTAACTTTGTAGTCGATTTGTAATCATAGGACAGCAAGTGTAATTTTATAATATAAAAGTATGGCACAAAATATTTTCAAAGGACTTGGCGTAGCTTTGGTAACCCCTTTTACCAATGACGGAGAGGTGGACTATAAGGCTTTGAAACGACTTGTTGAGTATCAGCTGGATAACGGTGCCGACTTTCTTTGCATTTTGGCTACAACCGCTGAGACTCCATGTCTTTCCAAAGAAGAAAAAGATAAGATTACAGAACTCATCAAAGACATTGTGCGTGGGCGTATTCCCATACTGAAATATTGCGGTGGGAACAACACGGCAACCGTTGTCGAAGAAATCAAAGAAACAGACTGGAGCGGCATCGATGGCATTTTGAGCATCTGCCCTTACTATAACAAGCCTTCACAAGAAGGACTGTATCAGCATTTCAAGGCCATTTCCGCAGCAAGTCCATTGCCCGTTGTGCTGTATAACGTACCGGGCAGAACGGGTGTCAATATGACCGCTGCAACAACGGTGAGAATTGCAAAGGACTGCCCTAACATTGTTGCTATCAAGGAAGCATCAGGGAGTTTGGAGCAGGTTGATGAAATCATCAAGAATAAGCCCGACAATTTTGATGTGATTAGCGGCGACGACGCACTGACTTTTTCGATGGTAGCAAGCGGTGCAGCAGGCGTGATTTCGGTGATAGGCAACGCGTTGCCCAAACAGTTCTCCCGTATGATACGTTTGGAGTTCAAGGGAGAATACGAGCCTGCGAGGAGAATACATCACATGTTTACCGAACTGTACAGTTTGCTCTTCGTCGATGGAAACCCTGCAGGCGTAAAGGCGCTGCTCAATGATATGGGATTCATAGACAACATCCTACGCTTGCCTTTAGTTCCCACAAAGATTGAAACCAAGCAAAAGATGGCAGAAATCCTAAAGAAAATGACAATATAATAGGTCTATATAAATACCATGTAAAACCAATGCTGAAAGCTCCGCCCATCTGATTTGGACAGAGCTTTTTTTATCGCAGTATCTGTTCAGACTGTGTTGTATTCACAAATCCATGGCTGTATTCTCAAAGGCGAAACGTCCCTGAGGCACGTCTTGACCTGCCCTTCTCTATTTCAGCGTTCCGCTTTGATAGAACTTCAACATATCAATATTCAGAATGGTAAGGTATTTTGCCTGCAGTTCCGCCTGCTGTGCTTTCATCAAGGCATCTTTGCCGTTCATCAACTCTATAACATTCTTTAGATTCTGGCGAAATTGCTCGCTCAACAAGTCGTAGCTTACCTGTGCACTCTGTGTGCTCGTCTTGGCACTTTTAAACTGCGCCTGGTTGTTCACGGCCTGCAGCCAATAGTTCTCTATCGTAGAATAAAGTGTGGTTTGGCGATCCTTCAAATCTAACGCATAACCTTGTTTGGACAATATAGCCTTGTTCACGGCAGTCTTGGTTTGACGGTTGTCAAAAATGGGAATACTTACCGAGAGCCCTCCGCTCATTCCAAAATTATTTTTCAGCTGTGTTCCCCATGCGTTTTTATTTATGGAGGTGGTGTTTGTTCCAAAGCCGGCATTGGCCGATAGAGTCGGCATTCTCTGGGCTTTGGCCATCTTTATCTGTAAGTCACTGGTCTTCATGCCAAGCATTGCATTTTTGATTTCCGGACGGCTGCCCAGTGCGCTCTCATAGACGGAAGTGACACTGGGAATGGATTGCAACGCCATTTCATCAGTCGTTTGCGGAACAACAACGTCAAACTCTTCTTGACTGGTTATCTGCAACAGTTTTTTTAGTTGTCTCTTGTAATCTCTTAAACTGCTCTCCACCTGCACCAGCGCATATTCGTCCTGAGCGCGTTGTGCGGTCAACTGGGCCAGATCGGCCTTACTCATGCTTCCCACCTTCACAAATTCCTGTCCACGCTCTTCATTCTTCTTTGAGGTCTCGAGCGTTTGTCTGTTTACATTGACAGCTTCTTTCGAATAGAGTATCTGCACATAGAGTTGGGCTATCTGCTCTTGTATGTTGCTGGCCGTAGTGGCACTGTCGAGTTCTGCCTGGTCAGCCGCAAGCTTGTTAACTTTAATCTGATTTCGGTTGCGACCGCCATTCCAAACCGTCCAACTCCCACTCACTACATACGACCCGTTGTAATAAGCCTTGTCCACATTGGCTTGCACCTTCTCTCCCGCTATCAAATAGCTACCCGATTCCGGCCAGGGATTATACATCACATTTTGTGAGGTCGAGGCTGAAAGCGAGGGCAATAATGCCGCCTGACTCAGCTTCACGTCTTCAAGGGCACTCAGCCGCTGGATATTGGTTTTCTGGAGTGTAATGTTGTTCTTCAGAGCATACTCAATACATTCTTGCAATGACCACTGTTTGGCTTCAGACGTGATTGGTGTTCCTACAAAAAGAACAGCAATGGCAGATAACACAACTAATTTATTCATATACTGTCAATTTATTATCGTATTAGTCGTTTGACTGTTTAAAACGGGAAAAAGTATATACAAAATTCAATTATTAACACGCATTAGGGGAAATATTACATTTAGTAACATTTCCCCCTATATCCACCATATATTTACCGTTTATGCAAAATCATGAAGACGGGCAATATACTTGCCCAAGATGTCGAACTCCAAATTGACCACGCTGCCCACTCGGATATCACAGAAGTTGGTGTTCTCCCGTGTGTAGGGAATAATGGCCACTTTAAAAGTGTTATCCGTGGGTTCGCATACCGTGAGCGACACCCCATTGACAGTCACCGAGCCCTTATCCACCGTGAAATAGCCGCGGCGTGCCATTGCTTTGTCGAGCGCATATTCAAATGTGAAATACGTAGACCCATCGGCATCCTCCATAGCTATACATTTGGCCGTCTCGTCCACATGGCCCTGAACAATATGGCCGTCAAGTCTTCCATTCATCATCATCGAGCGTTCCACGTTCACCTTATCGCCCACCTTCAATTGCCCGAGGTTTGAGCGGTCGAGCGTTTCCTTCATGGCTGTCGTGGTATAGGTGTCTCCATCTATATCTACCACCGTGAGGCATACACCGTTGTGAGCAATGCTCTGGTCTATACGCAGTTCGTTCACAAACGAACATTTCAGAGTGAAGTCTATATTTCCTTGATATCTCTTGATGGCCATTACCGTTGCCATTTCTTCTACAATGCCACTAAACATATTTTATTGCTTTATGTTGTTTCAGTTGTTCACCATAGCCGTGTGTCCAACAATAAATTAAATTTAAAATGGAGAACTGAGTCTGGCGAAAACGCTCCGCACTCAATTCTCCATTGTATGAAAGGGGACCGTAACGATGATGTGATGAAAACTCCTTCTATAAAAGAGGTGAGTGCTCTCCGTCTTTGTAATCCACTGGCATAATGCTTAGGCGCTGAGCGCTTTATGTGGCCCGCCATCAACAAGAGAAGCGATCTCGGTTTTCAATATAATTTGATGAGTATCCCAATCGAACCGATACGATCCCCCGATTGTTTTCTCCTTTAACTGCTGCAAATATACTGCTTTACTTTTGTATCGCCAAATAAATATATATTTTTTCACGCGCAATATCCCTGCCTTAACAGCGTTTTAAAGACATAAAACATCATGAAAAGAATCATTTCCTTATTATTGATATTAGTGGCGACGAGAGGCCTTGCGCAGTATAGAATCACAGAAAACAAGCAACACGCTTTCCCCAACGACATTCCTGCGGGCAACTACAGTGGCATTACATGGCTTGGGGACAACCGATATGCTGTGGTCAACGACAAAGCCGAAGAAGACGGTTTTCATCTCTTTGAAATAGATGTGGACTCCGTTTCAGGCGAAATCATTTCCGCTAAAAACATGGGATTCCGATCCAGCGGTTTTCCCAATCGCGACAATGAAGGCATCGCCTACAACCGTGCCGACAGCACCATATTAATCAGTGGGGAAACCGATAACCGCATTTTGGAATACGATCTCAACGGCGTGCGTACGCTTCGAGAAGCAACACTACCGTCTTTCTACAAGCAGCTACCCCACAATGAGGGATTAGAGGCGTTGTCGTACAACAACCATACGCAAACGCTTTGGACCTGTAACGAGACCGACAGCATCCTTATACTGTCTTTTGACAGCCTTTATCGCCCCCTGAAAGCTTACAACTATCGGCTTGAGCAACCTGAAGCCGACCGTTTGAAAGCCAAGTTCTATGCACATGGTGTGGGGACCATCTGTGCGTTAGACGACGGCAGCCTCCTATTGCTCGAACGTGAACTCTACACCCCTAAATCCAAATTGGGGGCGTTTGTCAAATGCAAAATGTATCATTTCGTCCCGGACACGGCGGTCAAACAGAAATTAGCGGAATGGCGTACCAGGCTCTCCCTCTTTGGCCGTAGCTTTGCCAACTATGAGGGAATGTGTCTCGGTCCTACTCTGTCAGATGGCTCACGCGTCATCATTCTTGTGGCTGATTCTCAGAATCAGTATGCCGGGGTGCTAAAAGATTGGCTGAAGTCTCTGAAACTGGAGATTGAGCAGCCTTCGGAGCTGTAGGCTCAGCCATAGGACGCAAACTATTGTAAGCATCAAAATTGTATTTGCGCCCTATTATTAGGGTGAGGAAAAGAGAAGCAAACGATGCTGCCAATATCATGATAAACAGCAATATTTGTAACGCCATAGCCGTAGCCAAATCTACCCCACTCATCACCAATGCCAACATCAATACCGGTGCATTGAATAACACAACGCCCGACATCTGTCTCATCATGGGATTTAGGGCTGCCTGGAAAGCCCGACGGACAAAATAGTTTGTAGCTTCCAGATGTGTGCCACCATTGCCCAAAATGTAATAGTAGAGTTGCTGATGATGATACGAGCCCATGTAGTAGATGTGCAGGGCGTGTGCATTAGCACCAATAATGCAGCCCGTGAGCAGTCCGAGAACAGGAACGAAAAACCGGACCTCAAACGGATTATGTAATCCCAATACCAGGAAAAGCACATAGATGCCAATAAGGAAGACCGACAACAATGTGCCGGAGACCACAGGAAAAAACAGCTTGGCCACTTTCAGACGCGCCTTGCGAATGGTGAACACCGAACTCAGCAAAGCCATAACGACACCCGAAATGATGGTGAGCGCCACATTGTTCCATTTTAACAACAAAAACATTCCTGCACCCACTAAGAGAACGGAAATCAGCATGACGCCTATAGCGTTGAAAAGTTTGTGCAATTCGTGCAGCTTGAGCACATAGACAATATAGAAGGGAATAGCGAGAAGCAAAAGTCCCAACACGAAACCAAACAAAGAAATTTCCATAGTTCAGAGTTTAACAAGTTTATCACAAGGCATCACATTATCCTCGCAAGTATAAAGGATTTCAGCACCTTCGGCCTTCAAATTTTGCAACAGCCGATAGACAAGCTGTGTCTGCAACAAGTTATCTATCAGAATTATAGGCCTTTTTAACAAAGGCAACATAGAAAGCAATATAAGTTGCATTTGTTCCTGCCCCACTTGATCAACAGGCATGGCATAAAGCGCCTTGTCAATCTTCAACTCTTGCCATACGGGCCACATGGCCTCTTTCGTGGGAGCAACATCACGATTGGCCCGGATGTTGAAAACACACTGGCAAAGTTCCGACACTTTCATTTGGACATCCGGTAAATGCTGTGGAATGTAGGCCATGATTCTTCTGAAATAGTCTGCCGACCCCGGACCCACCAACTCACCGTCTATCGTGATATAACCGGAAACAACGGGTGACATTCCCATGATAGCCTTCAATAAAGCTGTCTTACCGGAGCCGGAAGGAGCGCAGAGGCAAGCCGACTCACCTTTAGACATGATCATAGAGAAGGGTTTAGACGCTTCACCATGACTCAAAGCCACACTTACATTCTTAAATTCCAGCATATGAACCTTTTACCCACAAATTTAAATAAAAAAAATGAAAAAGGAAATGATATAGACCAAAAGAATAAAAGTGCCACAACATAGCAAATCGCAGCGTGGAAAACAAGGGGTGCACGGTTGAGCTTTAACGGCGATGCCGCTAAGGCGTAACCGCACTGCGAAAGAGCCCTAACCGCGTTGCGGTTGAGCCTCAACCGCAGCACCGATAGATAGTAACCGCAAGGCCAATAGGTTGACAGTGAAAGTAAGTGTAATAAATACCTGACCGACAGGGAATTCGGATGAGGGAATTATCCCGGATTTCTACCCGTGTCACCAAACTCGAGAGCATAAAAAAAGGGACCATTCGAAGTCTCGACGAACGGCCCTTAAAATATCTAAGAGTTAAACAATAATCAGAAATGGAATTTCAAATCGGCACCAATTTGGAACGGATTACCGCGCTGGGCAAACCAGTTGGTCTTACCCGTGGCTCCGCTACTCACCGCAAACACATTGTATCGACTGTCGGTAAGGTTTCGTCCCCAAACGTCTAACTTCAGTTTGCCGAAGTCAAAGCCCAGATGAGCACCTAAGACCGCATAGAAATTCTGGCTCATTGTATTGGCCTCATCCCAGTAAGTCTTACCCTGTCCGTTCACATTCGCCCCAATGGTAATGCTCTTTACGAAGTCGCCGGAGGCAAGGTCGAAACGATAGTCCAGAGCAGCAGCAAAATTATGCTCGGGAATAAACGGCACTTTGTTATCCTTGTAATCTACCATTGTCTTTTCACCTTTCACCATCACCGTATCGGTGTATTCATCAAACGAAGCATGAGTGAAACCATAGTTCAACCTCCAAGAGAGATGGTCGTCGAAGGCTTTTCCTCTAAGTGCAGCCTCAATGCCACAGCTCATGCTCTTGCCCGCATTGGTCATCATGCGCCCAAATCCATAGTTTCCGGCCATTTGGGAGAGCTGCTGATTGTGTATTTGCATATAGAAAGCGGCCAAGTCCATTTGCATTCTGCCATCGAGAAGATTGAGATGTGCTCCGGCCTCATAGTTCCAACTGGTCTCCGGCTTATAAACTATGGTTTGGTTAATCTTTTCATAGTCTTCTTCCGTATGAGGTACTTCATAATCTGCACGCTGCGAGCTGTTACTCTGAATCTCAGTTTGCAAAATGTCTGAGAACATCTGAATGTTGTATCCGCCGGCACGATACCCCTTACTTACGGTCGCATAGATATTACTGCCATTGTCAGCCAATCGGTAGGTGAGTCCAAACTTAGGCAACAACTGATCTGAATGACTGTGACGTCGGTCTTTCAACAAAGAGGAAACTGTTACAGCTGCTTCACGTCCCATGACTTTGGCTACAGAACTGACGGCCGCGCTCGACTCGTAATCGATGCGCACGTAGTTCCAGTCATAGCGCAGTCCTAAGGTTGCCGTGAGGCGGTCTGCTATGTCAAAATTTGATTCATGGTATAAACCGAAGTTGTAAGTCGGCGTGCGATATACTCCCGGCACATTCTTCATATCGGTTGTCATCGACACTCCGCCGGCTCTTTCTATAACCGCTGCGGCCTGCTTGGCGGCAGCTTCCGGCGACATGCCTTGTGCGATGAATCGGCCTGCCATTGAATGGACCATTGCATTGTACATGGCTTTTTGTATGGTGTTGCCCAAGAAAGCGTCCATATCTCCACCAAAATCAACATCACTATTCGTCTTCAGCCATGAAAAACCGCCGAAGGCACCCACTGTCCAATTCCAAAAACCATCCACAGGCTTGTTGCTCTTCAGCGTGAACTCCTGAGTATAAGAATTCTGCAGCTGACGCTCCTGCATCTCCATGAAATCAGCCGGGCTATAATCTATATCCATCATCATGTAGTCTTTGAGGTACTGATAACTGGACATCGAGGAGAAATCAACGGTTTTTCCATGATAATAAAAGCCAAGCGCTGTGTTGAGCATATTCCTGCGATAGTTGTGCTGCTTATTTGTATTGGGATCTGTTGCCACGCCGTCCTCACCTATCAGACCATAGGGGAATCCGTTTTGACGGGTGTATTGATAATCGGTCAGGAAGTTGATTTTCCATCGGTCGGAAGGATTGAACATGAGCTTCAACCGCCCGCCGGCCTCGTTGTACTTGTCGGAATATTCGTCCAACGTCTTGTTTTTGAAGAATCCATCCTGTCCATCGTAGAATCCTGCGATTGAAAAAGCGAAATAATCGTTGACTTTGTTGTAATGTGCTATTTCCGCATTGCGGTAAAAGTGACTGCCACCGCCTATCTTCAAGTCGGTACCCTGATAATCCATCGGGTTCTTAGTATAGAGACGAACAAGTCCAGCCTCATTATTCAGACCGTAAAGAGTACCCTGCGGTCCACGCAGTACGTCAACGCGAGCGAGGTCGTAGGTATGGGTGTTGAAGGCTGACTTACTCATCAATGGCACCCCGTCCACATAGATTCCTACTGACGGAGAATTGACACGAGAACCGGTACCACGCATATATATAGAAGAGGTATAGCGAGAGCCATAGTTAGGCATGGTAAAATTGGGAACATAAGAAGACAACTCTCGCAAGTCACGGGTTGACAACATGGCCACATCGGCCTCAGAATACATTGACGAACTGATGGGTTGCAAACGCAAACGGTATTGCTCTTTAGGCTGACGAATCACCGTCACTTCGTCCAAGTCGTACACACGAGAAGTGTCATTCAGATTATACGGGCCGACATTGGCCGAAGCCGGAAGACTAACGATAGCCAATGCACATCCTACAAACCAAGATTTATTCATTTTCAATAAGTAATTGTTCTTGTATAATACCTTTGTTTAATTGTACTGCAAATTTACAACTAAACATTGGACCTGACAATCCTTATTTATTAGGAAATACAAGGGAAAAGCCGATACAACCTATTCGTTTACAGCTCCGCAATAAGGGCAAGTACCTTTGATGTGCAGTTTGGCTCCACACTTTCCACATACATAGTGTGCACGACCATGCTTGTAATACTGTCGGAGCGCATAATAATAGTAAAACACGAGAAGCAGATAGCCCACATAGTATAATGTTGTGATGCTGAAGACGATATAATCCACAGCACACACGGCCGCCAGTCCACCGATATACAGTACGGCCTCGTCAAAAGGCAGCTGATGGCGAACATCGTCTATGGCTGCCAAAGCCGTGATGAGCATCGCCCAGACCAAGGTAAGGAATATACCTAAGACGAAAGGTACTGAAAAGGGATTGAGCGTTGGGTGGAAGTAGAAATGTTGCCACATCTGCGGAACAAATGTCTGGATACTGGCATACAGCGCAGACGAAGTAGCAACGATAAGGCACAGCAAGGTGGGATAAAAAGAAGCAATATCGTTGAAATGCACTATACGGGCCTGACGTCTGAACAAGCTGCGCAGCAGATACAGCGCACCTATGACGACTATAATACCCAAAAAAACGATGACATGGGTGTCGGAGAACTCGGATATGAACGCAGAAATGGAATCGTCGGGCATGGCTCCTTCCAACAGGGCGCTTTCGTGGGTCCAACCAAAGGCCGAGGTGTCGTTGGCAAGCTGTACCCATACGGAATCGATGGGATCGGCAGGCAACATCCGAATATCGGCGACAACAAGATGTGAACCCTTATACACCATAAAGGTATCTGTCTGCATCCCACTGATATACTCCTCCGGCTGTTGGCGAAGCAACCCCAGACTGTCACTCTTTACCACAAAATTATAATTATTCGTGTAGTGATGTGTCGTAAAAAAAGACAAGGAGTCGATTTGGCGCTCACTGAATTCGGCGGGAATCGAGCCACGATGGCGATGTTCATAGCAAGAGCTGAGCATGAGGCCGACTGTCAATGCCATGACTATGATAAAGGCAAATCTCAAAGATGCTGCTCTTTTCATATTAATTATTTTTCGCTGTAAACATTCATTTGACACTCACTGCACTTAAACTCCAGACGGAATCGGCGGCCATCGCCCAGCCTAAGCGACAACGGCTCCTTCCATTCGGGTTTCCGCCCTCCATGTCGCACGCAAAACCCCATGCTGTATCGCAAGCAATGCCGACACTGCATCAAAATGTTTTCTTTTCCGTCCTGCTCCACTTCCATTGCCGGTCCAAGATGAGGAAGACCATGAGTGGCGTAAAAATCACGGGCACCGGAATTGGAGACATTATAAAGATAACTAAACTGCTGATATTCCGGCTGCCAAACTTTTGCCTCAGCCTGCAGACCATCGGCATTGGTTTGTTTCTGCTCTTGTTGTATTTCCCGATGATGGCAGTCAACGATTTGGCTTACCAATGCGTCCGTAGCTTCCCGCCGCAACGCTGAAAGCAAACTCGAGGGCACAAACATTTGGGCTGCCTGCTCGTCCACCTCAAGATGGTCACAGACAAAAGGAGTATTACCCAACTTGGTAAGCTGTTTTCGAATATTGTCTTCCTGTGGCTTCTTAGCGGTTTGATGTTCAAATGTTATCGTGGAAGTAGCCGCTATATCATGCTCCGTTTCGTTTGCATTGAAAGTAAGCCGCAACATGAAACCGGTCGCCGTCAGTCCAAAAAACATATGGATTGGAATTCGCCTTTCAGCCGTGCGACCTGCCAAAATCTTGTTGAACGCCTCATCGTTGTTACGATATAATTTCGTGTTCGGCTTTAACATTCCGGGCATTTTAAACGGATAAAGCCTGTTTCCGACGGCTCGGTTTACCCGGAATCCCTCCAATTCATGATTTGCATTGAGAAAACACAGACCATCACCATTGCTGAATGAAGCTGTGCCGGAAACGTTGAAGGAGTCACGTCTCATTTCTTTGACGGTACCCACATACTCTCCCAATGCCTTGGGTGTGTCAAAAGAGGCAATATCCGGTTGCCTGCCATTGAGGAAATAGGATGTGAAGCCGCGATTGAAAGTCTTGCTCAAGCTGGGATGGAAATTATAATCTACGCTTCCATAAGATGCCCTGCAATATTTGTCGGGATGTTTTGCGATGAGCTTATCAATTTCCCGACTGTATGCCGACACAACATTTTTGACGTAACCAACGTCTTTCAACCTGCCTTCTATTTTGAAAGAGCACGCCCCTGCAGCAGCAAGACTCTCCAGATTATCTATCTGGCACATATCTTTCAGAGAGAGAAAGTGTCTCCCCTCCTCTATCACCTTGCCGTCGGCATCCAGCAAATCGAACTTCATGCGGCAAAACTGTGCACACTCGCCTCGATTGGCCGAGCGGTTAAAACAATGTTGCGAGGCATAGCATACGCCTGAATAGCTCACACACAACGCCCCATGAACAAACACCTCCAGTTCCATCTCCGGTACCGCTTCGTGGATTTCCCGGATTTCTTGTAATGACAATTCGCGAGCAAGGACAGCTCTTGAAAAACCGAGTTTGTGCAACCACTCCACCTTCTCGGGCGTACGCGTGTCACATTGAGTAGACGCATGGAGCAACGGCGCACTTCCAATCTTATCAAAGGCCACCTTACGCATCTGAAGAGTTGCCATATCTTGGATGAGTATGGCATCGACACCCATCTCTGAAAGTTTGAAGATTAGCTGCTGAGTAGCATCCATCTCTTCTTCGTAAATAATGGTGTTGACTGTGACATAAATCCTTGCGCCATACTGATGCGCATAGTCACATAAAGTCTTGATGTCGTTGAGGGAGTTGACAGCAGCTGCACGGGCACCGAATTTATCAGCACCAATATACACGGCATCGGCACCATGATCGATAGCAGCAAGTCCGCACTCCAGGTTCTTTGCGGGGGCAAGAAGTTCAAGTTTATGCATCTTGTTGTATTCTCCTTTCATAAACAATCAGTCGTCTACTCGATTTCATCAATATTGTAAGGCGTTTCCTGATAAACATAATAGTTTATCCAATTGCTGAAAAGCAGATGAGCATGCGACCGCCATGTTACCAACGGCCCTTTGGCAGGATTGTTGTCTATATAATAATTCTGCGGAATCTCAACATCATCTCGCTTACCGAAATCACGCTTGTATTCTTTGTCGAGCGTGTCAGGGGCATATTCAAGATGACCGGTGAAGAAAAACTCACGACCATTTCGGGCCATTACCATACTTACGCCGCTTTCGGGAGATTCTGCAATGACGGTCAAATCCTTCACGCGGTCTATGTCTTCGCGCCTGACTTCGGTATGCCGACTGTGGGGCATCATGAAGACGTCGTCAAAGCCTCGGAAAATAGGCAGCTCCTGTATGAGCGGATATTGCTTGAAGATGCCAAACATCTTCTTTTCCAAAGGATATTTCGGAATCCCGTAGAAATGGTATAACCCAGCTTGTGCCGCCCAGCAAATATACAGCGTTGAGGTGACATGGGTGCGCGCCCAATCAAATATTTCCTTGATTTCCTCCCAATATTCCACTTCCTCAAAATCCAACAGCTCTATCGGCGCCCCAGTTACAATCAGCCCGTCCCACTTCTGTTGTTTCAGCACATCAAAGTCTTTATAAAACATCAGCATATGTTCTATAGGCGTATTCTTCGGCGTATGGCTTTTGAGCTTCATGAAATTCACCTCCATCTGCAAAGGCGTGTTGGAGAGAAGACGAATCAAATCAGTCTCGGTCGTGATTTTCAGCGGCATGAGATTCAACACCACGATTTTCAAGGGACGCACCATCTGGGTGTGGGCACGGCTCTCGTTCATCACAAAGATGTTCTCTCTCTTCAGAATATCTACTGCAGGTAATTTGTCGGGTAAACGTAATGGCATCTTTCAATCTACTTGTAAGCAAGGACAAAGTTACAAAAAATAGGGCATATTAAATATAAAAGGATGCAAAATTTGACTTTTGCATCCTTGTGACTATGATTGGTTTTTATGATTAATTCTTACCACAGCTGCAATCTCTCACTTTCCGGGAAATACATCTTATCGCCCTCTTTCACACCAAAAGCATCATACCATGCGTTCACGTGCTGCAGCGCACCATTCACCCGCCATTCGCCAAGAGCATGCGGGTCGGTTTTCACGCGGTTACGAATTTCCTGATCGGTGATATTCTGTCCCCACACACCGGCATAGGCTATGAAGAAACGCTGTTCCGGCATAAACCCATCGGCTGTCTTCAACGGTTTTGTCCGAGTCGCATTCTTGAAAGCATTAAACGCCACTTGTAGTCCACCGTGGTCGGCAAGGTTTTCACCCAACGTAAACTTACCGTTGGCGTGCAGTCCCGGCAAGACCTCAATGGCGTCAAAGAAGTCGGCATATTTGTTTGCACGCTCGTTGAATCTCGTAGCATCGCCGGCCGTCCACCAATCATTCAAATTCCCATTAGCATCATACTGGCGGCCCTGATCGTCGAATCCATGCGTCATCTCATGACCAATCACAACACCGATAGCACCATAGTTGAAAGCTGCATCGGCCTTAGGATCAAAGAACGGACGTTGCAGAATGCCAGCCGGGAAGCATATCTCATTGGTTGTCGGATTATAATAAGCATTGACGGTTTGAGGTGTCATATACCATTCATCCTTATCCACAGGCTTCCCTGCCTTCTCGCTGATATGCTTATCGAGAGCAAACAGACGAGTGGCCAGCACGTTCTCATAGAAACTCTTTGAAGGATCGATATTGAGTTTGGAATAGTCCGTCCACTTATTAGGATACCCTATCTTCACATAAAACTTATCCAACTTTTCGTGGGCATTGACCTTGGTAGAATCGCTCATCCACGTCTGCGCGTCGATTCTCTCACCCAAACTGATTTGCAGATTGCGCACCAGTTCCTCCATCATCTTCTTGCTTGAGGCAGGGAAGTAACGGCTGCAATACATCTTGCCCAGAGCCTCACCCATAGCTTCTTCCACCTGATTGGTGGCTCGCTTCCAGAGAGGGAAATCTTCCTTGCGTCCTTTCATGGCCTTACCGAAGAAGTCGAAGTTTGCCTCGCGCACTTCATCACTGAGATAAACGGCCGATCCCATGATAACGTCCCACTCCATCAGCGCCTTCAACTCCTCAGCAGTCATCAGGGCAGACAGCCTGTCATAGCCCTCAAAGAATGCTGGTTGACCGACAATCATCTCCTGAATATGACTGGGATTGATACCCTCAGCCACCGACATTTCCTCTAAGGGAATGTTGGGATAGGCCTCCTTAAACTCTTTCAAACTCATCTTGTTGTAATTGGCCTGCGGATTCCGAAGCTCTACGTTGCTCTTGGAAATCAATGCAAGCATGGTCTCGAAGCGGAAGATGATCGTGCTCTTTTGTTGAGCCTCTGCGTCTGAGAAACCATAAAGCCTGAACATACGGGCAATGTGCTTCTTGTAAGCCTCGCGAATATCCTCATTAGCTTTGCCACTCTTGACATACCAGTCTTTCTGACCAAGCGTCAATCCTCCCTGATGAAGATTGAGAATATTCATGGTTACGTTCTTGTCATCGGCTCCGAAAAACGAGCTGAAGGGGACACCATATCCTTGTTTGGCATATTTCAACTGCAATTTCCTCAAGCCTTCCACACTTGTCTCCGATTCCATCTCGTTGAGCAATGGCTTCACGGGCGAAATACCCTCCTTGTTGCGACGGTCAACGTCCATAGCAAGTTTATAGAAGTCGCTCAACTTTCTCTCGGTCGTTCCTTCCTTATATTTCTTTTTGGTAAGGTCAGACAAGATGCTGTTCACCTGTTTATTTACATTTTCCTGCAGCATATCGAAACTTCCATAACGGCTATAGGCCGCCGGAAGAGGGTGACTTGCCTGCCAACCGCCCGTAGCAAATTGATAAAAATCTTCTGCGGGATTAGTAGATTTATCAAGGTTAGAGAGGTCCAACCCCGACTTGCTCTGAGCACTAACGCCCAACACGGGAGCTGTAAACATCATTACCATTGGAAAAAATTGTTTTACGTTCATATTGTTTATTGTTAATCTTTAAATAACCATTCCATATTATCCGATCCTCACGGCTGAAACCGATTTTGGATGATTAGGAAGCTATCTTTTCAAGTCGTTCCGAAAGTTCCATCCATTTTTCATTTTCCTCATCAAGCGACGCCTTTACAGACGTGTATTCGTTGACGAGATCGATATTTGAGGCATTCTCGGGAGACATCAGTAAGCTGTTTATTTCCTTAATGCGACCCTCCAACTGGGTAATTCTCTTTTCACATTCTTCCACAGCACGCTCGGCCTTCCTAATCTTCTTCTGCTGTTCTTTATGTTCCAGATAGCTCTGCTTGCTCTTCGATACATCCTTCACATCCTCGGCAGACTGCTTTGCGGAAGCCTCCGGAGCCTTCTCAATAGCTTCGTTAATGGTCTCGGCGTTGTGCGCCCTCAAATAGTCGTATATGCCGCCGAGGTGCTCTTTCACTCTGCCTCCAGCAAATTCATACACCTTTGTCACCAAGCCATCAAGGAAATCTCGGTCATGGCTCACCAAAATCACAGTTCCGTCAAAGGCTTTGATGGCTTCTTTCAGCACGTCTTTCGACTGCATATCAAGATGATTAGTGGGCTCATCAAGAATCAGCAGATTCACCGGCTCAAGCAAAAGACGAATCATAGCCAGTCTGGATCGCTCCCCACCCGACAGCACCTTCACCTTCTTTTCGGCCGTTTCGCCTCCGAACATGAATGCGCCCAGCAAATCATTGATTTTCAATCGAATTTCTCCCGTAGCCACCTGATCGATGGTGTCGAATATCGTGATGTTCTCATCGAGCAATTGAGCCTGGTTCTGTGCAAAATAGCCGATTTGTACGTTGTGTCCTATCTTGAGTTTCCCCGTATAGGGAATTTCGCCCATGATGCACTTCACAAGCGTAGACTTACCCTCGCCGTTCTTACCCACAAATGCTACTTTCTCACCCCGACGTATGGTCAGCGTCACATGGTCGAACACGGTATGGGCGCCATAGTCTTTTCTCACCTCTTCGCAGATGATGGGGAAATCACCCGAACGCAGGCAGGGCGGAAACTTTAAATGCATTCGCTTGTTGTCCACCTCGTCGACCTCTACGGGCACTATCTTCTCCAGCTGTCTGATGCGCTGCTGCACCTGTATGGCCTTCGATGCCTGATAGCGAAACCTGTCGATGAAAGCCTGGGTGTCGGCAATCTCCTTCTGCTGATTTTCATAGGCTCGCAGCTGTTGCTCGCGGCGCTCTTTGCGCAGCACAACATAGTGGTCGTAGTTCACCTTATAGTCTTCGATGTGTCCGCACGTAATCTCTATGGTGCGATTGGTGACGTTGTTGATAAATGCACGGTCGTGGCTCACCAACACCACTGCTTTCGCACTCTGGGCCAAAAAACGTTCCAACCATTGTATACTCTCTATGTCGAGGTGGTTGGTCGGCTCGTCGAGAAGAAGCACGTCGGGCTGCTGCAACAATATCTTGGCAAGCTCGATGCGCATACGCCATCCCCCGGAGAACTCGCGCGTGGGACGTTCAAAGTCAGCACGAGAGAAGCCCAGGCCCACCAGTGTACGTTCCATCTCTGCCTCATAGTTCTCTCCACCCATCATCATATAGCGATCGTGCTCCTGCGTAAACTTCTCCACCAACGACAAATACGACTCTGTTTCATAGTCGGTGCGCTCAGCCATTTCTTGTTGAAGCGCGTCGAGCTTAGCCTTCATTTCGATATGATGGGAGAATGCTTTACGCGTTTCTTCCCGCACAGTGGTGTCATCGGTCAACTTCATCACTTGTGGCAAATAACCTATGGTGGTATCATTGGGAATGGAAACACTACCGGATGTGGGCTTCTGCAAGCCGCAAAGTATTTTCAACATCGTGGATTTGCCGGCCCCGTTCTTTCCAACCAATGCTATGCGATCACGGTCGTTGATTACGAAACTAACGTCATGGAAGAGCGGACGCACGCCAAATTCTACGGTTAAATTATCTATAGATATCATTGTATAGCCAAATGTCTTCAGTGTACAAAGTTACAAAAAATACTTCATAATATCCGTTTGCACACCGTATTAAAATATTCTCAGAATAGGGGGATAGCTTAAAAGTATGAGCTTCCTCCATACGTCTTTCATGAAGGGATGGACCATCAATAAGCTGCCCAAACCTTACTTTCAGAAAATTTGTCGATGCCCGTAAGGCGGAAACATAACAAACAACTCCAAGTGAATCGTCCTACTGCTTCTCGGCATCCATCACAAAAAAAGAGCGAACGACAATAATGCCATTCGCTCTTTCTATTTATGGTTATGTTTTATTTTACTTTGTCAACAATAGCCTTAAAAGCCTCCGGGTTGTTCATAGCGAGGTCGGCGAGCACCTTGCGGTTGATCTCGATACCAGACTTGTGAAGTGCACCCATCAACTGGCTATAGCTCATATCGTGCATACGAGCTGCTGCATTAATACGCTGAATCCACAGTGCGCGGAAATTACGCTTCTTATTCTTACGATCACGGTAAGCATAGGTAAGACCCTTCTCCCAAGTATTCTTTGCTACCGTCCAAACATTCTTACGTGCTCCACGATAACCCTTTGTAAGCTTTAGAATTCTATTTCTTTTAGCTTTGGAAGCAACGTGATTTACTGATCTTGGCATAATTTTTCTTCTTTAAACGTTCGACTAAAAAGTTAATAATTAACGAAGGCGGAGCAAATCACGCACCTGCTTCTGGTTTGATCTGTCAACCAATGTTGACTGACAAAGGTTTCTCTTCTGTTTTTTTGTCTTCTTAGTCAAGATGTGACTGTGGTAAGCGTGCTGACGCTTAATCTTACCCGTACCAGTGAAACGAAATCTCTTCTTTGCACTGGAATTAGTCTTTAACTTTGGCATTTTTTTAAAAATTTAAATTGTTATTATTAAAAGGTGGCAACGCATATACCCGGCGGTACCACACAGTATTCTTTTTTAATCTTTTTTCTTGTCAGCCAAATTCTGCAGCGCTTCTGCTCCTTTAGCATTGGCAAGCATTCCTTTTTTCTTTGCCTGTTCAGCTGCCTCTATTTTAGCTTTCTCCTTGGCAGCTTTCTCTGCAGCCAGACGGTCACGCTTCTGCTGACTTTGTTTCACCACGCTCACTTTCTTCGGAGCCAGGAAGAGAAACATTTTCTTACCTTCCAGTTTCGGCATCTGCTCTACCTTGGCATACTCCTCCAAATCGTTGGCAAAACGCAGAAGCAAAACTTCTCCTTGCTCCTTGAACAGGATTGAGCGCCCGCGGAAAAATACATAGGCACGCACCTTGTTGCCTTCCGACAGAAATTCCTTAGCGTGCTTCAGCTTGAAATTATAGTCATGGTCGTCAGTTTGAGGACCAAATCTAATTTCCTTGACCTCAACTTTCACCTGCTTCTGCCTCATTTCCTTCTGGCGCTTCTTCTGCTGGTAAAGGAATTTGCTATAGTCGATGATTCGACAGACAGGGGGCTGGGCATTCGGGGAGATCTCCACAAGGTCTACTCCTTCTTGACGTGCCAAGTCTAGAGCTTGGCGAGTCTGCATTACTTCAGCACCATTGTCACTGACCACGCGAACTTCACGAGCACGAATCTGCCCATTCACGCGATACCTATTTTTCTCATTGTCTTTCTTCATTCAACTATTTTATGATTCCTATACTTAACAATTGGGCACAATACGCCCTTTTCAGCCTGCAAAATTACTGAAAATAAACTATACTGCCAAAGAATCTGACAAAAAATTACGTTTTTATTTTATATTGTTCTCCATATTTTTAACAAGCCAAACACCCATTTGAACATCAAGAGACAGTCAGAACGGGGTAACTCCAGCCCTTAAATTTAAGGTGTTCCATTGGACAATCCACATGGCTTGTCCTGCAACTGCAAAGGTAAAAATAGTATGGTTTCCATCAAATACAAGGTTATCAACATTTCTCTACATATAAAATATTATTACCAATATTAGAAGATTATTTCCGAATCATCTAGAGTAAAAAGGACTATGTTTATCTCTCCATCATCTGTCAGAATAACACTAAAACAATAGTGTCGCATCGTTTTATTTCTCATCATTCTATGGTAAAACCTTAATCGCAGTATGGTAAAACCTTAACGGCCATGCGAAAAGAGTCTACCCGCACTGCGGTTAAGCCATATCCGCTATGCCTTTTGATACCTAACCGCAAGCGGCATCATCAGAGGGTAAAAGGGGGAATTGCAAAACGCACTGACTATCAATCAACTATAAACTTTCGCATATTTCCTGTATTTCGGACGGAAGCAAAAAAAATTTCAAATATGCGAAGCATAGCAGCGTGTTTGTAAACATAAATATCAGTTTGATACCAATAATAAGAAAGGTATATATATAATAATGTGAACATAGCGATGCTCACATCATACGTCTGTTTTCCGAAGGTGGATGCGATTGAATGGGCACTCTGGCTGTTTCAATAATTGTTACGGTTGGAGACAGCTTTATAGACGGGCAGGTACGAAAAAGAGGCGGAGACTGAAATACGAATGAAAGATGAATGTAAAGTTATCCTTAAACCAAAGCAACAACATTGAAACAGTCTGTCAGTACATTTGCACTGTATTATAAAAGTAAGTAATCTGATTAACAAAATGGACAGTAAAAGGGGAATTGCAACAATGATGTTGCTCTTTATTCTATCACTTACAAGCTATGCACAGAGCATTAAGGGTGTTGTACAAGACGAACAATCCAAAGAACCGCTCACAGGCGTGCTCGTCTCTGTGAAAGGCAGCGATGCTAAGACAGTGACTGATATAGACGGTAATTTTGAGATTAACGGATTGGGGAACAAAACCTACTCCTTAATTGTATCCTACATAGGGTATCGCACCCAACAAATTGACAATGTCAAGGCAAAAGCTGAATGGCCGGGAAACGGGATGGTGATTATGATGAAGGTGGACGAACAGCAGCTGCAGGGAGTCACCATTACAGGTGTAGAACGAAAGAATACGGAAACAGCTGCCGTGCTCGAAGTCAAGAAAAGCCTCGTCACGGTGACCAACGTTTCGGCACAGGAAATCAGCAAGACGCAGGATTCCAATGCTGGCGAAGTGATCCGCCGTTTGCCGGGCGTGAGTCTGATAGAAGACAAGTTTGTCATGGTGCGTGGTCTGTCGCAGCGATATAATAATGTGTGGATCAACGGCGGTGCCGTACCAAGCAGCGAGGCGGACTCCCGTGCTTTCTCTTTCGACATTGTTCCAAGTTCACAGGTTGACAATCTCATGATTGTCAAGACCCCGTCGCCGGAATATCCGTCAGACTACAGCGGTGGTTTCATCATCGTGAATACCAAGGAGATTCCCTCCGAAAATTCTTTCTCTATTATGTTGGGAGGTAACTGGAATACACAGTCTGCCTTTCAAGATTTCTATATTGGAAAAGGCTCAGGTACCGACTTCCTAGGATTTGACAGTGGGATGCGCCGGATGAAAGGTGGCATCGATGCCAAGCTCAAAGGTATAGCCGACAACGGAATCGACTTGCTGAACAACGGGTTCAACAACGATTGGAAGGTGAAAAAACATTCTCCTGTAGGCGACTTGAAGTTTGCTATCAACTGGAATCACGGATGGAACCTGAACGGAAATCGATTGGGCATGATAGCCGTAGCCAACTATAGCAACGAGTATCGCACCTATGAGGATATGGAGAACAACCTCTTTGGCATCTACGACGTTGCCAACGATAAGAAAAATTATCTCCGCCATTCCACCGACGATCAATACAACCATAACAACCGCCTCGGTGCCATGCTCAACCTTACGCTGCTCACCAAAAGCGGCAACCACAAATATCAGTTTAAAAATATATTCAACCAAATAGGTAACAATCGCTATACCTGGCGTAAGGGCATCAGCGCCCAATCCGACGAGGAACATTCGGCAGAGTATTATTATCGCAGCCGTACGGTTTACAACACTCAGTTTACCGGCAAGCACACGTTTACCAACGACGAGGTGGACTGGAGCGCCGGCTATGCCTATGCCAACCGTTTGATTCCGGATCGCAAACGCTATCTCGTGAACGATGCTTTGGAAACGGGTGTGATTGGACTTACCAATGGTAACGACATCTCGCGTGAATGGACGCGTTTGGACGAACACATCGTGTCTTTAGGCGCCAACGACACTCATACGTTCGATTTCAACGGATGGCAGCCCACACTCAAAGTAGGCGGTTACGGCGAATACCGCACAAGAGAATACAAGACACGAGAGTTTATTTATAACTGGAATGTTTCAGACAACAATATGCCCGAGGACTTTCGCACAATGGATATGCCGACCCTTTTGAGTTCGGAGGAATACTTCGGCGCCGACAAACTCCATTTGCTGGAAGAGCCCCACATGCGTAACAACTACATCGGACACAATACAATGGGCGCTGGATACTTAGCTGTCTCCCTTCCCCTTGGCAAGTTAGGTATCTACGCCGGTGTCCGATTTGAACACAATAGGATGGAACTTATATCCAACACTAAAGACACAGAGGAAAGCCATGTCAGCACATTCTATACTGACAACGATTTATTTCCATCCTTTAATGCGATTTACAAATTTGACGAAAAGAATCAGCTGCGCTTCTCCTATGGCCAGAGTATTAATAGGCCGGAGTTTCGCGAGGTATCTTCGTCCGTATTCTATGATTTTGACCTGGCATCCAATGTACAAGGTAATGCTAACTTGAAAAGCTGTAAGATCGACAACGTAGACCTGCGTTACGAGTTTTATCCCAGTCGGGGTGAGATGGTGTCGATAGCTGCTTTCTACAAGCATTTCGATTCACCCATTGAGTGGACGTACACCGTGAATGGCGGTACCGACCTCACCTATTCTTATATGAACGCGCTCTCCGCCAACAACTACGGCATAGAGCTGGACGTGAAAAAGAGTCTCGACTTTATCGGTCTGCCACATTTCAGCTGGTCGTTCAACGGGTCGTTCATCAAAAGTTCCGTCAACTTCCCCGCCGGCGCCAAAGAGGAAGATCGACCCATGCAAGGACAATCGCCCTACCTTATTAATACCGGCCTCTTCTATCAGAATGAGGAGCAGCAGCTCAACCTCGCACTGCTCTACAACAGAATTGGAAAGCGCATCATCGGTGTGGGCCGCAGCGAGGGGACAACATCAGGCAACGACGTGAACAATCGCGTACCTGACAGCTACGAAATGCCGCGTGACGTCATGGACTTCACCGCATCCAAAAAGTTTGGTGCTCACTGGGAACTGAAACTGAACGTCCGTGACCTTCTGGCTCAGAAAATATTTTATAAGCAGTTTGCAGATGTGGTGTATCCGGATGGAAGCCGTAAGGAAATCACCGAGGTGACCCGTCAATATAAGCCTGGCCGTAACATAAACCTGGCTGTCACCTATAAATTTTAAGCTATCGGCAAAAAATGCCATTACAAGTATAAAATCAATTTATTTCAATCAATAATGTTTAATAATCAGAACATGATGAAAAATTTAAAGTATTTTGGATACATTGGTATCCTTACATTAGCACTCGGAATGACTGCTTGTAGTAGTGATGACTCTGACGACGACTCTTCAACAACTTCTACCGAAACCTACAAGTGGGGAACAGACGGTGCTATCAAAACATGTGACCATCTGCTTTTCACCAATGGCAAGGAAGACTTGAAAGGTAAAGAGCTCGGTAACGGAGACCAAGAGTTTATCTTCACCGGTAAGCAGACTTTGAAGAAAGGCACTTACATGCTGAAAGGCTGGGTATATATAGCCGATGGTGCAGAACTGACTATTGAGCCGGGAACTATTATCAAGGGTGACAAGACCACCAAAGCTGCAATCATTGCAGAGCGCGGCGGTAAGCTCATTGCTCAAGGTACGAAAGCAGCTCCTATCGTATTTACTTCAGCTCAAGCAAAAGGCAACCGTAAACCAGGTGACTGGGGTGGTATCATTCTTTGTGGAAAAGCAAGAAACAACGCTACCGAGCAACAGATAGAAGGTGGCCCGCGCACCAAGCACGGCGGTACGGATGATAATGACAACTCTGGTATATTAAGCTATGTCCGTATTGAGTTTGCCGGATATCCATTCCAGAAAGATAAGGAAATCAACGGTCTTACCTTCGGATCTGTAGGTAGCGGCACCAAGATAGACCATGTCCAGGTGTCTTACAGCAATGATGATTCCTACGAATGGTTTGGCGGTACGGTAAATGCCAAGTATCTCGTAGCTTTCAAGGGTTGGGACGACGACTTCGATACCGACAACGGTTTTAGTGGCAAGGTACAGTACGGTCTTGTAGTCCGTGACTCAAAAATTGCTGACGCATCACAAAGCAACAGCTTCGAAAGCGACAATAACAGTAGCGGGGCCGAGACAGAGCCTTTCACATCTGCAATTTTCTCTAACATTACTTTCGTAGGTCCGAAGCTGGACCCCGCATTCAAAAATGAAGCCGGCTATATCAATGGTGGCAACATGAATCCTAACAATGGTTCCGGACTCGGCAAGTTCCAGGCTGCTATGCATATCCGCCGCAACTCTCATCTCAACTGTTACAACTCCCTGGCTGTGGGCTACCCCATTGGCTTGATTCTTGACAATCAGAAGGGTGATACCCAGGGCGCTGCAACAAGTGGCAAACTCAAATTACACAATATCTGGTTTGCAGGTATGGACATCTTGGGAAGTGATTTCAATAAGATTTATAAGGACGAGCTTGTAACCGACTACGAAAGCAAGACGACCGATCCCAATCAGAAATCTTTCTCGAGCACATTCTTTAAGAAGGCTGAGAATAATAACAAGATCTTCGATGACTGGAAAACTTTGGTATCTGCAGATGGATACACTCCGGTGGCAGACAGTAAACTGCTGAATGCTGCTTCTTTTGAAGGACTTGACGGTTGGTTTGACAAAGTGTCTTATATAGGTGCATTTGGTTCAGGTAACAACTGGTTGGAAGGTTGGACCAACTTTAATCCCGAGAACACGGATTATTAATTAATAGGGAAAATCTTCGTTATTTTTAAGAATTGAGTTTTGAGGTGGCTATATCTATTGTTTTCAGGATATATCTTTAGCCACTCAAAACTCTTTTTTTTGATATGTAACACGATTGTAATATGTGTTTAAAGCACCTGTAATATGGGTGCTTTACTTTTGCATAAAAATTAATACATACATTCATCAGCTATGAGCACAATTTATCTGTGTATTGTTATTTTCCTGCTATGCTTAGCAGTTTTCGACCTCTTTGTAGGTGTCAGCAATGATGCCGTTAACTTCCTACAATCTGCTGTCGGAGCAAAAGTTGCAAAATTCCGAACCATCCTCATCATCACATCCTTCGGTGTTGTGCTTGGTGCGGTCATGTCCAATGGTATGATGGATGTAGCGCGTCACGGCATCCTGATGCCTGCGAATTATTCCTTCGAACAAGTAATCACCATCTTCCTTGCCGTCATGGTGACGGATGTCATTGTCTTGGATATCTTCAACTCCTTGGGAATGCCGACGTCAACTACGGTATCGCTGGTTTTCGAGTTGTTAGGAGGAACGTTTATCATGGCTGTCATCAAGATGGCTGCTGACGACACAATGGGCCTATCCGACCTAATGAACGCAGAGCAGGGCTTAAAAGTGATTACCGCCATTTTCTGTTCGGTGGGCGTGGCTTTTATCTTCGGCCTCATTGTGATGTGGATTTCACGTGTCGTGTTTACATTCAACTATAAGAAACACTCACGTTTTTCAGTTGCAATATTCGGAGGTATCGCCTGCACAGTCCTGGCCTATTTCATCTTTTTGAAAGGATTGGGTAAAAGTCCCTATCTGCCTGAGCATATTACCACATACATTAAGGAGAACACCCTCGTCCTCATGGCTTATACGTTTGTGGTCACTACCATTCTGATGCAGATTCTATATCATCTCAAGGTAAACATCTTCAAGTTGGTTGTGCTCATCGGAACCTTTGCCTTGGCAATGTCTTTTGCCGGCAATGACTTGGTAAACTTCATCGGTGTGCCTTTGGCCGGTCTTTCTTCTTATCAGGATTTCATGGCTAACGCCAATGGTGCAGGGCCCACAGAATTCATGATGGTGTCGCTCATGGAGAGCGCTAAGACTCCACCCTTCTACCTCGGGGCAGCCGGCTTGATTATGATTACTGCGATGGCAACATCGAAGAAAGCACACAACGTGATTAAAACCAGTGTGGACTTGTCTAGGCAAGACGAGGGTGAAGAGATGTTCGGCTCATCCAAAGCTGCCCGAGCTATCGTTCATTTTGCACAGAACGCTGGTAATGTTGTCGCAAATGTAATGCCAGAGCGCGTTCTGCGATGGTTAAGCGCACGTTTCAACAAGCGTGAAGTTGAATTGGATAATGGAGCTGCTTTTGACGTTGTGCGTGCAGCTGTCAATCTTGTCATTGCTTCTATGCTTATCACCTTTGGTACCAACTACGGTTTGCCGCTCTCTACTACATACGTTACTTTCATGGTGGCCATGGGTTCCAGTTTGGCCGATAAGGCATGGAGCCGTGAGAGTGCAGTCTTCCGTGTTACCGGTATGTTGTCGGTTATCGGCGGTTGGTTTATCACGGCAGGTGTCGCCTTTGGCATCTGCGGTATCATCTGTACGATGATGTATTACGGCGGTATCATCGTTCAGACGATGTTCATTGCACTGGTAATCATTATGTTAATCCGCTCTAATCGTGCCTATGCTAAAAAGTTGGCTGCCAAGAGCAAGGAAGATTCCTTCCATCTGATGATGCGCACTCGTGACCCTGAATTGGTTTGGGAGATGCTCACCCGCCATGTGACCCGAACACAAAGCTATGTCTGTGACTTTGCTTTGGGACAATTTAACAAGATTGTTGATGCTTTCCAACAGGAAAACATTAAGAAATTGCGTCAATGCAATAAGGATCTTCGCAAAGAATTGGTAGAATTGAAGAAATATCGCCGTCAAGAGATGTTGGGGTTGAAAAAAAGTCCGTCTGACATTGCCATTGAGCGTAATACGTGGTTCCACCTTGGTGCCAACTCCAGTCAACAGCTAATCTATTGTCTGCGCCGTATGCTTGACCCTATCAAAGAGCATGTGGACAATAACTTTAATCCTGTTCCAAAGGAATATATGGAAGAATTTGAGGATGTACAACGCAAAGTGAATGAGTTGATGAAACTGACTACCAATCTCATCTCAACTCGCCGCTACGACAATTATCGCGATGTGTTGGCAGATGCTGATAATTTGAAGGACGAACTTTCCATCATCCGCAAGCGTCATATCGACCGTATGCAGGAATCGCCTGACAACATCAATTTCCAAGTGTCAGTAGTTTACCTCAATCTTTTGCAGGAGAGCCAGGAGTTCCTGAGTGCCATGCGTCATCAGCTACGTGCCTCAAAGAGATTCACTGAACAGTAGAACTCTATAAAATTGGAAATTATAATCAGATTATAATATACACACATTGGAAGTATGAATGGCAAGACTCTATGTGTCATCGCTGCATTGACACTTTCATCCCACTGCTTTGCACAGGATGAAAACGACAAGAATACCGTCAATATCGATCCACGCATTCATGGTACGCTGAGAGGAAAGTATGAGTACCAGCCTGAAGACAAGGCCGGACGATTTCAAGTGCGGACGGCACGAGTGAGCATCGAAGGAGACATTTCAGAAATTGTCGGCTACAAAGCAGAGATAGACCTATGTGACGAAGGGAAAATCAAGATGCTGGATGCCTATGCGAGAATCAAGCCTGTTAAAGGACTGCAGTTCACCATTGGACAGGAACGCGTACCATTCACCATAGATGCCCACCGCTCGCCACATCAGCAGTACTTTGCCAACCGTTCTTTTATTGCTAAACAGGTGGGAAACGTGCGTGATGTAGGAGCCGAAGTGAGATACAGCTGCCATCCGGGCTTCCCCGTGGTATTGAGGGCAGGAATGTTCAACGGGTCAGGATTGACCGATCAAAAAGACTTCTGGACCAACAACATCAACTTTTCTGCCAAGTCCGAAATGTATCCTCTACCGGGATGGAACGTAACGCTCTCCATTCAGAAAATCCGTCCCGAGCATCTCAACGTGATGATGTATGATGCCGGTACATTCTACGAACATCGAGGCTTCCACATCGAAGCCGAGTATCTGTTCAAACATTATGCAGACAATGCCTTCAAGAACGTGCATGCGTTCAACTCGTTTGTAAGCTACGAAATCCCACTCAGACGTACGATGTTCCACAGTGTGTCGCCTCTCTTGCGCTACGATTTCATGACCGATCACAGTGACGGCACACGCTATGTGGACGGGAAACCCGATGCCAACGGAGACTTAATCATCAACGATTATCAACGGCACCGCATTACAGGCGGATTAACTTTCAGCTTCAACAAGCCTTTCATTTCAGACATCCGGGTGAACTACGAGAAATATTTTTATCGCGACGATGGAATTCCGAAGGTTTCAGAAAAAGACAAGTTCGTGATTGAAGTTATGACTCGCTTTTGACGAAATAAAAAAGGTATAAAGGCAAAAAGAAGAAAAAATATTCGTATATTTGCGAAACAAGATAGGTATTATGTCAGAAAAGAAATACAACATCCTTGTGGTTGACGACGAGCAAGACCTCTGTGAGATTTTAAAGTTCAATCTCGAGACGGAGGGCTACTCGGTTGAGACAGCCAATTCCGCAGAGGAAGCTTTAAAACTTGACCTCTGCAAGTTTAATCTCCTGCTGCTTGACGTCATGATGGGCGGTATGTCAGGCTTCGCCATGGCCAAGCAACTCAAGGCAGACCCCGCTCTGGCAGATATTCCCATTGTATTCCTTACGGCACGCGATACCGAAAACGACACACTCACCGGCTTCAATATCGGTGCCGACGACTACATCAGCAAGCCATTTAACCTGCGTGAGGTATTGGTAAGGGTGAGAGCCGTGTTACGCAGGACCTCTCACAAAAATGTGCCTGAAAGCGCCATTCTGCGTTATCAGGGACTGGAAATGAACATGGACAAGAAAACCGTAAGCATTGACGGCAAAGACATCGCCCTCACTAAAACCGAATTTGAGTTGCTGCATCTTCTGCTTGACCAAAAAGGACGGGTGTTCAGCAGACAGGAACTTATTGACCGAATCTGGCCCAAAGACGTGCTTGTGCTCGACCGTACGGTGGATGTCAACATTACTCGACTACGCAAGAAAATAGGCAGATTCTCCAAATACATCGTCACCCGGTTGGGATTCGGCTATTATTTCGACGCCTAAATCTTCAAATACCAAGACATGAAGAAAATTTCCGTAGGCGAACGCCTATACCTGAATGTCATGGCCATCTTTCTACTCTTTGCCGCGGCATTCATCATTTACCAACACAACCGAGAAAAGCGGTACAAAATCAATCTGCTCGAAACAAGGCTACAAGATTTTAATATTCGCATGAATGATGCCCTCCACTATGAGGGCAAAGCCGACGAGATCACCCTGGCAGCCTATGTCAAGGCACACGCTATAAACCACATGCGCGTAACTGTCATCTCGCCCAAAGGGAACGTAATCTTCGACAACATCCGTAAAGACTACTCGAATATTGGTAATCATGCCAACCGCCAAGAAATCAAAGATGCTCTGAAATCAGGATCCGGCTCCACTATCGAGCGCAAAAGCAAAACTATATACCAAGACTATTTTTACTCAGCTACCTATTTTAAACAGGACGGCTACATCATCCGTTCTGCCCTACCCTATAATGACAACTTGACTCGGACATTGCAAACCGATCAACACTACATTTGGTTTGCCCTGATAGCTTGTATTATTCTCACCATTGTGCTCTACCGGTTTGTGCTCCGACTGGGCAAGAATATTACCAATCTCAAGATATTCGCCTACCGTGCCGACCACAACGAGAGCTTGAATGTGGACGATTTAGGCGCTTTCCCCGATGACGAGTTGGGCGAAATTGCCGAGCGAATCATTAAGATTTACAAGCAGTTGGAGTCCACCCGCAAAGAACAGGGGGTGTTGAAGCGTCAGCTCACGCAGAACATCGCCCACGAGCTGAAGACTCCTGTAGCCAGTATTCAGGGCTATTTGGAGACTATTCTCGACAATCCGCACATTGACGAAAAAACCAAGCATCAGTTCCTGCTACGCAGCTACGCCCAAAGCGAGCGACTCACCAGTCTGTTGCGCGATATATCGACCCTCAACCGCATGGATGATGCCCCGCAGATGACAGACTTTGAGGATGTGGCTATCAGCGACTTAGTGCTGAACATCCAGAAAGAAACTGCGCTGCAGTTGGAAGAGCGTCAGATGGTCTTCCACAATCTGCTGCCCGGAGGCATCCATGTCAAGGGCAACCACTCACTGCTCTACAGTGTGTTCCGCAACCTCACCGATAACGCCATATCTTATGCAGGCGTGGGTACAGCCATCACTCTTCAAGCCGAGGAGACCAGCGACAGTTGGGAATTCACCTTCCAAGATAATGGCTGCGGTGTATCTCCAGAGCATCTCCCCCGCATCTTTGAGCGTTTTTATCGCGTAGACAAGGGACGTAGCCGTAAAATGGGCGGCACCGGACTGGGGCTTGCCATCGTCAAAAATGCCGTTCTGCTGCACGGTGGACACATCCATGTGAACAATGTTCCCACAGGCGGACTCATGTTTCGTTTCTCCATACGCAAGCAGTAGCCTTTTCCAATGATAAAATAAACTTAGTAAAGACAGATAACATCATAAAAGCCGGAGCGTCAACGCTCCGGCTTTTATAGTTATCAGATAATCGAATTTGCTTAGTTGTACATTCCTTTCAACTGCTCGGCAACTTCGTCCTTGATACGCTGAACAAAGTCTTCCATCTTCATGGAAGCCTGCTCACCACCACCCTGCTTGCGCATGGACACCAGGCCTTCAGTAGCTTCTTTCTCGCCAACGATTACCATATAGGGAACTCGTTTCAACTCATTGTCACGAATCTTGCGACCTATTTTCTCATTTCGGTCATCAATGTAAGCACGAACATCATTGCTGTCGAAATACTTCTTCACCTCTTGGGCATAGTTGTTAAACTTCTCCGAAATAGGCAGAATAGCCACTTGGTCGGGTGTGAGCCACAAGGGGAAATGACCTGCGGTATGCTCGATGAGCACGGCCGTGAAGCGTTCAAGAGATCCGAACGGAGCACGGTGGATCATCACCGGCACCTGCTTAGAGTTGTCCTCGGCCGTATATTCCAATTTGAAACGGGCTGGGAGGTTGTAGTCTACCTGAATGGTACCCAACTGCCAACGGCGGCCAATGGCATCTTTCACCATGAAATCGAGTTTGGGGCCGTAGAATGCTGCTTCTCCGATTTCCTCGCGAGCCTTCATTCCCTTCTCCTTACATGCCTCGCGAATGGCGTTCTGACTCTCTTCCCATATCTCGTCAGAGCCGATGTATTTATCGGTATCTTTGGGGTCACGAAGAGAAATCTGGGCTTCATAGTCCTCAAAACCAAAGATGCGGAACACTCTCTGGATAATATCGATGACATTTTCAAACTCGGCCTTTACCTGTTCTGGACGCACAAAGATGTGAGCGTCGTCCTGCGTAAAGCTGCGCACACGAGTCAATCCGTGCAGCTCCCCACTCTTTTCATAACGCATCACCGTACCAAACTCCGCAATGCGAAGCGGAAGGTCCTTGTATGAACGGGGTTTACGAGCATAGATTTCACAGTGGTGAGGGCAGTTCATCGGTTTGAGCATATACTCCTCGTCTTCTTCCGGAGTATGAATGGGTTGGAATGCGTCCTTGCCATAATGTGCATAGTGTCCGGAAGTAACGTATAAATTCTTAGAACCAATACCGGGAGTGATAACCTCCTGATAATTGTAGGGCTTCAATATACGCCGCAAAAGTTCCTGCAAGCGCAGGCGCAGCTGTGTGCCTTTGGGCAGCCATATAGGGAGTCCCTTCCCCACCCGGTCGGAGAACATAAACAGCTCCATCTCCTTGCCTATCTTGCGATGGTCGCGCTTTTTCGCCTCCTCCAGCATAGCCAGATATTCATCGAGCATTTTCTTCTTGGGGAAAGTAATACCGTAGATACGGGTCATCTGCTCACGTTTAGCGTCACCACGCCAGAAAGCACCGGCCACACTGGTAATCTTGATGGCCTTGATGCGACCTGTACTTACCAGGTGCGGACCTCGACACAAGTCTGTGAAGCTGCCTTGGGTATATGTAGAGATAGTACCGTCTTTCAGGTCCTGGTCTATATGTTCCACCTTGTATTGCTGACCATCGGCAGCAAATTCCTTCATTGCGTCGGCTTTGCTTACGTCACGGCGCACAACAGGCTCGTCCTTCTTCGCCAATTCACGCATCTTCGCCTCGATTTTAGGGAAGTCGTTCTCAGAAATAGTCTGTCCTTCTGCCGGCATAACGTCGTAGAAGAAGCCATTTTCTATGGCCGGTCCAAAACCAAACTGGATGCCCGGATAAAGCTCTTGCAAGGCCTCTGCAAGCAAGTGGGCAGAGGTGTGCCAGAAGGTGTGCTTGCCCTCCTCGTCTTCAAACTTATAAAGTGTGACGGTGGCATCCTCGTTGATAGGATAGTTGAGTTCTCTGATTTCACCATTGATCCCGCAAGATACAACGTCGCGGGCGAGAGCCGGTGAAATGCTCTGCGCGATTTGAAAACCAGTTACACCCTGTTCATACTCACGAACAGAGCCGTCTGGGAATGTGATTTTAACCATATTACAAATTAGTTTTATTTAAATCATCACAAAAGTAATACTAATTTTCCGAATGGAACTACAAAACAAAGGAAATATTATGGTTTGGGTCAATGTTGTGGCGTTGTTGAGCTGGCTTGGTGCAAAATCGTTGTGCGTTCATGAAAAAAGAAAGGCTAAACACACGTATTTTCTTGACAAACGTCCCTCCATATTTTGCGTATTCAGAAATCATTTTGTTGTCATCCAAAATACGCAAATTTTTCGATAGGTCATAGTTCGTTGATTATCAGCACGTTTTGGCAATGCGTCCTTATGTCCACGTTTTCGTCATCTGCGATTAAATATCAAATGGCACAACGAGAAAGCCTCAACCGCAGTGCGAGAAGGTTTCTATCGCATGACCGTTAAGGCCTTGTCGTATGATGACAAGATAGAAACCGCAATGGCATTACTGTTTTAGAATTATTTGGCCCGATTGTGACGAGAAAAGCATAGCCCTTTTTGCTCCAGATGCTCCGAAAAATACCATCGAAAAAAGGTAATAAAATTTTATAAATAGAGAAGTCTTCGATAGGAAACATCAGGTAAAAAGCACCCTTTCGGGGATTACTTCTTTTTATCTTCCGCCAATTTCTTGCTTAGGGCGTAAGCATCATAGAGTCCCAGCTGGCCGGCCATACTGAGGTCTTTCAACGCTTCTTGCAATTTGCCCGTCTGATAATAAACGACAGCCCGGTTGTAATAGGCTTCAGCCAAATGGGCATCCAGTCGCAATGCACGACTGTAATCGGCGATAGCACGTTCATAATTCTTGATTCCAGCGAACATATTTCCCCGGTCAAAATAGATGTATGCGTTTTGAGGTGCCAGCTTGATCGCTTCGGCAAAATCGCCCTCCGCTTGTGCCACCTTCATGCTCACATTCTGTCCCCTTGAAGAGTTATAGCTGTTCAACAATGTCTGATAAACAGCACGCGCCCATCGCCCGATGATTGAATTTGTCTCTATGGAGAGGTAATCGTTGAGGTCGGAAATGGCGTCAGAGTAATTCTGCGCATCAGCAAAAGCGACGGCACGCTGCAACAGCAAGTCGGCACGTACTTTGTGATCTTCCTCCTCTGCAATGCCTGCAGACAAGACGTCAATGAGCTGGAAGATCTGCTTGGACCGTATGTCGGTCAGTTTGGTATGATGATGATTGCAGGCAAGATTCAACTTGCGGATAGGATTATGCTTGGCATTGAATGTATCGACCGAAGGGTCATAGGCCTGATACCCTTGTACACCATTGGCATAGGAGAAATACGACAATTGATACATGGGCAGCAAGGCAATCTCCACATCACGGTTTTGAATCGTGCCGCGATACTGGCTCTTGTATTCATGCTCGACTTCGGTCTTATCTTCTACAACAATGTTGTTGTATTTATCCATGTTTATCTCCGAACGCTTACGCATTTCTTTCAGCTTCTCCTTGCTCCACCGCTGCTGAACACCAATGTGTTTGTCCATCTGAGCCTTGAAAATACGAAATTCGTCCTGCTCCGCCTTGGCCGTCATTCCCAATCGGCGATAGCAGTGGGCACGATTGCTTAAGCCCGTCCAGAAGTTTGGAAACTGATCGATGACCGCCGTATAGTCCTTGATGGCAGCCCGGAGATTCCCCACCCTGTCATTGAGCAATGCACGATTGTAGATAGCCATGAAATTCTTCGGCTCCATCTTGACGACGAAGTCGAAATCTTCTATAGCCCTATTGTCATCTCTCAGCTGTGCACGCAGCAGTCCACGATTATAATGGGCAAGAAAGTTGTTGGGGTCGAGGTCTATAGCCATGTCGTAATCAGCCATAGCCCCTCTCAGATTATTATAGTTCAACCTTGCCAAGGCCCGATTGACATAACTGTTTACCGACTTGGGACGTAAATGGATGGCCTTGGTCAGGCAAGTATCAGCTGCCCGCCATTGCTGCTTGTTCAGTGCAATATACGAGCGGGTCATCCATGCATCGGCATTGTATGGGTCTATCTCCAGACTCTTGGCCAGCCATGTATCGGCCTGCACGGTGTCTTTCTTATTCAGATAGATTTCTGCTTTCAGGGAGTAGGCCGACGAAATGTCCGACCATCTCTTGATAATCGTGTCAGCGTCGAGCAATGCCTGGTCATAATCGTCGGTCTTCATTCGGCAAATGGCACGATTGAGCCAGAAGCTGGAGATGTCGGGATTCAACCGGATAGCCTTCGTATAATCGGTTATCGCATCGCTGTATTTTTCCTGACGGATGCATGAAATAGCACGCAAATCCAAGATTTGCTCGATGTAAGGATTCAGCTCTATAGCCTTTGTGGCATCCTGCTCGGCCCCTACGAAGTCGTCGAGATAGAATTTGGCTACTGCCCTGTCATACCATGGAAGCCACAAATAAGGCTTGAGGGCCAACACCTTATTGAAATACTGTATGGAAAGCACGTAATCCTCATAATGCAATGCAACTTCACCGCTGGTTATCAAGCGGTCTATGTTGTACTGCGCGCTAAGCCTGCCTGTTGACAACAAAGCTATGAGCAAGACAATGATTCTACTCCTCATTATCCGGTTGTTTACGTGCTGAAAATTGATTACTTGTGTGCTGCTTTCGTTTTGTAAGCACAGGTATACCTGCCCTGCACAATCTCGCGTAGCTTCTTACGGATGAGCTGTTTGCGGAAGGCACTGATGCGGTCTACATACATCACGCCTTCAAGGTGGTCAAACTCGTGCTGCATTACCCGGGCCAGGTATCCTTCCACCCACTCATCGTGAGCCTGTAGCTGCTCATCCAAATACTGCACATGAATGCGCGAATATCTCGCCACTTTCTCGCTCAAGCCGGGAACAGACAGGCAGCCTTCCTCCATAACCACTTTCTCGGAATTCTCGTCAACCTCTACAATATGCGGATTGATAAATGCATGGCGAAAACCGGCATATTCGGGGAACTCCTCTTTCAACACGTCAAGGTCGATCACAACCACACGTATCGATTTGCCGATTTGCGGAGCAGCAAGTCCGACACCCGATGAAGCATCCAGCGTTTCGTACATATCACTAATGAGCTGGTCCAATTCCGGATAATCGGTAGGTATATCTTGGGCAACCTTTCTTAATACAGGCTGGCCATAGGTATAAATGGGTAATATCATTTTCTTGAATTCATATAATCTTGAAGGATTATAGTAGCACTAATCTCATCTACCAAACCCTTGTTTTCACGTCTTGTCTTTTTCTTTACACCCGTCTCAAGGATGACCCGATGAGCCAAAGTCGATGTAAATCGTTCGTCATAATATTCTATGGGAATGGTCGGTTGGGCCTTTTTCCATTTTTCGACGAACTTTTTCACCCGTGCCAGATTCTCCGACGGTTTCCCGTCCAGCTGCATGGGCTTACCTATAATGACGCGTTCGACCTCCTCTTGCTGAATGTATTTACAGAGGAAGTCGAACAAATCTTGCGTCCCAATTGTTGTCAGACCATTGGCAATAAGCTGTAAGGGATCGGTTACTGCCAATCCCGTACGCTTCTTTCCATAGTCTATTGAGATTATTCTTGCCAAAAATTATTTCTTATACAACAACCAAGCGTCGCTCTTTGGGTTGAACTGGCTGCCACGAAGTGCGTCACGGCTCTGAACAGCCTGTCCCTTGTCGGAATATGTTGTTGCAACAACACGATACATATTCAGATTGGAATTATAAACGATTTGAGCATCGTATCCACCTTGCTTCAATGAGCTCTGCAGACCCTCAGCATTAGCCTTCAATCCAAAAGAGCCTACCACGACGCTGTATGACTGCAATCCTGCACCGCTTATAACGGTAACATCTTCCGACCGCACGGATGCGTTGTTTACGTTTGAAACAGTAGTCTGAGTTGCAGGCTGCTGTGTAAGCGGTGTAACCACCGGAGCTTCTTCTTGGGTGGGCTGCATAGCCTGATTCTGCTCTTCCTGAGCCTTAGCCTTCTCATAGGCTTTCTTATAAGCACTTTCTTGAGATTTGCAACTTGTGAAAGCAAAAGCAACACACAAGGCTGCGCCCAAAACCAATGATTTCTTCATACTTCTTGTATATTATATTAAAGATGTTAATGATTATCTCATGAAATTAAGGAACGGTGTTATAAACGCCACATTCTTAGTGTGCGAAATTACGAAAATATTCATAAACACAAAAAAGGATGGCGCATAAAGTTTGTTAAATCAATTTAATAGAAGCTTTTTTACAAAAATATATTTAATATCACTTGCTTTTCAGCGTGAAAAAACATATATTTGCAAATAACATAACATTGTATTTTTTACTAAAAAGGAAACATTATGAGAACATTAGGTTACATTGGCGCATTTTTAAGTGGCGCCATCACTGGTGCAGCATTAGGTCTGCTTATGGCCCCGAGAAAGGGTGAAGATACACGAACAAAAATTACAGATGCATTGGATGACTTCTGCAAGAAACACGACCTGAAAATCAACCGTAAGGACGCCGATGATCTCATTGACGACATTAAGGACGCCGTGGGAGTTGAAGACTAATTCACTACGTTGCAAGAATAGGGTTGTGAACAACTTTACAACCCTATTTCTTTTTAAATTATAATTACTAATAGGAGATTTATGTTTTCAAACGACAACAATATAGAGACGATTGCTCAGCTTGCAGAGAGCTTGAAGCATTACGTGGGGCTGCAAAGCGAATATGTGAAACTGGACTTTGTCGAAAAGACAGTAAGGATTCTTACGATAATCAGTATTACCGCTATCTTTTGCTTGCTTCTCTTTCTGATGCTCATATACTTGGGCTTCGCCATAGCCTATGCTCTCGAACCCCTGGTAGGTATCGTTGCGGCATTCTCTATTGTTGCCGGAGTATGTTTGGTCATTCTCCTGCTATTCCTCTTTTTCAGAAAGCAGTGGATAGAAAAACCACTTGTCAAATTTCTTGCTTCTTTGCTATTAAGTAAATAACTATGAACAATAAGCCTCTGACACCATCCACTTATAAGACCTTAACGGAAATCAAACTTCGTAAGGCTATGCTTTTGAAAGACATCCAAAAGGATGACAACAGAATGCGCCAACTATGGGATAATCTATTCCATAAACCTACAGCACTGAGAAAGAACGCGAAACCATCTAAGCGTATCAGCAGTTTGATGACTACAGGAGCAGGCTTTTTTGATACCATCTTACTGGCCTGGAAGCTATACAAAAAGTTTAAGAGATAAAACGACATAGAGCTCCCGTAAGGTCAATTTTTATAAGTCTGTTACCTTTTTATAAGGCAGCAAAAGTAACGCAACGAAGACGGAAGGTTGTGTTAACAAAATAAAATACAAAACCATTCTTATTAATAAAAGTTATAAAGTATGGCTTTTAACCCTCCATATCTTCTAATCTTAAATAAAATTGCTATATTTGCATAGTGTTTTTCATAGTATTAGATTTAAGGTTAACAAGGTTGGAGTACAGCGGTACTCCTTTTTTTATGCCTTTTTTAAAAA
>JBMNUU010000021.1:0-58437 GCA_050946435.1 Prevotella sp.
ATCCCGTGCTCATCGGTTGGACCTTGAGACGGGTGTCGTTTCTTTTTTTTAATCTTTATTATTCGTGGCTTTATAGGCTTTTTATTACCTTTGCACCATTAAACAAAATAAATACGAAGATGAAAAATTTGACCTATCTGTTTTTACTGATGCTCGGTATTGCGTCATTTGCTGCGTGCAACAAAGGAGAAACCTATGCCGACCAGAAAAACAGGGAGCGATCGGCCATTAATAAATACATTGAGGATTCTGCCGTTACCGTGATTTCAGAGGCAGAATTTGCCCGTAAAAACTATACCACCGACGTCAGCAAAAACGAGTTTGTGCTCTTCGAGTCGGAAGGAGTGTATATGCAGGTCGTGCGTGAAGGATGCGGCGAAAAGATTAAGGACGGCGAAACCGTGACCGTGCTTTGCCGTTATACGGAGCGCAATCTGCTGACCGACTCTATCGAGGTTTCCAACATTTTGGCTTCCCAATTTGCTTATTGGGTGGATAAAATGTCGGTTTCCAATATGTCTGGGACGTTTACAGGCTCCTTTATCGCAGGTGAAAGTTCGCTGGTCGCTGCCCATTATCTGTCGACAACGGCCGTGCCCAAAGGATGGCTTCTGCCACTAACTTTCATCAATGTGGGCCGTCCGGCTGAAGGAACCGATGAAATTGCCAAGGTGCGCATCATTGTTCCCCACGACAAGGGGCACATGACGGCGACCTCGCGGGTGACACCTTACCTCTATGACATTACGTATCAGCGAGGACGGTAAACTGGAATTTACGAATTTAAAAGACATGATACAATGACCCTAATCAAATCAATCTCGGGTATCCGGGGAACTATCGGAGGAACAGCCGGTGACACGTTGAATCCTTTGGATATCGTGAAGTTCACTTCGGCATACGCCACTTTTATACGTCGCAGCGGTAAGTCATCAAGCAATAAGATTGTTGTGGGACGCGATGCACGTATCTCCGGCGAGATGGTTAAGAATGTGGTGTGTGGCACGTTGATGGGAATCGGCTACGATGTAGTCAATATCGGTCTTGCCACCACGCCTACTACCGAGCTTGCCGTGCGCATGAGCGGTGCCGATGGCGGCATCATCATTACGGCCAGCCACAATCCGCGTCAATGGAATGCCTTGAAGTTGCTCAACAACGAAGGAGAATTTCTGACGGCAGCCGATGGCAACGAGGTGCTGGGTATTGCCGAAAGAGAAGATTTTGAATATGCAGATGTTGACCATCTGGGCGCTTATACCGAAGACGATACGTTTAACAAGCGCCATATTGATGCCGTTCTTGCCTTGGAGCTCGTGGACGTCGAGGCGATCAAGAATGCCAAGTTCAAAGTTGTTGTCGACACGGTGAACTCTGTGGGAGGTGTGATTCTCCCTGACTTGTTCAAGGCCCTGGGGGTAGAGGCAACCTTCCTCAATGCCGATCCGACTGGAGATTTCGCACACAATCCGGAACCGATTGAGAAGAATCTCGGTGGCATTATGAGCGAATGTGCAGGCGGAAAATACGATTTGGGAGTTGTTGTGGACCCCGACGTAGACCGACTGGCCTTCATTCAGGAAGATGGCAAAATGTATGGCGAGGAATACACGCTCGTGACGGTGGCCGACTATATCCTCAAACACAAAAAGGGAGCTACGGTGAGCAACTTGAGTTCTACGCGGGCCCTACGTGATGTTACCGAGAAGTATGGCTGTAAATACTATGCTTCAGCGGTGGGAGAAGTCAACGTGACGACCAAGATGAAGGAAGTTGGAGCTGTTATCGGCGGTGAAGGAAACGGCGGAGTAATCTATCCGGAGAGCCATTACGGCCGTGACGCATTGGTGGGAATAGGTTTGTTCCTAAGCTCAATGGCACAGCAGAAGCTGACGGCAAGTGCCCTCCGTGCTACGTTCCCCAATTATTGCATTGCCAAGAATCGTATAGACCTCACGGCTTCTACCGATGTGGATGCTATCCTCAAGAAGGTAAAGGAGATGTACGCTAAGGAAGCCGACGCCCAGGTGACCGACATTGATGGCGTGAAGATTGATTTCCCCGACAAATGGGTACATCTTCGCAAATCCAACACGGAGCCTATCATTCGAGTGTATAGTGAGGCTCCGACGATGATAGAGGCCGACGAGCTGGGCAAGAAATTGATGCAGGTGGTCTACGATATGCAATAGGACGAACCTTATCATAGAAAATACAGGCTATATGATATTATAAAAGCCCTTCTCTGAAAACGAGAAGGGCTTTTATTTTGTGCGTTACACGATCACGTGCAGCTAATGGAATAGTGCCCGTGCAGCGTTTTGAGAGTTACACGGCGATGTCTTTGTTTACATTCTTGTGTCCCCATACGGCATAGAAAAGCATATAGCACATTCCGATGAGTGGCACAATGTAGGAGAACATATATCCCATGTGGTCGGCGACAGAGTTTTGGATGAGAGGCAGAATACCACCACCAACGACCATCGTCATGAAAATTCCACTGGCTTGGGCCGTGTATTTGCCCAATCCTTCGGTGGACAGATTGAAGATACAGCTCCACATGACTGAGGTGCAGAGACCGCAAAGCACAAGAAGGATGGCACTCAAGGGGAGTGTCGTTATTTCAAACCCTGACCCGTTGAATACTGGCATGGAGCCGGTAACGGTTTTGGGGAGGAAGATGGCACAAAGAATGAGGGCGATACCCACGCAGTTGGTAACTGTCATCATGACACGGCTTGACACTTTGGAGGCGATAAGTCCGGCTATAAAACGGCCGACAAGCATCAAGAGCCAATAGGTACCGGCCGCAAAACCGCCGATGGTTGCTGCTGTAGTGATGTCCAGTCCAGCTCCGGCTGATGTGGTGTCAGAGAGGAAGAAGTTCAGTGTTCCGGGAATTCCAACCTCTGTTCCTACATAAACAAAGATGGCGATGACGCCAAGTGTAAAGTGACGGAAGACAAAGGGCGAGTGTTCGTATACGATGTCCCTTGTGTTCTCGCCTTCTGGGTCGGCAATGGGGATAAAGCTCAGAATGAGGAATGTTGCGGCGAAAATGCCCATGGCGATATACAGCACAACGTTGACGTCGGTGATGGCCGTGTCTTTGGTGACTACTCCGATAAGAGCGCCTACGAACATAGGAGTGAGGGTGCCCATGAAAGAGTTGAGCGTGCCACCTATCTGGAGCAGCTGGTTGCCTTTGTTGCCACCGCCACCAAGGAGGTTAAGCATAGGATTGACAACGGTGTTGAGCATGCAGACAGAGATACCGGCAACAAAAGCACCGAGCAGGTAGACATAGAAGTTAGCCGGAAGACCTGCGATGGAGCTGTTGGTTAAGATTTGCCCGGACAAGAATTGGATAAATACGCCGAAGAAACCGAAGGCAACAGCAACAAGCGCTGTTTTCTTATAGCCAATCTTCGAAAGCATTTTCCCGGAAGGAATACCCATAAATAGGTAAGCGAGGAAGTTCATCATGTTTCCCAACATACCAAGGGTGTTGCTGCCTTGAAGGGCTGGCTGGTTTTTCCAAATGACCCCGATAGGGGCGGCAAGGTTTGTAACGAAAGCAATCATGCCAAATAAGAAAATCATGGCAATGATGGCCACGGAGCGTGATTTTTGATTAGAGTTTTGCATATAGTTATAGCTTATAAATTGTTATAGATATCTGAATTGTCAATAAAGCGGGTAAATAGAAGTTAGTTTGGGAAATAAGGGGTTAAGGAAGTCTGCCTACAAGGAGTAGACTAAAACATCGCTTGTATTCTTCCACCATCTCTTCGTGCCGGGCGGTCTTGTTGTTTTCCCGGAAAACTTTGGTGAGGGAGAAGCGAGGATATATTTCTTCGTAATGGTCGAGCATGGCCAATTTGAATGCCCGTGAATCGTTGGGGTCCACGTGTGCACTCATCAGTATGCGCATAGCGAAATCTCGGAAGAATCGGTAATCTCTTCTTGCATTTTATTTTTCATGGCTCAAAATTACAAAAAAGATTGGAGATGTTTCGCATTAACCCTCTATATTTTACTCTTTTGACGGCGGAGCCTTTGAAAAGTCTGCGATAATCTTCGACCGACAGCTGTTTCCATTTGTCGATAGTCATGTTTAGGAGCTCTTCCTTGGGTTGGAATTCCGGCGTGGGGTTGGGCTCGGCGAATCGGTTCCAAGGGCAAACTTGCTGACAACGGTCGCATCCGTATATGACGTTCCCCATGTGTTTCTTGGCTTCTTGGCTCAGTTCTTTCCTGTTTTCGATGGTCTGATAGGAGAGGCAGAGATTTGAATCGAACTTTCGGGAAAAACTCAAGGCGTGGGTGGGGCAACGGTCTATGCACTTCGTACAGTTGCCGCAGCGGTTGACTGCAGGCCGATCATATTCTGTCTCAAAATCAAGAAACAGCTCGCCTAAGAAAAACATGCTGCCGGCATGGGGTATGATGAGTTGACGGTTTTTACCAATCCAGCCCAGCCCGGCCTGTTCGGCCCAATACCTTTCCAGCACGGGCCCGCTGTCTACAAATACACGATAGTTGGCATTTTCCACGGCTTCGCCATAGATAGAAGCTGCTAACAGGCGGAGTTTCTGCTTCATTACATCGTGGTAGTCGAGCCCCAGCGCATAGGCTGCGATTTGCGGTTCATTGGCCGGTAGGGTCTTTCGGGGGGTATAACTCAAAGCAACCGACACGATGGATTGCAGGCCGTCCATCAGCAAACGGGGGTCAAGGCGCTTGTCCAGATAATTGTTCATCCATTCCATATCGGCATTCATCCCATCAGCGAGCCAGCTTCGCAAGTGGTTTTCTTCTTCTTGCGATACACGGTCAGCCTTGGCAATGCCGCATGTAAAAAAGCCAAGACGTTTGGCCTCGGCTTTAATATCATTCGAATGTCTTAAACTCATATCCTTGTTCTTGAAGCCACTGTAGTGCCTGAGGTAGTGCCGTTATCAATTTGTCTATGCTCTTGACCGAATCGTGGAAAGTGATGATGGAGCCGTTGCGGGCGTATCTTTTCACGTTTCTGACCACATCGTCGGCGGTGAGCCATTTGGAATAGTCGCGTGTGACAAGGTCCCACATCACAATTTTATACTTTCTCTGCAGCCACCAATATTCAGAGTGCCGCATCCATCCGTGTGGCGGCCGAAACAGATGGCTCTTAATGAGCTCGTTGGCCTGTGCGGTGTTTGCGGCGTAGGAAAGGGTCCAATGCTTGAAGGCACCCATGTGATTGAAGGTATGGTTGCCCACTTGGTGGCCCTCCGCCACAATCTGATTGAACAAGTCGTGATAACGCATCACATTCTCGCCTACCATAAAGAAGGTAGCTTTGGCATTATATTCCCGTAATGTTTTAAGAATGAACGGTGTGGAGGATGGGATCGGACCATCGTCGAACGTGAGATACACGGCGTGCTCGTTCGGATCCATTCGCCATAAGGCTGCAGGGTACAGCCATCTCAGCCACTTTGCCGGTTGTTCTATAAGCATAGTGTGGAATTGAAGAATGAGAAATTCGAAATCACGGTCATTTGCTCGGGATGAGACAATTGCGTATTTGCAAAACTAATGAAAGAAGAGCCGGACAGCATGAGCCGCCTCTTTCGCAGGCATCTCATCGGTCCTCTTTCGAGGAGACGGGTCATGCTGTCCAGCTCTTCTTTCCTCATGCTTAGTTTCCAACAGTTTTGCCGCCTTTGCCCAGATACAACTGATAGAGCTTGTCTATCTGTTGGCGTTGTTTGGCTCCCAACTGCTTGTCTACCATTTCGGTGATATCGGCTATCTGAGACATGATAGACAGTTGTATCATGCAGTCGCGCTGGGCTGCTGCGAATCTTGAGCCGTTCAAGCCGAGATAATAGTTTTCATATTGGCTGGCCTCCTTCCAAACGTCTTTGATGACCTGGAGGGCCTTTTGCTTTTGCCCAAGCAGCGCATAGGCTTTGGCAAAGTCGGAGCCGCCGCTCATATAGTTCATCGGAACATTGTAGGTCGGGATCACCTTTTCAGCCTTTTGCAGTGCCTTCCGTGCTTTGTCCGGCTTCTGCTCAGCGATGAGATTCAGGGCGAGCTGACCGAACAGGCGTCGATGGGTGTAGCACATGCGCATGGTAGTCTCGTCGAGATACAACCCCTTGGTGTCGAGTCCGCCGTAGCGGTATCTGTTCATCAGGTTGTTGTAGGTCTTTTCCGAGTCAAAGTTCTTGGCTCCGGGCTGGTTGGTGAGGAACGGCGTGATGCGATTGGCAAGTCCCTCCTGCACAAAGTTGTCGCCGAGATTCATGTAGTTTTCTGCACCAACGGTCATGGCAACATAGATAGGACGCGTCCAGTTGCAATTGGCAATCATTTCGAGCATCATCAGATCTCCCTTGTAGAGAGCACGCTTTCCGGCAAGCGAGATAACCATCTGGTCAGGGATGGTGTCGCTGGCCATCATCATTCCGCTCTTTTTCACGGCTTCCTTGTCGATGGAGACATAGAGCGTGTCGGTAGGTATCATGTGCATGGTTTCCTTGACTTTCTCTTCCGCAACACCGAATACCTGGGCAAGAATACTGGTCTGCTCTTCAGTGAAATCGCCGCGCACCCAGTATTTCATCACGTTGCTGACCTCGAAAGGATTATCTCCAAACAGTTTCTTGGCTGCTTCAGCATCTTGGCTGTAAAGCTCCTTGAGACTCTGTTTCATGCTCGGCACCACCTCCACATACTCGTTGGTCCCCGAGCAGTAGTCGAGTCGTGGCCATGTGATAGGCACGGCGGGAGAATCGAAAGCCGGACGCTTCATTTGGTCGATATACCAGTCTGTTTGCAGATAGCTGAGGTTGCAAACACGTGCGTCGGTACGAACGCTCTCCACGTCCTGGTTGTACCAGAGTGGGAAGGTGTCGTTGTCGCCATTGGTGAAGATAATGGGGTTGCCCTTATCTTGCAGAGTCATGAGATAGTTCTGACCGAAATCGCGGCAGGTGTAGCGGTTGGAGCGATCGTGGTCGTCCCAAGTTTGGCTGGCCATCTGTATCGGCACGAGCAAACAGACGAGCGCAACGGCTGCCGTCGCAACGATGTTGTCGAGTTTCAGATATTTCTTCATCAAGTCGATGAGGGCTGCCACACCCATGCCGCACCAGATGGCGAAGGCATAGAATGAGCCTGCATAGGCGTAGTCACGCTCACGGGGTTGCGACGGCGACTGGTTGAGGTAGAACACAATGGCCAGTCCGGTCATGAAGAAAAGGAAGAATACCACCCAGAACTGACGGATGCCGCGCTTGCCCCGGAAGGCCTGCCAGAACAGACCGATGAGGCCCAGCAGCAGGGGCAAACCATAGAACACATTGTGCCCTTTGTTCTCCTTCAGGTTGTCGGGCAGTTTGCTTTGGTCACCCAAACGCATGTTGTCGAGTAGGGGAATGCCTGTAATCCAGTTGCCGTGCTCAAGTTCTCCGTGCCCCTGAATGTCGTTCTGGCGGCCGGCAAAGTTCCACATGAAGTAGCGCCAGTACATGAAATTGCACTGATAGGAAAGGAAGAACTTGATGTTTTCGAGCTGGGTGGGCATCTTCACCATGATGGGTTCACCACAGCGGTCGTAAGGCACCTGTGTACCCTCGACGCCTCCCATCCACGCTTCGTAGTCCTGCGTTTTGGTCGCATCATGCATACGCGGGAACAACATATTCTGAGCATAGACATATTTGTTTTTATGCGACACAACGAAGTAGGAGTCTTTCTCGTCCGGAGAAGCTTTCTCCTTGCGGCTGTAAATAGGAGCGCCCTTTTTCATCTTGGGCCGACACATATTGCCGTCTTGCTCGAGAGCCACTTGCGAGGTGTAGGCCTGACCATAGAACAAAGGCCGATCGCCATACTGGTCGCGGCTGAGATAGTTGCCCAGCGTGAAGATGTCTTCGGGAGAGTTCTGGTCCATAGGCGGGTTGGCATCCGAACGGATGACGATGATGGCATAACTGGAATAGCCAATCATGAGCATCAGCATGCAGAGCAACGCCGTGTTCTTGAATCGGGAGGTGACAACACGGACGGGCTTCTTATTGATGACCTTCTTGTAGTTGAGCAGGAAGGCAGCGACAGCCAATACAACCGCGCCAATCACCACGGCGCTCCAGCCGTAGCCATAGAAAGGAATACCGATGAGACCGAACGCCACAAGGAAGGAAATGTTTTCGCGACGGGCGTTCTGTCCGATATAGCTTTCGTAGATTCCCCATAGCACTGCAGCCACGAGCAGGACGATATAGATAATGAGTCCCGTATTGAACGGCATGTGCAGGGTGTTTACAAAGAACAGCTCAAACCATCCACCGACGGTCACGATGCCCGGCACCACACCATAGAGCACGGCTGCCACGATGACAAACGAGATGAGCAGGGCGATGAGTGAGCCCTTGGCCTCGACGTCGGGGAATCGGCGATAGCAATAAACCAGCACGATGGCCGGGATACAGAGCAGGTTCAGCAAGTGGACGCCGATACTCAGTCCCATCATATAAAAGATGAGCACCAGCCACCGATCGGAGTGAGGCTCGTCGGCATGGTCTTCCCATTTCAGGATGAGCCAAAACACGATGGCCGTGAATGCCGACGAATAGGCGTAAACCTCGCCCTCTACGGCCGAAAACCAGAAGGTATCGGAGAATGTATAGATGAGTGCGCCCACCATGCCACTGGCCTCGATAGCAATGAGTTTGCCAAGCGTAAGGCTGCCCCAGTCTTTCACGATGAGCTTGCGGGTGAGGTGGGTGATGGTCCAGAATAGGAACAAGATGGTGGTTGCCGAGAGTAGGGCACTCATGGTGTTCACCATACGCGCCACCTGAGCCGGGTCGCTGACAAACTGACTGAATAGATTGGCCGTGAGCATAAAGAACGGTGCCCCTGGGGGGTGTCCAACTTCAAGTCTGTAACCGGTAGTAATGAATTCAGGGCAGTCCCAGAAAGAGGCTGTCGGCTCAATGGTGGAACAATATACGACGGCGGCTATCACAAACGCAAGCCATCCCAGCACATTGTCCACTAATCTGTACTGTTTCATGTATGTTCAAGAATAAATAATTGTATGCAAAGATAGCAAAAAGCATATAGAGAACGGCTAAAAGTTCAGTTTTTTTTAACTTTTAGGATATTATTTGTTTTTTTATCAATCATGGTTTCACCGGGCACCCATCTGGCAGCATTTTGGACGTTCCAACAATATTGGATGCTTCACATTTCCACAGTAGTTTGGAAAACGCCATTTATCAATGGTATTAAAGTTTTGTACGACAGCCTTCAGTACTCGCGTCGAATCTGGCTTCATCCTATTACAAAGGTATCATGTGTAAAATTGTATTACTGTTTTTTGACAGTTTCTTTTGCGCCGTCTGGAGCAAAAAGGGCTATGTTTCGGTCGCCATAATAGGGACGAACGATGGGAAAAAGGCAGGGAGCATGCGTTTCTTGTCTTATCGCAGTGCGGTTGGGACTTAGGGGCGACGCGGTTGAGGCCCATTCATGCTGCGGTTAAGGCTTTCCCGTACTGCCGTTTGATATCCAACTGCAGATGGCAAAATGGAGGGGATAGAGGCTCTTGCTCACAAAGCCTTGATTATCAGTCAACAACAAAACTTCGTGAATTTTACGAATTTCGGACGGAAACAAAATGATTTTGAAATAAGCAAATTTTGGAGGGGTGTTTGTAAGAAAAAATACAGGGGAATGATGGCAGCCGCACGAGCCGTATGTCCCTACTGTTGGTACACGATTTTGGATATGGTATTAAATGTTATAGCTGTCCAATGTTATGATTTATTGGACAAAGAAACCAGTGCCGTATACAAGCAGGAGGTATCTCAAGCCCTTTCCAAAGAAGATGCTGATAAAAGAGATGAGGAAATTAGCGCGCATCAGTCCGAGCGAAATGGTAATGGCGGAGCCGATGATGGGCAAAAATGAAAAGAATCCCATCCAGGCTCCACGCCCCTCCATAAACCGCTCTGCTCGCTTGAGGTCGTCGGGTTTCACGTGCAGATAGCGTTCAATCCATTCCAATTTGCCCAGACTGCCGATGAGATAATTGAATATCCCGCCGGCTACATTGCCGATGGTGGCGTAGATGATGAGCGGTACGGGGGAGAGTCCGGTTGCTAAAAGTCCTACCAACACCACCTCGCTGCTGAATGGGAAGAAGCTGCCGGCAAGGAAGGCCGATATCAACATTCCCCAATAGCCGTAGTTTATGAGAAGATCGTTAATGGCATCCATAAGTTATAGACGGTGATGATTAGTGCCAATGCGATGACGGCAAAGAAACAGATGTTGGAAATCTTGGTGTGCGACAATGCTAAATAATGGCCGATGAGCGGGGCTGTGGTGACAATGGCCACACCTAAAAACTGATTGAAATATTGAGGCAACACGACCATAAGCGCAAAACAGCAGCAATCGAGGGCGATGAAAGTTTCGTAAATCATGCGTGTGCGGATTTTGTCCTGATAGCTGTAGTAGATGAAATGGAGACTGCCTATGAGCGCAAGCAGAAATATAAAGATTATGGTGATGATGCGATGTTCGTCGAGCAGTGAAAGGTTGAACACCGAGTCAATTTGTACAAGGTTGGTGAAATGGCGTGCAAAAAAGTCGGCATTACCTATGTAGATATAGTATGGAGCCAAAAACCAATAGGGGGCGATGACTCCTAAGATCGAGGCAAAAAATGTTCGGGCACTGAAGGCCATAACATTGTTTGCCATGAGAATCCACAAGATGGGCACAAAAAACAACATCTGCACAAAGGCGATGCTGGCGATGCCAAATGCAAAGAAGGCATAGAGTATCCAGCCGGTAGCGGTCGGTTTCTGATAAGCCTTGAAGAGACAGAAGAAAAACGCGATGAGTGCGGCCTGTACGGCAAACGGCTCAATGGCAGAAAAAAGGAAAGACGACATGGTTGTCATGACCAGAAGCGAGCACGACACCATGTGGCTGTAAATGCGGATGAGCGAGTTGACATTGTTGAATTCGGCCATCAATAATGTGGATAGGCCAAGTAGCAACATCTGTATCCACAGTTGCTGGGCTATGGGCCCAGTGGCCAGGCACACCAAAACAGCATACACAGAGGTGGCGGTGAGTGTCCACCGTGATTGTGCAATCTTGGTCTGTGTGTATGTTGTCATTCTCTATTTGTGTCGTTAATTGTCTTCTGCCATGTGTTTTAGAGGTCCTGGCCGATGTCCTTTCTGAAATATTTGTCGGTGAATTGTATTTTCTGGGCTTCTGCAAAGCTCTTTTTCAAGGCTTCTTCCTTGTTGGCGCCGTAAGAAGATACGGCAATGACGCGTCCGCCGTTGGTGACGATCTGCCCGTCTTTTTTTGCAGTGCCGGAGTGGAACACGATGCTTCCCTCGACGTTGTCGATGCCGCTGATGGGGTATCCTTTCTTGTAAGCCTTGGGGTATCCGCCGCTTACGAGCATCACGCACACGGCTGCACGTGGGTCGAACGCAATGGGTTTGGTGTCGAGATTGCCTTCGGCTACCCCCTCAAAAAGATCCACGATGTCGCTCTTCAAGCGCAGCATCACGCTTTCGGTCTCCGGGTCTCCCATGCGGCAGTTGTATTCAATGACCTTCGGCTCTCCATCTACATTGATGAGCCCAAAGAAGATGAAGCCCTTGTAGTCGATGCCTTCTGCGGCAAGTCCGTCCACGGTGGGGCGGATGATGCGGTCTTCCACCTTTTGCATCCACGCTTTTGTGGCAAAGGGAACGGGCGTGACGCTGCCCATGCCGCCGGTATTCAGACCGGTGTCGTGTTCACCAATGCGCTTGTAGTCTTTGGCTTCGGGCAGAATTTTGTAGTGCTTGCCGTCGGTGAGCACAAAAACGGAACACTCAACGCCCGACAGGAATTCTTCGATGACCACCTTGGCAGAGGCGTTGCCGAACATTCCGCCAAGCATTTCGCGCAGTTCCTTTTTGGCTTCTTCGAGCGTGGGGACGATGAGTACGCCTTTGCCCGCACACAATCCGTCGGCTTTTAGCACATAGGGAGCCTTGAGGGTCTCCAGAAATTTAAGGCCTTCCTCGACCGTGGTGCCGTCGAAAGTCTCATAGGCTGCCGTAGGAATGTTGTGCCGCTTCATGAAGGCTTTGGCAAAATCCTTGCTGCCTTCGAGCACGGCGCCTTGTTTCGATGGCCCGATAACGGGGATGGATGCTGTGCGCTGATCGTTCTTGAAGGCATCATAGACACCTTTTACCAGAGGGTCTTCAGGCCCCACGACCACCATGTCGATGCCGTTGGCCAGTACGAACTCCTTTTGCTTGTCGAAGTCGTTGACTCCGATAGCCACATTTTCGCCAACCTCTGAGGTACCTGCATTGCCGGGGGCTATGAATATCTTTTCGCATTTGCTGCTTTGCGCAATCTTCCATGCCAGTGCGTGTTCACGGCCTCCGCCTCCTAAAAGTAGTATCTTCATATTCTTGTCTTTGGTATGATTTCTTATTTTGTTGGGGGAATGAGGACTTCCTTTCCTCATTCCCTTCTTTGGTGTTTCCCTTCCCGGAGCGCTTTTCTCCTCTGTTATTTCAGAAAATCGTCGAAATATCGAGAAATTCGCTCATGAAGGTGAGTGGACTGATGCCCCCTCATGTTGTGTGGTTCGCCCGGATATACGAAGAAGTCGGGCTGGGTGCCGTCCAAAATACATTGTGAAATAAATGTGAAACTATGCTGTGGCACCACTACGGGGTCGTTGAGTCCGATGATAATCTGCAGTCTTCCCTTGAGGTTTTTGGCCTTGTGGATGAGACTCGATTGTGCATAGCCGTCGGGGTTAGTCTGTGGAGTGTCCATGTATCGTTCGCCGTACATCACTTCATACCATTTCCAATCGATGACCGGACCGCCTGCCACACCCACCTTGAACACGTCGGGATAGGTGGTCATAAGGTTGATGGTCATGAAACCACCAAAGCTCCAGCCGTGCACTCCGAGCCTTGACGTATCGACGTAGGGCAGTGATTTCAGGAAGTCCACGCCCTTCATCTGGTCTTTCATCTCCGTATCGCCGAGATGCCGGAAGGTGGCTTGCTCAAAGTCGCGTCCCCGATTCTCGCTGCCTCGGTTGTCGAGGATGAACAGCAGATAACCCTTTTGGGCCATGTAAGTTTCCCAAGAGCGACTGCCATAGTGCCATCTGGCGTCTACGTTGTGAGCGTGCGGCCCACCGTAGACATAGACAATGGTGGGGTATTTCTTAGCCGGGTCGAAACCAATGGGCATCACCATGCGATAATATAAGTCGGTGAGGCCGTCGGCCGCCTTAATGGTCCCGCACTTGTAGTCGGGTATATTGTATCCCTTCCATGGGTTTTCGGCCGTGAAATATCGTTTTGCTTTTTGAGCCTTCACATCTACAATGGCGATGTTTCGAGGCTCGGTGGGGGTGGAGTATCTGTCCAAAAGGAAGGCTCCTGACGCGCTGAGGCTGCCGTAGTGGTATCCGTCGCCACTCTCGTCTATCAATGTGCGCTTGCCGTTCTTGACGTTTATGCTGTACAAATTGCGTTGAATGGCATTACGCTCATTGGATGCAATAATAATGGTCTTGTCTTTTTTGTTGAAGCCCAACAATTCCATGACTACCCATTTGCCACTGGTAAGCTGTTTAATGAGCTTGCCGTTTTTGTTGAATAGATACAAATGGTTGTAACCGTCCTTCTGGCTTTGCATCACGAACTCATCGTCGTCCCAAGGCAAGAAAACGATAGGATGGAGGGGCTCAACATATTTTTCGTTGGTCTCGCGATAGAGTTCGGCAATCTTTTCGCCTGTCTCGGCATTGTAACTCACCAGTCGACAGTCGTTCTGGTCGCGGTTGAGCTCAAACAGATACACCGTCTTGGAGTCAGGGCTCCATGCCGGATTGGTGAAGTAGCGGTCGGTGGGGTCGCCTGCCTTCAAATAGATGGTACTGCCGCTCTGCACGTTGTATATGCCGATAGTGACCTTGTGCATGGGCTCTCCGGCCATGGGATATTTCTCCGGGGCGGGCTTTGCTATGCGGCTTTGCCCTTCCTTGGGCTTGCTGTCAGGTGTGGGGATATCTACCAAAGGAAATGAGGTTACCATGCTTTGGTCCATACGGGTGAACATCAGTTTCTGTCCGTCGGGACTCCAAAAGGTTCCTTTGCTGTAGCCAAACTCGTCGCGGTGAACGCTTTGACCGTAAACGATGTCGGCAGAGCCGTCTGTTGAGAGTTGTTTGCTGTCACCTTCGGCATTGCGAACAAACAGGTTATGTCCATCCTCACCGATGTAGGCAGAAGCCCTCGACACGGGATTCCATGCTAACATAGAGACGTTTTGGGTCTCTGAGGACCATTCTTTTTGATGGGTTTCGAAGTTCAGCAAGATGTTTCGAGAGCCGTATTCAAACCTGGCAATGGGCTTATCGGCGTAGGGAAAAGAAACGTAATAAAGTGAATGTATGCTGTTTCCCTTGTGGTTTCCTAACCATTTGTTGGCGTCTTCGAGGGAGAAGAGCAGGGTTTCCTTGCCCGTTTTCTTATCAACAATATAGCATTTGTCAAGGTCGAGACGCACCAATTCGTCACCCCACCATGTGGTAAAGCGATTCTTGGCGGTCATGTTGTGATAGTTGTTGCCGCCGAAATTCAGGTCTTCCAAAGAAAACTGCTTCAAGGTTTCCTGTGCATTGGCTTGTTCTGAAAGACCTATTGTACTTGCCATAACTACAGCTCCTGCGATGATCCAGCCGTTAATCTTCATTGTCAAAATTGTCAAACGATTTGTTTTTACCGAATTTCCTGCTTCCCCGTCGGTCTCCGCCTTTGAAATCTCGGTCTCCCCGGGACTTAAAACCGCCGTTTCTGCGACGCGGACGGAAGTCGTCATGGTCTTCATAATCGTCCATGTAGTCTCTGCGACGGCTCTTAAAGTCGCGCCTATTGTTTTTGAAATCTCTCTTGCTTCCCCTAAATCTGCCCCTTTCGCCATATTCATGTTCATCGTCTCTGCTTCGGTTGAAACGTCTGTTTCCGTCTTCATACTCGGTGTGATTGTAGGGAGAATGGTTGCGTGCCAAGGAGTGGAACTGGAAAGAACGAATGTCCCCCTCTTCATTGGCAGCCTCTGCTTCGAGTCGTTCCTTGAACTCGCGGTTTTTCTTGAAACGGTGTTTCTGGGCCATTTCACGTTTTTCTTCTTCGGTCTTTACGATGCCGCCTTCCTGCCGGAATTCCTTCATCTTCCCGTCGAAGAGCGTGTATTTCCGGAACTCACATTCCAAACTACCGTTGAAAAGGGGTATCTTGATGCTTGGTTTCAGCCCAATCTGCTCAAAACATTCTTCGCGATAGCTTAATATCCAGGCTTCATTGCCACCAAATTCGTGCTTCAATCTCTCGCCAATCATCCTGTAGGTGCCCAGAAGATTGGGCGTAGAGATGCGCTCTCCGTATGGGGGATTGGTGATGATAATGCTTTTGTTGGCAGGCTTGGTGAAGTCTTTGAAGTCTTGTTGCTCAATGGTAATCTCCTTGGAAAGGCCAGCGGCCTTCACGTTCAGCCGTGCTGTATTCACCGCCTTCATATCGATGTCGTAGCCGTAGATGTGATGTTCGAACTCACGTTCCTGCGTATCATCGTTGTATATGGTGTCGAAAAGGTCTTGATCGAAATCGGGCCACTTCTCAAAGGCAAATTCTTTCCGGAACACGCCGGGAGAAATATTACGGGCAATAAGTGCTGCTTCGATCGCCAAAGTACCCGACCCGCACATGGGATCTATGAAGTCGGTGTCGGCTTTCCATCCGCTCATCAGTATCATGCCGGCAGCCAGGATTTCGTTTAAGGGAGCTTCCACACTTTCCTGACGATAGCCGCGCCGATGCAAACTCTCCCCACTGGAGTCGAGACACAAGGTGGCATCGTCTTCGGCAATGTGGATGTGCAGCCGGATATCCGGGTTGCTCACAGAGATGTTGGGGCGCATGCCTGTCTTCTCGCGGAACTGATCGACAATGGCATCCTTAACTTTATAGGTAACGAAACGCGAGTTTCTGAATTCCTCCGAGTAGACGACGGAGTCTACGGAAAAGGTCTTGCCTTTGGGGATATACTCGCTCCAGTCTATCTTCTGGATTTCGCTGTACACTTCCTCGGCCGAGCGAGCCTTGAAATGACGGATAGGTTTGAGAATGCGTATGGCGGTGTGCAACTGGAAGTTAGCACGATACATCATTTCCTTGTCGCCGGTAAACGAAACCATACGTCTACCAATCTGTACATTGTTTGCACCCATTTGGGTGAGCTCTTGTGCCAAGACCTGCTCTAAGCCCATGAAAGTTTTGGCGATGAGTTCAAATTCCATTGTCGTTGAATTGCTGTTTTATATAATTTTGCTTTTATGCTTTGTAGTCTATCTATACCTTGTTGTAAATCTTCGTTTGTGGAGCCATATTTTCCATGACCCAGGTATTGGCACCCACCACGCACCCTTTGCCAATGGTGATGCGCCCCAATACCGTTGCATTGGCATAGATTACCACGTTGTCTTCGATGATGGGGTGGCGCGGAATGCCTTTGATGGGATTGGATTTCTCATCTACCGGAAAACTCTTGGCGCCGAGTGTCACACCCTGATACAGCTTCACGTTGTTGCCAATGATACAAGTCTCGCCAATCACGACACCTGTTCCATGGTCGATGGTGAAGTATTTGCCGATGGTTGCACCGGGATGTATGTCTATGCCGGTTTCCGAATGGGCCATCTCGGTCATCATTCGTGGAATAAGGGGCACGCCGAGCAGAAAGAGCTCATGTGCCAGCCGATAGTTGGTCAGTGCTTTGATAATGGGATAGCATGATATGATTTCACCATAGCTTTTGGCGGCGGGGTCTCCTTTATAGGCGGCCGACACGTCGGTTCCCAAGATATATCTCAACTCGGGGAGTTTCTTGATGATTTTTGTGGCCAGGTCATTCGCCTTTGCCTTTTGCGCATGCAGGAATTTGTGGTCCTTGCCTTCGCTGGAATATCCCAGTCCGGACAGAATCTGCTCTGACAAAAGCGTGTACAGATTCTCCACATCCACGCCGATTTGGTATTTTATGGTCGAGATGTTGACGTGTGATTTTCCAAAATATCCGGGGAAGAGAATGGCGCGTGCCAGTTGAATAATCTTTTCAAGCACTTTGCCGGACGGCAGAGGATAGCCCTCGCGGTGCTGTCGAAACAATCCCTTCAAAGACTCCGGTTCTGAAAGTTTTTCTACCGTGTCGGTAATCATGAGTGTCGTGTTGTGAGCAATCATCTCTGCGTATCAGTAATTTCGAACGCAAAGATACTAAATTCCGTGCAAATGGAAAATAGATTGCATGGAATTTTTTATGGGGCATAACCTATGGAGTATACCGTTGAGGCTATACTGCGATGCTGTCTAAGAAGAGCAGCAACCGGTTGGTAACATTGACAGACGACACACCCGAATCAAAGTCGAGTGACACGAAATTGAGTTCCGGATAAAGTTTTTTCAGTTTCTTTTCCACTCCCTTAGACACCACATGGTTGGCTATGCAGCCGAAGGGCTGAAGACTGGCCACGTTGTTAACACCCTGCTTCACCATGCTGATCACATCGCTGGGCAAGAGCCATCCCTCGCCAAACTGAGCGGCAAGCGACACCACACCGTTGACATCCTTGGCTTCTTCGAAAATATTTGTAAATGGTCGGAAATAGCGGAAGCGAGAGGCAATCTTATTGATTTTCTTCTCCCTGCGCCATATCAGATTATAGATGCTCTTCACAAGGAAGTCGGGAACGTTGGAACAACGCAGCCCCATGTGTTTCTCTACGATGACGTTTACAAAGTTTTGCAGAAAGAAGGGAGAGAGCAACGCAGGCACTACCTCGTAGCCTTTGTCAATAATTTTTTCGGCAACAAACTGATGGGCAAAGGGATTAAACTTTAGGAAGATCTCGCCGACGATGCCCACAGCAGGAACATCGCGGTCTTCGATGATGCTATCAAACTCTTCGGCCGCTTGAGCGATGAGGTCCATCAGTCCTCTGGCATTATTCTTCATGATCGGCTCTGCGGCCAGGTGCAGGTATTTGTCGCGTAATGCTTTGGCGGGATTGGTGTTTTCGCCGCCGATAGCATAGGCGTCTTTTTTCAATCGTACAACAGCTGCATGATACATCTTTGAAATAGTGTCACCATACAGGAACATCGTCACGATAATGGGTGCATATTTCATCCATGGCACATTGAGGGCTCCGTCCTGATTCTCGTCTTCTTCCTCGAGACTGGTAGCCACACCCAACGTAATGAGTGGCACGTTTTCAAATCCGTTGGCATTCATGGCCCGCCGGATGAGTGCGGCATAGTTGGTGGCTCGACATTGGCCTCCGGTCTGGCTCATGACCAGTGAAATCTTGTCGGTGTCATACTTTCCTGAGCGTAGGGCTTTTACAAAATCGCCCACAATCAGCGTGGCCGGATAGCACACCTCATTGTTGGCATATTTCAGTCCGTACTCTGCACTCTCTGCATCACTGGGTGGCAGCACCTCCACATCCCAACCGATGATACGGCATATCGGAGGAAGCAGTGGAGTGAGATATTCCGTGAAATAGGGGGCAAGGATATGTCGGGAGATGGGCGGAAGGGAGAAGTCGTCGCCGGAAGACGCACGCCGTGTCTTCCCGCCATCCACCTTAGCAGTTCCAGTGGTCTGGGTGGCTTTGCCTTGAAGCGATTCGATGAGTGAGCGCACGCGGAGTTTCAGACTCCCGATGTTGCTCACATCGTCAATCTTCAACAAGGTGAAGGGCTTGCCATGCTCCTTCATGATGGTGCGAATTTCATCTTGGATGAAGGAGTCGGGTCCGCAACCAAACGAGGTCATCTGCACAAAATGCACGTCGTGTGGCTGCTCAGCGCACCATTGTCCCGATTTGATAATTCTGTTCATGTAGGCCCATTGGCGCACGAGATAGGTATCGCCCGTGCCAGTGTCCATATCGCCGCGCACGATGTCGTCGGAAATGACGTTTACACCCAGCGAGGCAATCATCTCCGAGAGCTTATGCTGGATGAGTGGGTCTGTATGATAGGGTCGTCCGGCCAGCAAGATGGTAAGCATTCCGCGCTTCCGGCTTTCTGCCAAAATGTTTTCGGCTTTCTCCTTGATTTGGTGCACATACAGAATTTGCGCCATGTGGGCAGCGTTGTAGGCTTTGCGTATGGTGCTTCTGTCCACCCCCAGCCCTTTCAAATAGTCGTTCACCTGTTTTCGCAACAGTTTCTCGTCACGGAAGTTGATCACGGGAGAGTCTATGCGCGTGTGCAGTGTCATGGCGCTTCTGACAACATCCGAGTAGGCCGTCACAATGGGGCAGTTGTAGCTGTTGATGTTTCGGCTGTCATCCTGATGCTCATACACCACGTAGGGCATGAAGATAAAGCCCGACTCGGGATTGCCCGGCGCCGACAGCTTTTCATCGAGTTCCTTGATGTGCGAGTGAACGAGCTTGGCCGGGAAGCAGATGTTGTCGCTCATCACGCTGCCGAGTGCCCCCTCATAGCGATGGAACACAGACTCGCTACTGAGCACGATGCGGAAGCCTGCGGTGGTGAAGAGAGCGTGCCAGAACGGATAGTCCTCATACATATTGAGGATGCGCGGGATGCCGACGATTTTTTCATGTTCCGTTTCGGTCTTTACGTCTCTATCAAAAAGCAGGTGATATTTGTAGGTGTAGATATTTTCACCCTTACGCTCGTCCTTCCCCTTATTGTTGAAGATGCGCTCACACTTGTTGCCGGAGTAGAAATTGCGGTTTCCGGCAAACTTGTATCTCGTCACGAAGCAGTTGTTCTCGCATCCCTTGCAGTTGAGTAGCCGGGTGTCGTAGGCAGCCATGTTCAGCAGGTCGTCGATGCTTTTAGCCTTCGGAGATGCCTGTTGCGAGAGTTGGCTGATGGCGTTCAATGCACAGCCGTAGGCCCCCATCATCTCCGGCATATTGCTTCGCGCTACATGGGCTCCACTCAGTATTTCGAAAGCGCGCACCACAGAGTCGTTTTTCATGGTGCCGCCCTGTACCACGATTTTGTTTCCGAGATTGTCGTTTCCGTGTAGTTTCAGTACTTTGTAAAGACAGTTGCGCACCACGGAATACGACAGACCGCAGGCGATATCGCCCACCGTGGCACCCTCGCGCATCACTTGCTTCACCTTTGAGTTCATAAACACGGTGCAGCGCGTGCCCAGGTCGCATGGGTCGGTGGCTCGGCAGGCAATGCCGGCAAAGTCTTCCACGGCGTATCCAAGGTTTTGGGCAAAGGTCTGGATGAAGGTTCCGCATCCTGACGAGCAGGCCTCGTTGAGTTCCATGCGCACCACGGCGCCGTTCTCCACGAAGATGGCTTTCATGTCTTGTCCGCCAATGTCGAGAATAAACGAAACGTCAGGCATCAGTTTGGACGCTGCCCGATAGTGTGCCATCGTCTCGATGATGCCGTCGTCAAGATTGAAGGCGGCTTTGATGAGCTCTTCTCCGTAGCCGGTGGAACACGACCCCAATAGGCGAAGCTCGGTCCCGGCTTCACGGGCGGCTATCTGCATGCGCAGCAGCCCTTCGCTCACGGCCTTGATAGGGTTTCCCAGATTCATCGAGTAATCCTTGAAGACGATTTGCCCGCTTTCTTCTCCCAGTGCCCTTGCCGCAACTATTTTTGTGGTTGTGGAGCCGGAATCTATGCCGAGCACCACGTTTTCCGTGCCGGGCTTCATGGGATATAGGGGGGTGGCATATAGCTCCTTGTCGGCCAGCCATTGTGCGTGTTGCGCTTCGCTTTCAAACAAAGGGGGCAGCACTTCTTCGATATCGACCCGATGTTTGGATTCGCCGGCGCATGAGCCGACCCCTCCGTCATGGCATGCTGTGACGCCAGACTGCTTGTGTCTTGCCGGGGCATTGGGCCTTAGACGCTGCAGAATGTCGGAAAGACTCTTGCCCTCCGTTTCTTCGGAGCGTATGGCGCAGCCGAGGGCGGGAATGAGATTTCCCTCTTTCAGCACGATGAAATCGCTGAGGGGAATATTCAGAAAATTGGAAAAAGCCCGGCGCAGTGACGGCAGGAAGGTGAGCGGGCCGCCGCATAGCAGGATAGGGGGATTGAAGTCGCATCCATGACTCAGTGTTGTCACCGTCTGGACGGCAATACTATGGAATATGCTGGCAGCGATATCGCTTTCCGGGAGGTTTCGCGACATGAGATTTTGGATATCGGTCTTGGCAAAAACACCACACCTGGCTGCCATGGGGTAGAGATGGGTAGAAGTTTCGGCCAGTTTGCTCATCTTGGCGTTGTCGCACCCCATCAATACCGACATCTGGTCTATGAAGGCCCCTGTTCCGCCGGCACAGTTGCCGTTCATGCGAAGCTCCATGCTCTTGCCGTTGAAAAACACGACTTTGGCGTCTTCGCCACCGATGTCGATGAGCGTCTTGGCTTGTGGAAACCGGTTTCGGGCGAAGACGGTGGCTGCGACCACCTCCTGAACAAATTCGGCGTTGAGGAGTTCAGCCGTATGCATACCGACCGACCCTGTGACGCAAAGTTTCAGTCGACAGTCGCCGAGCCGTTCCTTGAGTTCCCCGAAATATTCGGTTACGAGTTCGTTCACTTTGGCATTGTGACGCTCGAATCTTGAATATATCAGGTTGTCGCTTTTGTCAAGGACGGCAATCTTTGCAGTAGTAGAACCCACATCAAGGCCCACCCGGTATGTGTTATTCATTTAAAAATCTCCAACTAACAGTTTCAAAAGTTATGTTCTATTCAATTTATTGCAAATTTACTAAAAAGTTGGAATTATAACAAGGATATTCGTCTTGTTTTCCGCTTCAATTTTAAATCTTCATCATCTTTTAGAATTGTCTTCAGCCGTTACGGTTTGATATAATCTGGAAGAGAGGTATATTTTATTAATATTTTTCCTTACAAATATCTTTTTATTCTTCGCTTGTTTAAAAATAATCTTACCTTCGTTCTGAATTCGCGATTTTTGGACGATTTCATAGTGGGCTGACCATCAGGGCCTTGTATAAGTACCCCCTTGCGTCCCCCATTTCTGTGTTAGCGATTACATATCTAATGGCTGGGCGAGAAAGGCTTAACCGCAGTGCGGATGGGCCCTTTCCGCAGTGCGGTTAAAGTCTTGTCATGCTGCGAGAAAGGCTTAATCGTTGTCCGATGAAATAAAAAATGGGACAGCCCTGCTTTTTTTGTGTTGTGCGTATTGATGATGACGGGAAAAACATAGTCCTTTTTACTCTGGATGACGTGAAAGAAATTGCTTGAAAATGGTAATTTATTTTGACGTATAGGGAGATTAGGACGGAGGAGAGTAGGGCTTGGTGAGTCTAATTAAGGGTGGTGTACGGCTTTTCCATGCCGTTGTCAGACCGGTTTTCTATATGCGGGCAGGATGGAGAAAACTTGGTCGTGGAAGGTTTCAGACGTTCGGCTGATAGAGGGGTTTGCAAAAATATTTGTGAAAACATGATTCCTGTTCTGCAACTTTTTGTATAACAGGCTCGTCAAACGAACATAAAATAAATTTTAGACCAAATGAAAAAGCTATTGTCATTATTATTGGGAGTCGTGCTGCTTAGCTCATGTACTTTTCGTGTTAATAATAGGGGTGGACAGGAAGTCAGTGTGCTTCGCTCTGCTCATCCGTTCAATCGGATTGAGATCAGGGGCCTTTGCAATGTTAAATACGAACAAGGGGAAAACTTCAGCGTGAAGATAGTGGGCGATGAGGAACTTGTGAATCAGCTTCTTACAGAATGTGACGGAACGACGCTGAGTATCAAGGCGAAGGACCATAGTGTGAATATTACCGGGTTGAGACACAAACGTAAGCCGGTGGTCTATGTCACCTCTCCCGACTTGATTGGTATACACATGGAGGGAGCGGGCGACTTTGAAGTGGAAAAACCACTCGACACCGATACGCTGAATGTGTATTTAAAAGGTGCGGGGGATATAGATTTGAAGCGCATTGTGTGCGATGAGGCATACATCAACCTGCAGGGTATGGGAGATGTCAATGTGGATGGACTCACGGCGAAGCGTTCTGTTATCAATCTCAAGGGCATAGGCGATGTCGATATAGACTTTATTGACAGTGGCAGTGCGGTGTGCACGCTTCAGGGTGTAGGCGACATCTCGCTGTCGGGTAATTTGAAAAGTCTGCAGAAGCGGGTTAGCGGTACCGGCGATATCAACTTGAATGATTTGAGGCTCGGACAATAGTCGTTTGGAAAACCCCACATAAAAAAGCCCCGCCGGTCCAATCGGATCGGCGGGGCTTTGTGTTTGTTTACCATCAATTTGGAGTAATTGTCTGGTGAGCCTACGCTGTTTTAGCAAATCTTGCGTGAGCCGTCGCCAATCACAACATCGATGACATCGGGCTCGTGGCCATATTTGGTATTAAATTTCGACTTGGCATCGGCAATAAACTTGTCGTAGAGGTCTTCTTTCACCAGGTTGATGGTGCAACCGCCGAAGCCTCCACCCATGATGCGGCTTCCGGTAACGCCATTTTCCTTGGCAATGTCGTTGAGATAGTCGAGCTCTTCGCAGCTCACCTCATATTCCTTGCTCAAGCCGTGATGGGTTTCATACATCTTCTTGCCAACCGTTTCGTAGTCTCCCTTGACCAGGGCGGCACAAACGGCAAGCACGCGGTCTTTTTCTCCGAGAACGAAGTGTGCCCGTGTGTAGTCTTCCTCGCCCACCTTAGCCTTTACGGCATCGAGTTCGTCCCAGTCGGCATCGCGCAGGGTTTCAAACTTCTTGTCGGGGAATTGCTCGTTGAGCGCCTGCACCACATTTTCGCAAGACTTGCGACGGTCGTTATAGGGAGAGCCTACCAACTCGTGTTTCACCTTGGAATTGAGCAGCACGAGCTTGTAGCCTTTCGGCTCCCATGGATAGTATTCAAACTCGCGGCTGCGGCAGTCGAGACGCATGAGTTTGCCCTTTTGGCCGAATACCGAGGCAAACTGGTCCATGATACCGCAGTTCACACCAACGTATTTGTGCTCGGTAGCCTGTCCGGCGAGCACCATATCCCACTTTGAAACCTTGTTGTCGCCGAAGAGGTCGTTCAGTGCATAGGCAAAGCAGCTCTCCAGGGCAGCGCTCGAAGACATGCCTGCTCCCAATGGAACATCACCTGCAAAGGCTGCGTTGAAAGGCTTAATGTCTACGCCAAGAGCCTTCATTTCTTGTACGATACCGTAGATGTAGCGTGCCCATGTAGCGGAAGGACCTTCGGGATCGTCGATCTCGAAGTGTACCATATCCTTGAGGTCAATAGAGTAGACGTTGCAGGTCTTCTGTCCGTTGGGACGTATTTCTGCCATGATGCCTTGTTCTACGGCTCCCGGGAATACGAATCCTCCATTATAATCGGTGTGCTCACCAATGAGATTGATACGTCCCGGTGATGCATAGATATTTCCTGTCTTACCATCAAAGTGTTTGATGAAACGGCTTCTTACAAATTCTATATCCATAGTTGTTATATTTTAAAGAGTTAATAAAGTCGTCAATATTATTTGCCCAGTCCAATCCTTGAACCCCAGTTGCAGAACCAGATGATGTAGGCATAGAATATGAACAGGCAACATGTAGCGGCAATGACGCCGGTCAGGTCAACGATGCTGCCCATGACAGGCATCAACAGCGCTGCCCCGATCACGCCGGTGTTGATAATGCCGGTGGCTGTCTTGGTGTGCGGACCGAGCTCCTGCAGTGCGAGGTTGAAAATCAAAGGCCACATCACGGAGTGGAACAAACCAGCTGCAAGCATGGCATAGATGCCAGTCATACCAGGCAGAACGATGGAAAGCGCAATACAAGCGGCGCCCAGTATCAAGCAGGCGGACAGGAGTTTTCTCGGCTCAAACTTGGCGAGAATGGCGGCTCCAAGGAAACGACCAACCATCATGCCACCCCAATAGAAAGCGAGGAATGATGTGGCAACGGCCGCATAGTTTTCCGCATATTCGGGCATGGCCTGGAATTTATAGGGCAACATAGATGGAACGCCAATCTCCACACCCATATACATGAATATGGCCAATGCGCCCAGCCATACATGGGGATATTTGTAGACACTGCTTTTGTATTCGCGATGCTGGCCAGCTACTTCGGCCTGTTCGCGCTCGTCGATTCTCGGCAACTTCAGGAAGACCAAAATGGCGCATATAATCAATGTGAAGAGACCCAAACCAAGGAACGGACCGGGAACGGCGCTTGGCTCCGGAGCCCTGCCCCTGATAATCACATAGGTGATGAACAACGGGGCGAGCGTTGTTGCAACAGAGTTCAGAGCCTGGCTCAAGGTCATGCGAAAGGCTCCTTTTTCGGGGCTTCCCAATACCATGACATAAGGATTGGCCACATTCTGAAGCATCACGACACCACAGGCAACGAGACACATACTGGCCAGAAACACCGTATAGACGTTCGTCTGTGCTGTAATGGCAGAGTTGATGCCAATGGAATTGATGACAAAGCCGACACCGGCAACGGCAAGACCAAGGATGAGTGTTCCCTTGTAACCAATCTTATTCATCAGCATGGCAAAAGGAACGCTGAGCAGATAGGCTCCGTAGAAAGCCGTGTTGACATATTGGCCTTGCTGGGCCGAGAGGTCGAAGGCCTTCGAGCAGAAGGCAATCATAGAATTGTTCATTGTGGTGATAAATCCGATTAGGAAGCAAACAATGAACATGACAACAAGAGCGAACGTATAGTTCGGTCTTTGGTTTGTTAGGTTTTGTCCCATTTTAAATTATAGTTAAAGATTCATTTCGCATTATAAGGTGAAAGGGAGAGACGACCTGCAACTGTTTCACAACACGTTGCTCGTCTCTCCCTTGTCTGTTATTGAATACCAAAACGGTAGATAGTCTTCTGTTTGTATTGTTCGCCTTGCTTCAGAACGACAGATGGGAAATAGGGGTGGTTAGGTGAATCGGGGAAATGCTGGCACTCGAAGCAAATGGCTGAACGGCGTGGGAATGTGGCACCGTTCTGCCCCTTGTAGCCATCGGCCCAGTTGTCTGTATATAGCTGAACGCCCGGCTCGGTGGTATAGACTTCCATTGTCCTGCCGCTTACGGGCTCGATAACCCTTGCGGCGAAGCTCAATTCACCTTCTTCTTTCTTGTTCAAAACAAAGCAATGGTCATAGCCAGCTCCATTCTTGATTTGCTCATGGTCTGCATCGATGTCCTTGCCCACTTCTTTGGGCTTGCGGAAATCAAAGGGTGTTCCCTCGACGAATCGGATTTCACCCGTTGGGATGGACGTTTCGTCAATGGGCAGATAATAGTCTGCGTTAACTTCGCAAATAAGATTCTCGATGGTGGGGGTGGGATTAGCTATGCCGGCGAGTGAGAAGAAACCGTGACTGGTGAGGTTGAGAATGGTCTTCTTGTTGGTGCAGGCCAGATAGTCTATGTGGAGCTCGTTGTCGTCAGTCCATGTATAGACTACGGTGGTCTTTAGTTCTCCGGAATATCCTTCTTCTCCGTAGGCTGCAATATAATGCAACACAAGCGTGTGCTCATTCATCAGCTCCGGGTCCCACACACGGGCGTTGAATCCCCTTACTCCGCCGTGCAGGGCGTTGGGGCCGTTGTTTATAGGCACTGCATATTCCTTGCCGTGCAGTGTGAACTTGCCTTTGGCGATTCGGTTGCCGTATCGTCCAATCAGTGTGGAGAGATAAGGCTCCGGAGAGTTGATAACGTCTTGGATGTTGTCGTGTCCTTGAATTACGTTTGCTCTCTTACCGTCCTTGTCAGGGACCATTATTGCAACTAAGGCACCTCCATAATTGGTAATGGCAACTTCGTTTCCTTCGCTATTCCTCAAAATAAAGAGGTCAGTCTTCTTACCGTCTACTGTGGTCTGAAAATCCTCACGCTTCAGGCCACAGATGTTTTCTGTGTCAGTTGTGTTAATCATAAAAGCAAGTTTTTAGTTATATCATTCGTTTCTGCAAAGTAAACAAATTAAAACGATAATTACAAGCTAATAGTTGGAAAATATGTGGCGGTATGTGTTAAAAATCATTTAAAGTCAGCAAATCTGCAACGATGTAGCTGGAGCCGCCTACAAATATGAAATCGTTGTCATCGGCATCGTGTTGCGCTTGGCGGTAGGCCTGGGCCACGGAGGGGTAGATTTTCCCTTGTAAATGGTGCTTCCGACCGAGTCTCATGACGTCTTCTGCAGGTATTGCACGTTTGGACGACGCTTGCGTCCAATAGTATTGTGCTTTTTGGGGCAGCAACTCCATGACGTGGTCAATATCTTTATCATCGACCATACCAAACACAATTCTGAGCTGTTGGCATGGCTGGGCAAGGATTTGTCGTGATAGGAATGTCCATCCTCCAACATTATGGCCGGTGTCGCACACCGTTTTCGGCCGTTCTCTGAGTATTTGCCAGCGACCCATAAGGCCTGTGAGATCGGAGACGTGTGCCAATCCGTCTTTGATGTTTTGGAGCGAAATACGTAGCACAGGTTCCTCGACGCCTTTCATTTCCTGAAAGACGCGTATGGCGGTAAGTATGGTATTGGTGTTCTTGTCTTGATAATCGCCTCCCAATTCGCAATAGATTTCACCGTAGTGCCGTGTGCGGTAGTGTCGACCAATGGTATCGGCGGCTTTCGATTCCAACACTTCGGGTTCGTCTTCAGCAAAACAGATGGGGGCCTGCCTTTGTTTTGCCGTTTGCTCAAACACCGGCCTTGTCTCGGCAACGGCTTCGCCAATCACCACAGGTGTGTTTGCTTTAATGATGCCGGCTTTCTCTCCGGCAATCTTTGCCAGTGTGTTGCCCAGAAATTGGGTGTGGTCAAAGCTGATGTTGGTGATGACGGATAGCATGGGGGAGATGATGTTGGTGCAGTCCAGACGGCCGCCCAAGCCGACTTCTATAACGGCAACGTCGACCTGTTGTTCCTTGAAATATAACAAAGCCAGGGCTGTAGTGAGTTCGAAGAAGGAGGGATGGAGCGGCTCAAAGAATTCCTTTCCCTTTTCAACAAAGTCTATGACCCTTTCCTCGCTGATACATTTGCCATTCACGCGTATCCTCTCCCGAAAGTCTACAAGATGCGGCGAGGTGTAAAGCCCTACCTTGTAGCCGGCTTCCTGCAGGATGGCGGCCAGGCTGTGGGAGCACGATCCCTTGCCGTTGGTCCCGGCAATGTGTATGGTTTTGTAGGCTTGATGAGGATGTCCGAAATGCTCGTCGAGTGCGATGGTGTTGGCCAAGCCTTCCTTGTAGGCGCTTCCGCCAACGTGTTCAAAGACGGGATAGCTGTTGAATAAATAGGTTACAGTCTCTTGATATGTTGCCATGATTTAGAAATATGTTGCCATGAATTAGAAAAAGAAGAAGCCCCCGAAAACAAAAGATGATGATGCCGAAACCTGGTTTCTATGCATCATCATCTCCTCTCATCCAGTTTTGGTTAATTGAAGTAATTTTTGAATTTGTTGAAAATGCTTCTCTTGGTGTTGCTGTCTCCCTGGAAGTTGCTGCTGCCTTTAAGCGATTCTACGGCGTTTCGTTCCTCCCTCGACAGTGTCTTGGGCACATACACGCTCATGTTGACGATGAGATCTCCCATGCCCCTGCCATAGCCTTGGACGGCCGGCAGTCCTTTTCCTCTGAGGCGAACGCTCTTTCCCGGTTGCGTTCCGGGCTCCACTTTCATCCTCACGCGTTTGCCGTCGATGGTTGGGATTTCCGCACTTCCACCGAGCGCAGCCGTGGGGAAGTCCAGCAGGAGATTATAGATCACGTCTTGATGGTCGCGTACAAAGGTGTCGTTGGCTTCTTCCTCGATGATTACCTGAATATCGCCGTTGACCCCGTTCCGGGGACCTGCATTTCCTTTGCCGTTCACATTGATGACCATGCCTTCTTCTACGCCTGCGGGAATGTTGATTTCCACCACTTCTTCACCTTTCACGATACCGGTGCCTCCGCAAACCTTACACTTGTTCTTGATGATTGTGCCTTCTCCGTGACAGGTGGGACATTCGCTTTGGGTAGTCATCATGCCAAATACGGAGCGCACCGTCCGGTTGACCATTCCCGATCCGTGACACGTCGGACACGTTTCCGGTGTGGCACTACCTTCGGCTCCCGTGCCATGACAGTGGTTGCACACCACGTCTTTACGCACTTTAAATTTCTTGGTTACACCGCTGGCCACGTCTTGGAGAGACAGTTTCACCTTCAGGCGAAGGTCGTTTCCACGATACACCCGCTTCCGGCCTCCACTCTGTCCGCCGCCGAATCCTCCGAATCCGCCAAATCCCCCGGCATGACCGCCGAAGATGTCGCCGAACATGGAGAAGATATCGTCCATATCCATGCCACCACCGCCGAATCCTCCGAATCCGCCCTGTGGCCCATTAAAGCCAAACTGGTCGTATTGCTGACGCTTCTGGGGGTCGTGCAGCACTTCGTATGCCTCTGCGGCCTCCTTGAATTTTTCTTCTGCTTCTTTGTTGCCGGGGTTACGGTCAGGGTGATATTTGATGGCCATCTTGCGATAGGCCTTCTTGATTTCGTCTTCCGACGCATTCTTATCAACCCCGAGTACCTCGTAGTAATCTCTTTTCTCTGCCATTTGCTATTGTCTTGTTGAGAAAATAATCGTTAATAACAGTCTTCGATGGGAAGTTCCTACTTCTCATGCACGACAGTTGAGTGATACCAGAACATTACTGTCCGACGGCGACTTTCGCGTGGCGTATGACCTTGTCGTTCATGGTGTAGCCGGTTTGCATACAGTCGATGACCTTGCCTTTCTTGTCGTCTCCCATACCCGGTACCATAGCCACTGCTTCGTGATAGTCGGTGTCGAAGTCCTGTCCTTCGGTGTCGATTTGCTTCACGCCAATGCTTTCCAGGGTCTTCACGAATTTATTGAATATCATCCGTGTGCCCTCCTTGATGGCAGCAGCGTCTTCGCTCTTGTCGGCTATGGCGCGTTCAAAGTCGTCGAGGACGGGAAGAATGGCCGTCACAGTCTTGGCACCGCCGTTCTGTATGAGTTCCATCTTTTCCTTGAGGGTCCTTTTCTTATAGTTCTCAAACTCAGCGATGGTCCTCAGCAGTTGATCCTTGAGGGCTGCAATTTGGTTTTGTGCCTCCTCCAATGGGTCTTGCTCTACAGTATCCTCAGCTTCCTTGTCAGCCGTTTTGTCTTCGTCTTCGGTCTCGGCAGCCTCGTTGTCCACTGTTGTTTCGTCCTGTTTTTCCTCCGTCTGAACGCTGTCGTCCATGGGGATGTTGTTGTCTTCCATCTCCTGGTTTACTGTATCTTTATTATTTTCTGTCATGATTATATGTTTTACTTTGATAATTAGCAAAAAACATGCCATTATTTACGCATGGGTAGATAATGGCAAGCCTTTGAATCAATTGTACATCTGCTCCTTCTGTTCCTTTATCTGCTCGTCATAGATGTATTCATCGTAGGGCATGAGCTTGTCGATGGTGCCCTTGGGTGTTAGTTCTATGATGCGGTTGGACACGGTCCGGATGAACTCGTGGTCGTGACTGGCAAACAGGATATTGCCCTTGAACTGTGTCAGATTGTTGTTGAACGCCTGGATGCTCTCCAAATCGAGATGGTTGGTCGGCGTGTCGAGAATCAGACAGTTGGCGTTTTGCAACTGCATCCTGGCAATCATACAACGCATTTTCTCTCCTCCAGAGAGCACGTTGACACTCTTTTCCACCTCTTCCTGGCGGAACAACATTCTGCCCAAATAGGCCTTCATGGCTACCTCGTTACCCGGTCCGTATTGGCTGAGCCAGTCCACCAGGTTGAGGTTGCTGTCAAAGAAGCTGGTGTTGTCGAGTGGGAGATAGGCCGTCGTGATGGTCACTCCCCATTTGTATGTGCCACCGTCGGCCTCGCGGTTGCCGTTGATAATTTCAAAGAGGGCGGTCATGGCCTTGGGATTATGACTCAGGAACACCACCTTCTGACCTTTCTCTATATTGAAGTTTACGTGGTCGAACAGCACTGTGCCGTCTGTGTCGACGGCTTTCAGGTCTTCCACTTCCAGTATCTGGTTGCCGGGCTCACGTTCCATTTGGAAAATAATGCCCGGGTATTTACGGCTTGAGGGGCGAATCTCTTCAACGTTCAGCTTCTCCAGCATCTTCTTGCGCGAGGTGGTTTGACGGCTTTTTGCCACATTGGCAGAGAAGCGACGGATAAATTCCTCCAGCTGTTTTTTCTTTTCCTCGGCTTTCATCTTTTGGTTTTGAGCCTGGCGCAGCGCCAATTGTGAGCTCTCATACCAGAAGCTGTAGTTGCCGGAGAACATGGTCACCTTACCGAAGTCGATGTCGATGGTCTGTGTGCTGACAGCGTCGAGGAAGTGACGGTCGTGGCTCACCACAAGCACGGTCTGCGTCTCGTCGATTTCTCCCAGATAGCTCTCCAGCCATTCTACGGTGTCGAGGTCGAGGTCGTTGGTAGGCTCATCGAGCAGCAGGTTTTCGGGTTTGCCAAAGAGAGCCTTGGCCAGCATCACGCGCACTTTCTCGTTGTTCGACAGTTCGCCCATCATTTTCTGGTGTAGGGATTCCTGAACGCCGAGGTTTTGCAACAGTTGTGCAGCATTGCTCTCTGCTTCCCAGCCGCCCATTTCGGCAAACTTCTCTTCCAGTTCGGCGGCGCGGTTGCCGTCTTCTTCGGTCATTTCAGCCTTGGAATACAGTGCCTCACGCTCTTTCATGTTGTTCCACAGCGTTTCGTGCCCCATGAGTACCGTATCCATTACAGGATAGGCGTCATATTTAAAGTGGTCCTGCTCCAACACGGACAAGCGTTCGCCCGGGCCCATCTCCACAGTCCCCTTGTTGGGTTCGAGTTCGCCGCTGATGGCGCGCAGGAGGGTGGACTTGCCTGCTCCGTTGGCTCCGATGACCCCATAGATATTCCCACGCGTGAACTTCACGTTCACATCTTTATAAAGCACTCTCTTGCCAAATTGGATGGCGAGATTTGTAAGTGTGATCATTTTTCCTTCTTACCTTAATTGAATTGTTGATATTTTGTGCAAAGGTACAACAAAAAAGCAAAATATTCTAATTTTAAGCGTAAAAAGCGGTGGTAAATATCGTGTGTGTCGCCTATTTTATTTCGGTGATATTTAGGGGGTTGGCTCATGACTAATCCGAGATGTTAAGGCCTAAAAATGTCATGAAAACTTCACCGTAAAATGGTCTTTATTTTATAGTGAAATAGAAATTTAAGGGCTATGTTTTGCGTCTTTCAGTCTTGTTTTCGACCCCAAATTTCGTTCGGCCGATGCGGTTAGGCCTTCATGGCACTGCGGCTACGGCCCCATCGCATGGCCTTGGGGGCGTAACGGGCGTGCGACTAAGCCTTTCTCGGTTTGCCGTTGAGCCTTAATCGCAGGGCGTTTGAAAAACTGTTTTTTCGTCTTTGGTCTATCTTGTTCGTAAATGGCTGATAGGTTGGCGGTTGCTGAAAACTCGCAATTTTCGCAGAATTCCCAGCACAATGCCTTGCGTTTTCAAATCGTCGAAATTTAAGCCGTGTTTTGTCGGCTAATTTCATGTGCTATATACGCTATATATTACAAGTAGATGGAAGCTTAACATGTCTGTATCATGCATATCAATTGCGTCGGTCCACTATGTTGGAATGCAGTTTGGGGAGTCGCGTCGGACAGGAATAGCTGAACTACTGAATGAATAATCACATTAGGAGTAGCGTTCATTCTACTATGTTCAAACATGATAATTTTAGGCTCATTTTCGTGTTCTGCTATATTGAAAGACTGTCTGGTTTAGCGAGAAAATCATATACACTCATCACGACAATACCATCTTCTGTTTGATAGGTCGGTGTTGGCGTTCCAACAATAATAATTTTCTTGAAGCTATCATCAATTGTTTGCAATGGACGCATTTCTTGTTGTTTCTTTTCTTCTGTGGGCATAGCGTATGCTACTTGAATATAATACCGCTTGTAATTTTGGTTGCAAACGAAATCCACTTCTAAAGTCTCTCGTTGTACTTTGTCTTGATGACGTGCTACTATTTGTAATTGTCCAACATCCACCGATAGACCTCGCAAGAGCAGTTCATTGTATATACAGTTCTCCAAAAGATGAGGATACTCTATTTGACGGAAATTGAGACGGGCATTGCGCAATCCCAAATCAGAGAAATAGTATTTCAATGGAGTATTGATATAATTTTTACCCTTGATATCGTAGCGAATAGATGAATTTACAAGAAAGGCGTCTTCGAGCATCTGCAAGTATTTGCGAATGGTATCATCTGTAATTGTGACGTTTTTCTTTGATTTGAATGTGTGTTCAATCTTTTTAGCATTGGTCAGACAACCGATATTCGAGGCTATCACATTGATGAGTTCAAGCAATTCGGCGTCTTTGTCAATGTTGTAGCGCTCCTTAATGTCTCTCAGATACACGTTGTCCACCAGGTCTCTAAGATATTGTTTCCGTTTCGCTTCGTCAGTCATCGTAGCGGCTTTCGGCATGCCGCCGTACATCATGTATTCGTGGAGCAGTGTGGCAGGGTCACCCTGCTTTATCGAACAGTATTCAGTAAAATTTAAAGGAGCCATGCGTATTTCCTCACTTCGTCCTCGAAACGTGGTTATGATGTCTTTTGAGAGAAACTGGGAATTGCTGCCTGTAGCATAAACATCGGCATTTTTCACACATAGATAACTATTCAGTACATCTTCAAACTGATCTACTCTTTGCACTTCATCAAGCAAAATATAGTACATTTTGTCATCTGTCATTCGACTGTCAATATACGCGATGAGGTTATCAGGGTTTCGCAATTCCGCTATTCGACGATTCTCCAAATCTATTTTGATAATATGCGCATCGTCTATTCCCTCGCTATGTAGGTGGTTGCAGAAGATATTATTGAGCAAATAAGATTTGCCGCAGCGTCTAATTCCTGTAATAATCTTAATCAAACCATCGTGCTTGGCCGAAATTAGTTTCTGTAAATGGATGTCTCTACTTATTTCTATATTCGCCATATCTGTTACATGTTACACATTTGTCGAACGCAAAGTTAGGAAATTGAATTGAAGCAACCAAGAAGTTTAATCATAAAAAATAGAAGATTTTCAAATCATCAAAAATAAGTCGTGTTTTGTCGGCTAATTTCATGTACCTTTAATCATGGCTTGAGAGAGCAAGTTGTGCACGTTGTCAGGACGTATGGCACGTGCATTTACCATCATCATCAATATCATGCATATTCGCCAGCGGATTAAATATTATATAAAAGAATAATTTCCTCGGTAATTTTCTGCGGAACCCATGAAACGAGTGGTGACCGCTCGGCAGTTTTGAGTTCAAAACATCGGGTGTTGAAGGCTTGGACATGATAATTCAAAAATAGGATTAACTTTTTGTGCTAACTGTCTGAAATTCCGAGTTTTTTTCGTAAGTTTGCATACAGATAGACTAATTACATAACATGGGATTATTCGGACTATTCAATAAAAAGAAAAAAAAGACGCTCGATCAGGGTCTGGAGAAGACGAAACAGAGCGTTTTCGGTAAGCTCACAAGAGCTGTGGCTGGTAAGTCGGTGGTCGATGACGATGTGCTCGACAACCTTGAGGAAGTGCTCATCACGTCGGACGTAGGTGTGAACACAACCCTGAAAATCATAGAGCGCATCGAGAAGCGAGTGGCTCGCGACAAGTATGTCTCTACCGCAGAGCTCAATCAAATCCTGAAAGAGGAGATAGGCGCCCTGCTCACCGAGAACAATTCGGACGACAACGACAGCTGGGAACTTCCGGCCGACCATAAGCCATACGTCATCCTTGTGGTGGGTGTAAATGGTGTGGGCAAGACCACGACCATCGGCAAGCTGGCCTATCAGTTCAAGGCGGCGGGCAAAAAAGTGTATCTCGGCGCTGCCGATACGTTCCGTGCTGCCGCCGTGGAGCAGATTTCCATCTGGGGCGAACGGGTGGGCGTGCCTGTGGTAAAGCAGCAGATGGGCTCCGATCCGGCCAGTGTGGCCTACGACACGTTGCAAAGTGCTAAGGCCAATGGGGCCGACGTGGTGCTTATCGACACTGCCGGGCGACTGCATAACAAGGTGGGACTGATGAACGAATTGAAGAAAATCAAGGATGTGATGAAAAAGGTGGTGCCCTCTGCACCCGACGAAGTGCTGCTTGTCCTGGATGGCAGTACGGGGCAGAACGCTTTTGAGCAGGCCAAGCAATTCTCCGCCGTGACGCAAATCACATCACTGGCCATTACCAAATTGGACGGGACCGCCAAAGGGGGTGTGGTGATCGGTATATCCGACCAGCTGAAAGTCCCCGTAAAATACATCGGGTTGGGAGAGAAGATGGAAGACTTGCAGTTGTTCAACCGCAAGGAATTTGTAGACTCACTGTTCTGACCGAATGAAGAAAAATCAGATAGACATCATCACGATGGGCTGTTCGAAGAATCTGGTGGATTCTGAAAAGCTCATGCGTCAGTTCGAAAACCTGGGTTATCGCTGTGTCCACGACCCCAAACGGGCACAGGGAGAAATTGCCGTTATCAACACGTGCGGATTTATTGAAGCGGCTAAGGAAGAGAGCATCAACACTATTCTTGAGTTTGCCGAGGCAAAAAATGCAGGACGGCTGAAACAACTCTATGTAATGGGTTGCCTGTCGCAGCGCTACAAGGAGGAACTGGAAGAAGCTATTCCTGAGGTCGACAAGTTTTACGGTAAGTTCAACTTTAAGGAACTGTTGAACGATTTGGGTCCGTCTACCATATCAGACGATGCGGCGACATTTACGGCGTGGCGTCAGGAATCGGGTTACGGCCGAAAGCTCACAACGCCCAAGCACTATGCCTATATCAAGATAGCCGAGGGATGCGACCGCCATTGCGCCTATTGCGCCATACCGCTGATAACTGGCAGGCACATTTCGCGTAGCATGGAGGACATCCTGAAGGAAGTGGAAGGCCTGGTTGCCGAGGGCGTGAAGGAGTTTCAGATTATCGAGCAGGAACTGACCTATTATGGCGTAGACCTTTACGGCAAACCTCGCATCGCAGAGCTTATCAGTCGCATGGCCGACATCAAAGGCGTGAAATGGATTCGGCTGCATTACGCCTATCCCAACCAGTTCCCGTTGGAACTGCTCGACGTGATGCGCGAAAAGCCCAATGTATGCAAATATCTCGACATTGCCTTGCAACATATTTCCGACCACATGCTCGAGCGGATGCACCGCCATGTGACCAAGGCCGAGACTATGGCACTGATAAGGAAAATCAGGGAGGCCGTACCGGGCATCACGTTGCGCACCACACTGATGGTGGGCTTCCCGGGTGAGACGGAGGAAGATTTCCGGGAACTCATCGATTTTGTGCGAGAGGTGCGTTTCGAGCGCATGGGTGCGTTTGCCTATTCTGAGGAGGAAGGCACCTATTCGGCTTCTCATTACGAGGACGACGTGCCGGATGATGTGAAGCAGCGCCGACTGAATGAACTGATGGCCGTGCAACAGGAAATAAGCAATGAGATAGAAGCAGAGAAGGTGGGCAAGACCCTCAAGGTGATTATCGACCGCAAAGAGGGCAACTACTACGTTGGACGTACGGAGGCCTGCTCGCCCGAGGTAGACCCAGAGGTGCTGATACCAGCCGGGAAACGGCGGTTGCGCAGGGGGTGCTTCTATGATGTGAAGATTACGGACAGTGACGAATTTGATTTATACGGAGAGGCATGAACAACAAGGAATTTATTGCAGAATTGGCTCAACGAGCCGGCTACACCCAGGTGGACACCCAGAAAATGGTGACCAGCATCGTGAGTGAAATGGAAGGAACTTTTGAAGAAGGAGACAGTGTGCAGATTGCCGACTTCGGCACCTTTGAGGTGAGGAAGCGTCTGGAACGAATCGTCGTTAACCCGGCAACGCAGCAGCGTATGCTGGTACCGCCGAAGCTTGTGCTCAATTTCAAGCCTGTGACGGCTATAAAGGAAAAATTGAAGAACTCTTGACAATACGGCTGCAATGAATAAGATAGTAAACAAGGATTTGGCACGCGTTCTCGCGGATAAGTTTGGACTCGACAGGGCTTCTGCCGAGAAGTTTGTCGGTTTGATGTTCGACGTCGTGATTGATGGTCTGAAATACGACAAACTGGCTAAGGTGAAAGGCCTTGGAACGTTTAAGGTGACCAGTGTTGCCCCTCGAAAGAGTGTGGATGTGAACACGGGAGAACCCATTATTATAGAAGGCCGTGATAAAATCAACTTTACGGCCGACACCTCCCTGCGCGATCGGGTGAATCGTCCGTTTGCCCAGTTTGAGACGGTAGCAGTGAACGAGGGTGTCAACTTTGATGATATAGACCGAAAATACACAGAGAGTATGGATGAGGAAGAAGAATTTGATGAACGCGAGGAAGAGACGGATGCTGCCGATGAAACCGTGCAGGCATCTGCTGCACCAGTGGTCCATGATGACGTAGAGACAACGGAGAAGGTCGAAGACAATCGGGCGGAAGAGGTTGCCGAGAAAGCTGGTGAGAACGAGACACAAAAGCCATTGGCCACTCCTTCAGATCGGTCGGCATTACCGAATGAGGAGGATAAGAAGTCTGCTGGCATCGGCTCAGAAAAGCCTACCGATGCAGCTTCAAGCGACACGAAGTCGGAGCGTGAGAAAGAGCGTGTGGTGGTAGAGGAGGACGGTCAGGAAGCCGAAATGACAAACAAGTCGGATACCGTGCTGTCGCTTTCTGCTGCCCAACTGGCAGCTCTGAATGGTCGGAACGTATCGGCCGAAACGTCCTCTGCGGAAGCTGCTGATGAGCAAACCTCCGTAACCGGAGAGGCGGCAACGGGACAACCGCAGGCGGTGACAGGTGTAAAGCCTGACGAGGTCGTACGGTCGGCAGAAACTTCGCATGCTAACGATGCATCCGGCACGACAGACAAGGAACTCGAGACGATAAAAAGTCATACCTTGGAATTGGAAGAAAGGGTTGAGCATCAGCATCGTTACATGAAAATATTGATGGGTGTATGTGCTGTGTTGTTGCTTACTTGCCTTGGGGGGATTGTTTATATGACTTCACAATTGCAGAAGCGCAACCATAGGATAGAACATCTGGAAGCGGCGATAGTGTCGGTTAAATACCCTGAGACGACTGAATCGGAAGCAGAGGCTGCATCTATTGGTGCGGCAGATAACCAAGTTCAGAAGGACAGTGCGAAGATGAAGGCACAATCGGCTACGACAGATAAAAAGTCGGAAGCTGGGAATTTGGAGACCCAACAGAAGGCCGAGCAGAAACAGTTGGCAGCGGAAAAGCAAGCCACGAATGAGGCGAAGCGCAAGGCTGAGGAGAAAAAAGCGACCGAAGTCAAGCAAACTGCTAAAAACAAACAGACTGCCGCAGAAAAGGCTGAAGCTGCACGGCAAGCCAAATATAATAGTGATGTAAGGGTCCGTACGGGAGCCTACGTCATTGTCGGGATAGACCATACGGAAACAGTCCGTGCGGGGCAGACACTGACCAGTATCAGCAAGGCTAATCTGGGACCGGGAATGGAATGTTATGTAGAAGCCGTTAATGATGGTCGCACGGAGTTCAAGGCCGGTGAAAAGATAAAAATACCCAAATTGAAACTTAAAAAGAAATAAGTGCTATGTTGCACTTATTTCTTCTATTATATTCTTTTAATTTTTCAATACGAGACAACACCAGTTGTCAAGGGTATGCCGGAGGTGCTCGCGTAGATTTATTTTGCTTGCCGTTTCCAGCAGCATGGGGACGTCGTCTTCATAGAAGCCACTAAGGATGAGCGTCGCGTCAGAGGCCATCACGTCTTTGAAGACAGCCATATCTTGTAGCAGAATGTTTCGATTGATGTTGGCCAGGACGATGTCGAAAAGACCGGACACATGACTAAGGACAGATGCTTTGCCGTATAAAACATCGATATTGTCGATATTATTTTGCTTGGCGTTGTGCAGGGTGTTGTCTACGCTCCACTCGTCGATGTCGTAGGCGACCACCTCTTTTGCGCCTAATTTCGATGCGGCAATGCCCAGAATGCCCGTCCCACAACCGCAGTCAAGCACCCGTCTGCCCTCGAGCTGCATATTCAGCAGTGTGGATAAGACCATCTTGGTGGTCTGGTGAGTTCCTGTGCCAAAGGCCTGATGGGCATCAATATATATGGGAATGAGGTGCGTGTCTACCGGCTCTATAGGGTGTTTGGCGTCGATGACGACCATTTTGTTATCAATATTGATGGGCTCAAATCCTGTTTCCTCCCATTGCTTGTTCCAATCTTTGTCTTCTACATCCCGCAAAGTATAGCTTATGGTGGTGCCTTCAAGGCAGATATCGGCAAGATTGGCATCGAGCAAAGATTGGTCCAGAAGTTCTTGTTGCACATAGCCTTTCAGTCCTTTGGGCGTGTTTTCAAAGGCTTCAAAACCTGCTTCTGCTGAAGCATCGGCAACAAGGTCTCGTGCCACCTGTAAAAGGGGGGAGGGACAAAGTATGTTAAATTCTGCAACAATATATTTCATGATAAGTCTTAAATAATAGTACAAAAGTAAACAAAATAGGGAAAAACCTACCATGGTTTAGGGTTTTTCCGTATATTTGTAGATAAATATATGTTATTTTTGTAGTGTAAAGAAGTGCATTCAGCATAGAGCATTGATAAGGATATATCAAAAACACAAACAAAAAGGGAGTAGTAAGATGAAGAAGATATTTTTATTTTTAATTGCAGCAGGTGCCATGTCACTGCAGACGATGGCGCAAAGCGATGACCTGTACTTCGTGCCCAACAAGACGTCGGAGGCTGCTAAGACGTCTTCCTCGGACGAAGCTCCGACTTATTATCGTGGCAGCAAGCGCAGTGTGGACGAATACAATCGTGCCGGGCGGTTTCGCAGCTATTATCAGAAGATAGGTACGGATTCCCTGGGCAATGATATTATAACGTTCCGGAGTGGCGATGGAGCCTATCCGGATACGTCTTATGTAGACACATCTTATGTTTATCCCGGCAGTGCCCAGTTTGAAGATGACTATGAATATAGCCGTCGGATGAGCCGTTGGGATGGTTTCTACGATCCTTGGTTGTATGGTTACGGTCCCTGGAGATACGGTTGGTATAATGGCTGGTACGATCCCTGGTATTATGGCTACGCCGGTTGGTATGATCCTTGGTATAGTTGGTATGGAGGCTGGTACAATCCATGGTATTATGGCTACGCCGGTTGGTATGGCCCTTATTATAGTGGCTGGTATGGCTACCCGTATTGGTATGGCTATCCGCACTATTGGTATGGTGGCGGGTATGTCAGTTACAACGGAGGTAATCCCCGAGGCTTGACGGGAAACCGGACGTGGAGTTTCAATGGTCGTGGGAATGCAGCAAACAGTGGCCGCTTTGGCGGAAGTGCTGCTAACGGCAATAGAAATTCGAGGAGTACTTATACTTCCCGGAGTAGGAGAAATCGCTCTTTCGGAGGACGTACACCATCCTCACGTTCGAACTCGAGTTACCGCAATACACGTAGCAATCGCAGCTTTGGCAACACGACACGCCCATCGTCTAACTATAATGGAGGCGGTTTCGGAGGGGCACGCCCATCGGGTGGAAGCTTCGGAGGATCACGTCCGTCGGGCGGTAGCTTCGGTGGCGGTCATTCTTCTGGCGGTGGCGGTGGTCACTTCGGCGGTGGAAGAAGATAAACTGAACTTATAAATATCAATACAAGAACAATATGAAGACGAAGTATAATTTAATGGCCGTTATGGTGTTGCTGGCTGCTCCTTTGGCAGCTCAGGAAACCTATCAGGACACCAAACTCATAGACAACGACCTGAACGGTACGGCCCGTTATGTAGGTATGGGAGGAGCTATGGAGGCCCTTGGCGCAGATATTTCCACGATTAGCACTAACCCGGCAGGCGTGGGGCTCTTTCGTTCGGGTCAAGTTTCCGTATCCGGTGGATTGGTTACTCAACAGGGAGAGACCACTTCGCCATCGTTCAATGGCATCAATGCCAATATCAATGGCAACAAAACGAATGCAAGTTTCGACCAAGTGGGAATGGTTTATTCCATGCCTTCCGGGCGAAATGGATATTTGAACTTTGCTTTCAACTATCACAAGAGTCGTAATTTCGACCAGATTCTGACGGCAGCCAATAAATTGAGCAATGCTTCACAGAACAAGCTCTCGTCCATGAAATATCCTTATGCAGGCGATTATAATTGGAATGCGGTGGATGCTAACTATGCTGAAATGATGGCTCCAATAACAGATTCCGACGGCAAACAGATAGGAATGGACTATCTGAATGGAACAGCTTATGTCTTTGGACAGTATCAGAAAGGCTACATTGGCGAGTATAGCTTTAACCTGAGCGGTAACATCAAAGACCGAGTATTCCTTGGTCTTACCTTTGGATTGCATGATGTGAACTATCGAAGCAATAGTTATTACACCGAGGATCTGGAGATGAATACGACATCGGAGTCTTGGGAGGACTTGCGGATAGACGGTAGTGGCTTTGACATCAAGGCTGGAGTCATCTTCCGTCCGATAGAGACCTCACCTTTCCGTATCGGAGTTTATGTTCACACTCCAACGTGGTATGACCTGAGTTTAAGTGGAGCCAATGATATAACTATGGCGGATGATGCCGGATCTTTGGATAAAGGACAGCGTGCGCAATACGATTTCAAGGTATACACGCCTTGGAAGTTCGGTGTGAGCTTGGGCCATACCATTGGCCGAGAGCTTGCATTGGGTGCAACTTACGAATATGCTGATTATAGCACCATTGACAATCGCGTGAACGATGGTGCCTATTACGACTTCTGGTATGGCGGCTATTATGAGAATACTTATAGTGATAACGCCATGAACGACCATACAGAGGCAACCCTCAAAGGGGTGAGTACTCTGAAGTTGGGTGTAGAATACAAGCCATTTGAAAACTGGGCCATCCGATTGGGCTACAACTATCTCAGTCCGATGTTCAATGAGGACGGCTTCCGCGAGGGCTCTATCTCCTCACCGGGAAGTGCATACGCCACTTCGACAGACTACACCAATTGGAAAAGTACCAATCGCGTCACTTGCGGATTTGGCTATACTGCCAAGAAGTTCTTTCTTGATTTGGCTTACCAGTACTCACAGACCGATGGAGACTTTTATCCATTCATGAGTTACTATTCTACAGCATCCAGTCCCGAGGAAGACAATGTTGCCGACAGGGTAGGTGTGAGCAACAAGCGTCATCAGGTCTTATTCACGCTGGGCTATAGATTTTAGTCGAAAGCAAGGCCAATGCCGAGCCAAACGGAATGTTGTTTCAGGCTTATGGCAACAGAAAACAATAACAAGATTAGTTTTTAGTGGTTAATTTAGTTTTAGTAAGTATTGAAAGTAGGATATGTCGAGAGGCATATCCTATTTTTTTCGTACCTTTGCGCATATTTAATCCTTAAAGCGATTTCACAAACATGAAACGATTATTCTTCCTCATCTTTCTGATGATGATATTGATGAACAGCCATGCACAGAAACGACAGTTTAGAGGCGCTTGGATACAGGCGGTGAACGGTCAATTCCAAGGTATGTCCCGCGCTGCAATGCAGCAAACACTCGTCAATCAGCTCGATGTGCTGCAGCAAGACGGTATAAATGCCATCATCTTCCAAGTGCGCCCGGAGTGCGATGCGCTTTATGCAAGTCGTTTGGAGCCATGGAGCAGATTCCTGACGGGAGTGCAGGGGCGGGCACCTCAGCCCTATTGGGACCCCTTGGCATGGATGGTGGAGGAATGTCATAAGCGTGGAATGGAAATCCATGCATGGATTAATCCGTATCGTGCCAAGACCAAAGGCACTACCCGGTTGGCCAACTCCCATATCGCCATAACACATCCACAAAGTTATTTTGTGTATGACAATCAGTATATCCTTAATCCCGCATTGAAGGAAAACCGTGATTATATCTGTAAGGTGGCAGATGATATCGTCAGTCGCTACGATATCGACGGATTTCATATTGATGATTATTTCTATCCCTATCCGGCCCCGGGACAGGTTATCCCAGACCAACAATACTACGAAGCCTCACGGGGGGGCTTCACAAATATAGGTGACTGGCGTCGTAACAACGTCAGTCTGTTTGTGAAACAGCTTGGCGAAACCATCCATAAGCGCAAGCCCTGGGTGAAGTTCGGGATTTCACCTTTTGGCATCTATCGCAATCAGAGTTCCGACCCGAAGAACGGTTCGGCAACCCATGGACTTCAAAACTATGACGATTTGTATGCCGACGTGCTGCTTTGGGTGAACAATGGATGGGTGGACTATTGTGTGCCACAGGTGTATTGGCAGATAGGACACCCGGCAGCAGACTACGCCACACTGATAAAATGGTGGGATAAGCACGCTTCCAATCGTCCCTTGTTCATTGGGGAAGACGTGGTGCGCACCACCAAATATTCCGACCCACAGAATCCCAACAGCCATCAGCTACCGGCTAAGCACCGTCTTCACCAGCAAATGCACCACGTGAATGGTGTCGTGTTGTGGTATGCCAAGGCTGTGGTAGACAATGTCGGCAATTACGGCAGTGTGCTTCGCAACTCATATTGGAAATACCCGGCTTTGCAGCCACAGATGGAATTTATCGATGGAAAGAGGCCGAAAAAGCCAAGAAAGTTAAGGGCTGTGTGGACAAGCGATGGCTATGTCTTGTTCTGGAAGGCACCAAGGGGTAAGGATTGGGATGACGTGGCTGTCAGGTATGTGGTTTATCGTTTCGCGCGCAACGAGCGAGTGGACCTTAATGATGCCTCGAAGATCGTTGCCATCACTGGCCGTACCTTTATCAACTTGCCATACGATAATGGCGATGTTCGGTACACCTATGTGGTTACCGCGTTAGACAGGATGTCGAACGAAAGTAAGGCCAAGAAGAAAAAGGTGAAACTTTAATACTTGCCAAGTATTTTATAAGATTGTCTCCCTGTCCAAATGCAGCCATTGCGGGGCAGGGAGAAATAAGACACAGTCACGGTCCGGAGAAAAAGCGATGAAAGAGTTTTGCTATTTCAATTGTTGTAGCAATTGCTTCACATAATAGCGCTCCCAATCATCCGGGTGAAGGATTTTATCGCCATACTGCAGCACATCAATATCTATTCTCACAATATTTTGTTTCTTTTCTTCGGGCGTACGTCCGAAGGATAGTTCTGCCCGTTTAAGAAGCACGTTGAGCTCGTCGTAGTCCATTGTGGTTTCGGTGGAAGCCAAACAGTTAAGATAGAGCGAGGTGCCTTTACCAATGGGCGTTGTCCACAGGTTTTTCGAGAAAGTTATACTTTTAAAAGTGTTGCACAGTAACTTTCGGGCCTTTTCGGTATTCTTTTCCTGGTCAAAATTTGAGCCGAGGCAAAGCAGCAGTTTCTTATTTTTCATGGACAAATGGCTGTTTCTCATGAACAGACGCTTGAGGATGAGACCGCTCAACGGAGCGGAAGCCCGTTTTGAAGACAGGACATAGATAGATTGTAGACCAAGACAGGAGACGGACACGCGGCCCGGTCCTGCTTATCTATATCATCTTTTTTTGGCTGCAGAGAATTATGGATTTCCAAACAAATCTGCGGCTTCAACGGTCGGGATAATTATTTGCCGGAATCTGTGGGAATCTTATTGATGCGGCGCAAATGCCGACCGCCGTCAAAATCCGTAGATAGAAATTCGTCCATGATGCTGCGGGCCATATCCGAATCGATGAACTTTCCCGGCATGACAAGAACGTTAGCATTGTTGTGCTGGCGGCTGAGGTGCGCTATTCTCGGCATCCATACCAGCGCGGCCCGAATGCCTTGGTGCTTGTTCAGAGTCATGCTGACACCCTCTCCGGTGGCACACATGGCAATACCCGGATAAACTTCGCCTGCCTCAACGGCTTTGGCCAGCTGATGGGCAAAGTCGGGATAGTCGGAGCTTTCTTCGGTGTAGGCGCCGAAATCCTTGTAGGGGATTCCCTTTTCATCAAGATATTGCTTGACAAATTGTTTTAAAGCATAGCCGGCGTGGTCGCTGGCCAGTCCGATAGTTTTGATTTCCATATTAATATAGATTGGTTGGTGAAAGTTGGGCAATGAGCGTGAGGCAGGAACCATAGTCAGCATATTTTCAATCCTCTGCCGGCAATGGTCCCAGCCTCCTGCTGAATTTTATTTCCCAAGAAAGGCTTTCACCTGGTTGTACACGTTTTCACCGGTGTAACCGAGCTTCTCGTCGAGCACCTTGTAGGGAGCCGAGAATCCAAAGCTGGGCATACCGAATATCTTGCTGTTGGGTCCTATGCCCACCAAGCCTTCCAGGGTAACAGGAAGACCGGCCGTCATGCCAAACTTCTTGATGCCGTAGGGCAATACGCTCTCTTGATATTCCTCGCTCTGACGACGGAACAAGCCCTCGGAAGGCGCACTCACGACACGCACTTTGATGCCGTCTTTGCGCAGGGCCTGAGTGCCTGCCTCAAGGGTGGAAACCTCCGAACCGCTTGCCACGAGAATCACATCCGGGTCTTCATCAGAGTTAGCCACGATATAAGCTCCCTTGGCCACTTGGCTGTAGTCGTTGCCTTCGGGCAGGTTTGCAATGGCCTGGCGAGAGAAGATGAGCGCCGTAGGCGTATCGATGTTTGCCATAGCCAGTTTCCAACATTCTGTGGTTTCCTCCACATCGGCAGGGCGGAATACACGAACACTGTCCTTGCCGTCATGGTTTTTCATCTTTTCCATCAAGCGAATCTGTGCCTCTTGCTCAACGGGCTCGTGGGTAGGTCCATCTTCTCCAACTCGGAATGCGTCGTGAGTCCAGATAAACTTCACGGGTACTTGCATCAAAGCGGCTAAACGCACGGCCGGCTTCATATAGTCGGAGAATACGAAGAATGTAGCGCAGGCGGCGATGACACCACCATGAAGCATCATGCCGATACACATATCGGCCATAGTCAGCTCGCTCACGCCAGCCTGGAAGAAGGCACCACTGAAGTCACCCTTTGCCAGATTGGTGGTTTTCTTCAAGAATCCATCGGTCTTATCGGAATTGGAAAGGTCGGCCGAGGCACATATCATGTTGGGCACCTGCTCAGCCAGTACGCTGAGGCACGCGGAACTGGCCGCACGTGTGGCTGCGCCGGCTTTCTGCTCCACCTTCGTCCAGTCTATCTTGGGCGCCTTGCCTGAGAACCATTCGTCCATGAGTGCGGCCTTTTCGGCGTTGGCCTTTCTCCATGCGGTTTCCTCAGCCTTGCGCTCGGCAACAATTTTCAGAAGTTCCTCTCTGCGGGCGTCATAGAGGGCTTTCACGTCATCAAAAATGGCGAATGGATTTTCAACATCGCCGCCCAGATTTTTGATGGTGTTGGTATAGGCATCTCCGCCGAGGGGAGCTCCGTGTGTCTTCACATTGGCTTCATAACTTGTTCCGTCGGCTTTCAAGGCGCCTTTACCCATGATGGTTTTACCGATAATGAGGGTAGGGCGGCTTTCTTCTTTCAGTGCTGCATCGAGTGCCTTGCGGATTTCTTCAACATCGTTGCCGTTGATTTCCATCACGTTCCATCCCCATGCCTCATATTTGGCCTTCGTGTTTTCGTTCATGACGACCTTTGTCTCTGTGGAGAGCTGAATGTTATTGGAGTCGTAGAACATGATGAGATTATTCAGTCCGAGATTGCCGGCGATGCGGCCTACGCCCTGAGAAATTTCCTCCTGAACGCCGCCGTCGCTGATATAGGCATAAATCTTATGTTGCATCACGGCCTTACCGAGACGTGCTTCCAGGAATTTTTCGGCCAAAGCAGCTCCTGCCGCCATGGCATGACCCTGCCCGAGCGGACCGGAAGAATTCTCAATGCCATGCATGACGTCAAGCTCGGGATGACCCGGTGTTATGGATTTCCATTGGCGGAACTGTTTCAGATCGTCCATGGAGAATAATCCACGGAGTGTCAGTCCGGCATAGAGCATGGGGCTCATGTGGCCGGGGTCGAGGAAGAAGCGGTCGCGTCCCGTCCATTTAGGATTTTCAGGGTCATAAACCAGATATTCCGCGAAGAGCACATTGATGAAATCGGCTCCACCCATTGCACCTCCGGGGTGGCCTGAATTGGCTTTTTCAACCATAGAAGCTGCCAATACGCGAATATTGTCAGCTGCACGGTTCATTAGTTTGACATCGTTCATTGTTCTTATATTTATAATTTTAGTTTTTATACAAAATTAGTCTATCTCCTACAAAGGTATTGAATTTTGATTATTATCCAATGGAGATTTGCATTTTTGTTTGGAATAATTGTTCTTCTATGGTATGATTTCTCCCCATTTTTTTATAAACTGCGCGTCCGGATGACTCAAAATAATTCTGCCAACAGATAATACAAAATATCTGTATCATCCATTCTTATGTAAATAAAGTTTACTATTTTTCGGTGATTACTTTCGGACCATCCAGCGAAAAAAGGACTATGTTTTTACCTTCATAATCAGTTGGCAAAACATAAGAACTGGTTGCATGGAGCGTTTGTTTTCCCGTCCTATCATGGTGGGGCCGTAATCGTGGTCCGGTTGAGGCTTAGCCGCCACACGAAAGAGCCTTATCCGTAGGGCGGTTGAAGCCTTCTCGTCTTGCCGTTTGATACTTAATCGCGGTCGACAGAATTGGAGACTTAAAGGGATGTTTCTTTAATGCTCTGATTGTCAGGCAGCTACAAAAGTTCGCCAAATTCGCGTATTCAGGACAAAAGTAGGATTGTTTTTGAATGCGTGAATTATGAAGCGTGTTTTGTCAATAAAAAATACAGGTATCCAACACTCCTTCCTTAAAAAATGTTGGATACCTGTTTTGGGATGCTATATAGTTTCCTATCGTAAGTTGATGGTCACGATAGATCGTGCCGGCACTTTAATTTTGACTTTGTTTTTCTTGATTTTAACATCCTTGAACTCGGCCGGCCTTACCGTGTTGGGACGCTCAAAATCGTTGAAATCATTAATATTCTTACTGGTGAGAATTTTTCCAACGGCTTCTCGGGGTGTTGCGCCGTCGAGTGTGAGTTCAACCTCCTGTGCCTTGTTTAAGTCAACATTGACCAGCGAAACGAAAACCGAGCCGTCGGCCTTCCGGGATGCAGATAAGGAAACAACGGGTATGCTGCCATCGGTCATGCGATACATGTGGCCTCCCTCAACGGCTATGGAATCCGTCTTTACGTCTGTTGGCAGATAGGTTGCCTCTTGGAAGTCCTTATACATCTTGAAGACATGATAGGTCGGCGTCAGTGCTATGTGGCCCTTACCTTTGGTGTCGGTAAGAATCATGCTTTGCAGCACGTTGGCAATCTGTGCAATATTGGCCATCTTGATGCGGTCTGTGTGTCTATGAAATACATTGAGGGTGAGGGCAGCCACTATTGCATCTCTCATGGTGTTTTGCTGATACAGATGTCCTCTGATGGTGCCCGGCTCTTCGTCCCACCATGTTCCCCATTCGTCGACCAGCAATCCGATGTGTTTCTCGGGGTCTTTCCGGTCCATGATGTCACAGTGCTTATTAATCACGTCTTCTATTTGGAGGCATTTTCCGAGAGTCCAATAATATTCTTTGTCATTAAACCGAGTTGCCGAGCCCTTATTGCTCCAATCTTTTACGGTATAATAGTGGAGCGAGAGCCCATCCATGCGTTCGCCGATGTTATCCATCAGCACCCGGGTCCAGTTGTAGTCATAGTCGCTGGCGCCCGATGCCACTTTAAAGAGCTTGTGGTTGTCGTAATTCCGACAGTAAACGGCGTAGCGGCGGTAGAGGTCGGCATAGTATTCCGGGCGCATATTGCCCCCGCATCCCCAACTCTCATTGCCGATGCCAAGATACTTGACGTTCCACGACTTGTCACGCCCGTTTTTCCTGCGCAGATTGGCCATTGGAGTGTCGCCGTCACTGGTCATGTATTCCACCCATTTTGCCAGTTCTTCTACGGTACCGCTGCCAACGTTTCCACTGATGTAGGGCTCGGCTCCGATGAGCTCGCAGAGGTTTAAAAACTCGTGGGTGCCGAAGGAGTTATCCTCAATCGTGCCACCCCAGTTGTTGTTTTGCATTTTGGGACGTTGCTCCCTGGGGCCAATGCCGTCCATCCAATGGTATTCATCGGCAAAACATCCGCCGGGCCATCGCAGCACGGGCACTGCCAGGTCCTTGAGTGCCCGGAGCACGTCGTTGCGGTAGCCCTGGGTGTTGGGAATGTCGGATTCCGGACCGACCCAGAGCCCACCATAGATGCAGGTGCCCAGGTGCTCGGCAAATTGTCCGTAGATTTCTTTGTTGATTTTGTTGACGCCTTGGTCAACGTGGATTGTGGCGACAACATTCTGGGCCATTGCCGGCAGCGTTGTTACTGTCGACAAGAGCAGAACGGTTATGAGATGCTTCATATCGGTAGTGTTTATTTTGCGTTTTTGTATTTGACGGCTGCTGCTTCGATGGCCAGCCCCTTCCTGTAGTTTTCCATATAAGTCTCAAATCCTGCCACGTCTTCGGCTGTCGGTTTGATTTCCGTTCCCGTATTGCCGTTAAAGACGCTTTTGTCAAGAAAATCGGGAAGGTCCTGTCCCGGGGTCTTGTGAATCATGTAAGAAGCAAGGAGGGCTATGCCCCATGCTCCGCCTTCGCTGGCCGTCTCCATGACGGAGATGGGAGTGTTGAGGGCTGCTGCGAGAAAACGTTGCCCAACCCCCGGTGTTTTGAAATATCCCCCGTGACCTGTGATGCGGTCAACGTTGACTTTTTCATCTTTGAACAATACGTCGTTACCAATTTTCAAGACACCTATGGCCGCATAGAGTTGCGCGCGCATGAAGTTGGCGAGATTGAATTTGTCGTTTGCGGCACGGACGAACAGCGGGCGTCCGTCTTCTATGTTGGTGATGGGCTCGCCGGATACATAATTGTACGACAGCAGACCGCCACAATCAGCATCGCCTTGGAGGGCGATTTTGAAGATACTGGTGTACAGTTCGTTCATGTCTACATCGTGTCCCATGAGTTCTTGGTACTGTTTGAAGAGATTGGCCCATGCGTTGATTTCAGAAGTGCAGTTGTTGCAATGCACCATGGCAACGGGGCTGCCGTCGGGGGTAGTGACGATGTCTATCATCTTGTAGGGCTTGGATAGCTGTTTCTCCAGCACAATCATGGAAAACGACGACGTGCCGGCGGAGACGTTGCCGGTGCGCTGTCTCACGGCGTTGGTCGCCGTCATACCGGTTCCTGCATCCCCTTCGGGAGGACAGACTGGGACTCCCGCCTTGAGATGGCCGGAGACGTCGAGTAGTCTTGCTCCTTTTTCGGTAAGCGTTCCGGCCACATTGCCTGCCAGCAGGACTTTCGGCAGCAGGTCGTTCAGCGTCCAGCCAAGTCCCTTGGGAGCAATGAGCCGATTGAACATCTCCACCATACCGACGTCGTAGTTGTTGGTTTGGGGATCTATGGGAAACATACCCGATGCATCGCCAATGCCCAATACTTTCTCGCCTGTGATCTGCCAGTGGATATATCCTGAAAGTGTGGTGAGGAAATCTATATCCTTCACGTGGTTCTCCCCATTCAAAATGGCCTGGTAGAGATGCGAGATGCTCCATCGCAGAGGGATGTTGAAGTCGAACAGCTCAGACAGTTCGGCAGCGGCCTTGCCTGTGTTTGTATTTCGCCAGGTCCGGAAGGGCACCAAAATTTCTTGCTTGGTGTTAAAGGCCAGGTATCCGTGCATCATGGCACTGATGCCTATGGCGGCAGGTCTTTCCAATTCGGTGTCGTATTGTTCCCTTATATTAATACGCAGGTCGGAATAGCAGTCTTGCAGCCCTTTCCAAATATTGTCTATGCTGTAGGTCCAGAGTCCGTCAACAAGCTCGTTTTCCCAGGTATGGGCACCCTTTGCTATGGTGTTGTTTTCCTGGTCGATCAAAACAGCCTTTATTCTTGTGGAGCCGAACTCAATACCCAATACGGCTTTTCCTGTTTCGATAGTTGTTTTTGCGTCCATAACATTTTTTATATGGTGAATAATGTTTGGGGGTGGCCGAAGGGAAACTTCGGCCATGCACCGTCATCTCAAAGCCTTGTTGAGCATATAGTACATTTCATTCCAACGAAGCTCCTTGCGGAACTGCTCGTAGTCGGTGTTCTTGTTGATAATGCAGGCTTCGATGTCCGCAATTTCAGCAAAGTCCTGCCAGTATTCGTCTGTCAGTGCCAGGCTGAAACAGGAGTGATGGGTCCCGCCAGCGTTCATCCAGCAACCCACACCCACTTCGAACGAAGGCTCCGGAATCCAGAGGGCTGAGGCTACCGGCAACTTGGGCAGCGGCTTGCTCTTGATGAGGTTTACGTCGTTGGCTATGAGGCGGAAACGATTGCCGAGATCGACGATCGTTGTTGCCACGCCATGCCCTTGCTTGGTGGTGAATACTAGACGAGCAGTAGGGGTTTTGCGGACGCCGATGCCAAGGAAGTGGACTTCCAGGCGAGGTTTCTCCTCGGCAATATCCGGATTGATTTCCAGCATGTGGGATTCGAGGATGGAGGTATTTTCACCGTCAAAGTTCAACGTGTAGTCTTCAAGGAAAGAGGTCCCTCCTTCGAGTCCTTGGCTCATCATCCACGTGGTGCGTAGCAGTGCCGCAGACTTCCAGTCCCCCTCTGCGCCAAAGCCGTAACCGTCGTGCATCAGGCGTTGTGAGGCCAACCCCGGAATCTGGTCGAAGCCATGCCCTGTCTCCTCCACATTGACATCACCGAGGTCATCGAAATTTGTGGTGAATCCCTTAGCGCCGAAATGTTTCAATACGGCGCGGAGAGTGATTTCCGCCTTGGCGGCATTCCATATCTTTTTGTAGGCAACTGAGTTTTCGTCCTTCAATTCGTCTGCAACCACATATTCCTTGAAATAAACATCCTTGACGAGAGAGGTCACTTCGTCATCCTTGACTTTATCAAAGAATTCGAGGACAGTGGAGAATTGCACATAGTCAACATGGTAACCAAGCACCTGCTCAAAGGCGACTTTGTCACCGTCGGTCACGGCAACATTGTTCATCTGGTCGCCAAAGCGGAGAATCAAGCAGTCTTGAGCATCAGCTACGCCTACGCATACACGTTCCCATACGGCGATATGGGCCAATGCTTTCTTATCCTTCCAATGACCGATAACCGTTTTTCGAGGTTTGCGCATCCGCGTGAGGATATGGGCGTATTCACGATCGCCGTGAGCACTCTGGTTCAGATTCATGAAGTCCATATCAATGGTATCGAAAGGAATTTTCTCGTTGTATTGAGTGTGGAAGTGTAGCAAGGGCTTGCGGAGTATTTGCATCCCCTTGATCCACATCTTGGCGGGAGAGAACGTATGCATCCAGCATATCACGCCGATACATTTTTTATCATTATTGGCACGTGACATGATGTCTGCCACTTCGTTAGAACTGTTGGCTGTACCAGCGTAGACCACTTTTACGGGCAGTATTCCGGAATTGTTCATTCCCTCTACCATTTCCTTGGAGTGGCCGTCCACCTGAACGACTGCATCGCCTCCGTAAAGAAGTTGAGCACCTGTTACAAACCATACTTCGTAGTCTTTGAATGTTTCTATCATAGTTGTCATGTTTTTAGTCCTATATCTATGCTCTAACGGGAGCAGTAGAAATAGGGGTGATTTGGTTGGTTATTTTGGGTAATTAGAATTTTTTGTTGTTTTATGGATGGCTTCTCTACTTTATTAAGCATCTTTTTTTATCTGCCCGTAACTGGCGTTTGGACCATGTTTTCGGGAATAATGCTTTTCTATGAGTAGCGGATTCATGCTGACATTGGGATTGATAGAACGTGCGATGAAGGCCATCTTTGCTACTTGTTCCGTAACAACGGCGTTATAAACGGCTTCATCGGCATTCTTTCCCCATGTAAACGGCCCGTGATTTTTAACCAGGACACCTGGGGTGTAAACTGCATTAATGCCATCTTCCTTGAATTTGTTTACAATAACCAAACCCGTATTGAGTTCATAGTCGGTCATTTGTTCCTCAGTCATGTCGTTGGTACAAGGGATGTCATCGCGGAAACAATCGGAATGTGTCGTCCCAATATTGGGAATGGCCATTCCTGCTTGGGCCCATGCCGTTGCATAGGTAGAATGAGTGTGGACAACGCCGCCTATCTCTGGGAAGTTGCGATATAGCACCAGATGGGTGGGGGTGTCGGACGATGGTCTCAGATCGCCTTCAACCACTTTGCCGGTTGCCAGGTCAACAACGACCATATCGTCGGCTTTCATGCCTTCATAGCTGACGCCAGAAGGTTTGATGACGACCAACCCCTTTTCACGATCGATGGCCGAGACGTTGCCCCAGGTAAAGCGAACGAGGTTATGCTTCACCAAGTCGAGATTTGCGTGTAACACAGTTTCTTTTAGTTTTTCTAACATAATAAGATAAGTCTCCTTTCTTTTAAGTTCCGCAACAACAAATACTTCTATGCTCCGTGTTGCGGATTATGTTTTGAATAATTGATAGTGGTAGGCCAGTTATACTTATAGTTATGGGCCACTTATCGTAGTAGGCCACACTTTGCAGCATGGCTTTTCTATGGCAAGGCATTATGATTCTTAAAGTCTGAAGACGGGGTCTTCATCGTATGCCTTTTGGTTGAATCTGTAGAGTGCCGCGCCGCGTTTGGAGGTAACCTTGTCAATGAGTTCGGTCTTTTCGATGCAGTCCATCTGTTTGATGCGTTTTCGGAAGTTGCGCTTGTCTATTTCGCTTCCGATGGCGGCTTCATAGACGTTCTGCAGCTGGGTCAGCGTAAACAATTCCGGCAGGAGATTAAAGCTTATCGGCTCGGTCTTGATTCTGCGACGCAGCAGGGTTAAGGCGCCTTTCACCATTTTGTTGTGGTCGGAATAGAGTTGCGGCATGTCATCAATGGCCACCCATTCCACTCCGTATCGCTGACGTAGGGCGTCATCATAGTCTTTTACGTTGATGAGGGCGCAGTAGGCAACGGAAATCACGCGGTCTCCGGGGTCACGGTCTATATCTCCGAATGCGCCTACTTGCCTCATGTAAAGTTGGTCCAGACCGGTGAGTTCGCGTAGTACCCGGTTGGCAGCATCGTTCAAACTCTCGTCGGCACGGACAAATCCGCCGTAGAGAGACCATTCGCCCCGACCGGGGTCCAAATTTCTTTTGCCAATAAGCAATTTCAGTTTTTTCTCTTCAAAGCCAAGGACGATGCAGTCCACAGAAACCCAGACTTTGGAATATTCTTTGTAATATCCAGTCATATCGATAAATTATTTTATTTTGTTGAAACTGGAAAGAAGTGTGCTGTTGAGATGCGACAACTTCCTTCTTGAGATTTTACCATAGGACAATGTATAGAAGTAGGGTAATCGCTGCAATACCAATGGTCCCATAGGTGTATCCTCTTGTTGTGGAGAATAGCCCGAGATTGACGGGCAGAGCTTTGGGGTCTTTCACTTTATCCTTGGAGTTGCTGTAGAGCCAAATGCCACACTGGCCCACGAGAACGCCGAAGAAGAAGAAAGCCTGGAAGCCGATATCGTTGAGATAGGCAATGAGATTCGTGTCAGGATTTGCATCAGGATTCTCCATGCCAAGAATAGTCACGATGGCAGCTGCCGCAATCATGATGATGCCCACACAGCTAAGGATTTTTCCCCAGCGCAGCATCACGGCGCGGTCTTTCGCTGAGGGTAGTTCTGTTTTCTCGGTAACCGTGCTGGAATATGAGACAACGATGAAGAATGTCACCAGTATGATGAAAATATAGCCGGCACGGAATTGGAAAGGCACATCAGGCATTGTCACTTTGAACAATACGCCCATAGGAATTGTAAGAATGGCGGTCCACACGGCGGCTGTCGACGAAGCGCGTTTCCAGAGCAGTCCGAGTCCGAACACGGTAATGATGCCTGGGTATATGAATCCGCTATATTCCTGAATGTATTGGAATGCCTGGTCGAGTCCTCCCAGCAGTGGCTTGACAGCGATAAGGGCAACGATCAGCGCACATACGGAAACCAATCGCCCTACATTCACCAGCGTCTTGTCTTCGGCTTCCTTGTTCAGGTATTTCTTGTAGATGTCCATTGTGAAAAGGGTGGACGTGGAGTTGAGCATGGACGCCAGGGAGGATATGATGGCAGCGGCCAGGGCAGCAAAACTTAACCCCTTGATACCGGTAGGGGTGAAATTGCGTATCAGCCACGGATAGGCATCGTCGGCAACGTTAATCTTGCCGGCCAGATCCATTCCCTCAAATACCTGCGGATTTTGGGAAATGTAGTAAGCGCAGATACCGGGAAGGATGACGATGAACGGAATGAGTATTTTCAGGAATCCGGCGAATACAAGCCCCTTCTTGGCCTCGTCTATACTTTTTGCCGCGAGTCCTTTTTGTATGATATATTGATTGAATCCCCAGTAGCCCAAGTTGGTGAGCCACACACCGCCCACAACGGCAGCAATACCAGGCACATTGGCAAAAGCACTGGCGTTGTGGCTCTCTTGGATGACCAGGTGGAAGTGTACGTCTTGAGCGTGGACGCCAGTGGTCAAATCGTTGTATACTTTGCCCAGGGCACCGAAGGCGTCGGTTCCAAACACGTTTCCCATTTCGGATAGGGCGACGTAGGCTGTCACCAGACCGCCGCCGACGAGGAAGGTGACTTGCATCACGTCGGTCCAGGCTACTGATGCCAGGCCGCCATAGATGGAATAGACACCTGCCACAACAAAAAGAAAGAGGATGATGATCATTCTTATGGAAACAGAGATCGGGCCAATGGCCACTGAGAGGCCCTGTAGCCCGAGTATCTGCTCTATGGCCAGTGCGCCCAACCAGGCTACGGAGGTTAGATTTACAAAGACATAGAGGAACAGCCAGAGCATTGAGAAGGCCAGCCCCACACCATCATTATATCTTTCACGGAGAAATTGTGGGATGGTGAATATCTTTCGGTCGAGCATTATGGGCAGCAAAAACTTGCCGATAACCACCAGGGTTATGGCGGCCATCACTTCGTATGCGGCAATGGCTATGCCGTCGCGGAATCCCGTGCCTGACATCCCGATAAACTGCTCGGCGGAAATATTAGCAGCGATGAGCGAAGCACCCACAGCCCACCACGTCAAGGCGTTGCCGGCCAGGAAATAGTCGTTTGCCGTTTTCCCCTTGCCTTCCTTGTCGCGGCTGAGAAATAGTCCCAGACTCACAAGGAGCACAAGATAGGCTATCAATATAATAAAATCAACAGCTTTGAAGCCCGATGTGGCCAAAGCCTCAGAAATGTTATTCATTGTTGGTTGTTTTTTAGGGTTTTCAGATCTCTCTCACAGAGATTTATATTTTATGGTAAATGCATGGGGGCGGCCGATTATGTGGCCTCAGCGGGGGGAGGTGTACCGTAAAAGGTTAGGGCGACCATGTTTTCAGCGTTGTTGCACGATGGCGGAGCAGGCGTCTCCAGTTCCATTCCGGGCATTGTTTTGTTAGGTTTTCTCATACAATGGGGAGTTGTTGATTGTTCGTTTTTTGTTATTGGGTGTAAATTTACAATTTTTATTTTGAAATAGTGCAATTACCAAACGGTTATTTTGAAATGATGAAAATAAAAGTCATTATAACCGTATGACAACGAGAAAGTTGCATATTTTTTATATAAACCACCAACAAGCCTTCTCCCCGGAGGATGTTGTGTGGCTGCCTGAGAATATGCGTTTGATAGATATGGGAATTGAGAGAGGCCCCGGACTTATCCGAGATATTGTCTGAGGGTAGAGGCGTATTTGCTGAATCTTATTTTTCGCAGAGCCTTTTCTCGCACCTGTCTTATGCGCTCGCGCGTCATGCCCAGGCTGTCAGCAATCTCTTCAAGGCTCTTCTCCATTTCGCCAATGCCAAAAGACTCTTTGATGATTTTTTGTTCACGTGTGTTGAGCACTTCGCGCAGCAGGTCGTTGATAAACTGATTCATCGATTCCTTGTCAAGCGAGTTGTCCGATTTCATGCCGTTGTCGTCCGACGAGAGCATATCGGCCATAGAGCCGTCGTCTTCATTGCCCAGGGGGGCGTCGATGCTTGTGGCACGTGAACTGGCATTCATGGCTGCCATAATTTGCGATTCTTCAACATCCAGAATCTCCGCCAGCTCGTGGGTGGAGGGCACGCGCCCGTGTTCCTGAAGGAAAGCTTCGGTGGTTTTAGTCACTTTGCCGTAGATGCCCACCTGGTTGAGCGGCATCCGGACAATGCGACTCTTCACGGCCAGAGCCTCCATGATGCTTTGTCGAATCCACCATACCGCGTAGGAAATAAATTTGAAGCCACGCGTCTCGTCAAACTTTTCAGCAGCTTTCACCAGGCCCATGTTGCCCTCGTTGATGAGGTCGGTAAGCGATATGCCTTGATGCTGGTATTGCTTAGCCACAGAAACCACAAAGCGGAGGTTGCCCCTCACCAGCCGGTCGCGTGCTTGTTCTCCTTCCGGTCCACCCTTGTGGATGGCCCGGGCCAGTGTAGCCTCTTCTTCAGGCGTAAGCATCGGCTCACGCGCTATCTCTGTGAGATAACGGTCAAGGGCCTCGCTGTTGCGACTGGTGATATTCTTCGTGATTTTTAACTGTCTCATTTCTTTAGGCTATTTTCAAAGTTAGTGCTATAGGTGTGTCACAAAAGTACAAATAAATATCATACCGCCAAAGGATATTGTTAGAAATATGGTCTAAGAAAAAGTATTTAATACTATTGTAATAGGTGGTGATGCTGAATACCCCTTTTATATTTAGTGATTTTCGGACGGCTCTCGCCCAGAACGGCCGACCACAGCCGACTGTGAGGCTCCAACTGATGCGACAGAACAGAGGACTAAATTTTGTGAATTGAGGACTGATTGTATAGGAATACTTCGGTTTACCTTAAATTCGCAGCTTAATTATTTGTTATAAATGCAAGTCCTTGACAAACATTTGTTTGGAAAGACTTGCATATGTCAGGATTTTCACTTAACTTGG